>NC_013517.1:2525052-3156315 GCF_000024405.1 Sebaldella termitidis ATCC 33386 | reverse complement strand
CTGATTGGCAATCAGATTTTCTATCATAGGTGTGATAATAGGAATACCGCCGCCGACAGCAGCTTCATATAAGAATAAAGAACAGTTATCTTTTGCCGCAGAAATTATTTCCGGCCCATATTTGGCAACCAGAGCTTTATTAGCAGTAATAACATGTTTTTTATTATTAAGAGCCTCCATTATTATATTTTTTGCTATAGTCTCTCCGCCGATCAATTCCACTACGATGTCAATTTCGGGATCTGAGAGTATTTTTTTATAATCCTGAGTAAGTATAGCCTTATCAAAATCAAATGAAAATTCTCTGTCAATATTTAAGTCACAGGCGTATTTCACTTCAAGGTCTGCACCTGATTTTAGTTTTATATTTTTATTTTCCAGAGCCAGTATTTTCAGTACACCTTCACCTACAGTACCAAGCCCGATTATTCCTATTTTCATTTATTATTCCCCCAGATCGATAAATTTAGCATGAAGAGCCTTGACGGCTTTATCAATGTCTTTCTCTTCGATAATACATGAAACATTTATTTCAGAAGCAGATATCATATCTATATTAATCTGGTTCTCGGCAAGTGTATCAAATATAGCTGAAACTGTCTCATAGTGCGTTCTGAGACCTACACCGATTACAGATACTTTAGCTATATTATCCTGATAGGCCAGTCCGGCAGCACCAAGCTCCTCTTTTAAAGTTTCTGTTATTTTAACAGCCTCTTTGAGATCAGTAGTTTTTACAGTAAATGATATATTGTTAAGATCTTTATTTATACTTGAACTTTGCAGAATAATGTCAGGATTGATTTTTGCCTTTGCCAGAGTGCTGAAAACTTTTGAAGCTGTTCCCGGCTTATCCGGCAGTCCGAACAGTGTTATTTTTCCTTCATTTTTAGAAGAAGTTACTCCTACTACTTGTGCCTTTTCCATTATTTCATCTCCTTTTTTTACTATAGTACCTGGAATATCCTCAAATGATGAACGCAGGTGAATATTAATATTATATTTTGCAGCTATCTCCACAGAACGCGGGTGAAGAACCTTTGCTCCGGAAGAAGCCATTTCAAGCATTTCCTGATATGATATTTCTTTTAATTTTTTTGGATTGTCCACTACCCGCGGATCAGCGGTGTATACTCCGTCAACATCAGTGTATATTTCTACTTCATCAGCATTTAGTACTGCTCCCAATGCCACAGCAGTGGTATCAGAGCCGCCTCTTCCAAGTGTGGTAATATCAAAATTTTCATCTACTCCCTGAAAACCGGCAATAACTACTACATTTCCTGCTGTTAGCTTTTCTTTGATTTTTTTAGTATCAATATTTAGTATTTCTGCTTTTGTATGATCGGAAGTTGTTCTGAAATCTATCTGAAAAGCATTAAAAGATATTGCTTTTTCACCTAACTCATATACAGCCATAGAAAGTAAAGCAACAGAGATCTGTTCTCCCGTAGTTAATAACATGTCAAGTTCACGCTTGTTAGGGTTATTGGTTATCTCATAAGCATTTTTAACAAGACTGTCGGTCATTCCCGCAGGTGCAGAAACGACAACTACAACATCGTGACCTTCCTTTTTATATTTTACTACTTTTTTTGCGACTTCTTTTACTCTTTCTGTATTGGCAACAGAAGTACCTCCGTATTTTTGAATAATAAGTGCCATAAAACCTCCTAAGACAATATAATATATAGAATATAATAACCTATTTTGGAATTATTTTCAATAACTAATACTAATATATTTCTTATAGAACAATATATATCATATAGTATTGAGAAGAAAATGATAAAAAAAAATAAAAAAGGCTTTCATTTTTTTAAAAATATGTTATAATAATATTGCCAAAAGCATTACTTAAAAAATATGTATTTGAGTGGTAATATGTTTAAGGTGTAATAATTTTAGGAGGTAGTTTCTTTGCAAGGTAAAGTAAAATGGTTTAACGACAAAAAAGGGTTTGGGTTTATTTCTGGAGAAGACGGGAATGATTATTTCTTACATTTTTCAAAAATCGAAAAAGACGGATTTAAATCTGTTAACGAAGGTGAAGAAGTAATATTTGAAGTAGAAGAGGGACCAAAAGGACCTCAAGCTACTAATGTTGTAGCTAGATAAACCCGAAAAAAAGCGACTTTAAGTCGCTTTTTATTTTTTATATGATATTTAAAATTCAGGAATTATCATAGTTTTTGGGATAGTTTAGAAAATGATTTAATTAATTATTTGTTTTTAATACATATATATAATAATAATTTTTTTATATTTACAAATGAAAATATTTTTATAATATTTAAAAAAATAAAGAATGATAAAAAAGAATAATGATAAAAGACGGTACTTTTTATTTAAAAAGACCGTCTTTTTTGATTTCTTGTATTATTGAAAAAATTTTTTGAATTAAGCCTTTTCCGGCTTTGGATAATTAAAATTAACATTGATAAAATGATTAATTTGTTTCAAAGAAACGGGCACTTTGAATGACTCCGTCTTTATATATGTCTGTTCTTACAATGTTTCCAAAATAATCATATAAAGTTGACTCACCGTCAAGTTTTTTATTTTTATAAGAAGCTTTTGATTTTAGAATTCCATTATCATAATATGTGACAACAGGTCCGTTTAGAGTATGACCCTGAAAATCTTTCAGATTATATCCTTTCCCGATCCCCTGAACATTTCCCGTTTCAAGAAAAAAGTCTACTACAAAGTATTCGTTTCCTTCTTTTGACATAAGTTTTCTAAAATAAACAGCATCTTTTGAATCTTTTGATATGATATTACCATCAGAATTGTAATAGTAAACTATTTCACCTTTTGAAAAATCAAGGGAATCAAATTCATCTATTCCTGACTTCTGTAGTTTGTAGTTAAAATTCTGGCTTTTTATTACATCATTGTCTTTATAAGTAAGAGTCAATACTTTTGATCCGTCCGGATAAAACAGTGTAAAATCACCGTCTGCAAATCCGTAAGCATAGTTTGCTTCTGCATATTTTTTTTCTTTATAGTATAATGTTCCTTTTCCGTTGGCAAGATTATTGGAAAAATTAACAACAGCCGCTACTTTTCCTTTTTCAAAAGTTGTTTTCTGACCGTCAATTCTTCCATTTTTCATATCTGCTACATATGAAATAGTCTCATTCTTGTTATAATATGCAAGTTTTCCGTTTATGCTGTCCTCATCATCGAGATCACGCAGCATAAAAATTTTTTCAGGAGTATCTGTATCTGCGTAAAAGTCTGCCACCAGATGATAATTTCCCTTTTTTCCGTAATCTTTTCTGTAAAACATCGCAGCCGGCTCTTCGACAATCTGTTTTTTAGTATTATAATAAGCAATGATTTTTCCTTTGGAAATATCAAGGCTGTCGTATTCTTTTATCCCTGATTTCTCAAGTGAAAAACTAAAAGCAGAAACCAGAAATAAGCATGCTAATATAAACTTTTTCATTTGAACCTCCGTTTCTTTTGATACCATATTTTAGCATATATTTTTAATATTATAAAACATTATTGTATACAGTTTTATATCTGCGAAAAATTTTTGATATGGTGGATTGAGAAGCGGTAGTACAGCATACAGGAAAATATCAGATTAAAAGAAAACAGCCTGTGATACTGATTGTATGATTTTTTAAAATACAGCTTTAAAAAAATTATCTTCAAAAAAATATTGACAAAATAAAAAAAAGAGGTATAATAAAATCAAAATAAATGTACGGACATATACATACGTACATTTAAAAAAGATAATGTCAGCGAAGGAGAGGATATATGGAAATAAAATCAAATCTTTATTTTAATTTTGAAAATGGGGAATTTTCGGATACTGATAAACAAAATCTGATTATTTCCAAGAAAAAATTTAAAGATCTGAAATCTGTTTTTCTAAAGCCTGAGGATGAAAGCATAGATGACGAAAAAATAATGTATGAAGTAACAGGTTATATAAATGAAGGAAAAGCAGGCGAATTAAATTTCGGAGTTACGAAAATATTCCCCGGAGAGGTAAACGGAGAGTTTAATATGACAAAAGGACATTATCATGAAAAAATGTCTCATACAGAATATTATTGGGGAATAAAAGGAAGAGGACTTTTAATACTAAAAAATATTGACGGAGAGTGCAGTGTGATAACAGTGGAAAAAAATTCTCTGCATTATATACCGGAAAATACAGCACACAGACTTGTAAATATTTCGGATGAGCCTCTAGTGGTAGGAGCGTGCTGGCCGTCAGATGCCGGACATAATTATGGAGAAATACAGGAAAAAGGATTTCCTGTAAGAATTTTTAGAAGTAATGACGGATATTCAATTAGTAAAATTACTGATAACCAGACAGATAATTGATTAGGAGGAATTTAAATGAATTTACCAGAGCAAAAAAGAAATTATGAAAAAAATCCCGTTATAGAAATGAAAGGCATGGAAAAGGAAGCTTTTCAGTCATATGAAAATATTTTAGAGGAATTAAAGAGCAAAAAAGACAGCTTAAATAAGAAAAAGACAGTTATGGTATTGGATTATTATCACGGAGTAGATGAAAAGGAAGTGTATGAGAATCTTGTCAGCAAAACAGGAGCTGTTAAGCTTATAAATATAGCAGATTATAAACTTTCGGAAGAATATCTTTCTGACGAATTAAAGAGAGAGATAACAGAAGACAGGGTATTTGGAGTATTGAGCGTAAGAACAATAGAAGAATTCTTTGATATGAAAAAAATAGAAGAACTGAAAAAAGAAATAAATGAAATTTCGGAAGGATTGGTAGTGGTATACGGTATTGGTGCCGGTCTGATCGAAGGAGATATTCTCGTATATGCGGATATGGCAAGATGGGAGATACAGCAGAGATTCCGAAGAAAAGAACTGGATAACTGGGGAGCAGGGAATTTTGATGAAGATGTGCTGAAAAAATATAAAAGAGCATTTTTTATAGAATGGAGAGTACTGGACAGACATAAAAAAGGATTATTTCAAAAACTGGATTATCTTCTTGATACAAATATAAAAAATGATCCTAAAATGGTAAAGGGCGATGCATTCAGAGCCGCTCTCACACAGGCCGTAAACCAGCCGTTCAGGCTTGTGCCATTCTTTGATCCGGGTGTTTGGGGCGGTCAGTGGATGAAGGAAGTCTGCGGACTGGATAAAAATCAGGAACAGTATGCATGGTGTTTTGACGGTGTACCTGAGGAAAATTCACTGAAATTAAAATACGGGGATATAGTAGTAGAAATACCTTCAATAGATCTTGTATTTTATAAGCCTGTAGAATTATTAGGGGATAAGGTACATGCCAGATTCGGAACGGAATTCCCTATAAGATTTGATTTTTTGGATACCATGGGCGGAGGAAATCTCAGTCTTCAGGTTCACCCGCTTACTGAATATATACAGTCAAAATTCGGAATGCATTATACACAGGATGAAAGCTATTATATGCTGGACAGCGGAGATGACGGAAGTGTATATCTCGGTACTAAAACCGGAGTGAATCCCGATGAACTGATAGAAGAATTCAGAAAGGCACAAAGAGGAGAGGGAGCTTTTCCGGATGAAAAGTATATAAACAAATTTCCTGCAAAAAAACATGACCACTTTCTGATACCGGCAGGAACAATACACTGCTCAGGTAAAAATGCCATGATTCTTGAAATAAGCGCAACACCGTACATATTTACATTTAAACTGTGGGACTGGGGAAGAGTCGGACTTGACGGGCTTCCGAGACCAATACATATAGAGCACGGAAAGGAAAATATACAATATAACAGAAACACTGAATGGGTAGAAGAAAATCTTATAAACAGAATAGAAAAAATAGACGAAGGAGACGGCTTCCGAGAGGAAAGAACAGGGCTTCATGAAAGAGAATTCATAGAAACAAGAAGACACTGGTTTAGTAAAAAAGTATTACATAATACGTATGGTTTGGTAAATATGCTGAATCTTGTAGAGGGTGAAGAAGCGATAATAGAATCTCCCGAAAATAAATTTGAACCATATATTGTACATTATGCCGAAACATTTATAATACCTGCAAATGTGGGAGAATATACAATAAGACCTTATGGAAATTCGGCAGGGAAAGAAATAGCTACAATTAAAGCCTTTGTCAGAGTATAAAAAATCTAAACAATAAAAAATTAATGGATAAAAGACAGTCTGGTGTTATATCTCATTAAAATATTCAGCATTACCGGGCTAATGATGAATGAGATATAGCACCCGCAAAGAAATACAGAAATGCCGGGCTGTCGGAAAGGAGAAAAATGCTGGGAATAATACTGGCAAGTCACGGAGATCTTGTTTATGGATTAAGGGACACATATTCGATGGTAGCAGGAGATCTGCCTGAGAATATAAAAATTATATCACTCCGCAGAGATTCTGATGCCGATACTTTTAAAAAAGAATTTCATGAGCTGGTAAATGGGTTCCGAGATATTTCCGGACTTGTGGTTCTTACTGATCTGGAAGGAGGAACTCCTTATAATACAGCCTGTACTTATTTTTATGATCCTGAGTTTAAGACAGAAACAGAAGTAATAAGCGGCGTGAATTTTCCCATGCTGCTGGAAGCGCTGGAAAGCTCCGAGTCGGGACTAAATGCTGCCGGTGCAGCAGAAAATATAATGAATACTGCTAGAGAAAGCATAAAAAAAGCAGGAGCAGTTTTGGAAGAAGATGATGAATTTTAGTTATATGTTTTTTATAATTAATATAATTATTGGAGATATAAGCAGAATCAGTATTGAATAGTCAATGTAAGACGAAGAAAATATCGGTACTTCATCTTATTGAAAAGTCTTAGATGACAGTCAAACAGAGAAAGGTACAGATACAGGCATTTTCAGAATGAAATACACAAATTTTTTTAATATATTTTACACAACTTAGGAGGAAAAATGGCAATATCATTTGTAAGAGTGGATGACAGAGTAATACACGGACAGATAGTTACAGCATGGTCAAAAGAATTTCCCTGTGACGGGATAATAGCTGTGGATGATAAGATAGCTCAAGACCCTGTTTTGAGCAATGTATTCAAAGGAGCAGCACCAAGCGGAGTAAAAGTATGGATTTTTGATATAAAAACAGCTTTGGAAAAACTCCCTAAAATTATAGAAAGCAACAAAAAGTATTTTATTATTGCAAAAACACCGGTAGTTTTTCAAAAACTTACAGAAGGCGGTGCAGATCTGAGAAATGATAATAATAATAAGATTAATGTAGGTCCTATGCATCTAAAAGACGGAGCCAGAACAATAGGACCCAATGCGGCAGTAACTAAGGAAGAAGAGGAAGCATTTGATTATCTCGCGCAAAGATATAAGGTAGAGTTTAAATTAATACCTGATAAAAAAGCATATTATTGGGAAGAAGTGAAATAGAAAAATATTTTTATGGAGGGAATGATAAGAATATGTTTATACAGGCAGTTTTAATCGGAATATTTTGTTATCTGGGGGCGCTGAGCGTACCTTGGGCATTTGGTCTTACAGGAGGATGGTATACATTATCAAGACCTTTGGTATCAGGATTAATCGTAGGAATGATTCTGGGAGATGTAAAAACGGGAATAATAGTAGGAGTGGCAGTGCAGGCTGTATATATAGCACTCGTAACTCCGGGCGGAACAATGCCTTCTGATCTGAATTTTGTGGCTTATCCGGCAATAGCCCTTGGAATTATGTCCGGAAAGGATCCGCAGGTAGCTGTGACCCTTGCTGCAACAATAGGAATATTAGGAACAGTAATATTTAATTTTATGATGGTACTAAATTCATACTGGAATAATAAGGCAGATAAAGCGGTGCAGGCCGGGGACATAAGGGGAGTAAGGCTGGCAAACGGATTATATCCTCAGATCACGACTTTTCTTATGAGATTTATACCGTCGTTTATAGCTGTTTATCTTGGCGGGCAGTATATACAGACAATACTGGATCATATTCCGGATAAAGTAATAACAATGATGACTGTACTCGGCGGAATGCTTCCGGCAGTGGGAATAGCAATTCTTCTAAAGCAGATAGTAAAGAGAAACGATCTGCTGGTTTATTTCTTGGTAGGATTCATAGGAATCATATTCCTGAATCTGAATATGATAGCATTGGCAATGATAGGAGTATTGCTCGCATTGATACATTTCAACTATAGACCGTCAGCTGTACAGGGAGGAAATAATAACGGAACACAAAATGACGATGAGGAGGATGAATTCTAATGACAGAAAAAAAATTAAGTAAAAAAACGCTTGTAAAAAGCTGGAGAGACTGGATGATGTTTAATTTATCCTCGATGAGTTATGAAAGACTGGAATCTTTCGGGTTCTGCCATTCTATGCTTCCTGTTATAGAAGAGCTTTACGGCGGTGATGAAAAAGAAGTAAAGGAAGCACTGGCAAGACAATCAACGTTTTATAATACCGAGCCGCAGCTGGGGGCAATAGTCAACGGTATTGTGGTGGGACTTGAGGAAAAAAGAGCAAACGGAGAAGCAATAGACGAAGAGGTAATAAATGGTATAAAGGTCGGAATGATGGGACCTGTAGCCGGAATAGGGGATTCTATGATTCCGGGAATGCTGATTCCTATACTGCTGAGTATTGGAATGGGGCTGGCACAAGGGGGAAATATTCTGGGTCCGGTTTTCTACATAGTAGTATATAATCTGCTGATAATAACAGGCTCATATTTCTTATTTATGAAAGGGTATAAATTAGGAACCGATGCAGTGAACCTTTTAATAGATGAAAGAGCGGAAAAAATGAAAGAGGCATTTGCTATACTGGGAGTATTCGTAACAGGCGGTATAGCTGCAAGTTATATGAACGTAGTTACAAAACTTGGATATAAAAACGGCAGTGTGGATATAAACGTGCAAAGTATTCTGGATGGAATTTTTCCTAAGCTGATACCATTATTAATAGTTTTATTTACTTATTATCTGATGACAAAGAAAAAATTAAGCGCGGTAAAAGTAATGCTTGTATTGCTGATAATAGCAATAGTCGGAGTTTTATTAGGAATATTTTAACAGTGTGAATGGAAAAAAATAATAAAATAAGGTATAAATTATAGAGAATAAAATATTTATTTATAAAAAATATCGGGAGGAAATATGATTTGGCCGGGATTTAATATAAAAATCAAAGAAAATCCGCTTGGATTTATTTATGAGCCGGGTGTTTTCGGACCGGAGGTAGAAAACAGAGATATTGATTCCATAAGAAAAAGTCTGAAAAACCCTGATACAGACGGTCCTGAAATAGTCTATTCCATAGCTATGGATGTAGGGAATGAAGCTGATAAAGCAGATCTTATAAAAAGAAATCTTTTATACGGCGCTGTAATATATTCCAAGGGAAGACTGGGGGAAGAACCGGTAAGAAGTCAGGGGCATATACACAGCATATCAGCATCGTGCGGGATGTCAACTCCGGAAGTTTATGAAATATGGCAGGGGAAGGCAGTTATCTATATGCAGGAAACCGCAGAGGACAGCCCGGGAAGGTGCTTTGCAGTGGAAGCATCAGAAGGAGATGTGGTGATAGTTCCGCCGTTTTGGGCTCACTATACAGTAAATGCAGATCCGGAAGAAAATATGGTATTTGGTGCATGGTGTGTAAGAGATTACGGATTTGACTATGATAAAGTCAGGGAGCATAAGGGACTTGCATTTTTTCCGATATTGGACTACAATAATAAAATAAACTGGATAAAAAATGAATTATATAAGAATCAGGAACTGGAAATAAAAAAACCTCGTCTTTACAATGAATTCAGCATAGAAAAAGGTATACCCATTTATGAGCAGTATTTGAAAGACAGGGAAAAATTCATGTTTGTAGCAGATCCGGTACTAAAACTAAAAGAATGGAAAAATTTCATTCCTTAACTAACTTTATAGGGGGAATGCACTTATGAGAAAAGAAGTTGATAAAAATTCTGATGAAAAGCTTTATAAACAAGTAGAGAATATATTGCTTGAGCTTATAAATGAGGAACCTTACAGTAAGGGTTTTTACCTGCCGAACGAACTTGAGCTGATGAAAAGGCTGAATGTAAGCAGACATACAGTAAGAAAGGCTATGGACAGCCTTGTTTTACGCGGACTTATTATACGTGAAAAAGGCAGAGGGACAAAGGTTAATCTTGACAGAAAGAAAGTAAAAACGACTTTGAACTCATGGCATAGTTTTACAGATGAAATGTTTTCCCAAGGGTCTGAATTAAAACATATAAATAAAAAGATAGTAATGGAAGATTTTCCTGATGAGATAAAGGACATTTTTGGTCTTGACAGGAATAAAGAATATAACGGTCCTGTACTATACAGGGAAAGCGGTATAAACGACAGCATAGATATATACTTTCAGAGTTATTTTAATCCTGGAATAAATCTGGATAAAGATGAGGATTTTATAAACGGTAGCTTTACAAAGCTTTATGATTATCTTGAAAAGAATTACGGGATTTTTACAGTAGTGTCTGATGAAGAAGTAACTGCAATGATGCCTACGGAGGAACTGAAGGAGATACTTGATATTAATGATAAAATTCCGGTATTATGCAGAAAAAGACTTGTTTATGACAAGTTCGGGCAGAAAATAGAATATAATATAGGGTATTACAGAGCTGACAGATTTGTGTATAATATAAGTCTGAAACGGGAAGTATAGATATGAATACGGCTGTATCAAAGTATTTTTGATGCAGCTTTTTAAATACAGCAGTTTTAGTTTTATTCAAAAGAATGGGAATAAAAAGATGAAAAAATTAATAATCATAAATGGTACAATGGAAGTGGGGAAGAGTACAGTGAGTGATCTGCTTTTAAAAGAAACTGAAAACAGTATATCTTGACAGTGACAGGTGCTGGAATATGAATCCGTTTACAGTGAACGAGGAAAATATTGAAATGGTTCTGAAAAATATTATATTTCTGCTCTGATCTTTTTTGAATAATTCAAATTTTCAATATATAATTTTTTGCTAGGTAATGCATAAGGAAGAAATTTTTAAAAATATATTGAATGAGATAAGAGATTTAGATTTTGAATTATATAAATTTGCTCTATTATGTAATGAAACTGAACTGGCAAGGAGAATAGCCTGAGATATAAAAACAGGAAAGAGAGAAACGGGACAGATAAATGAAAGTATCTCCAGACTGGAATTATATAAGAATATGGATACATATAAAATAGATGTATCCAGTAAAACGACCAAAGAAGCAGCGGAAGAGATTCGCAGGAGAGTAAAGTCGCAATAAACAAGATTATTTTATAACAATTCCAAAAGTGTAGGAAAGGTATTATATAAGTGATTTAGTTAACATAAATAAAATAAATTTTATTTTTTCGTAAATTCATAGTATAATATCATAATGAAATATAAAAATACTAAAAAAAATCAGATGGTACATAAATAAAAAAAATCATAGAAGGAGAAAAGTATGACTGAAAATAAAGAATTTCAACAAAAAATCGGTGAATTAATGGGAAAATCGGAATTTTTACATTATTTCCACAATACAATAGAAATAAATTATGCTGTGTTTTTTATATTATTCAGCGTAGTATGGTCAATGGAAAAAAATGAAGGGAATGAGGAAGAAAATCTAAAACTTTCTTATCCTGTAAAAGGAAAAGGCTTTGGAACTGAATTTGAAATAGCAGCATTCAGAATAGTAACAAATGAAAGCGGTTATGGGAATGTTATCTTTACGGATAATAACGGAAATGAAGTATCTATGGAATTATTAAGTGCATTATACTTAATGGAAGCTTCGTTCAGCTCACTGGCTAAATATAGTGATGAAAAGTTAGACTTCCTGTTAAAAAATATTGAAGGAAATGTAGATAGATTTTTGAACGAACGCAGCCAGCATGAACACGGGCACGAGCATGGAGAAGGATGCGGATGCGGTCATGACCACGATCATGACCATGAAAACTGTGATTGTAAAGAGGAAGGACATGAGTGCGGATGCGGTCATAATCATGGTTAATTAAGAGAAACGGGGAAAAAATGGAATTAGTGGAAGCAAACGGGATTGAAGATTTTAAGTTTCTTTATGAACTTGAAACTGATCCTGAAATTATTTATTATTATCATCCAAATTTCAGTGAAGACGGAAAAATGGAGTTTTTGAGTTATGACAAAGCAATGAAAGAATATGAAAATCAAAATGCAAAAAAAATATATATTGTAAAATATAAAGGTGAAAGAATAGGGACTTTTTCTGTAATCAAAGATTTTGAATATCTGGTTAAAAAAGAAGAAGGTACTGCATGGATATCCTTAGCCTTTATAAAAAAGTATCACGGTAATCAGATAGTAAAAGATTCTTATTTTTTATTTGAGGAAAAACTTAAAGATGACGGCTACAGGAAAATTGAGCTTGGAGTATTTGAATTTAACATAAGAGCCAGAAGATTTTATGAAAAAATCGGTTATAATCAGATAGCATGTCTGAAAGATTTCACATATTACAATGGAAAATGGTGGGCAGATTACAGATATGAAAAAAATATATAGAATATAAGATACATTTTAACAGACATTCAAAAAGGAACTAGTGCAGCATTCGGTACACAATTAGTCAGAGGGCACTGCCTGTTTTATCATCAGAAGCGTTATTATTAGTCGGCGTAGGTATAATACATCTACGTCGATTGCATTAGAGTGATAAAATATCCAGTACTATCTTAACTAAAGATAAACAGGATGCCGCACAAAAATATCAGTGGGGTAAAAACATATGTCAAGAATAATTATTTTTTATTCCCGTACGGGAAATACAAAAACCGTAGCAGAAGAGTATGCGGGAGAAAATAAAACAGCTATTTATGGAATAAAGGATCTGGTAAACAGGAGAGGTTTTTTTGGGGTTGTTAAATCTGCATTTCAGGCTGTATTAAAAACACCAACACCTATAGATGAAGTATCAATAGATATTTCTTCTTACAGCAGGGTGATATTATGTACGCCTGTCTGGCTCGGGGGAATACCGTCACCGGTAAGAACATTTATAAAAAAGTACGGGCAGCTAGTAAATAAAGTAGAGTATATAGTTACACATAAGAATGAGAAGAAGGACTACAGAAAAACTATGAAAGAAATGGATAAGCTGATGGGGAAAGTTCATGTCAGAGAAGCTCATGTATTGATAACAGGAAAACAGAAAAATTAAATATAGTAATAACAAAATGGCTGTGCCAATCAGGTACAGCCATTTACTGTAACTTGAACATAAAATAATTATTGATATTATGAATCTCTAAAAAAAGTATATTGACAATTTTCAAATAAGATTTAAAATAAAGATATAAGAATGATCAATAAAAAAGAAATGAGGAGATATAGTGTCGAAATTTAAGATTTATAAAAAAATTTGTTTAATGCTGCCGGAAAGTGAGGAAACATATCCTTTCGGACCTGAAAATTGTGTTATAAAAGTAAATGATAAAATGTTTGCCATTTTAGATGAAATTGAGATATCTCTGAAATGTAATCCTGATCTGGCACTTGATTACCGTGAAATGTATGAGGGAGTGAAGCCGGGCTATCATTTAAATAAAAAACACTGGAATACTGTGGTTTTGGAATCAGATGTAAAAAGAAAGGCTATAGTGGAAATGATAATACATTCTTATAAATGTGTAGTGGGAAAAATGCCAAAAGCCACAAGAGAAATGCTTCTGACTAAGCTGGAAGACCAGATGGAATTTTTGAAATAATAAACAACTTTATTTTTTAATTAAAATGTGGTACATTAAAAAAAAGAACCTGTAAATACTGTAATAAAAATATAACCTTAATAACTGCGGAAGGGGAAAAATGAAAAAATATCTGGCTATTTCAAAAGATATTCGGGAAAAAATATTTAATAAAACATATAAACAGGGAATGAAGCTTCCTTACGAATATGAATTGTGTGAAGAATACAAGTGTAATAAGCAGACTATGAAGAAGGCCCTGGAAATACTTGTAAGTGAAGGGCTGATCATCAGAAGAAGAGGAGCAGGAACTTTTGTAAAAAATACAGTAAACACAGAGGGAACTCCGGAGTTAACTTATGGACACTATATAAAAGGATTTACCAAACATTTTACATCTTTGGGCGAAGTAGAGACAAAAGTCCTTCAGTTTAATGTTATTCCTTCTGACCGTGAAACTGCGGATAAACTGAAGATAAAAAAAGGAGATTTTGTATACTGTATAGAGCGTGTACGAAAGGTTAACGGAATTCCGCATGTAATAGAACTGATGTATATGCCTATATCTGTTATTACTAATCTTAGGCAGGAAGATGTGGAAGGTTCAATATATACATATATAGAAGATGAACTCGGAAAAAAAATACAGGGGAGCAACCAGCTGATAAAAGCTTACCCATCCAATGAGCATGATCAGAGTAATCTGGGGCTGGAGAAAAACGAGCCTATAGTAGAAGTAGAAAAAACAGCTTATCTGACAACCGGTGTTCCGTTTGAATATTCGAGATTAAGATTTCACTACAAGCATTTTAGCTTTTATGCAGTAGTTAATAAGATGTAGAAGAAGAGATTATCTAATGAATAGGATAGTCTTTTTTTATTGCCCGATAAAAGTATGGTATATATTTTTAAAAATACCGTACTTTTAAAAATAAAGTATTGTATTTTTAAAAAAACTGTGTTACTATAATTTTAAACAAGCACAGGAGGAAGACATGGAAAAAAAATATTTGTTTCCTGAAAAATTCTGGTGGGGAGCATCAACAAGTGCGACACAGACAGAAGGGGCAGAGCCCGGTGACGGAAAAGGAGAAAATATCTGGGATTACTCGTCAAGGAAATTTAACAGCAGATTTTATGACGGCATTACAAGCGAGCGGACTTCTACTTTTTATAAGAATTATAAGACAGATATAAAGCTTATGAAAGACATACACCTAAACTCATTTCGAACATCTATATCATGGTCAAGACTAATACCAGAAGGAACAGGAAAAATTAATGAAAAAGCAGCGAAATTCTATAATAATGTCATAGACGGACTTATAGAAGAAGGAATAGAACCCTTTATGAATCTTTATCATTTTGATATGCCCATGGCACTGCAGGAAAAGGGCGGATTTGAGAACAGGGAAGTAGTGGAAGCCTATGCAGAATACGCAAAAAAATGTTTTGAACTTTTTGGTGACAGGGTAAAATACTGGTTTACTTTTAATGAGCCGATGATACCTGCAGAAGCGGGGTATCTTCATGACAGACACTATCCTTATGTGGTAGATTTTAAAAGAGCCGCCAAGGTACTTCATAATATAATAATTGCGCACTGCAAAGCTGTAAAAATTTACAGAAATATGAAGCCGGGCGGACAGATAGGAATCATAATGGACGTAATTCCGGTATATCCGAGAAGTGAAAATCCGGAAGATGTCAAAGCAGCAGAAGCAGCAGATCTTTTTTATACACGAAGTATTAATGAGCCTGTATTATTGGGGGAATATCCGCAGGAGCTGATAGAGATACTCAGAGAATATAATCAGGTTCCTGAAACAGAAGAAGGGGATCTTGATTTAATAAAAGAAACAAAGATAGATCTTCTTGGAATAAATTACTATAAGCCGAGAAGGGTAAAAGCAAAAGAATATGAAATAAATAAAAATGGTATTTTTATGCCCGAGTGGTTCTTTGATTCTTATGAAATGCCCGGCAGACGTATGAACAGATCAAGAGGAATAGAGATTTATCCTGAAGGAATCTATGACATAGCACTGATGATAAAGGAAAAATATAATAATATACCGTGGTTTGTTTCAGAAAACGGAATAGGTATAGAGGGTGAAGAAAAATTTATAAAAGACGGAATGGTACAGGATCAGTACAGAATTGATTTTCTCAAAGAACATTTGCAGTATCTTCATAAGGGAATAGAGGAAGGAAGTAACTGTCTCGGTTATCAGATGTGGACTTTCATAGACTGCTGGTCATGGATAAACGCATATAAAAACAGATACGGCTTTTACAGGCTGGATTATGAAACACAGGAGCGTACAGTAAAAAAGTCCGGTTTATGGTTTAGGGATGTAATAGATAACAATGGTTTTTAATTAAGTAAAATATAGAGAAAGAAAGGAAGTTAGGATGGAGAAAGTATTAGAAAGATTTGCGGAAAAAATGATGCCTGTGGCAAATGCAATAGGGAGCCAGAGGCACATGCAGGCAGTAAGAAACGGACTTATTTCTATATTGCCGCTTACAATTGTCGGTTCATTTTTTGTAATATTGCTGAATATTCCGATAAACGGATATGCAGAGTTAATAGCTCCTTATAAAGACGCACTGGATATTCCTTTTCGTTTTACAGTGGGAATAATGTCTTTATACAGTGCATTTACCATAGGATCTTTTCTTGGAAAAAGCTATAAGCTTGATGATGTAACAAGCGGTTTTCTGGCTATGCTGGCTACTATACTTATGATAGTACCTGTAAATATAAAAGAAGGTGTGACTACTGCAGGAACAACAGTTTCAGGGAGATACATTCCTATAGCTCCGCTCAGCTCACAGGGTCTTTTCGGTGCTATAGTGGCTTCACTTATAGCAGTGGAAATTTATCGTTTTGTAAAAGAAAAGAAGATAGAAATAAAGATGCCTGACGGAGTACCGCCTGTAGTGGCAAGTTCGTTCGCAGCTTTATTTCCAACGCTTATTATAATAATATTATTTTGGATACCTCGTCATTTTTTCGGATTTGATCTGAATGGTATCATATCATTTGCAATTTCTCCGTTAAAGGTATTTTTAACAGGGAATAATCTTATCGGCGGAGTTTTAACACAATTTTTCATATGCTTATTCTGGATTTTCGGTATACACGGTCATGCAGTTTTGGGTCCAATAATCAGACCATTCTGGGATCAGGCGATAATACAGAATATGGAATTATTCCAGGCAGGAATAAGTGCTTATCAGCTTCCGAACATATTTACAGAACAGTTTTTTCAATGGTATGCACAGATGGGAGGAACAGGAGGAACTCTGGCACTGGTAGTACTTTTTATGACATCAAAATCACAGTATCTGAAACAGCTTGGAAAGCTTTCTATACTTCCCGGAATTTTTAATATAAACGAGCCGATGATATTCGGAGCACCCATAGTAATGAATCCTCTTCTGGCAGTGCCGTTTATGCTGGTTCCTGTGGTTAACACTATTATTGTATATATTTTTACTGCTTTAAACATTATACCCAGAATGATGGTAAAACCTCCCTTTACAGTGCCGGCACCATTAGGAGCACTGATAACGACAAACTGGAACTGGATGGCATGCGTTCTTGTTTTTATATGCTTTTTTGTATCACTTGCCATATATTATCCCTTTTTCAAGCTGTTTGAAAAGAGAACTCTGGACAATGAAAATGTACAGTCTGTCGGAGAATAAAAAAATAATTTATTGAAAGAAAAGGTGGAGAATATGTATTCAGTTTTTGGAACAGTTATTTTAGCTGTGATTATAGCAATAACCCGCATTATTTTCGGGAAAAATGAAAAACTGGGAAATATAGGAACGTTTAAACTTGTACTTATGAGTATAGGAGGAGTATTTATAAGTGTGTTAATATGTGCGGTACTGGGAAACAGATTTTACGGGCTGATAATCCTGGTTACGGTATTTTTCGCAGCTTTAATTCAGATACATTATGCCAAAAGAGTGGAAAGGTATAATGAAACGGGAAAATAAAAAGATATTTTAAAATGATGTTCTAAATACTAATAAAGTGATATTATATATGGGAGAAGAGTTTTTTTCTCCCTTTTTGGATAATTAATTTTGGAGAGCGAGGAAGATAAAAATGTATAAGTTTGTCTTTTTTATACCTGAGGAATATAAGGAAAATATGAAAAAATCTTTATTTGAAGCCGGGGCAGGAAAATATGAAAATTATGATATGTGTTCCTTTGAAGTAAAAGGTACCGGACAGTTCAGACCCCTTACAGGAAGTGACCCTTTTTTGGGGAAAACAGGAGAAATGGAGACAGTGGCAGAGTACAGGATAGAAATGCTTTGCTCGGCTGAATATATTGAGAATGTAGTGGAAATACTGCTGAAAGAGCATCCTTACGAGGAACCGGCATATGAAATATATAAGGTGTATGATAAGAGGATTTTTCAGAATTGAGTTAGTGTAAATACCTGTAGAGGGAAATTAAATTTTTTGTGCGGGTATTTTATATAAAGTTGAATTTTAAGTATAAAAAAATTATGATTTTACTTAGGAGAACTAAAAATATAGGGGATGATTTTATGGTCTATTTTTTAACACATACAAGAAAAGCAGAAAAGAACTTGATAGAGAGAAAATATATCGGAATTTGTTCAACACTTGAAAAAGCAGAAGAAAAAGTGCAGGAATATGTCAAATATGAGGGGTTTGAAAGATTTCCCAATGGATTCAAAATAAAAAAATATATTATAGACGGAAAAAAAGATAATAGAGAATTTAAAAAAGTCTATCTTTTAGGGTAGCATAAAGAATATAAGGATGATACAGAAGATAACGAGATTCTAGGATTCTTTTCAACTATAAAAAAAGCTAGGGGATATCTTGCTGAATATAAAATAAAAAAGAATTTGAAACCTAGATCAAGAGGATACTATGTAGAGAAATGGTATGTTGATTTAGACTTTGGCTGGGAGGGAGGATTTATTACATTTGAAGAGTATCTGGAATCAATAAAGCGGGAAAAATAGTTAATAGATAGTTTGAATTGTAAAAATATGAAGAAAAGAATAAAAATATTCTCTCTTCATATTTTAATTTTGTATCATTTTTCAATTTTATAAATAAAAGTATCAAAATTTCATATCTATACTGAAAATTCTTTTAATTCCGCAAGAATGCCGGTCAAAAAATCTTTAAGCTCCTTATTGTCTGTAGAATCCTTTATTTTTTCAAATAATCCGGCTTTGTCATTTATGAATTTCCATGAATAGTAATAAGTATTCAAAAATGAAATGTCATCGTAGCCGGGTGGGAATTCTTCTTCCCAGTATAATTCGTCGTCATCCTCAGGAGCAGACCATAAGGAACCTTCTGAAATAAGCTCAAGAGGATCAGTAAAAATCTCTGACTTATCATAATCATTCTGGATAACATTTTTAAATGAAGTCAGAACCAGATCATAAATTTCCATCTGATCAAAGCTAAAATTCTTTTTTCCCTCCGCAAAGTCTTCTTCCAGCTGGATAAGGAGAAAGTATACTCCCCATGGAGTAACCTGCCATAATGTTTCCTGATGTTCCAGAAGATTATTTAATTCTTTGTAATTTCTGTTCTCAATAAGTCTGGGAATATCTGTTCCTCTCCCGTAAGGAGTAGTCAGCTCCTTCCATGGAATATCACTGATTTTTATCTTCTTCATAATACCACCTCATATTAAATCTTAATTTTTCAGCTTTTTATCTGCTGATCCGGAGAAAAATACTGATTCTTTCTTAATTATAGAAAGCTGTTTTTTCCAGAAAGGATCAGTTATATAATTTCAGATATAACCAAGTTTATCACAGGAAAAAAGAAATGTACAGATTAAGATATCAATATATGTTATCATGGATACATTAATGAAATATAATTTAGGTATATGAAAAAATTATTTTACAATTCAAGCTAAATAGTTTATAATTGTAAAAAATAATAGATAGAGGCGCGGAAAGCTAAGAGTAGATTTATTGAGACTGTCAGTCTGTGATATAAATCAAAAGGAGTATCCGCCGAAGCTGTGAGAAACTGACAGGTTTCACAGCTGGGCTTGTGGAAAATATCCATAAGACTGTCATTTCCGTTTATCGGTAATGTTGAGCTATCAGGTATAAATACAGTACTTTTATATAAATAGTATTTTATCTGCTGATGGCTTGTCTATCAGCATTTTTATATATGACTTGAGAGGAGTAAAATTATGAAATTATTCGGAACATCAAAAATTAACGAAAGAGGAAATCTTGAAATCGGAGGGATAGATACTGAAAAGCTTACAGAGGAATTCGGCACACCGCTTTATGTAATGGATCAAAAACTTATTGAAGATACTATTGATATAATGAAGGAAGCTTTTGTATCAGAAAGATTCAATACACAGATAGCTTATGCAGGAAAGGCATTTCTTACCACAGGAATGGTAAATCTTGTTAACAAAAAGGGTCTGGATCTTGATGTAGTATCTGCGGGAGAATTATATACAGCTGTAAAAGCGGGATTTCCCATGGAGAGAATACATATGCACGGGAATAACAAGTCTGATGAAGAATTGAATATGGCAATAGAATATGGAATAAAAGAAATAGTTATAGATAATGAAGATGAAATAGAAAAAATAGAAAGAATATGCAGAGAAAAAAATAAAAAGCAGGCGGTGCTTTTGAGAATAGATCCAGGAATTGAGGCACATACACACGAGTATATAAAAACCTCAGGTCTGACTTCAAAATTCGGGGTTTCATTATTTCAGGAGAATCTTTTTGATATAGTAAAAAGACTTGATGACAGTGAATTTATTGAATTTAAAGGATTTCATACCCATATAGGATCACAGATTTTTCAGTCAGCATTCTTTATATTTGCACTTGATGAAATATTCAAATATCTTAGCAAGCTGAAAGAAGAACTGGGAATAGCAGTAGAAACTGTAAATATGGGCGGAGGCTTCGGAGTTTATTATGCTGAGGGAGACCAGCCGCCAAAGCTTGACGAGCTTCTAAAGGAAGTAATTACATATACTGAAGCTATGGAAATTAAATACAGAATAGGATTCAAAAATCTTTATATAGAACCGGGAAGAAGTATAGTTGCAAATGCCGGTACAACATTGTATACTGTAGGAGGAATTAAAGAAACTGTGGGCGGAAAAACATATGTTTTTGTTGACGGCGGAATGGCTGATAATATAAGACCTGCTTTATATCAGGCAAAATATGAAGCCGGAATAATAAATAAGCTGAAAGATGAAGACAGAAAAGAGATAACTCTTGCAGGGAAATTCTGTGAATCGGGAGATGTATTAATAGGGAATGCAAAGCTTCAGAACGCAGAAGTAGGAGATATAATAGCTGTTCCTACGACAGGGGCATACTGCTATTCTATGTCAAGCAATTATAACAGATTTGCAAAACCGGCTCTTGTATTTGTAAAAGACGGACAGGCAAAGCTTGCAGTAAAAAGAGAAACTTTAGATGATCTGGTAAGAAACGATATTATATTTGAATTATAACAATGGAAATGGAGGAGCTTCCTTGATAATCGTACATAAATACGGCGGTAGTTCTGTAGCGACTACTGATAAAATAATAGAAATAGCCAAATATTTGGGAGAGGTAAAAGATCAGGGACATGACGTGATAGTAGTGGTTTCGGCTATGGGAAAAAGAACTGATGCATTGATAAGTCTTGCCAAGGAGATAACAAAGGATCCGGATAAAAGAGAACTGGACAGACTCATGTCCACGGGAGAACAGACTACAATTGCACTTCTTGCCATAGCATTGAAAAGCTTAGGTTATGATGCGATTTCTCTTACAGGTGTACAGGCGGGAATAAAAACATCAGGCTTTCATACCAAAAATGTCATTGATTCAGTGGATAACAATAAAATAAATGATTTGCTGAAAGAAGGAAAAATAGTAATAGTAGCAGGTTTTCAGGGAGTTAATTCACGAGGTGATGTTACTACGCTGGGAAGAGGCGGGTCTGATACGTCGGCAGTGGCTCTTGCAGCGGCTTTAGATGCCAGATGTGAAATATATACTGATGTGGACGGGATATATTCCATAGATCCGAGAGTATATAAAGAAGCAAAGAAGCTTCCTTTGATTTCATATGATGAAATGATGGAGCTGGCATATCTCGGCGCAGGAGTAATGGAGCCCAGAGCTGTGGAACTCGGAAAGAAATACGGAGTGGAAATTTATGTAGGAAAATCATTGGGAGAAAAAAACGGAACTATAATATGTGCAGAGGAGAAATGTATGGAAAAGAAGCTGATCACAGGTATTTCTATAAATGAAAATACTGCGATGGTAAACATAGAAAATATACCAACTTATGCAAAAAATGTCTATATAGTATTTAATTCAGCAGAAAAAAACGGTGTAAATATAGATATGATAAGTCAGAATGATGTAACTGCCAGTCACGGCAGCATGGCATTTACATGTCCGAAGACCGACGAAACTGCACTTGAAAGAACAATAACGGAAATAAAAGAGGCACTTCCTGACATAAAGCCGGAGATTAACAAAGATGTAGTGAAAATCTCACTGGTCGGTATAGGAATGATCAGTAATATAGGTATAGCATCAAGAGTCTTTAAGATACTTGCAGAAAACAGCATAAGCTTTCATCAGGTTTCTACTTCCGAAATAAGCATTTCTTTAATTATTAACGGAGAAGACAAAGAAAAAGTAGCGGTTCTGCTTTCAAAAGAATTTGAAATATAAAAACGGCAGAGGAGTAAAGATTATGTTAAAACTAAAATTTGAAAAATATCACGGACTGGGAAATGATTTTGTGATATTTGATGAAAAAGAGCTTGAAAAAAATAATATAAAAGATTACAGCAAACTTGCCGAAAAAGTGTGTCACAGACGATTCGGAATCGGAGGAGACGGAATACTTATACTAAAGTATGTGGATGAAGTTCCTTTCATGCTGTACTATAATTCTGACGGAAGTCAGGCCCCGATGTGCGGCAACGGAATAAGATGCTTTGCATATTACCTGAAAAATAACAGCTATGTAGCAGAAGATAAGTTTACTGTGAAAACAATACCGGGAGATATGATACTGGATACATATACAGATGAAAAAGGAACATTTTTTGCAAGGGTAAATATGGGAAAGCCTGTATTTAATGTAAAGGAACTGATAAATACGGATAAAGATAATTTTATAAATGAAAAAATAACAATAGACGGTGAAGAAATAGAGATATCGTTTATATTTATGGGAACAGACCATTCAATGATATTTTCGGATGATCTTTCAAAAACAGATATAGAGGGAACAGGAAAAAAAATAGAAAATTTTACGGAATTATTTCCTAAAAAAGTAAATGCTAATTTTGTAGAAATAAAGGACAGAAATAATATAAAGGTAACAACATGGGAAAGAGGTGCAGGACTTACACTGGCCTGTGGTACAGGAGCCACAGCTTCTGCAGTTTTGACGGCATATCTCGGGAAAACAGACAGTAAGGTGAACGTAGAAGTACCGGGCGGAATTCTTGTGATAGAATATCCGGAACACGGAAAAGAAGCTTTTATGACAGGTCCCAGCGAAAAGGTGGCAGAAGGATATTACAGCTATGAAGGCGAGTAGTATTTTATAATTTTAAACTTTATAAAAAATTCTTTGTAATCGAGGTGCTGAATATGAAAAAGATTTTATTTTATGTTTTATTTTTTCTGGTAGTGATTACCAGAGTGCCGGCTGATATGACAAGTAAGTATGATGATGTGAGCAGTCCCGAGCATGTGATGCTTTCATTCGAAAATGCGATTAATACAAAAGATTTTCAGAGAGCCTGGAACTACTGGAAACTAAAGCCCGGACCGGATTTTGAAAAATGGAAAAAGGGATACAGCGATACAAAGCATATAGATCTGTATTATAAATATAAGGATTCAGATGCCGGAGCAGGAAACAGATGGGTAACCTATAATGTAAAAATATTTTCGGAAGATACCAAAGGAAAAAAACATTTATATGAAGGATATTATACTCTGCATACGTCAGCTCCCGAGCTGTACGAAGAGGGAAAATGGCCGGGATGGAGAATTGAAAAAGGAGAGTTTAAAAAAATATATTAATTTTTATGAATAGGAGAGATGATATTATGGAATTTAAAGGTTCTTATGTAGCGTTAATAACCCCGTTTACCAAAAATGACGAGATAGATGAGGATAAAATAAGAGAATTGGTTCACTTTCACATTGAAAATGGTACGAGCGGTATAGTGCCATGTGGAACAACCGGAGAATACCCTACTTTATCATATGAGGAGCATGAAAAAGTAATAAGAGTGGTAATGGAGGAGGCAAAGGGCAAAATACAGGTAATAGCCGGTGCTGGATCGAATAATACCAAGAGAGCCATAGAGCTAACAGAATATGCAAAATCACTTGGTGCAGATGCTGCATTAAGTACATGTCCTTATTATAACAAGCCTACGCAGAGAGGAATATTCGAGCATTATAAGGCTATAGCAGATGCTACAAAATTTCCTTTAATGATATATAATGTTCCCGGAAGAACAGGGGTAAATATAGAGCCTGAAACTGTATTAAAATTAACTGACCTTGAAGAAGTGGTTGCTATAAAAGAAGCAACTGGAAGTCTTGAACAGATGATAAAGATTCAGGAGCTCTGCGGCGACAGACTGGCTATTTTGTCAGGGGAGGATCACCTGATACTGCCTATGCTGTCAATCGGGGCAAAAGGAGTAGTTTCAGTAGTGGCTAATATTCTTCCTGCTGAAATGTGCAATCTTATAAAGGCGTTTGAAGAAAAAGCATATGATAAGGCTTTTGAATTGCATTCGAAGCTTTATGATATCAGCAGAAATATGTTTATTGAGGGGAATCCTGTTACAGTAAAAGCAGCAATGAAAATACTCGGGTTAATAGATAATGACAGTGTAAGACTTCCGCTGGTTTCTCAGGAAGAAAAAAACAATCAAAAGTTAAAGGAACTTTTTTTGAAAAAAGGACTTATTAAATAATAAATGCGAAGCATAGCAAGTAAATAAATTAATTCCATATGGAGAGAAAGGACAGAAATGAAAAAATATAATGTTGCAGTGGTAGGAGCTACTGGTCTGGTAGGACAAACTTTTCTGAAAGTTTTAAAAGAAAGAAATTTTCCGATAGATAATCTTTATCTTTATGCATCAGCAAGATCTGCAGGAAAAAAAGTAGAGTTTGACGGAAAAGAATATGAAATAATAGAATTAAATGACGATAATATCAGGGATGATATTCATATAGCGCTGTTTTCGGCAGGCGGAGGAACAAGTAAAGAATACGGGCCTAAATTTGCTGCTAAAAATGCAGTGGTGGTAGATAACAGCAGTGCATGGAGAATGGATAAAAATGTACCGCTGATAGTACCAGAAGCTAATCCGGAAGCAGCAGCGGATCATTCGGGAATAATTGCCAATCCAAACTGCTCTACAATACAGGTAATTCCGGTATTAAAGGTATTAGACGAGCTTTACGGTCTTAAAAGAGTAATATACTCTACATATCAGGCAGTAGCCGGTTCAGGGCAAAAAGGAATTGATGATCTGGAAGCTAATCTAAGAGGGGAAGACTCAAAGGGGTATCCTCATAAGATAGCTTTTAACCTTATTCCGCATATTGATACTTTTTTAGATAACGGATATACAAAGGAAGAAATAAAAATGGTAGAAGAAACGAGAAAAATTCTCGGGCTTCCTGACCTGAAAGTAACAGCAACATGTGTCAGAGTACCTGTAAGAATGGGGCATGCAGTATCTGTGAATGTAGAGCTGGAAAAACCTTTTGATCTGAAAGAAGTAACAGAAGCTTTTGCTAAAAAAGAGGGTGTTATAGTAAAAGATGATGTTAAGAATAATGTTTATCCTATGCCGCTTGAAGCAGCAGGAAAAGATGAAGTATTCGTGGGAAGAATAAGAAGAGACGACTCCGTGGAAAATGGTCTGAATTTATGGGTTGTAGCAGATAATATCAGAAAAGGTGCTGCGACAAATGCAGTACAGATAGCAGAAGAACTAATAAAAAGAGAAATTGTATAAATCGATATGAAAGCTGTTGTTATAATTATCGGGTAATAAAATCAGGCATCTGATATAAAGAGAAAATATTCTTTATAAAAGATGCTTTTTTTATTTATAAAATTTTCAAAAAACAACTGATGCAGAAAAACAAAGAAAAATAAAAAATATTGTTTTAAATGACGGAAAAACCATAAACTGATATTTTGAAAATTTGTGATAATCGAAGCTATCCGGCTTAGCTTATTTTAATTTTTAATGTTAAAGTAGTATAGTAGCCTGATTACTTTATTATTCAGCTGAAAGTAAACGGGATACTAGCTTGAATTATAAAAAAAGTAGCCGGAGGTATTATTATGAAAATAGAAACAAACTATAAAAAAGAGAATTTTTATACTGAACAGGAAGTGAAAGAAATCAGGGAAAAAATGTCCGATATAAAACTGCCGAATAATCACAGAAATATGAAAATAACAGATCTGATAAAAGAATACGGTGCAGAAAAAGCAAGAAAGCTCGTAGAGGAAGAAGTGTATTTATTTAAGCATTCTTTGATAATGCTGGAATTATCAGAAGGATATAAAATGATAAACGGACATGAAAATGATATGATAGATTATACTTTCAAAAATCAAAATGAAATTATGAAAAATTCAATGTATGAATACATAGGAGTAAGTGATACTATGCTGTCGTGAAGTTTAAGCTATCATAATATCATTGGTGATTTTACACAGAATTTTTGTAATTATAATAGTTTTTATATGAAAAACAGTCTTGGGAAATAAAAAAGACTGTTTTTTTAGTGTATAAATTTATCTGTTAATGAAAAATAAATAATAAGCCAAAAAATAAATACTAAAATAAAAAATGACAGACCTGATTATTTATAATATTTTTTTCATAAAAATTGTTTACAAAAAATTAATAATAATGTATAATGTAAACTAAAAAGGTGTAAGACATGAGTGTTATAGGAGATAATATTAGAAAAAACAGATTGAAAAATAATCTTACAACCAGAGATTTAGCGCAAAAAATAGGTGTTTCACATACTGCGGTAAATAAATTTGAAAAAGGGCTGTTATCTCCTAATAAACAAATGATAAGGAAGATGGCCAGAATATTTAAGGTAAAAACGCAAAAACTTGTTTTGGATACATCTACACTGGTTGATATAAAAAATATAGAATTCAGGGAAGAAGAGAGAATAACCAAGAAAAATAAGGAGCTTATAGAATATATTGCCAAAGAGGAACTGGAAAAATATTCAAATCTGCTTGAGTATTTTCCCAAAGAAAGATTTCCGTCTTTTGATACGGCTAAATACAGGGAAGTAATATCGTCGTATGAAGATATAGAAGAAAAAGCGGCAAGTATAAGGAAAAAGCTCGGGGCCGGAGAAAAGGCCGTTTTTGGAATGACTGAACTGCTTGAAAATAACGGACTTATAATTATTTTTGCAGAATCTGTGGAGGGATTTAGTGCACAGGAAGGATATATACAGGATAAATATCTGTTTGTTACTTTGAGAAAAGAAAAAACGGAGGAAGCACAGAGATACCTTCTTGCAAGCGAGCTGGCCAGAATAGTACTGGAAATAAATGATCCTGCTTTGAATACGGAAGATGTTAATAATGAATTTGCTTCTTCTTTTTTAATGAGCAGGGAATTAATAATTAAAGATATCGGGGAAAGAAGAAAGAAAATATCCTTTTATGAATTAGAAGAGCTGAGAAAGAAATACAGGCTTCCGGAAATAGTCATAATAAAAAGACTCAGACAGCTGAAAATCATTTCAGAAGCCGAAAAAATAAGACTGTACAACTATGTAAAAGATAAGAGCGGAGAATCTGACGACGGAACAGAAATAAAACATGAAAAATCAGATAAATATAAGAAAATAGTAATTGAAGCAGTTCTTGAAAAATATATTGACTATAAAAAAGGGGCAAAATTTCTGAACATGCTTGAAAAAGATTTTCTGAGTCTTATAAACGAAAAAAAGTAAAGCTAATATAAAACGGGTATTTGGAGGTAGTATGAACAGGAAAGAGAGCTTTTACGAATATATGTATAACTATGAGTATGAGGAATATTATGAATTTGATGAAGAGATAGTCAATCCTATAGTTGAAATTATCAGAAGATATGATAATTTTCAGAAAAAAGAAGAGAAAAAATACCGGGCAATGGTGCAGTCCGAAAAATTAAAAAAACACAAATTTATTATAATGCTCGCAGTATATGCGATTTTATTTATGGGAGTGTCTATTTTTAAGATGAATGCTCTTTATGAAATAGTAGATCTGAATATAGAGCTTGGAGACCTGAATGCTAAAATATTCGAGACAGAGAAGATAGTAAACAGTCTGGAATACGGGGATAAATTAAGAGAAAGTGATGTAAGCCTGAAAAAAGTAGTGAATGAATCCAAAAAACTGGGATTCACAGAAGAGAAGAGAGTAGAATATATTCATTTTAAATAAATAAAAAAAACAGCTGACAAAGCTGTTTTTATAATGGAAGAAGATTTCTCCCGAATTTACCGTTTATTACTATTGCAGCAGCTTCGTAAAAAGCAAATGAACCGCATAGTATTCCTTCAAAACCGGCAATTTTATGAATAGCCTCACTACCTGAAAAATTAGCAGCTGCCAGTAAGAAAAATAAAACAGCAAGTGAACCGAATACTAGTTTTCCAATAGTGTTTCCTTTTAAAGTTCCAATAAATAAAGCAGTAGTAAAAATACCCCATAATCCAAGATAAAATCCCATAGATACGGTATCTGCCGCCGGAAGCTTCAAAACCGGGCCTGCCCATATAAAAACAAGGGAAAGCCAGAAAGCTCCATATGAAGTAAATGCCACGGCACCAAAAGTATTGCCTTTTTTCCATTCCATAGAACCGGCAATTAACTGTGCAGCTCCTCCGTAAAAAATTCCCATCCCCATAATCATAACACTTAAAGGGTAAAATCCTGCATTGTGAATATTAAGCAGTATAGTAGTCATAGCAAAGCCGAACAGTCCCAGCGGGGCAGGATTTGCAGTCTGATCTTTAATAATTCTTTCCATTTATGCTCCTTTTAAAAAAATAAAATCCTTAAGCAGTTTAGCATATAAAAAGTGTATTGTAAACAAAAGAATTCCGGAAAATATGAAGAAATTAAAAGATCATACAATTTTTGAGCAAATAATATATTTGCGGTAATTAAGGAGAATAAACCAAGTATATATGATATGAAAGTTTTTTATCTAATAAATATATGCAGAAAATGATTGACAAATTTTTGAAATATGATAAACTAAAAATATAAGTTTTTATATACAAATAATCTGAAAAATTGGAGTGATCACTATGGCTGGAAAAAATACTATACCATTATATGATGAACTGGTAAAAAGTCCGGAGTTTTCCGATTTGGATTATGAAGAAGAAAAAGATTTCAGACTGGGCAGAAAAGACCGTCTGGGTGCAGAGGATTTTGAAATGCAGGAGCATATATCATTTCAGAATATACTTGCAGAAAACTATAATAGGGATTATAAAATGCGTTCTTACTTTAATGACGGAACACCGCTTTATGATGAAGTAGTAAAAAGTCCGGAATTTTCTGAACTGGAATATGAAGATGAGAAATTAAACGAGTTAAATCCAAGAAGAGTGGAGCTCGGTGCAGAACCTGAAAATACACAGGAAAAAATTTTACTTGATGAATAGAGAAAGCTGCCTGTCCGGGCAGTTTTTCTTTTAAAAAATATAAATATAATATTATGTTTGATTTTGGTCAAAAATAACAGACATTTTACCATTTTGAAAAACAGTTAATGCCGGACTGCATACGGACTGAAGGTAATACAGCTGATACTTAAACAGGCAGCAGTCTCGAATAAGGCATTTACAGCAGGCTGATATAAAAAGTGAATTTTCAATTCCAGTAAAAATAAATAGTTGACTAATACATCAGTATTTTATATAATATATTAAATTAGTATACATATTATGTAATACATTAAAAGCTAAAATATTATTTTTGAATAAAAAATAAATAGTTAATGGGGAGAATGTTATGAAAAAAAGAAAAAAACTGATAATTTTTTTACTACTCGCCATAAATTCTTTAGTTTCAGCTACTACTAACATATCGGGTAAGTTGAAAACCACGTACAGCAGATTATATAAAAATATATTTAAGAATTCAAAACCAGATAATACAGGCAGTGAAAACCTGAAAATTCTTGACGAAACGCTTGTAAACAGAAATATTGAATTAAGAGAAATATATATTCAAAACAGCCGGAAAAGGCCAGAGTACTTGGAATGGTTAATGTTCTCGGGGAATTTTCCCAACGGGGATATAAACGACATGCTGAGACAAAGTTCTGACGAGTCGGTTCGTATCGATTATAATGCTAAAAATGATGAATATAAAGAAAATATTTTATCTGTTTTGGCAGCGAACGTACAAAGAAGATGGGATAGAAAAAGTTTTAATGATAATTTTGTACAGATAATAGAAAAAAGCCTTGAAAGAGATGATAAGGATTCGTATCTTGAATTAATAGAGAGTACGCAGACTGCTGATTTATCTGACGGGTCAGGTTTAGTATCGGCAAAAGCTTATATAAAAGGCAGCACACTGCCTAAAAAAGAGAAGGATATTACAGATGAAAATAATTCTTATAATAAACCTTTAAGTATTTATGTAAGTGACGCAGCAGCTGAGTTTAACAATGAAGCTCTGAAGTTTTCAGATATAACTGATACGGAAAAGGACGGCTACAGCTGGTTTAATAACGGTGAAGTGAAAGTTCAGCCGGTGTATGCAGATAACATGATTTTTCACAGCACTGTGGGAGAAAAGATACATCCTGATACAAATTATATTTTAGAACATCACAATGATTATATTGGTTATGGTATAAATTATGAAAACAAAAATGAAATAAAATCAGATAATAAAGTGATAGAAAATGTAATAAACTTTATCAATGATACACCGCAGATATCTGTCGGAGAATATGAGAAATTCACATTTGATACAGAGTCACTGTCAGATGAAATGGGATACAGAGATGATAAAAAGGGAAGCAGTATACAGCTGAATGAAGCACTGGCATCATTTGACGCAGCAGGAAATCTGGTAATATCACTGCATGGCTCAGGCACAGAGTTTTTTGAGCCGTTTATTATGGAAAACAAGCTTCTGAATAAAGAAAAAGATTTTCTGAGTATTTCTGAAGAAGCGGCATCTGCACAGAATGCAAAAATAAAAAATGAAAAAGCAGAAGAATATGAAGTATTAAATAGTCACATACTTTTTGAAGATACTGAAAATTCTTCAAAAGTAATCGAAAATTCCATGAATCTTCTGGGAGAACTGAAAGATGATTCTGATAAGATAAGCATATCTGATACTTTAGATATGTCACTTAATTATTATACATTATCAGGAATTATTGATAATAAGCCGAAACATATTTACAGTTACTTAAATTACGGAGTAGGAAATACATTAAATCTGGACGAGATAATTCCAAAAGCACGGTATGAGATGTATATGGTAAATGACTGGGATTTGAGAAATGACCTTATAGAGAGATTAAACAGAAGTCAGATGCTTTCATCAGGTAATACGGGAAATGCCGACAGAAAAGAATACCGCAGTTCCTGGAAGCCTAAAGCAGCACTTGATTTTACTTATAATTTTAATTCATAATACATGAATCTGCCCTGAAATATCGGGCGGATTTTTTTATTGTATATTTTAGAAAAAAAATACACAGTGCTTATAATGTGGTATAATGATTATCATGATATAAAAGGACTTGATATAATTATGAAAAATTATAAATTTTTTCAAAATACAAAATGCGAATATTTTCCATGTCATAAATTAGAAAATGAATCTGAATTTAATTGTCTTTTTTGCTTTTGTCCTTTATATATGCTCGGTGAAGAATGCGGAGGAAATTTTAAGTATTCGGGAAACGGAATAAAATCCTGTGAAGACTGTATTTTACCGCATGTGAAAGATAAAGGATATGAGCATGTTATAAAAAAAATGAAAATAATAATGGAAACGGTAAAAAAGAAATGAGAAATATAATAAAGTTCAGTATTAGCATAAAACAGTAAAATTTTATTTTTTAAAATTCAGGGAGAAAAAAGGAAATTTATGGAAAAATAACAAAGAATTCAAAGATAAAAAAGATATAAATTTATTAATACAGGAAATTATAATAAAAAAAAGTGTTTCAGCAGAATAATAAATTATAGAAAGGGGAAAATATATTATGCCGGAAAAAGATAAAGAAAGTGATATTTTGAAAAAAAATAATGTTAATACTCCTGAGAATGAAGACAGGGAAGAGGAAGCGGCAGAGGAAGAAACAGGACCTGAGCCTTTGGGATGGGATTTTATAGACGGAATTTTCAAAAAAATATATAAAAATACCGAACCGTTGCATTACGGGAATATTTCTCCTTTTGGCGAGAAAAAGTTAAAAGGGATAAGTGTATATGATGTAAAAGGGAAAAATCCCCACTGGCACTTTGTTACATACGGTCTGTCCGAGCTTTATGAAAAAGAGTCTGCTAATCCTGAAAAAAGCGGTTACGGTATTGAGCTTACATTTAGACTGGCCAAGGAAGAAAGCGAAACAGAAGTTCCTAACTGGGCAATTAACTTTTTAAATAATCTGGCAAATTATATATTTAAAACTGGAAATGTCTTTAATGAGGGGCATTATCTTAATACAAACGGACCTATAGCGGCAAACAGCAATACTAATTTAAAGGCAGTGGTTTTTTTCAGGGATGCCGAATTGAATAAAGTATATAAATCTCCTAACGGCAGTCTGAAATTTCTTCAGATAACCGGAATAACACATGATGAGCTGGAGGCTGTAATAGCATGGAATACTGAAAAAGTAACTGAGCTTTTGGGACTTCCGCTTAATATAACTTATCTAAACAGGGATTCCAGAATTACAGAGGAAATTCTGGAAAAGGTAGAACTGGGAATAGAAACAGACGGATCAAGTACCAGATTTTTATATGTGGATAAGGCTGAACTGGAAACTGAATTCAGATATATATTCAGACTGGGTGCTCTGGGAGCAGTCAGCCTGAGCAATTTACTAAGAGGAGTAGTACTGAAAAGCAAGGTTCTTACACTTTATTCAAAATATAAGATAACTTTTCAAATGTCGTTTGAAAACAGGATAGAGGAGAAGGAATACGGCTATGATATTTACTTTACCAAAGAAACAGCAGTGGAAATTGCGGATAAAATAGGACCTAAAGCAGAGATGATTATTCTGGAAAGCTTTGAGGGATTTGATCTAATAATAGAAAAAAGCTATATAAGAGACCGCTACGGGAAAATAGTAGAAGTGGTAGGATAGAAAATAAAAGGGATACAGAGACTGGACCATGGTCTTTTTATTAAAAATAAAGGGGAAATAAAAAGTATATAAGGAATTTCTAAGAGACGGGAAAGATTAAAAAAAGAAAAAAATATTAAAATGTACAGCAGGAGTCTGACTGAGGTTCATATTGCAGTAAAAAAATAATGTATATATAAGAAGGGAAGGAGTAAATATGGAGATAGTAATTTACGGAGCCGGAGTATTGGCGCAGCTGACAAAAGAATCAGTTATTACCTCAGGCAGTAATGTAGCCGGAATGATAGACCCGCTAGGAAATACCGAATATAAGAGTCTGAAGGAATTTGACAAGGATTGTGACATTATTATAGATTTTTCACATTTCAGTTCATTGAATGATATACTTGAGTATGCAGTGAAAAATAAAAAGCCGGTAATCATAGCAACAACAGGACATTCCAAGGAACAGACAGCGTTAATAGAAGAAGCTGCCAAGCATATAGCGGTGCTGAAAGCTACTAATACTTCTTTTGGAGTAACAATGATAAATGAGATACTGTCCTATGCCGCAAAATTACTAAAAGGCTTTGATATCGAGCTGATAGAAAAACATCATAACAGAAAGATAGATTCTCCGAGCGGAACTGCCGGAACTATGCTTGAAGTAATACAGGCAAGTATCGATGAAGACAGAGATTTAGTATATGGAAGAGAAGGGAACAGCAAAAGAACTGCAAAAGAAATAGGAGTTCACTCTGTAAGAGCCGGAAATATAGTAGGAGAGCACACTGTTATATTTTCCAGAGGCGATGAAATAATAGAGATAAAACATGAAGCCCTCTCAAGAAAGATGTTTGCAGACGGAGCAGTAGACGCAGCTTTAAAACTTGTTAATAAAAAAAGTGGTCTGTATTCAATGAAAGATTTACTTATTGTATAAAACTATGATATAATTGAGTGTATTTTTTTTAATGAATATTCAAGGAGGGTAATAATGACAGAACTGGAAAAATCAAAAGCTATTATTAAGTACATCGCTGATTCGAAAAAAATTACGCCGGTTAAACTTTACACAAACAGTGAAATAAAAAATTCATATGACTGTAAAGTTTTTGGTGAAGGGAAATTTAAAGTAATAATAGGCGACTGGGAAATCGTTCAAAAAATAATAGATGAAAATAATATTACAGATTATCATTTAGAAAATGATAGAAGAAATTCAGGAGTACCAATGGCGGATATAAAAAATGTAAATGCCAGAATAGAACCCGGGGCAATAATAAGAGATAAAGTAAGTATAGCAGATAAAGCAGTTATTATGATGGGAGCTGTTATAAATATAGGAGCCGAAATTGGCGAGGGAACTATGATTGATATGAATGCAGTACTTGGTGGAAGAGCAAAAATCGGTAAAAACTGTCATATCGGAGCAGGAACGGTTATAGCAGGTGTAATAGAGCCGCCTTCGGCAGATCCTGTAGTTATAGAGGATAATGTAGTTATAGGTGCGAATGCAGTTGTCCTTGAAGGAGTAAGAGTAGGTCAGGGTTCAGTAGTAGCAGCCGGAGCAGTGGTAACGGAAAATGTTCCTTCAGGAGTGGTAGTAGCTGGAATGCCTGCCAGAGTAATAAAAAATGTAGATGAGAAAACAGCATCTAAAACAGAGATAGTAGAAGAATTGAGAAAATAAAGAGGTATTCTTTATGAAAAAAATATTTTTAATATTATTTACACTGCTGATACTAGGATGCAGCAGTACAAATCCTTATGCAGACATGTATGTAAAGACATCAGAGCCTGATATGGTAAGCAATGATAAATTACCTTTGGCTGATTCGGACATTACCGTTATTAATTCCAAAGATACAAAGGAAGATATGGTGGATGTATACGAAAACGGTTATGAAATGATAGGATATTCTTCTTTTAATACCGGTGATTTATCTGAAAAATATGTAAGAACACAGGCTTTGAATGTAGGCGCGACACTGGTAATATATTCCAAAAAATTCGTATCTCAGGATTCAGAACTGGAACCCGTTTTCTTAAACGGTTTTTGTTACGGAGGATACTATTCAGTGAACTGTACAGGCGCAGACTGGCAGTATGTACTGAAAAGCAGATATGACTATCTTGCCACATTTTGGATAAAAACAAAATTAAGCGGTTTGGGAATATTAGTGCGTGATATAAGTCAGGAAAAGAGAAAAGAGCTCGGGATAAATTACGGAGTAGAGATTCAGGCAATAAGAAAAGATTCAGAAGCCCGTGATGAGCTGGCATTGGGAGATGTTATCATTAAAATCGAAGAAAATGATATTAAAAATAAAGAGGAATATAAAAAAATAACCGATGAAAACAAAGGAAAAAAAATAAAAATAGAAATACTAAGGAAAAACAAAACAATCTCAAAAGAAATTAGTGTATTATAATAATGTAATGACGAAACAATGAAAGGATGATAAAATGAAAAAAATAATTGTAATTCTGACAATTTTAGGAGGAATGCTGGTTTTCGCTGATGCAAAATCGGATTTCGAGGGCGCAATACAAATGATAAGAGATAATAAAGTAACAGATGCAGTAAAAGCATTAGATAAATTATCTAAAGGAAGAGATGCAGACTATGCTACAAAGTCTAATATCGTATTAGGGGATTATTACCTATCTCAAAATGATCTTGTTAAAGGAGAAAGCTATTACAAAAAAGCTTTAGGAGATAAATCGAAAGTAAATCCTGACACTATATCAGCAGCTTTAAAGATTGGAAATTTATATTTATATCAAGGAAAAAATGATCAGGCAGGAGAATATTTCGAATGGGCAAATACTGCTACAGGAGATAAAGAAGTTCGTATACTGGAAGTATTGGGAACATATTACTACAGAATAGATAAAAAAGATCTTGCTGAAAGTAAATTCCTAAAAGGAGCACAGTCAGCACCAAATGATATACCTATCAGATTAACATTAATAGAATTTTATGAGTTAAAAGGTGATACTACAAATGCAAATAAGTATTTCAGAGAAATTCAAAAATTAAATCCTGAATTCAAATATTCAACATTAGGAACTTATTTTGCACAAACTGGAAATAATGACTTAGCTATAAAATATCTTACAAGATCACAGCAAAGTGAAAAAGATCCGTATGCAGACTATGTTCTAGGAGCTATTTATTATAATCAGGGTATGGATGCTGAGAGAAAAGGTGACGCAGCTACAGCTAAATCACTAAAAGATAAAGGTGTAAAATCACTGGAAAGCGCATCTAAAAAAGGTGTAAAAGATGCAACAGATGCATTGGCTGAAATAAAAAATTCAGGTAAATAATATAGAAAAACTGCCGATCTTTTAAGACGGCATTTTTTTTGTGGCAAGATATAATCTACTGGAAAAATAGAGTGTTTTTATGGTATAATAAATTTTAAAAGGAGGTTGGTGCAGTGTAACATTTAAAGGTGCTGCATACGGGGAATAAAGGAATAAAGAAATAACAAAATGGAGGTATGGAAAAAATGGCAAGAAAAAAAGAAGAAGCACCACAGCTAAATGATAAAGAAAAAATTATAGATTTAGCCATGAAACAGATACAAAAAGAGTATGGAGAAGGTTCCATCATGAAGCTTGGTGAAAATCAGAAAATGAATATAAAATCAATATCTACAGGAAGCTTGAATTTAGATATTGCTTTAGGTGTAGGAGGAGTTCCTAGAGGAAGAATAATAGAAATTTATGGTGCGGAATCTTCTGGAAAAACTACTCTTGCTATTCATATAATAGCTGAGGCACAAAAACTGGGAGGAGTAGCAGGCTTTATAGATGCGGAACACGCGCTGGATCCTGTTTATGCTAAAGCTCTGGGAGTAAATATAGACGAGCTTTTGATATCTCAGCCGGACACAGGGGAGCAGGCTTTGGAAATCGCAGATATGCTGGTAAGAAGCGGAGCTCTTGATGTAATAGTAATAGATTCAGTTGCAGCTTTAGTGCCTAAAGCAGAGATAGAAGGGGAGATGGGAGACCAGCAGATGGGACTTCAGGCAAGACTTATGTCAAAGGCCCTCAGAAAATTAACAGGCAGTATCTCAAAATCAAGTACAGTAATGATTTTTATAAACCAGATCAGGGAAAAAATCGGTGGATTTTCATTTGTTCCCGGAGTACAGACAACTACTTCCGGCGGAAGAGCGCTAAAATTCTTCTCTACTGTAAGAATGGAAGTAAAAAGAATAGGCTCTATAAAACAGGGTGATGAAGTAATAGGAAATGAAACTCTTGTAAAAGTAACAAAAAATAAAGTATCTCCTCCATTTAAAGAGGCCAGATTTAATATAATGTATGGAAAAGGAATATCGAAAATAGGTGAAATACTGGATATAGCAATAGATAACGGTATTGTTGCCAAAAGCGGTGCGTGGTTTAGCTATGGTGACGAAAGACTCGGGCAGGGAAGAGTAAATGTTGAAAATTCTCTTGCTGAAAATACAGAACTGCTTGGCAGAATAGAAACAGACGTAATGAAGATTATCAAACCTGCTGTGGAAGAGGAAGAAGAAGTAACAGCCAAGGAAGAAGCAAAAGAAACAAAGCCGGCAAAAGAAACTAAAGCAAAAAAAGAGAAAAAAGATGATGAAAATAAATAAAATTGTAAGAAATAAAATATTTTTATCTAATGAAGAAATTATGGACATTAATTTAGATATAAAAACTAAATATGACCTAAAAGAAGATATGGATATAGAAAGCCTCTATGATGAAATTTCATATGAGGCTTCTCTTGCAAAAGCCTTGTATTATTTATCACTGAGAGACAGAACAGAGGAAGAGCTCAGGATAAAGCTGGGCGGGAAATTCAGAAATGCTTCTTCTATAGACAGAGCAGTGAAAAAAGTCAGAGAAATGGGTTATATTAATGATCATGATTATGCATTTTCCTATATAAAAAATTCCAGATTCGGCGAAAAAAGAGCAGAATTCGAGCTGATGAAAAGAGGGATATCCAAAAAGATTATAAGTGAAGTACTGGCTTTGGGAGAGGGAGTATCTGATTATGATAAATTAAAAAAAGCAATAAAGAAGGTTATGCATAAAACAGATAAGCAGATAATACAATATCTGATAAGACAAGGCTTTGAACTGGAAGATATATTATATGTATTAAGACATGCCAAGGAGGAAAGATGAGAACGCTTTTATACTGTTTAACAATAGTGGGTACATTTCTTTATGGAATGGTATTCAGATATCCGCCTATTTTATTTATGAATTCTGAGCAGAGAAAAAAATATGTAGATAAAGTAGCTATCAGATGGGGAAGGAACTGTATCTGGGCAACAGGCAGTAAGGTAAAACTGATTTATAAAACCAAAGAGGCCGAGACAGCATTAAGTGAAATCATAAAAAATAACGAAGCAATAGTATTGATCTCAAACCATCAGAGTAATCTTGATATTCAGACTCTTCTCGGATATTTTCCAAAGAGCCTTGCATTTATTGCAAAAAAAGAGATGGAAAAATGGCCGTTAATAGGAAGATGGATGAGAGCAATGGGGTGTATTTTTCTGGACAGAAAAAATGCAAGACAGGGTATGAAGGATATGAAGAATGCCATGGATAAAATAAAAAAAGGGTATTCCTATGTAATCTTTCCTGAAGGAGGAAGAACTCCTGACGGAGAAGTAAAAGACTTTAAAAAAGGAAGTTTCAGACTGGCAACAGAGACAGGGGCAAAAATTCTTCCGGTTACAATCAGCGGAACATATAATATACAGAAAAAAGGAAGTCTAAAGGTAACTGCAAATAAAAATGTAAAGATAATAGTAGATGAACCTGTTGATTTATCAAAGCTTACAAGACCGGAAATCAAAGAACTGGACAATAAAGTAAGGGATATAATCGTAAATAATCTTAAAGAAAGTATGTAACAAAGGAATTTTATGTAAAAGGAGAAAAAAATGAAAATATTTCTTGCTACGAAAAATACAGGAAAGATAAATGAGTTTAAAAGACTTGTTGACGGAAAAAACATAGAGGTACTGTCTATTCTGGACAGTGAAGATATACCGGAAGTGGAAGAGGACGGGGAAACATTTGAGGAAAATTCACAGAAAAAAGCTGTAGAAATAGCTAAATATCTGAATATGTATACAATTTCAGATGATTCAGGGCTTTGTGTAAATTATCTGGACGGAGCTCCGGGAGTATACTCTGCAAGATATTCCGGCGAAAATGCCGATGATTCCAAAAATATGGATAAGCTTCTAAAAGATTTGGAAGGGGTAAATGAGAGAGCTGCAAAATTCGTTTCAGTAGTTTCGCTTGCAAGACCTGACGGAAGTGTATATTCATACAGGGGAGAAGCTGACGGGGAAATAATGCATGAAAGACACGGGACAAACGGATTTGGTTATGATCCTATATTTTTTTCGCATGAATTAAATAAATGCTTTGGAGAGGCAAGTCCTGAAGAGAAGAAATCAGTAAGCCACAGAGCAAAAGCATTTGAAAAGCTAATGAAAGATATAGACAGTATAATAAAATAAAATTTTAACCTGCAGCTGCATATTTCCAGCAGAAATTTTTTTAACCGAATATTATCTGTTATTATAGATGTACATAAATAAAAATCTTTTTTTATAATCATATGATTATTTTAAAAAGATTTTTTTGTTTCTTTCTTGACATATTAAGAAAATATAAAGTATACTAAAGAGATAATACTATTTGAAAGGAGAAAGTCTGCATGAATTATGATTTTGACAAAAGGATAGATAGAAAAGACAATAATGCAGTAAAATGGGAAAAATGTAATGAAAAAAACCTGCTGCCTATGTGGGTTGCGGATATGGACTTTGAAACAGCACCGGAAATACTTGAAGCAATGCAGAAAAAATTAGATCAGAAAATATTCGGTTATACGAGCAGGCCTGCTTCATATTATGAAAGTGCTGTTAATTGGACAAAAGAAATACACGGCTTTGATATGAAAGCAGAAAAATTAGAGCATTCACCAGGAGTGGTTCCCAGTTTATCAATGCTGATAAGGCTTTTAACTGATCCGGGAGACAAAGTTATAGTTCAGACTCCGGTCTATCCGCCGTTTTTCAGAGTGGTCGAAAAGAACAACAGAAAGCTTTTAATAAATAACTTAATAGAAGAAAATGGTATTTATACAATTGATTTTCAGGATTTTGAAGAAAAAGCAAAAGATGAAAAGGCAAAATTTTTCATATTATGTAATCCTCATAATCCAGTAGGAAGGGTTTGGAAAAAAGAAGAACTGGAAAGATTAGTTGATATATGTCTGAGAAATAATGTAAGAATACTCTCGGATGATATCTGGCGGGATCTAACATATAAGGGACATAAATATACTCCTATAAGTTCTCTGTCAAAAGAGGCTGAAGATATCACCATAACATGTTTTTCTGCAACTAAAACTTTTAATATTGCAGGTTTGCAAGGATCATTTGTATATTTTCCGCGTCATGAAGAACAACAGAAATTTAACAGCGAGCTGGAGATTTTAGGTATAAGGGAGAATACACCTTTTAATCTTGTGGCTATAGAAACAGCTTTCAGGAAAGGAAAAAACTGGTATTATGCACTTCTTGAATATTTGGAGAAAAATATTGATTTTACAGAAGAATATATCAGAAAAAATCTTCCTGAGGTTAGTTTCCGAAGACCGGAAGGAACTTATTTATTATGGCTTGATTTTCGTAAATTAAACATTACAAAGAACCAGCTTGAAGATCTTGTGAAAAACAAAGCCGGGGTAATTTTAAATTCAGGCTGCACATTTAGTGAAGACTGCGGACTTTTTCAGAGAATTAATATAGCCTGTCCCAGATATCTTCTGGAGGAAGGCTTGGAAAGACTGACAAAAATAGTAAAAAAGTAAAGGAGAAAATAAGGGAGTTATGGAACACATATTTAAAGTAATAAACGATTTTTTTGAATTTATAGTACCAATATCAGATTTTTTATGGGATTTTCCCACGAATATTGAATTTTACAGTAACATACCGATTTTGGGAAAATTTTCTTTTGCACTGATACTTTTGGTAGGAACTGGAATTTTCTTTTCAGTTAAGACAAAATTCGTGCAGATAACAAAATTTAAAACAGGACTGAAGATATTAATAAAGAAAAAGACTTCGGATATAGGAGTAAGCCCGCTGGCTTCATTCCTTTTGAGTTCTGCTACAAGAGTGGGACCTGGAAATATAATGGGTGTTACCGGTGCTATTTCTGTGGGAGGTCCGGGGGCAGTATTCTGGATGTGGGTATCTGCATTTTTCGGAATGGCTACGGCTTTTGCAGAATCTGTTTTGGCACAGGTTTTCAAAGAACAGGATGGGGATAACTATATAGGAGGTCTACCTTTTTACGGGAAAAAAATACTAGGTAATAAAAGAGCTGCAGGTATACTGCTTTCTGTATGTTTTATCCTGTATGCACTGTTTACACTTCCGGGGCAGACCTTTCACCTGTTTACGGCACTTGGATCTGTGGCAGAAGTAATAGGAGGAGTGAAGTATGAGAGAACATCTTCTGTTTATTATATAATAGCAGCAGTGATATTTTTCTCGGTTTTGTTCACTACAATAGGCGGAATAAGAAGAGTTACCAAAGTAACAGATGTACTGGTTCCTATTATGGCTGTTATCTATATGCTGATTGTATTATTTATAATTTGTATAAATTTAAAGCTGATTCCTTACTTTTTTACGGAAGTAATCAGAGGGGCATTTTCTCCAAGGGCAATATTTGGCGGTGCTTTCGGAGTAGCGTTGGCACAGGGGATAAAAAGAGGACTCATGTCAAATGAAGCAGGACAGGGAACAATTACAATGGCTGCTGCAGTAGCAGATAATGAACACCCGTGTGAACAGGGATTCGTACAGTCAATAGGGGTTTTTCTTGATACAATAGTGATTTGTACTCTTACAGGTTTTGTAGTTGTACTGGCACATTTATGGAGTAATGGTGCAAGCGGTGTAGAATGGGAGGCAATAAAAAATTCAAAGCTGGATGTTTATCTGAATTCTATACAGTATCTGATTCCCGGACAAAGCCTTGATGCAGTAATTAAGTGTATAGTTTCTTTATGCTATGGATTATTTGCTTTTACGACATTGATAGGATTAATATTATTCACGGAAATTTCGGGAAGCTTTATCAGTACAAATAAACATTTCATATTTTTCCTCAGATTGCTGGGAGCAGTTTTATTTGTCCCATTTGGTGAGCTTACGGTGCTTTCGGGACTGGAGCTTGGGAATTTATGGTATATTTCTGATTTTATAAATATCATGATAGTTTATGCCAATGTACCGGTAATTTTACTTGGAACAGGAATCGTAACCAAAACTCTGGATCATTATATCAGGACAAACGGAAAAAAATTTATTTCAAAGGAAATCGGAATTGATACAGAAGTCTGGAAATAATTATATCTATTTTTTTCTGATTATGCTATAATACTTTTTGCAGGTAGTAGTCAGTATTTCACGGCTATAAAAGTACAGCGTGTACTTTATAAATGGTTGTATCCTTAGGGATACAACCTTTTTATTTTATCTGATCTTTATTCTTGCTATTTAAATATATTTTTTATATGTTGATTATTTCCGAAAAGAAATTATGAATAATTGAAGAAAATTGTTTTTTCACTAAGGCTTGTGATCTGAAAACCATTTCTGTTAAATATTTTTACAGCTTTTCTTATTTCAAATTCTTTATCCAGAAAATTCATATTGAATCCCTTAGAACTGTTACTTTATAATTCATTCAAAAAAGCTTCCCCGGAAAAGCCGGAAACCTTTGATATTTTATCTTTGTCAATCTGGTAAACAAGAATAGTAAAATTCATTTTTTGTTCTGTTTCATGGTCTGAAGTAACTGTTATAAATGAAGTGTCATTTATCCAGCTGACAAGTTCAATGTTTCCGGAAGGCCCTATATAAAAAACAGGAGCACTTTTTTTATTTTTTGTGTCATATAAAAATAATGCAGTGTCGGCATCTCTGAGTTCCTCACCGCTGTCACTTATCTCAAGACCATATGAATATGGATCAAGTATCATATTCTTATCAGGAGAGAAAATATATTTATCTTCAAATCTGCTGTCGTAAATAAATTTGTCTTCCATTGTAATAGTATCTTTTAATTCTGAATCATCAAGCTTTCGAAATACAATTTTATCTTTTCCTGTTTTTTGCAAAAGATTTTTGTACCATGAGCTGTCCTCAATAAAAGACTTGTAGATTTTATAATCATCCAGCGTAGGTCTGTTATCTGTATCTTTATAGCAGGAAAACAGTAATGTCATTGATAAGACCAGTAAAAGATATGAAATTTTTTTCATGAAAAATCACCTTCCTGTATTAATTTGTTAATTTGGATCAGCGCTTCGTCAAATGACCTGCGCGGTATATTAAAACTGTTAAGAGACTGTAATAACTGCTTGCTGTTATAATAACCTATGTGCAGTATATCGCCGAGTTTTTCTCTTCTCAGTTTTGAGTCTTTTCCATAACAGAGATTATTATTTATAAGATCGTCAAATGTATAAGAATTCGGTTCTTTTGTATCATGGAAAATTATTTTAGTCTTCTTTAAAGCTTCGATTATAGCAGCAGTATCTGCATTTTCCACACCGATATTATTATTTTTAGTTCCTTCTTTTCTTGAAATAAAAGCATGTTTTGCGTCTGGGATATGTACTTTTATAAGATTTCTGATTTTTTTTCCTGCAAAATCAGGATCAGTCAAAATAATAATATCATTGGTAAGAGATATCTGTTTCAGCTTTTCAATAGTTTTTTTCTTAAAGGAAGAATAACCGTGAACAGCAATAACATGAGCATCTACAGCCTGCTTTACAGCTGCTATGTCATCTTTTCCTTCTACTACTATAATTTCTTTTATTTTAGGTTTCATTATATTCCTTTCTGAAAAAATGTCCTGAGCAGTTTAAATTTAGAATAATTAAATAATATCAGTGAACTTTTATCAAAGACAGATATCAGACCCAGTATAAATCTCTATATTATTCTACACTATTTTCAATAAATATGCGAATAAATAAAAAAAGGAAAATTTTATATCTATATTAAAATAAGGGTTTCTCTTAAATATTATTTTTTTGAAAGATATTGAAATTTTTTATACATTATAGTATAAATAGTTTATAATATTAAAATGAGGTGTTTTATGAAGAAATTTTATGTTTATTTTTTATTTTTTTGCATGCTGATGGCAACTCCAAGTGATTTTACCAGCGTGAGCGAAGTATTTATGGGGTCGGAAGAAGGAAAATATTATACAGTGATATCCGAAATATTAAATCCCGGCAGCTATTATGTGTATAAGAAAAATACTTATCTTGCAGCGTATAAGGATGATAACAGTCTAATATATAAAAGAATTCTAAAGCAGGAAGATATGGTTCTTGATGATGATGCCAAAGAAAGTAAAAACTCTGTCAGAAAATTGAGAAATAAAGGTGTTTTGGAAAATCTGCTTAAAAAGGATATAGATTTATCAATAACTTACTTTGGAAATAATAGTGAGTATGAAATGAGAGATGACGGAATATATGAAAATTTTCCTGAAGAAGACAAGGAATCAGTAAAAATTTTTTCAAAAGAAGAAATTGATAAGAAGATAAAAGAAATATGCAATAAAAATTATTGCGGTGAAAATATAGATTATAACAATGAGGAGCTGGAAATAACAGCGGGGTATTATAACAGACGAAGCAGTTTTTACATAATAAAAACTGATTTTGATATTGTAAGTATTAATTTTATAATGAGAAAAAACAGATAGTTATAAAGGCTGCAACCTGTTAATTCAGTGTGCAGCCTTTATTTTATTATTTGATTCTGTATAATTCAAGAGCTTTCAATATCCATTTCCATGTATACTCGACAGAAGAAATTTCCATTCTTTCTTCGGGAGTATGTGCTCCGTATATGTTAGGCCCGATAGATATAACATCAAGGTCAGAAATTTTACCTGCGAAAATTCCGCATTCAAGACCAGCATGTATTGCTTTTATTTTAGGAGTTTTTTCAAAAATATTCTCATGTGCTTTTACAAAAAGCTCCCGTAATTTAGAATCTTCTCTGTATTCCCATGAAGAATAAGAAGAATCTACGGTAAAACCGGCATTATATAATTCTGAAATATCTTTCAGCTTATTTTCAAGCTCACGAAGTGCTGAGTTTACTGAGCTTCTTAATAGCAGCTGGATAGACGAAACAGTATCACGAGTTCTTAAAACACCCATGCTTAATGAAGTCTCGACCAATCCTTCTATATGTTCGCTGTTAGCAATAACACCGCTTGGAATTTCACATAAAAGATTAATCAGATTAATGCTGTCTTCTTCAGACAGAGGTTTTTTATCAGCAGCAGTACTCTCTTTTATTTCCATTGCAAGATTTTGTTCTGTTTTGGAGTATGTAGTTTTCATCTCTTCAAAGAAAATTTTACTTTCCTTTATAAAATTATCAAGCTCTGTCAAAGAGATATTCACAACAGCAAAAGCTTCTCTGGGGATAGCATTTGTTTTATCTCCGCCTTTTATATCACAGAGCTGGAATTTAAACTTTTTCGCCAGCTCGGATAAAATAAAAGATAATATTTTGATGGAATTTCCAAGCCCTTTATCAATATCCGAACCAGAATGGCCGCCGTTCAGTCCTTTTATTTCAAGAAGAATATTTTTAGAATCAGGCAGCTCAGAAACACGTGTGAAATTAAAATCTATCTGTACTCTGGAACCGCCGGCACTGCTGACATATATCTCGCCTTCTTCTTCAGTATCTATATTAAGCATTGTTTTTCCTTTTAAAGCAGAAACATCCAGATTTTCTACCCCTGTCATTCCGGCTTCCTCATCAGCAGTAATAACAGCTTCAATCGGAGGGTGCACTAGCTCGTTGGAATCAAGAAGAGCAAGAATGATTGCCACTGCAATTCCGTTATCAGCTCCGAGAGTAGTACCGACAGCTTTCAAAAAACCATCTTTTACAGCCAGTTTAATACCCTCTGTTTCAAAATCAAATTTAGTATCACTGTTTTTTTCCCATACCATATCCATATGACCTTGCAAAATAAGAGGGGAATAATCTTCGTATCCTTTTGAACCTGCTTTTTTTATTACTACATTTAATGCAGAGTCCTGATAGACTTCCAGATTTCTGTCATTGGCAAATTTAACAAGCCAGTCGCTGATTTTCTTTTCTTTTTTTGAACCTCTGGGTATTTTGCTGATTTCTTCAAAAAAGTAAAAAACTTTTTGAGGTGCCAAGTCTTTGGTAATATTTTCCATATTTTCACTCCGATCTGTATTTATATAATTTGTTCAATTAGTTCTTCCAGTTCCTGCATTTCCTTTTGATTAAGATCATGTCCGGATTTTAGTTTTTTCAAAATCTGGCTCTCATGTCCCAGACTTGATCTTTCCAGTATTTTAATAATAAGCTTTTTATAAAATTCCATAAATATACTCCTCCTTTATTTAAATAAATCTTTGAAACTTAACTGTACATAATTCCTTTTGGCAATATGGCTGAGATGTACCCCTATCAGTCTGAACGAATCTTTTTTTGCAAGATCGGATAAAAGGGTAAGTGCTGTAGTGTATATAATATCACTGTTTCTTGTATATTCATTAAGTGTCTTTGATCTTGTAATTGTGGAAAAATCAGAATATCTGGCCTTTAATGTAACTGTCTTAATATAAATATTATCAAGCCTGAGCTTTTCTGTAAGCTTGTTAATCTGATGCAGAAGAGTATCATGGACAGTTTCTATATCATCAACAGTCCTGCTGTATGTTTCCTCCTGCCCGTAAGACTGCCTTTCGGAAATATAGTCAACCTCAGAATCATCAATACCTCTCACCAGCTCAAATATTCGTACGCCTTTATTAGTACCGAACATATCAATTAAATTATTTTTTGTCAGGTTAAAAATATCATTAACAGTATTAATCCCCATATTATTAAGCGGTTCCAGACTTTTTCTGCCGATTCCGGGAATAATGCTTACTGATTTATCCTTTACATAATTATGAAACTCTTCACGGGAAGAAATAATGAAGTAGCCGTTAGGTTTATTAGCATCGCTGGCAAGCTTGGCAGAAAGCTTATTGTAGCCTAAGCCCACTGAACATGTGAGTCTGGTATGCTTATAAAGAGAATTCTTGAATTTTTCAATAAAACTTTCAGGAGTATATTTCTTCATATATTCTGTAATATCAACATATCCTTCATCAGAAGAAATAAATTCACACTTATATGTAAGAGACTGAATAAGATCTTGTATTTTTTTTCCTAGTTTTTTATAATAATCAATTCTTACAGGAAGAAGAATTAATTCCGGACATAGTTTTTTTGCCGTAACAGACGGCATGGCGGAGCGGACACCGTATTTTCTTGCTTCATAGCTGGCAGTAGTAATGACGCCCCTGCCTACAGCAATAGCTTTTCCTTTTAATTTAGGATTATCCCTCTGCTCTATAGAAGCATAAAAGGCATCCATATCATAATGTAATATACAACGTTTCATAATAACACCGTTCAAAATTCATTCCTTATTTATTATATTATGGCTGCGGATTAAATAATCCGATATCGAAAATATAAAATGTACAACCAGCCAGTGTATTATATATATTATCATGTTTGAAAAGTAATGGCAATAAAATGAAGATACTTAAAAAAGAATTTTATAAAGTATTATAAAGTAAGATGAGATAATAAAATAATAAATTAATTATGATTGAAAACAGGTAAAAAAAACACAGGATTTTCAAGGATAAATAAAAAACCTAAAGCCATTAAAGCAGTAAAATCAATGGTAAAAATAAAAAAAAAGAAAAAAGGGAAAAAAAGCATTGACAAAAAAGGAAGTATTTGATAGTATATATCTTGTCGACGGAAAAAGAAGCCGACAAAAGGACAATGAAAATAGAAGAAGAAGCAAACGCCAAGAAAGAAAAGATTAAGGTAGTGGAAATAAATATTGAATGAAGAGTTTGATCCTGGCTCAGGATGAACGCTGACAGAATGCTTAACACATGCAAGTCGATGAGAAGACTCCCTTCGGGGAGAGGGTATCATGGCGGACGGGTGAGTAACGCGTAAAGAACTTGCCATATGGACAGGGATAACCGATGGAAACGACGGATAAGACCTGATATAATGAATTAATGGCATCATTGATTCATGAAAAGCAATGCCATATGAGAGCTTTGCGTCCTATTAGCTAGTTGGTAGTGTAACGGACAACCAAGGCGATGATAGGTAGCCGGCCTGAGAGGGTGGACGGCCACAAGGGGACTGAGATACGGCCCTTACTCTTACGGGAGGCAGCAGTGGGGAATATTGGACAATGGAGGTAACTCTGATCCAGCAATTCTGTGTGCACGACGAAGGTCTTCGGATTGTAAAGTGCTTTAAGTTGGGAAGAAAAAAATGACGGTACCAACAGAATAAGCGACGGCTAAATACGTGCCAGCAGCCGCGGTAATACGTATGTCGCAAGCGTTATCCGGAATTATTGGGCATAAAGGGCATCTAGGCGGGGTTTCAAGTCGACGGTGAAAACTAGTGGCTCAACCATTAGCTTGCCGACGAAACTGAAATTCTAGAGTATTGGAAAGGTGGGCGGAACTACATGAGTAGAGGTGAAATTCGTAGATATATGTAGGAATGCCGATGACGAAGGTAGCTCACTGGACAAAAACTGACGCTGAAGTGCGAAAGCTAGGGGAGCAAACAGGATTAGATACCCTGGTAGTCCTAGCTGTAAACGATGTTCACTGGGTGTGGGCGAGTAGATCGTCTGTGCCGAAGCAAATGCGATAAGTGAACCGCCTGGGGAGTACGGCCGCAAGGCTGAAACTCAAAGGAATTGACGGGGACCCGCACAAGCGGTGGAGCATGTGGTTTAATTCGACGCAACGCGAGGAACCTTACCAGATCTTGACATCTCCGGAATTAGGTAGAGATACTTAAGTGCCTTCGGGAACCGGAAGACAGGTGGTGCATGGCTGTCGACAGCTCGTGTCGTGAGATGTTGGGTTAAGTCCCGCAACGAGCGCAACCCCTATCGTTAGTTACTAACATTAAGTTGAGGACTTTAGCGAGACTGCCTGCGAAGAGCAGGAGGAAGGTGGGGATGACGTCAAGTCATCATGCCCCTTATGATCTGGGCTACACACGTGCTACAATGGACAGTACAAAGAGAAGCAAAATGGTGACATGGAGCAAATCAAGAAATCTGTTCTCAGTTCGGATTGAAGTCTGCAACTCGACTTCATGAAGTTGGAATCGCTAGTAATCGCGGATCAGCAATGCCGCGGTGAATACGTTCTCGGGTCTTGTACACACCGCCCGTCACACCACGAGAGTTTGTTGCACCTGAAATTGCTGGCCTAACCCGTAAGGGAAGGAAGTACTGAAGGTGTGGTAAGCGATTGGGGTGAAGTCGTAACAAGGTATCCGTACCGGAAGGTGCGGATGGATCACCTCCTTTCTAAGGAGAAATAAGATGGCAGCTTCTTCTTTTATTTTGATTGTTTTTTATAGACAATTGAAAAAAATGATATGGGCGTGTAGCTCAGGTGGTTAGAGCACTGTGCTGATAACGCAGGGGTCACTGGTTCGAGTCCAGTCATGCCCACCATATCGAAAATGTTTTTTTGGGGATATAGCTCAGATGGGAGAGCGCTGCCCTTGCAAGGCAGAGGTCAGCGGTTCGACTCCGCTTATCTCCACCAAAAGTATAAAAAAGTAATAATTGGACAATGAGAAATGAATAGTAGGTAGAAAGAAAGAAAGTAAAAAAGAGGTTATCGAAAGAAAAGCGCTAAGGGCACACGGAGGATGCCTAGGCAACAAGAGCCGATGAAGGACGTGATAAGCTGCGAAAAGCTTAGGGGAGCTGCAAAGAAGCTTTGATCCTAAGATGTCCGAATGGGAGAACCTAAATACCTGGAGGGTATTTACGAAAGAGGTAAGCGGGTGAACTGAAACATCTAAGTAACCCGAGGAAGAGAAAGTAAAAACGATTCTCTGAGTAGCGGCGAGCGAAAGGGGAAGAGCCTAAACCACATAAGTGTATAAGCGAGCAGCGTTGCTTGTGTGGGGTAGTGGGAGTTTAATGACGGATAGCTCTGAAGTCAATATATACGAAATAGAATTAGAATGTATCTGGGAAGGTAAACCATAGAAGGTGAAAGTCCTGTATGAGTAATATTGAGTGTATATATTAAATATCCCGAGTAGCATCGAGCACGAGGAATTCGGTGTGAATCAGCGAGGACCATATCTCGTAAGGCTAAATACTCTTGTTGACCGATAGAGGAGAGTACCGTGAGGGAAAGGTGAAAAGAACCCTGTGTAAGGGAGTGAAATAGAACCTGAAACCGTGTGCTTACAAACGGTAGGAGCCCTTCGGGGTGACTGCGTGGATTTTGGTTAATCATCCTGCGAGTTATGATATGTGGCAAGGTTAAGGAAGCGGAGCCGAAGGGAAACCGAGTCTTAATAGGGCGATAGTCGCATGTTATAGACGCGAAACCTAGTGATCTAGGCCTGTCCAGGTTGAAGCTAAGGTAAGACTTAGTGGAGGACCGAACTCACCATCGTTGAAATGCTGGGAGATGAGATAGGTTTAGGGGTGAAAAGCCAATCGAACTAGGAGATAGCTCGTTCTCTCCGAAATGCATTTAGGTGCAGCCTTAACAAAGAACTATGGGGGTAGAGCACTGTATGGCCTAGGGGGCGTATAGCTTACTGAAGTCAAGCAAACTGCGAATACTATAGTTTAATTGTTAGGAGTGAGTCTGTGGGTGACAAGGTCCGCAGACGAGAGGGAAACAGCCCAGACCACCAGCTAAGGTCCCTAATTATGTCTAAGTGGGGAAGGAGGTGGACATTCAGAAACAACCAGGAGGTTGGCTTAGAAGCAGCCATACCTTTAAAGAGTGCGTAATAGCTCACTGGTCGAGAGTGTCTGCGCCGAAGATGTAACGGGGCTAAGACATAAACCGAAGCTGTGGAAACTAACGTAAGTTAGTTTGGTAGGAGAGCGTTCTGTAGGCCGAAGAAGGTGTGCTGTAAGGCATGCTGGAGGTATCAGAAGTGAGAATGCAGGAATGAGTAGCGAGAAAGAGGGTGAGAATCCCTCTGGCCGGAAGTCCAAGGTTTCCAAAGGAAGGTTTGTCCGCTTTGGGGGAGTCGGGACCTAAGTTGAGGCTGAAAAGCGTAGGCGAATGGAAAATAGGTTAATATTCCTATACCACTGTTATTTGTTTGAGAGATGGAGTGACGCAGAAAGGTATGTAAGCATACTGACGGAATAGTATGTCGAAGAGAGTAGCATGATTAGGTAGGTAAATCCGCCTGATTAAATGTGAGACTTGATAGGGAGCTTCTAAGGAAGCGAAGTTACAAATCCTATGCTGCCGAGAAAAACTTCTATTTAGAATAATAGTGCCCGTACTGTAAACCGACACAGGTGGACTGTGTGAGAAACATAAGGCCGACAAGATAACTCTAGCTAAGGAACTCTGCAAAATGGCCCCGTAACTTCGGGAGAAGGGGTACCTATGTTATGTGAAGGAAGAAACGTCCGGAGCAGAAGTAGGTCGCAGTGAAGAGTCCCAAGCAACTGTTTACCAAAAACACAGGTCTATGCTAAGCTGAAAGGCGACGTATATGGGCTGACACCTGCCCAGTGCTGGAAGGTTAAGAGGAGGATTGAGAGATTCGAATTGAAGCCCCAGTGAACGGCGGCCGTAACTATAACGGTCCTAAGGTAGCGAAATTCCTTGTCGGGTAAGTTCCGACCTGCACGAATGGTGAAATGATTTGGGAGCTGTCTTGGCTGGAGACTTGGTGAAGTTGTAATGGCGGTGAAGATACCGACTACCTGCAGTAGGACGGAAAGACCCCGTGGAGCTTTACTGTAGCTTGGCATTGGGTTTTGGCAATGTGTGTATAGGATAGTTGGGAGACGTTGAATTTATGGCGCTAGCTGTAAAGGAGTCACTGGTGGAATACCAACCATATATTGTCGGAATTCTAATCATGGGTTTGTAACCTGTGAGACAGTGCTAGGTGGGCAGTTTGACTGGGGCGGTCGCCTCCTAAAGAGTAACGGAGGCGTTCAAAGGTTCCCTCAGGTTGGATGGAAATCAACCGAAGAGTGCAAAGGCATAAGGGAGCTTGACTGCGAGACTGACGGGTCGAGCAGGCGCGAAAGCGGGACTTAGTGATCCGGCGGTACCGAATGGAAGGGCCGTCGCTCAACGGATAAAAGCTACCCCGGGGATAACAGGCTGATACTTCCCAAGAGTCCATATCGACGGAAGTGTTTGGCACCTCGATGTCGGCTCGTCTCATCCTGGGGCTGGAGAAGGTCCCAAGGGTTGGGCTGTTCGCCCATTAAAGAGGCACGCGAGCTGGGTTCAGAACGTCGTGAGACAGTTCGGTCCCTATCCACTGCAGGCGTAAGAATATTGAGAAGATCTGTCCTTAGTACGAGAGGACCGGGATGGACAAACCTCTGATGAATCAGTTGTCACGCCAGTGGCACAGCTGGGTAGTCACGTTTGGAAGGGATAATCGCTGAAAGCATCTAAGTGAGAAGCCCACTTCAAGATGAGTATTCTACCTTTATGGTTAAGTCACCTTCGAGACTAGGAGGTTGATAGGCTGGAGGTGTAAGTATAGTGATATATTTAGCTGACCAGTACTAATATGACGAAGCTTTTTAAAAAATATATACCGTTTTTACTGATGGATATCTATCCTACTATTTATTTCTCATTGTCTTTTTAAGACAATCCTTGCTTGGTGAACATAGCGACAGAGGTACACCCAGATACATTTCGAACCTGGTAGTTAAGCCTGTTTGCGCCGACAATACTTAGATTTACTTCTAGGGAATATAGGTCTTCGCCAAGCTTTTTTTTTGCCTGTTTTTCAGGCTCTTTTTTTATTTTTTCTATTTTCGAGGTATAATAATTTAGAATGGTATTTATATGCGTTATCTATCATTTAAAAATATGACAGCAGGTGGAGATATGAATTTTGAGATAATTAAAGTATTTAGCAATAATGTTGTACTATGTGAGGATAAAAGAAAAAATACAGAAATCATTGCTGTGGGATGCGGTATTGGCTTTAAAGCCAAGGCTGGTACTTTTATTTCAGACAGTGCAATAGAAAAACTATATGGTGAACTTTCTGAAGAAGATAAAAAGTATTTATCTGATATTATGAGCAATACTGATTCGGAAATTTTGGATATAGTAGAGGATGCTCTGAAAATAATAGATAAGGAATTAAAAGAAAAGCTCAGCATTTATTTTCATCTTACTATGCTAAGCCACTTATCATTTGCAATAGAAAGAAGCAAATACGGGACTATTATAAGAAATCCGTTTTTAGAAGAGCTCAGGGTTTTGTATCCTCAGGAATACAGAATAGCTGAGAAATTTATAGCAGAAGTAAATAAGCATCTTGAATATAAGCTGGAAATTGATGAAGTAGGATTTATAACTATGCATATACACGCTGCACTGAGAGGGGTTAAGGTATCAGAGACTTCAGAGCAGCTTACACTTACATATGAACTGGTAAAGGTAATAGAGAACGAACTCGGACATAAAATAGACAGGGAGAGTTATGACTTTATACGCCTTCTTACACATTTGAAATTTGCAGTAAACCGTGTGAAAAATAATATAAAGATAGAAAATATTCTTCTTCCTGAAATAAAGAAAAAACTGAAACTATATTATAAAATTTCTCAGAAAGTAGCTAAATTTGCAGAAAAAAACTATAATATTCTGTTTAATGAAGATGAAGTAGGGTATATAACTATTCATTTGGCTAAAATAAAATCTAAAGACTTAGATATTTTTTAGTTTATGATCTTGACATTTGAAAAAATCGAGATATAATATAATAATTAAATATAGCGTGTAACTGGTTAAGCAGGCAATAGCTGAAATTCTTTATACATATGTATAGGGATTTTGGTTATTGCCTGTTTTTTTATATTTATTAATTTTCGGGAGGTCAAAAATGAAAAAGCTTATTATTAATGCAGATGATTTCGGATATTCCAGAGCCGTAACATACGGTATTCTGGACTCTTATAAGACCGGAATCCTCACATCCACTACAATGATGATGAATACTGAAGCTACTGAGCATGCTGTAGAAGCAGCAAAAGAAAATCCGGGACTGGGAATAGGTGTACATCTGGTTCTTACATTTGGAAAGCCGTTACTGGATACTCATAAAACTATTGTTGATAAAGAAGGAAATTTCAAAAAACTTTCTATTTATGAAAGCGGCGATTTTAAAATAGATTTAGATGAGGTCTATAAAGAATGGAAGGCACAGATAGAAAAATTTTTATCTTACGGACTGATACCTACGCATTTAGACAGTCATCATCATATTAACAGCTTTGGTGAGCTTTATAAGGTATATTTAAGGTTAGCAGATGAATATAATCTTCCTGTGCGAAATAACTTTCCCAATTTAAAGCATATAGACAATAAAGCAAAAACTACCGACTTATTTCATCTTGAATATAAAGAGGCACTTGAAAATATTGAAAGTATTTCAGAAATATTTAAAGTATATGATTCTGTGGAAGTAATGACACATCCAAGTTATCTTGACAAATTTATTATGGAAAATTCTTCCTTTAATCTGCCGCGTCTGGAAGAAACAGCATTTCTAACTGATAAAAAGAGGACAAAGAGCTTTAGGAACAGCGAATTATTTGAACTTGTAACATTTAGAGAACTATAAAATATTTCGGGAGGATAGATAATGAATTTTAAATTTTTTCTGCAAAAATTAGGAAAATCAGTTTTATTTCCTATTGCTGCTCTGCCTGTAGCAGGGCTTTTAATAAGATTCGGAGCGGATGATATGCTGAATATACCTTTGCTGGGAGCGGCAGGTACTATTTTTGCAAATATGGATATGCTCTTCGCACTGAGTATAGTAATAGGCTTTTCCAAGTCTAAAGATAAGGCTATTCCCGCAATAACCGGCTTTTTGTCATTGATAGTTTTGAAAGAAGGAATGAAGATAATGAATCCGGCCCTGAGTATGGGCGTATTCGGAGGAATTGTAGCAGGATTAATTGCTGCCGCGGTTTATAATAAATTTAAAGAAACAAAACTGCCCAGTGTTCTGACATTTTTCGGAGGAGAGAAGACGCCTATAAGTGTTATAATTCCTGTTATGATTCTAACGTCAGGTATATTCGGCATTATATGGCCGTTTATGCAGAGCGGTATTGATAAATTTGCACACGGACTGGTGAAGCTCGGAGCAGCAGGAGTATTTCTGTTCGGCTTTCTGAACAGACTGCTGATACCTTTCGGACTTCATCATGTTCTTAATTCGTATATATATTTTGCACTGGGAGAATATCAGACACCAAAAGGAGAAATAGTAAGCGGTGAAATTCCAAGATTCATAGCAGGTGACCCGACTTCCGGATCTTTTCTTGTCGGATTTTTCGTAATAATGATGTTTGGAATACCGGCTATAGGACTTGCAATAACAAGAGCAGCCAGAAAAGATAAAAAGAAAGAAGTGGAAGGACTTATGACATCAGGGGCTATTACTTCAATAATTACAGGGATTACTGAGCCGGTAGAGTTTTCGTTTCTGTTTGCCTCTCCGCTGCTGTATTTTATACATTGTATATATACAGGACTGTCTTTTGCAATAATGTATTTTTTACAGGTAAGGCTGGGCTTTTCCTTCGGGACCGGAGTTGTAGATTTTATCCTCAATTTTACCAAAGGAAATAAGACATGGATGATAATACCCGTGGGAATATTCTTTTTTATACTCTATTACTTTACTTTTTATATATTGATTACAAAATTAAACATAAAAGTAGTGGGGAGGGAAGATGAGACATTTTATGGGGATGAAGCGGAAGAGGAGGAAAATGATCTCTCACTGTCACACAAAAATTATGAATATATGGCAAAAAAAATAATAGAATACATTGGGGGGAAGGAAAATATAATATCATTGCAAAATTGTGTAACAAGGCTGAGAATAGAGCTGCATGACAGTGATCTTGTGGATATAAGCAGGCTTAAACAGACCGGGGCACATGCAGTAATCAAAAATGACAAGCATAATGTACAGGTAGTGATAGGACCGGAGGTTACAAATGTCATTATATATATGAAAAGGATAACAGGAGAATAAAATGTTCATTAAATGACACTGATTTTCTGGTATTTCCCGACAACAAAAGTTTTTTTATGCAGATTGACTTTAATGACAAAAAAAAGTTATGATATAGCTGTATGGTCAGGTGAAAATAAATTAGTTTTATACTGTTATAATAAAAAAAATACTGATGCAGACTGGAAATTTTTGATTTGTCAGAAAAGGAGATAACATGGAAAAAATATTTATAGCCGGGGAAATTCCCGCAGTAGGGTATGAGGCCTTAAAAGAATATGAGCTTGATGTTTATAAAGGAGAGAAACTAATAGGAGAAGAAGAACTGCTTATAAGAAGCAGGGATGCGGATGCTATTCTAAGTCTTTTATCTACTCCGGTTAATAAAAAGATAATAGACGGTGCGGAAAAAATAAAAATAGTAGCTAATTTTGGTGCCGGATTTGATAATGTAGATTATGAATATGCTGCACAAAAAGGAATTCCTGTCACTAATACACCGTTTGTATCAACAGAAGCTACTGCAGAGCTGACTATGGGACTTTTGCTGGCAGTATCAAGAAGGATTGCTGAAGGGGATGAATTATGCAGAACTGCAGGATTTAACGGATGGGCGCCTTTATTTTTTCTGGGCAGAGAAGTACACGGGAAAACACTTGGTATAATAGGATTTGGGAATATAGGCCGTTCTGTAGCAGAAAAGGCAAAAGGTTTTGGTCTGAATATCTTGTATTATGATGTAAAAAAACAAGATGAAAATACTGAAAAAAAGCTTGGTGCAAAATATTCGGATTTTGAAACACTTTTGAAAAAATCGGATTTTATAACAATAAACAGTGCATATACTCCGACACTAAAACATATGATTGATGAAAGAGAATTCGGACTTATGAAAAAGACGGCGTATCTGATAAATTGTGCCAGAGGCCCTATTGTAAATGAAAAATCATTGGTAAAAGCCCTGAGGGAAAAAGAAATAGAAGGTGCTGCACTTGATGTCTATGAATTTGAACCTAATATAAGTGATGAGCTGAAAAATATGAAAAATGTGGTACTTACTCCTCATATAGGAAATGCTACCATAGAAACCAGAGATCAGATGGCATTGTGTGCTGCAAAAAATATAATACAGGTACTAAAGGGAGAAAGTCCTTATTCACCCATAAATAAATATAAATAAAATATCTGATATAAAAACAGCATAAAGGCTTTAAAACCAGTACTTGATAAAATAAGGCAAATAAAAAATCTGCCAAAAAAGCAAAGAGCTAAATATTTTCTTTGCTTTTTTTATAAAAAAGTTGTATACTGATAACAGTTTGTTGAAAAAACTGCGGAAATAAATGATTCTGTAAAAACATCACAGGAGTAATGAAAACTCCTTGACATTATGCAAAATTTATGATAGAATCTTTAGGCTAGTTTATTCTGGTAGACCAATTTATTATTGGGAGGGATAGAAGTATGAGAGTACAAGTTATCCTGGAATGTACGGAAACTAAGTTGAGACACTATGTGACTACTAAAAATAAGAAGACACATCCTGAGAGAATCGAACTTAGAAAGTACAATCCAGTATTAAGAAAATACACTCTGTATAGAGAAGTAAAATAATGAAACCTAGGTCAGTGGCTCAATTGGTAGAGCATCGGTCTCCAAAACCGAGGGTTGGGGGTTCGAGCCCCTCCTGACCTGCCATTTTAATTAGGAGTGAAAAACTTATGTTGAAAGAAATAATAGATGAATATAAAAAAGTATATTGGCCAAGTAAACAAGAGGTACTCCATGTTACTGTGATTGTTTTATTAATAACTATATTTATTTCTCTGTATGTAGTTGCATTTGATCTTAGCTTTAACAGAGTATTATCTCTACTAATAACTTTTTTAAGAGGTAAATAGGAGGATAATTATGACGTTAGATGGCGATAATTTAGAGAAAAAATGGTATATAATACATACATATTCAGGTTATGAGAAGAAAGTAAAAGCTGATCTTGAGAAACGTGTAGTAACACTGAATCTTACAGACAGAGTTTTCAGAATACTTGTTCCTGAAGAGGAGATAATGGAAGAAAAAAGAGGGAAAATGGTTAAGGTTCCCAGAAAGTTATTTCCCGGATATGTAATGGTAGAAATGCTGTCTAAGAAAGAAGAGAACGACTTAGGTCTGGGCTACAGGGTAGACAGTGATGCCTGGTATGTAATAAGAAATACCAATGGTGTTACCGGATTCGTAGGAGTAGGTAGTGATCCTATACCATTAGCAGATGATGAAGCAAAAAGTCTTCTAAGTAAAATCGGATTAGACGAAAGCGCAAGCGCTCCAAAAGCAAGACTGGATCTTGAAGTAGGAGAAAAAGTAATAGTAAAGAACGGTGCATTTGAAAATCAGGAAGCTGAGATAGCTGAAGTAGACCATGAACATGGAAGAGTAAAAGTTATGGTAGAGGTTTTCGGAAGAATGACACCAGTAGAACTGGAATATCACGAAGTTCGTAAAATATAAACGTATAGATATTTAAGTGGGAGAGAGATCATTTACCACAAAGGAGGAAAATTTAAGATGGCAAAAGAAGTAATTGGAAAAATAAAATTACAATTAGACGCTGGAAAGGCAAATCCGTCTCCACCGGTAGGACCTGCTTTAGGACAACACGGTGTTAATATAATGGATTTCTGTAAAGCATTCAATGCTCAGACTCAAGATAAGATGGGATTTGTAATTCCTGTGGAGATTTCTGTTTATGCAGACAGAAGCTTTACTTTTATATTAAAAACTCCACCTGCATCTGACTTATTGAAAAAAGCCGCTAAAGTAAACAAGGGGGCTGCAAACTCAGTAAAAGATGTTGCTGGAACTATATCAAAAGCTCAGCTTAAAGAAATTGCAGAAACAAAAATGCCTGACTTAAATGCTGGAAGTGTTGAAGCTGCAATGAACATAATCGCAGGAACAGCAAGAAGCATGGGAATAAAAGTAAGCGAATAACCATATATTTTAGTGGAAGGGATAACCCAATGACCACAAAGGAGGAAAATTCATAATGGCAAAAAAAGGGAAAAGATACCAAGAAATTGCTAAAAAAGTAGATAAAATGAAATTATATACACCTGAAGAAGCTTTGGACTTAGTATTTGATACTAAAAGTGCGAAATTTACAGAAACTGTAGAATTAGCATTTAGATTAGGAGTAGATCCAAGACATGCTGATCAGCAGGTTAGAGGTACTGTAGTATTACCGCATGGTACAGGGAAGAATGTAAGAATTCTTGTTATTACTTCAGGAGACAAAATTGACGAGGCATTAAAAGCCGGAGCAGAATATGCAGGTGATGATGAATATATCAGTAAAATACAAGGTGGATGGCTGGATTTTGATTTAGTAATAGCGACACCGGATATGATGCCTAAATTAGGAAAGTTAGGAAAATTATTAGGAACTAAAGGTTTAATGCCTAATCCGAAATCAGGAACAGTAACAACAGATGTTGCTAAAACTGTAGATGAGTTCAAAAAAGGTAAATTAGCTTTCAAAGTAGATAAATTAGGTTCAATTCATGTACCAATAGGAAAAGTTGATTTTGATAAAGAAAAAATCACAGAAAATTTTAAAACTGTTGTTGATCAGATTATAAAGCTGAAACCTGATACATCAAAAGGACAGTATTTAAGAACTGTAGCAATATCATTAACAATGGGTCCTGGTATCAAAATAGATCCGTTATTGGTAAATTCATACGTTTCAAAGTAATTTTGAATATATATTTTTAAAAAATTTTAAGCCAAAGACAGTAGGTTGGAGTAATCCGGTAAATCCTACCGAGGTTAATTAAGCATAGAGCTATGTTTTCCTCTGAGTTATTGTCTTTGCAAATCAGAGGTTTTTTATATAGAGGAGGTGAAAAAATGCCAGCACAATCAAAAGTAGACAAAGTAAGTATACTTAAAGATAAAATCAAAGAAGCAAAAGCTGTGGTATTTGTAGACTATAAAGGAATTACAGTAAATGAAGATACTGAATTAAGAAGAAAAGCCAGAGAGGCAGGAATCGAATATCTAGTAGCTAAAAATAGATTATTTAAAATTGCTTTGAAAGAAGCAGGAATAGATGCTGATTTTGATGACGTTTTAGAAGGAACTACTTCATTTGCATTAGGTTTTGAGGATGGAGTTGCACCGTCAAAGTTAGTTTACGACTTCTCTAAAACTGTAAAAGATAAATTCTTAATAAAAGCAGGATATGTTGACGGAGGAAGAGTAGAGACAGCTACAATAGAAGCTTTAGCGAAATTACCTTCAAGAGAAGAATTACTTGGTCAGATAGCATACGGATTGTTATCACCAGTAAGAATGCTAGCAGTAGCTATGACTAATGTTACTGAACAAAAAGAGTCAGGAGCAGAAGCGCCAGCAGCTGTAAGCGAAGTTAAGGAAGAAGTAGCAGCAGAAGCTACAGAAGCAAACTAATAAAAAAAATATTTTAGGAGGAAAAAATGGCATTTAATAAAGACCAATTTATAGAAGATTTAAAAAACATGACAGTTTTAGAATTAAAAGAAGTAGTTGAAGCTATAGAAGAAACTTTTGGAGTATCAGCTCAGCCAGTAGCTGTAGCAGCAGGTGCCGGAGCAGGTGCAGCAGCAGTTGAAGAGAAATCTGAATTTGATGTAATCTTAACAGGATTCGGAGAAAAGAAAACAGCTGTAATCAAAGAAGTAAGAACTATAACTGGTTTAGGACTGAAAGAAGCTAAGGACTTAGTTGAAGCAGGCGGAAAAGCAGTTAAAGAAGGAGCTTCTAAAGATGAAGCTGAAAAAATCAAAGCACAATTGGAAGCAGCTGGAGCAACTGTAGAATTAAAATAAGTACAAGACAAAATAATAAGGAGACACTCTAAATTTCAGGGTGTCTTTTTCCACTATTTATATATAGAGAGTAGTTAAACCCCGTCATTACTGGGTTTTTGAATAGTTATAGGTAACTATAAGGAGGAATAATTAATGAGCAGACTTATTAAAAGATTTAGTTTTGGAAAAATTGTTGACAGAGGAGAAATGCCTCACTTTTTGGAGTTTCAGTTAAATTCATATGAAGACTTCATACAGGCAGGAATCCCGCCGCAAAAAAGAGAAAACCAAGGTTTAGAAAATATTTTTCAGGAAATTTTTCCAATAGAATCGAGTAATGGTCAACTTAAATTAGAGTATATATGGTATGAGATTCATGAAAATGATAAACCGCTTAATGATGAATTGGAATGTAAAAAAAGAAGAAAAACGTATGCCGGTCAGCTAAAAGTAAGATTACGTTTAATAAATCTGAAGACAGAAGAAATTCAGGAAACTTTGGTATATTTTGGAGAAATTCCGTTAATGACTGATAAAGCCACGTTTATAATAAACGGAGCAGAAAGGGTCGTAGTATCTCAGCTGCACAGATCGCCAGGTGTTACATTTAATAAAGAGTTGAGCATACAAACTGGAAAAGATATATTTATTGGGAAAATAATCCCGTATAAAGGGACTTGGCTGGAATTTGAAACTGACAAGAATGATATATTAAATGTGAAAATAGACAGAAGAAAGAAAGTTTTATCAACTATATTCTTAAAGTCAGTTGACTTTTTCACGAATAACAGGGAGATAATGGATCAGTTTTTTGAATCAAAAGAACTGGAGCTAAATAAACTATATGAAAAATACAAAGGTGATGATTTACAGGAAGTAATAAAAAACAGACTGGAAGGAAGCTTTAACAAAGAAGACATTCTTGACGAGAAAACAGGAGAATTCGTTCTGGAATCAGAAGAATTAATTGATGAGATCGGAATAGAAAAATTAATTGAGAATAAAGTTGAAAAAATTTATTACTGGGAAGTAAAGCCGGAAGACAGAATTATTGCGAATTCACTAATTCATGACCATACTAAGACATCTGACGAAGCGGTCGTAGAAGTTTTTAAGAAACTGAGACCCGGGGATCTGGTTACAGTAGACAGTGCAAGATCACTCTTAAAACAGATGTTCTTTAATCCTCAGAGATACGATCTTGCTAATGTAGGAAGATACAAAATAAATAAAAGGCTGAAGCTTGATCTTCCGGAAAATGAGATCACACTGACTAAAGAAGATGTTATGCAGACTATTAACTATGTCAGAAACCTTTATAATGACGACGGATATACTGATGATATAGATAATCTGTCAAACAGAAGGGTAAGAGGAGTAGGAGAATTACTGGCCATTCAGGTAAAAGGCGGAATGATGAAAATGGCTAAGATGGTTAAAGAGAAAATGACAATACAGGACATTACTACTCTGACACCGCAGAGTCTTTTGAATACGAAGCCTCTGAATGCTTTGATTCTGGAGTTCTTTGGAAGCGGACAGCTTTCTCAGTTTATGGATCAGTCGAATCCTCTTGCAGAATTAACTCACAAAAGAAGAATATCAGCATTGGGACCAGGTGGACTTTCCAGAGAAAGAGCAGGATTCGAGGTGCGTGATGTACATAACTCGCATTATGGAAGAATCTGTCCTATAGAAACGCCGGAAGGACCAAATATCGGACTGATAGGTTCATTAGCAACTTATGGGAAGGTTAATAAATATGGCTTTATAGAAACACCATTTGCAAAAGTGGAAAATGGTAAGGCACTTCTTGATAAAGTAAACTATCTTGGTGCAGATGAAGAAGAAGGATTATTTATAGCCCAGGCAGATACACCTGTCGATGAAAAAGGAAATATCCTTGTAGAAGAGGTAGTCTGCAGATATGGTGAAGAAATAGTTCATATTGTAAAAGAGAAGGTTCATTATCTGGATGTCTCGCCTAAACAGGTAGTATCAGTTTCAGCAGGATTAATTCCGTTTCTGGAACACGATGATGCCAACAGAGCACTAATGGGATCGAATATGCAGCGTCAGGCGGTACCATTATTAAGAACAGAGGCTCCTTATGTAGGGACAGGACTAGAAAGAAAAGTGGCAGTAGACTCAGGAGCAGTAATGACATCAAAAGCAAATGGAAGAGTAACTTCTGTGGATGCAAAACAAATTATAGTAACAGATGAAAATAATAAGGAACACGTTCATAGATTATTAAACTTTGAAAGATCAAACCAAGCAATGTGTTTACACCAAAAGCCTATTATAAACCTTGATGATGAAGTAAAAAGAGGAGATATAATTGCTGACGGACCATCAACTGCAGGTGGAGATCTTGCACTTGGAAGAAATATACTTCTGGCTTTCATGCCTTGGGAAGGGTATAATTTTGAGGATGCGATTTTGATATCTGAAAGACTTAGAAAAGATGATGTATTTACTTCAATTCATATAGAAGAATTTGATATAGAAGCAAGAACTACAAAGCTGGGAGATGAAGAAATAACAAGAGAAATCCCGAATGTTTCTGAGGAAACACTTAAAAACCTTGATGAAAGTGGTATTATAAGAATAGGTGCACAAGTGAATCCGGGAGATATTCTTGTAGGGAAAGTAACACCAAAAGGTGAAACAGAACCGCCGGCAGAGGAAAAATTATTAAGAGCTATATTTGGAGAAAAGGCTAAGGATGTAAGAGATACATCGTTAAGACTTCCGCACGGGACAAAAGGTACAGTAGTAGATGTTCTTGTACTGACTAAAGATGACGGAGATGATTTAAAAGCCGGAGTAAACAAAGTAGTAAGAGTTTATATAGCTGAAAAAAGAAAAATAACTGTCGGGGATAAAATGTCAGGAAGACATGGAAATAAAGGTGTTGTTTCTAGAATACTTCCTGTGGAGGATATGCCTCACCTTGAAGACGGGACGCCGATTGATGTGGCAGTTAATCCGTTAGGGGTACCATCACGTATGAATATCGGACAGGTATTGGAGGTCCATTTGGGTCTGGCAATCGGAAATATTGATCAGTATATAGCCACACCTGTTTTTGACGGTGCCAGTGAAAATGACGTAAAAGATTATCTGGAAAAAGTAGGATTTGAAAGAAACGGAAAAGTAAAACTGATAGACGGAAGAACAGGGGAGCCATTTGATAATCCTGTTACTGTAGGAAGAATGTACATGTTAAAGCTGCATCACCTTGTAGAAGATAAAATGCATGCAAGAGCAATAGGACCATACTCGCTGGTAACACAGCAGCCTCTCGGAGGAAAAGCACAATTCGGTGGGCAAAGACTTGGAGAGATGGAAGTTTGGGCTCTGGAAGCATATGGAGCATCCAATATCCTTCAGGAAATGTTAACGGTAAAATCTGATGATATAAGTGGTAGAACAAAAACTTATGAAGCAATAGTAAAAGGTCAGGGAATGCCTGAAGCCGATGCACCGGAATCATTTAAAGTTTTAATAAAAGAGTTTCAATCATTAGGATTAGACATAAATTTATTTGATAAAGATGGTCAAGTGATAGAATTAGATAAAAATAATGAAAATTAAACTTATGGATTGAGGAGGCTCTTGTTAATGAGTATAAGAGATTTTGATAGTATACAGATAAAGCTTGCTTCACCGGATAAGATCAGAGAATGGTCTTATGGTGAGGTGAAGAAGGCTGAAACAATAAACTACAGGACATTGAAGCCTGAAATGGACGGTTTATTCTGTGAGAGAATATTCGGTCCTGCGAAGGATTTTGAATGTGCCTGCGGTAAGTACAAGCGTATGAGATACAAAGGAATAAAATGTGAAAAGTGCGGGGTTGAAGTAACTACTTCAAAAGTAAGACGTGAAAGAATGGGACATATAGATTTGGCAGCTCCTGTAGCACATATATGGTATTCAAAAGGAACGCCTAATAAAATGAGTCTTCTTTTGGGACTTAGTACTAAAGAACTAGAATCAGTATTATATTTTGCAAGATATGTAGTAACTGAACCTGGAGAAACTAATCTTGAAAAAGGCGTAATACTTACAGACAGAGAGTACAGACTTTATAAAAGCCAGTTTGGTGAAAAGTTTGAAGCTAAAATGGGTGCAGAAGGAATAATAAAGCTGCTGGAAGAAATAGATCTTGCACGGCTTGAAGAGGAACTGAAAAATGAACTTGAAGTTTCACAGTCAAGCCAGAAGAGAAAAAAGGTAGTAAAAAGACTAAAAATAGTAAGAGATTTCATTATGTCCGAAAACAGACCAGAATGGATGATACTTACAGTATTACCTGTAATTCCTGCTGATATAAGACCTATGGTACAGCTTGACGGCGGAAGATTCGCAACAAGTGATCTTAATGATCTTTACAGAAGAGTAATAAACAGAAATACAAGATTAAAAAAATTAATATCAATAAATGCTCCAGAAATAGTAATAAAAAATGAAAAAAGAATGCTTCAGGAAGCTGTAGATGCCTTAATAGATAACGGAAGAAGAGGAAAGCCGGTAGTTACTCAGAATAACAGAGAGCTGAAATCTCTTTCAGATATGCTTAAAGGTAAAAACGGAAGATTCAGACAGAACCTTCTTGGTAAACGGGTAGATTACTCAGGAAGATCAGTTATTGTCGTTGGTCCTAATCTGAAAATATATCAGTGTGGACTTCCAAAAAAGATGGCTCTTGAGCTTTATAAGCCATTTTTGATGAGAGAACTGGTAAAAAGAGAAATAGCCTCTAATATAAAAATAGCTAAAAAAATGGTAGAAGAAGAAGATGACTATGTATGGGAATTAATAGAAGAAATCATCAAAAACCATCCGGTTCTTTTAAACAGAGCCCCTACACTGCACAGACTGTCAATACAGGCATTTCAGCCGACATTGATAGAGGGGAAGGCAATAAGACTTCACCCGCTGGTATGTTCTGCATTTAATGCGGATTTTGACGGTGACCAAATGGCAGTACACTTAGTGTTATCTCCTGAGGCCCAGATGGAAGCAAGACTTCTTATGCTGGCTACAAATAACATTATTGCTCCTTCAAGCGGTAAGCCTATAGCAGTACCTTCACAGGATATGGTTATGGGATGCTACTATATGACAAAAGAAAGAAGAGGAGAAAAAGGGGAAGGAAAATTATTCTCAAATAAGAACCAGCTGATAACTGCATACCAGAATAAACAGGTAGGGACACATGCGCTGGTAAAAGTCAGAATAGACGGTGAAATGATAGAAACAACACCGGGAAGACTTTTATTTAATACAATGCTGCCAAAAGAAGTAAGAGAGTATGATAAAACATTTGGAAAAGGTGCTCTTGGAAAGCTGATAGCAGAATTATATGAATTATACGGATTTGAAAGAACTTCTGACTTAATTGACAAAATTAAGAATTTTGGATTCCATTATGCAACATCTGCAGGAATAACAGTAGGAATAGAAGATCTTGAAATACCTGAAACAAAAAAATCTATTTTGGAAAATGCCGAAAAAGAAGTAGCAGATGTAGAAGAGCAGTATAAAAACGGAACTATTATAGATGAGGAAAGATATAGAAAGACTGTAGCAATATGGTCAAGAGCAGTAGATGACGTAACTAAGGAAATGATGGATAATCTTGATGAATTTAACCCGGTTTATATGATGGCAAACTCTGGTGCCAGAGGTAGTATAGCACAGATGAGACAGCTTGGAGGAATGCGTGGACTAATGGCAGATACACAGGGAAGAATCATGGAGGTACCTATTAAGGCAAACTTTAGAGAAGGTCTGAATATACTGGAATTCTTTATGTCATCACACGGTGCCAGAAAAGGTCTGGCGGATACTGCATTAAGAACTGCCGAATCAGGATATTTGACAAGAAGACTTGTTGATATTTCACATGATGTTATTATAAATGAACATGATTGTAATACACTTGAAGGAATTATAGTTTCGGATCTGGTTGACGGCGGTAATGTCATAGAAAAACTTGATGAGAGAATCTATGGAAGAACTCTTGCAGAAGATATAGTTCATGAAGGTGAAATAATTGCCGAAAGAAATGAGTTAATCGGTAAAGAGCTGATTAAAAAAATAAGTGAATTTGGAATAAAAGCCGTGAAAATCAGAACACCACTTACATGTGCACTGGAAAAAGGAGTATGTCAAAAGTGTTACGGACTGGATCTGTCAAACCATAAAGAAATACTTAAAGGTGAGGCAGTGGGAGTTATCGCAGCTCAGTCAATAGGTGAGCCGGGAACACAGCTGACAATGAGAACTTTCCATACAGGAGGGGTGGCACAGGCAGCAGCTGTACAAACGAATATAAAGACGGATGAAGCAGGTAAAGTTAAATTTAAAGATTTGAAAATACTGGAAAATGAAGCAGGAGAGGAAATTGTTGTTTCACAGAATTCAAAAATAGTAATAGATAAGCAAAAGTATGAAATTCCGTCAGGATCTTTATTAAAGGTAAAAGATGGGGAAAAGGTAGAAAAAGGTCAGGTACTTGTGGAATTTGATCCATATCATATACCGATAATAAGTAATGAGCCAGGAAAAGTAGAATTTAGAGATCTTTATGTAAGAGAAAATATTGATCACAAGTATAATGTTACTGAAAGAATGGCTATAAAACCAGTGGAAAGCGGAGATGTTAACCCGAGAATAATTATTTATGAAAAAGGAAAGAAAGTAGATGAATACAGTATTCCTTACGGTGCATATCTAATGGTAAGAGAAGGGGACAAAGTAAAGAAAGGGCAGATTATTTCAAAAATAATCAAGTCCGGAGAAGGAACGAAGGATATTACCAGCGGTCTTCCAAGGGTTCAGGAGCTGTTTGAGGCAAGAAATCCTAAAGGGAAAGCTGTTTTGTCAGAGATAGCAGGGCGTGTACTTATATCTGATAAAAAGAAAAAAGGTATGAGACTTATACTGATAGTAAGTCCGGATACAGGAAAAACAATAAAAGAATATACAGTACCAATAGGGGAGCATTTGGTTGTAACTAATGAAATGCTTATAGATAAAGGGACAAAACTGACAGACGGACCGGTTTCACCGCATGATATACTGAAAATAAAAGGTCTGATAGAAGCACAGCAGTTTATACTGGAATCAGTACAGCAAGTGTACAGAGAACAGGGAGTTTCAGTAAATGACAAGCATATAGAAATAATAGTAAAACAGATGTTCCAAAAGGTAAAAATCAAGGATTCCGGAGATTCTTTATATCTGGAAGATGAATTAGTGGATAAAAAAATTGTGGACAAAGAAAATAATGAGCTTATCAAGGAAGACAAGAAAATAGCTACATACGAGCCTGTTATTCAAGGGATTACAAAAGCCGCAGTAAATACAGAAAGCTTTATTTCCGCTTCATCGTTCCAGGAAACAACAAAAGTTCTTGCCAATGCTGCAATAGAAGGTAAAGTAGACAGACTGGAAGGATTAAAAGAAAACGTAATAATCGGTAAGAAAATTCCAGGTGGTACAGGGTTTAAAGAGTATAGAGATATGCTTTTAAAAGAACCGGTATCAGAAGAAAATAACAGTTAATATATAATTTGCGGGAAAGAGCGGATATATGCTCTTTCCCTGAATAATAAGCCATTGGAGGCATTATGAAACCTATAAATATAGGATTTAATAATATCGTAATAGACAGCCGAATAGTTGGGATTATCAGTCCGGATTCTGCTCCAAGCAAAAGATTAAGAGAAGAAGCAAAGGAAAGGGAAATGTTAATAGATGCTACTTCAGGAAGACGTACAAGGGCTATATTAATAATGGACAGCGGTCATATTATTTTGTCAGCCATTAATGTGGAGACATTACTCTTAAGGATAGAAAAAGGAGAATAAAATGAAGGGGAAACTAATAGTAGTATCAGGTCCAAGCGGAGCGGGTAAATCTACAGTTACAAAAATAGCGAGAGATAAATTACATATACCTTTAACAATATCAGCAACGACAAGAAAACCCAGACAGGACGAAACAGACGGAAAAGATTATTACTTTTTAACAGAAGAAGAATTTATGAAAAGAGTAAATAATGATGAGTTTTTTGAATGGGCAAAAGTTCATGATAATTATTACGGTACTTTGAAATCTGAAGTAGAAAAGAAAAGGGAAGAAGGAAATACAGTTTTGCTGGAGATAGATGTACAGGGCGGTTTGATAGTAAAGAAAAAGGATCCAAGTGCTGTATTAGTTTTTTTTAAAGCTCCTGATGATAAAGAGCTGGAAGGAAGGCTGAGAAATAGAGGCTCTGATTCTGAGGAAATAATAAGAAAAAGACTGGAAAATGCTCTAAAAGAAATGGAATATGAAAAGGAATATGATTATTCTATTATAAATATCAGTATAGACCAGTCATATCAGGAATTATCAGATATTATTAATCATTAGGAGGAAAAATGAAAAAAAGAAATATAACAGTGGATGAGTTATTAGGTAAAATCCCTAACAAATATGAACTTGCCATAGTAGCAGGAAAGGCCGCAAGAGAGCTATTTTTAAAAGGGGAAGAGAAATCAAAAATAATGGATGAAGTATTTGAAGAAATACTAGAGGAAAAGGTAAAAATATAAATTGTAAAATAATTTTAAAAATAGACTTGACTATTTAAAAATATAAAATATAATTGTATAGATGGATAAATAATTGGAGAAAATTATGTATGAGGATAATGAAATACAAGAATTTATAAATAAGCTGGATATTGTACAGGTAATAAGCGAATATGTGACTCTGAAAAAATCAGGAGCAAATTATAAAGGATTATCTCCATTTAAACCAGAAAGAACACCTTCATTTACAGTAAGTCCCGGAAAAAATATTTTTAAAGATTTCAGTTCGGGTATAGGCGGAGATGTAATAACATTTTATATGAAAATAAATAATTTAACTTTTGCGGAAGCTGTGGAAGAATTGGCTAATAAATATAATATTCAGTTCAACAGCAGATTTTCGGGAAAAAGCAGTAATAAGCAGAATTCACTGCAAAAATTTCATATGATATTACAAACAGCGCTGGAATTTTATTCAGAAAATATCTTTAAAAATAAGAAGGCCTTAAATTATTTGGAAAAAAGAGGCTTGAACGAAAACGATATCAAAAGATTTAAACTTGGGTATGCACCTGAAAACTGGGATAGTCTTCTGGAAAATTTCAAAAATAAAGACTATTCTAATGAAGACCTGATAGAATTAGGTTTGATAAAAAGAGCGAGCACAGGAAATTTTTTTGATGTATTTCGTGACAGGATTATATTTCCAATCTATAATAAAAATCAGAATATAGTAGGCTTTGGCGGCAGAGCCCTTGATGGTGAAAGTACTGCTAAGTACATAAATTCACAGGAATCAAAAGTATTTAATAAAAGCCGTGAAGTTTACGGTCTGGTAAGCAGAGGGGAAAAAATCAGAAAAAAAGGCTTTGTAATATTGATGGAAGGTTATATGGATGTACTTTCCGCACATAAAAATGATTTTGAAAATGCAGTAGCATCGTTAGGTACCGCATTTACAGACGAACAGGCAAAGTTGCTAAAAAGATACACAAATAATATTGTCATATCTTATGACAATGATGAAGCTGGTAAAAATGCATTATTCAGAGCTTCTTATATTCTGAAGAAACACGAATTTAATGTTAAGTGCCTTTTTTTCCCAAAAGGAATAAAGGATCCTGATGAATTTTTTCAATCAAATGACAAGAAAAAGTTTGTAGAACTGCTAAAAGAATCTGTGGACATATTTGAATATATGTTTTCGGAATTTTCTTATGATATTGATATAAAAACAGTAGAAGGAAAAAAAATATTCATAGACAGATTCAAAGAATTTTTTGCAAATCTTCAAAATCGTATTGAAATCGATATTTATCTGGATAAGTTAAGTGAAGAATTAGGGATAAGCAAACAAAATTTAGAGGCAGAAATCCTAAAAAGCAATACAGGGAAATATAAAAAAACAAAAACTAAAGAATTTAAAAAAGAGGAAATTTCGATAAAAAATAAATTGAATTATGATTTGCTGGAAGTATCTACTTTAAAGTTAATTTTAAAGTATCCTGAGTATTATAAGGAGTTTGCAGAGAAAGAGATAAAAAGTTTTATAATAATCGAAATTTTAAAAAAATTAAAAAAAATTGACTTTAATACAAAAATATTAGATAATTCAGAGATAGACGAAGAAGAAAAAAAATTAATTTTTAAATTTTCAAGAGAAGCAGATCTGGAAATAGAGAAAGAAGATGAATACTATAAAATATTGTATACAGATTGGTTTAACAGAGAGCTGGAAAAAGAGATACATAAAAAAGGCCAAAATTATTTCTATATGAAACAGATAGAGCATGAATTAAAAAATATTCACAGTTTGCAAGAGATCAAGGAATTATATAATAAATTTAAACTTTATGTCCGAGGAGAATCAGATCATGCCTGAAAAAAATATGAATTTAAAAGATAAATTGCTAGAGCTTGTAAAACAGGCTAAAGAAGACGGTGTAATAAGCTATGAGGAAATAAACGGAGTTATTCCGGAGGATTTTCCAGTAGAAAAAATAGATCAGTTAATTCGTGGAATAGAGGATAAGGGAATCAGTATAGTTGATACACTTGTTGAGAAAAAAGACTATATGGAAAGCAATTCGACAAAAAAATCTGCGAAAATTCCTGAAATAGAAGAAGAAGAGTTCAATGAGGAAGAAATTGATGAAACTGAAGTAAATGAGTTACTCCACACTGATCTAATAAAATTAGCCGAAATAATGGATGTAGATGAACCAATAAAGATGTATCTGAGAGAGATCGGGCAGATACCGCTTTTGACATATGAGGAGGAAATTGCCCTTGCACAGAAAGTTTTGGAAAATGATGAAGAGGCAAAGCAGAAGCTTATAGAATCTAATCTAAGATTAGTAGTAAGTATAGCAAAAAAGCATACAAACAGAGGTCTTAAAATGCTTGATTTGATCCAGGAAGGCAATATGGGCTTAATGAAGGCTGTAGAAAAATTTGAGTATGAAAAAGGATTTAAGTTTTCTACATATGCCACATGGTGGATAAGACAGGCTATTACAAGAGCAATTGCTGATCAGGGAAGAACTATAAGAATTCCGGTTCATATGATAGAAACAATAAATAAAATCAAAAAAGAAAGCAGAATAATACTTCAGGAAACAGGGAAAGAAGCTACAGCGGAAGAATTAGCAAAAAAACTGGAAATACCTGTGGATAAAGTAAAGAGTATACTTGAAATGAATCAGGATCCTATTTCACTGGAAACACCGGTAGGAAGCGAAGAAGACAGTGAGCTTGGGGATTTTGTAGAAGATGATAAATTTTTAAATCCTTATGATGCTACAACTAGGGTATTACTGAAGGAACAATTAGACGGAGTATTAAAAACACTGAGTGAACGTGAAGAAATGGTTTTAAGGTACAGATATGGTCTGGATGACGGTTCTCCTAAGACTCTTGAAGAAGTAGGGAAAATATTCAATGTCACAAGAGAGAGAATCAGACAGATTGAAGTAAAAGCATTAAGAAAGCTGAGACATCCGAGCAGAAGAAAAAAATTAGAAGATTACAGGAGCTGATTTCAATTTATATGAAATTAGCTTTTTTAAATATATGATGAAATAAACAAAGAAATAATTTAATAAACTATTAAAAATAATAATTTTATGTTATAATTTTATAAATAAAAACAATAGGATGTGATATATAATGTTAAAGAGCATAATGGAGACAATACGAAACAATGAAAATTATAATATGGAAGAGCTTTTTCAGGAGTATGATCTTTCTGACGAAGAGTTTGGCGCCATTGTAAACTTTTTATATACCGAAAATATTCCTGAAGTTAGAGTTTCTATTGAAAATAATGATTTTGTGGTAATAGACGAAGAAAATGCAGATATATCAGAAAAAGAAACAATAGAACTATACTTAGATGATATAAAGGAGCATAATATAAAGCAATTGAAAATAAGAGAAATTGATGAAACTGACAGAGATCAGCTTGTAAATAAACACTTGAAAATAGTGATTCGTGAAAGTCTTCAGTATGTAAAACTGGGATTTTCATTTCTTGATCTGGTACAGGAGGCAACAATAGGGGTAATAAACGGAATTGAAAAACTGAAAAATTCAGAAAGCGATATTGAGTTTTGGCTGAAAAATTTTGCAATAAAATATATTCTGGAATATCAGAAAAAAATATTAAAAGATTTTAAAGCATCAGAGCTGGCGTATATTCTGTATTTGAAAGTACAGCTGGAGCTGAATAACGGTCTGAGTCTGGAAGAAATATCAAAGCAAATGAATATAGAGCTGAATTATTTAAATGCTCTTCAGGAATTATTTACCAAAATGGATGATATGCCTGAAAATTCATACAGTATAGTGGAAAAAGTATCGCATTTGACAAGAAAATATGTATTAAGCAATATTCCTAAAAAATTAAATTATCTGGATGAGAGAATTCTAATGATGCATTATGGTTTAGATGATAAATTCTATAAAACAAAGGAAATATCAAAAATATTGAATATAGAGGAAAGCAATATAAATGTTCTTAGAGAAAAGGCCCTTACAAAGCTTGCTTTTAATCTGAATAAAGAGCAAATGGAGGAAAATATGGAATATCTGAATTAAAAGGGAGGATATTATGAAACTTGAAGATATAATGAATTTTCTGGAGAAAAAATATAATCCGGAGCTTGCTGAAAAATGGGACAATTCGGGACTCATAATTGGAAGAAAAGGAAGTAATGTTTCAGCTGTAATAATATGTCTTGATATTACTGATGATGTAATAGAACAAGCTATTGCTGCTAGAGCAGAGCTGATAATTTCACACCACCCGCTGATATTTTCTGAAATAAAAAGGATAACAAATGATACAGTGCTGGGAGAGAAAATTTTGAAGCTTGCAGAAAACAAAATAGCAGTGTATAGTATTCATACAAATGCGGATTCTGCTGCTCATGGTCTGAGTGATTATATATTGGAAAAGCTATCATTAGGCGGGAAAAAAAGTGTGTGGCTGAAAAATGAAAGCGATCCTGAAAGCGGACTGGGTCGTATTCTGGAGCTTAAAAAAGAGGATAATGTTTATAATATAAGCAAAGCAGTGAAAGAAAAATTAAATTTGAAAAATATAAGAATAGCGGGTAATGAAAATAAAAGAGTAAAAAGAATAGCAGTACTAACCGGAGCCGGCGGTTCTATGATCCCGGAAATAGATAATACTGTAGATTTATATATAACCGGGGATCTGAAGCACCATGAAACACTGGATGCTTTGGAAGCGGGGCTTACATTAATAGATATAGGTCATTATGAGAGTGAAAACATTTTTTCTGAACTGATAAAAAAAGATCTGGAAGAATTTTTTAACGGGAAAATAATTCAGGCAAAAGAAAATCAAGTATTTAAAATAATATAGAAGGAAAAAAATGAAGAGAATAATTTTATTTATAATAATAAGCATGAATCTGAGTGCCTTCGAGATAAAAGATAATATAGGAATATTTGATGAAAATTCAAAAAGAGAATTTGAAGAAAAAGTACGTAAAATAGAAAATAAAAGTAATTTGAATTTTATTTTTGAGTATGATTTCAGCAAGAAAGTGATAAGCTTAAAAGATAAGAAAAATACAGTGCTGCTTGAGATCATAAAGAAAGATAACAGGGAAACAGAGGTGAATTTTTATATTTCAAAAGATTTGGATATAAATAAGGAACTCTTGGATAAGGCGGTAAATGACAGAAAAGACCTTATAGAAAACGGAAAATACAGGGAATATTCATATGAAATTACTAAAGAAATAGGAGAGCATAATAAAAATAATTCTTTGATCATATATATAATTTCAATTATAACTTTTATTTTTTTACTTTTTAGTGTAAAATATATATATAAAGGCTTTAGGGCTAATCGCTTCCGTAAGGAAGAGGAAAGTCCGGACTTCACAGAGCAGGGAGACAGCTAATGGCTGCTGAGAGTAATCTTAAGGAAAGTGCCACAGAAAATAAACCGCCGTTTACGGTAAGGGTGAAAAGGTAGTGTAAGAGACTACCAGTGGTCTAAGAAATTTGACCAGCTAGGTAAACCCCTCCTGAAGCAAGAATAAATATAAGTCTAAAAAGGAGTTGCTCGCTCTGACTTTAGGGTAATTTGCTCGAGCTGACAGTTAATTGTCAGTCTAGATAAATGATTAGCAGAAACAAAATCCGGCTTATACTAAGGCCTTTATAAAAAATATAATAAGTGAGGTATGATGAAACTTGTAAAACCTTGTATTGAATATAAAAAAGAATATATAAATTTTGTAAAACAGATAAGGAGAAATAATGAAATAGAGAGTTCTTATACCTTTAAGTTATCTTTTTTAAAATTTAATTTTCAAAAGTTTTTAGATTATCTTGATTATATAAGTGAATATCCAAAGGGTGAAATTGTAATCCCAATGAAAAATTACTGGGCAATAGAAGATGAGAAGGTAGTAGGAAGAATCACTCTTCGAAAGGACTCCGGCGAGGATTTGTTTCGTTATATAGGAAATATAGGCTATATTATTGCTCCGGAAGAGAGAAGTAAGGGATATGCCACGAAAATGCTGGAACTTTTAAAGCCTGTAGCTAAAGAGCAGGGTCATAGAAAACTTCTGATAACATGTAATAAAAATAACATAAATTCTAAAAGAGTCATAGAAAAAAATGGCGGAGTGTTTCTAGACGAAATAAAATGGGAAGAAAAAAATATCAAAAATTTAAGATATGAAATTTATTTATAATAAAGGGAAGCAGACCCTAAAATGAGACTGTATCTATTACAGTGTCTCCGGGTCTGCTTCCTTTTTTGCCTTCTATAAGAATAAATTTTGCCTTATTATTATGTATAACTGTTCGTAGTTTTGAAATATTAAGTCTCTGGAAATATATTGCTTTTAGAACATCATTTAAACGTCCGGGAATAATTATAATATAAAAAGTACCGTGATTTTTAAGAAGTCTTTTTATATTTAAAATTAAGTTATCAAGAGTCATTTTTATCTCAAATTTTGCAATAGAGATTTCTTCACTTTGTGATAAAGAACCGGAATTTTCTCTGTAGTATGGAGGATTTGAAATAATATAGTCAAATTCAAAATCCGGGAAAAAATCATTAATATCAGTGTGATAGGGGATAATTTTATCAGAAAGGGAATTTAGATCTATATTTTTTTCTAAACAGTCAAAACTATTTTTTTGTATTTCTACAGCAGAGATTTCTGTTAAATTGGCATTACATAATAATAAGGGGAGGATACCGTTACCTGCCCCTATATCAAGAAGTGTTCCGCTTTTTTTTATGTTTTCCCGGCAGAAATCTGCAAGAAGAAGCGGATCATTAGTAATTTTAAATAAATTATTATTGACTATAATCTTTTGTCCGCTGCTTTCTAAAAATTCCATATATTCATTATTATTCAGAATCATTCTTCATCCTTAATTTCAGATAATTCTATATGCTGCTTTGCAATTTCCTTAAGTATTTTTTCTTTTTCTTCCCGGTTAAAAGTGATTTCCCTAATTTCAAATTTCATAACACCTTTTTCAGGAACATTTACAAATAAAAAATTATTAAGTACATTAGTGCTGACAACATGCCCTCTCCCTGCTGGAGTAACAACACTTTGTCCTACTTCAGGAAAAAATTTCTGTCTTTCAGCATATTGGTCATATTCAAAATTCAGACAGCACTTTAGTCTTCCGCAGATTCCTGACATTTTGGTAGGACTGACTGAAACGCTCTGATCTCTGGCCATTTTTATAGTAACAGAATCAAATTTATTAATAAATGCTTTGCAGCATAAAGGTTTTCCGCAAACTCCGCAATCACCGATAAGTTTTGCCTGATCACGAACGCCAATCTGTCGTAATTCTATTCTAAGTTTAAAAATACTGGCAAGTTCTTTTACAAGTTCTCTGAAATCTACACGATCTTCAGAAGCAAAATAAAATATCAATTTTTTTCTGTCAAATGTGAATTCAGTCTCAATAGATTTCATATTTAGATTAAATTTTTTAATTTTATTTTTTAAGACATAGCTGGCTTTTACAGCTTCAACTTTCAGGTCACTATATTTTTCCATATCTTTCTCAGTAGCAATTCTGACTACTTTTTTCAGAGGTACTGAAATAGTATCTGGTTTGATATATGATGCTTTGGTGTATACTTTTCCCATTTCCAGTCCTCTTGCAGTTTCTACTATGCAAAATTCACCCAAAACAGGATTAAGTGTATCATTTATTTCAAAGTCGTATCTTTTTTGCACTGCCTCAAAATACAAATTTATGACACGTATATCATTATTATGATCACCAATAAAGCTCTTTTCCATATTTTCCGAAAGCACTTAGGATTCTCCCTTCATCACTTGGTTTTATTTGATAAAACTCAACTCTTTTTTTGAATTCTTTATTTACTGCTTTTACAAGTTCCCTGAAATCAAGTCTTCCTTCAGCAGTAAAATAGAAGATTAATTTACTTTCATCAAAAGTATACTCTCCAATGACAAGATTCATTTCAGGAAGAATTTCTTTAACAATTTTTTTACAGATAAAATAGGCTTTATCAGCCTTTTGATCAAGAATTTCTAGTTTGTCAATTTCTTCGCTGGAAAGTTTCCTTTTTATTCCTCTTACTTTTAATTCATCGTCGTCACTTTCTATAGCATTATCATCATCGTTAATAATAATACCAATTTGATCACCTCTTGCAGTTTCTACAATTACAGTATCCCCTTTTTTATAATCATTATTATCATCAATTTTAAATAGATAAACTTTTTTAGTTTTTCTAAATTTAACATTTATTAATTTCATAGTATGCCTCCCTCTAAAAAACTGAAATAGCCGTTTGGACTGACTATTATGTGATCTAATAGTTTAATCTCCAGTTTTTCCAATAAATGCTTCAGCTTTGAAGTAATAAGAATATCGGATTCAGAAGGTTTCAGAGCGCCTGACGGGTGATTATGCACAAGTATAACCGACTTGGCATCATTCTCTAAAACTTTTTTGATAAATTCTCTGGGATGTACAGCACTTTTGTCAAGTGTTCCATAAAAAAGATTCTCATCTTTTATTAGTTCATTTTGTGTATTTAGAAAAAGAACTTTAAAAATCTCAATTTTTTTGGAACCGAGATTATATTTTAAGTATTGTATAAGCTTTTTATTATTGGATAATTTTATTCTTTGAACTGAAATATCATTGTATAACTTTTTTTCAATAATATCTCCAATCAGCCTAAACAGTACATATGTTCTTTCTGAAATATTTTTATTTGAAATAAATTCATTTTTATCTAAAGCAAAAAAATTACTTATATTTTTATACTTAAGCAGAAGCTGCTTTGCAATACTTTTACAGTCTTTTCTCAAAACTGTATATGTAAGCAGCAATTCAATTATTTCGTAATCCTGCAATCCGTTTATTCCCGATTTCAAATACCTTTTTCTCAGCCGTTCCCGATGACCTGAAACCATTTGCTTATCTATCATTTGATCCCCCCAGTTCAAATAATTAATTTGACATTTACATTATACCATAAAAATTCAATATAACAAGTAATAAATAATTCAATAATCGTAGAATAAGTGATCGATTTAAGCAACAGACAGTGAAAAAACTCTGATAAATATATATGAGTTTACTGCTGGAGAAAAAGTAAAAGAGAAAAAATTATAAAGTTTTTCTTTTTCTATTAATATTATAACTTTGAAAAGGTACGGAAATTATGAAAAGTAAACATAAAAAAACCGGCAAATTTATAGAAAATGCCGGTTAAATCTTTTGTAAAGCCTACTCTTTATAATTATCCTCCAATTTTTCAATACGTGAATTCAATGCTTTTAGTTCATTGACTATTTCACGCATTGATACTTTAAAGGTATCAAAAGTCTTCATATCTTTCCAGATAAAATAACTGAGTACAATTCCGATTATCCCAAAATCAGCTAACTTAGTGATTTCCATCTTATTCCCCCTTTAGACATCAGATTTTATTGGTTCGGTTTTCTTTTTCGATAAGAAGTTTTTTATGGTTAAAGATAAAATTAACAACCCATTTTGTAAAGCTTCTGGGAATTAATGATAAAAAAGAGTCTTTGAATAATTTTTGACTGTAAAGCCAATCAACAGCATATTCCAATTTACTGGAACCGGAAATCATACTGAGGCCCTCGGCTTTGAGTGCTGCGAGAACAGCCAGAGTTTCAAGCTTTTTATATTTAAACAGAAGAAAAACGCCTGCTAAGATAAGTACAATTATTACTAGATTTATTATATTAATCATAAATCCCCCTTTTATTATTTTATTAATGTAACCTGGTTTATATGGTATGAAGCTGGCAGAGCAGTATATCTTGTTCCGCTGAAAACCAGATCATTGTTATTCCTTTTAACTACAGCCAGAATAAAAGCTATTTGACCTTGCAGAATATTAGGAATTGCTATATTAAAGCCCGTAAAAAGCAGCCCGGCTGAAGGCACCATAATATCTACATTAAGTCCGTTTGTATGTGTAAAATTAATTATTAATGTATAATTTTTTGAATTTTCAGGCGGGAGAATATTTTCAAGAGTACAGCTGATAAAATCACCATTTGCAATTGCTTGTTTACCCTGCCAGAGAATTTCTCTTGTATTTTCTTCTTCCTGCTGTGCAGAACCGGAAGAAATCAATATGAATGAGTAATCTATAAATATAAACTGATAAATGCCTTTTGGCATATTATTAAGAGTTTCAAGTATTCCGTTATTATAAACTTTTACAGGATAAACACCATTTTCCATACCATTATCAGTGAATTTCAGCTGCAGCGGTTTTTCAAAAGTGGCATCAGTTTTCATAAGAAGAATTATCTTCATCCCCTGAAATACAGAAAACTCATTTATTCCTTCCAGTTCTATTTCCAGATTTGAATTTACTTCAGTGGTTTCTGCTTTTTCACATTTCAGATCGAATATTGTATTTTTTTGTAAAAGATTTATAAGGTTGGCATCAATATTTGTTCCGGGCTCTGTGATGAGCCCGGGATCAAATTCAAGATCATATGTATAATTATTTAATGTATCCGGTTCAGTAAGTTTTATTCTTTTTGGGAATTCCACTTTCCTGTTTTTAGCTAAAATTAATCTGTTCATTATTTTTCACCTTTTCTATTTACTTTATACCTTCTACTTTTAGATGAGTAATAGCAGTAAGTCCGTAATATGACTGTAAAACTAAATAATTGTTCTTTGTATTCACACTGACTGTAAAATCATCATATTCAAACGGGAGCAGATTAAAAAATCTCTGTTCATTATTTTCTAAAAGCTCTCTGGAAAACATATTTCCTCTTTTGTTAGTTCCCTGATAGAGGACAATATTAATAAAATTATATTTATCAGGAATATAGATTCCTGTTTCTGCAGTACCCATTTGATCCTGCGGCTGAAAGGCTACATCCTGATCATATAAAATCTCGCTTATACTGCCGTCGCCTGAAGAAGTATCAGAAATAAGAATGAAAGAGCCGTTTATATAAATCATTTGATATATCCCTACAGGAAGATTACTGACATTTTCAAGTGAGCCGTTATTATAGATTTTTAAAGGAATTTCAGTTGTTTCATCCTCGACATCTTTAAATTTCAGCTGTATAGGCTTATTAAAGCTGCTGGCTGTTTCTAAAACAAGAATTATCTTCATTCCCTGAAAAACTTTAAATTCAGTTATTCCATCAAGTTCAGATTCAAGATTTGAGTTTATTTCTGTTTCAGATACTGTATTACACTTTACATCTATAAAAGAGTTCTTTTGTAAAAGATTAACAAGATCAGCATCAATATTTGTTCCTGGTTCTGTGATAAGTCCCGGTTCGAATTCAAGGTCGTAGATGTAATTGTTTAATGTATCAGGTTCTACGAGCTTTATTCTTTTTGGAAATTCTACTTTCCTGTTTTTAGCTAAGATTATTTTATTCATTATTCACCGCCTTTTATTTAGTTCTTTTCCAGAAATATACTGTTATATACGGGCTTAAATTTGAAAAAGCCTGTCCGCTTCCTGTTGCTCCAGATGTTACGTTAAACCAGTGGTTATGCTGACCAGCCCAGTTTGTGGCCGGGGCAGAACCGTGGGTCCATAAATCAGTGGCATCAGTAGAATAATTAACAATTGTACCATTATATGCAGTATTACCGCCATTACCACCTGAATCTCCGGCTTTAGCTCGTAAAACAGAGAGACCATGTGCATGAGGCGGGACATAATGTGAATGATCATTAACAATATGATAGTGATTTCCCTGAGCATCTGTAGCTCCCTGAACATTGTGATTATGAGAAGGTAAGTTTCCTACTCCTAAAGTAGTAGTCTGAGTTCCCCCTATCTTTTCACCGGCATTAAAACTGACATCATTAGTATCAACACCAACTAAAGTTCTTCCTTTGGCATATCGCTCCCAAGTTCCGCCAAATGTTACATTTGGATCAAAATCTTTGTTAACAGTAGTGTAAATAGTACCAACAGGAAAAATTTTTGTAAAAAATCTGCTGAATTTACTGTCAATATAATCAATAATATTAGAATAAGAGCTGATTCCCTTTGTGGTTTCAGTAGCGTCAGGAACCTCTGTTTTTACAAGGTTTTTAATAGTTTTAATATTTATAAGTCCAAATGCTTCTTCTTGTGCAAGCAGTGAAGCACTTTCCACAACAAATTTATTTTCTCTGTAAACAGCATTGTATGAATGATTTTTTACAAGCTCATTTTTAGCAAGGTAAATAAGCTCCTGTCCGTTTCTTCTGACAAGCTCGTAAAGATTTCCGTTAAGCTTTATAAAGGGTCTTTCCTTTACATTAGTCACATCGACTTTAAATTTTATATTTAAATTTTCAAAAATTCCAAATTCTTTGATACCGTCAAATCCTGTGATATTATAAAATTCAGTATCATTAACAATATCATGCTCAGAGTTGACAACAAAGCATCCGTTTTTTTGAATATTATTCATAATTGTTTCATCAAGAGTAGTACCGATCTGTTCGGCATACTTTTCGCCAAGCCAGTCAATTTTACTGGCATCAGCTTCTATAGCAGAAGCATTAGTTATTTTGTAAGTTCTCAGGTTTTCACCTTTCCAGTCCTGAACTTTTTTAATAAACGCCATCTATTCCCTCCATTCCTGAGTCATATCCAGATTCTGTAAGATTTGTTTCATTATGTTTTATTTCCAGAAGTTTATCCACAAAAATTTCTTCATTTTCAATTCTGAACATATCGCAGCCACATATAGTAGCACCGCAGACAAAATGTTCCCTGAATATTCTGTGTTTAAATTCAAAGTTAAAATTAACACCATCAGCTTTTATATTTAGTAAGACCTTTTCGATAAGATGTTTGTATTCTTTTTCCTTATTTTTATTGATAATAATATGAATAAGTCCATTTTGTTTTTTATAAACATAAAGATCTTCCTCATCAATTATATAAAATAAAAATTTCATCAGAACTTCGGAAGTGGCATTTTTACTAACCATAAGCCAATACTGCAGAATATTTATTCTGTATATGTCATCATTTTCTCCTGATTCTCTGTAGACACCAAATATATTACCAAGACGGTCAAGCCAGATTCCGTTGGCCTTGCTGACATCCAGCATTGAAGCAAGCTCATAAACTGCCTGATTTAGATTTTTGATTTCTTCCAGTACAGAACTTATCAAAAATTCATTATTGCTTCCGATATCAATATTATACATATGCGGGAATCTTTCCAGCACTTCGTTTAATTTGTCGTCTCTATACATAAACTACCTCGATATCACTTCTGCTTAGCTTATATTTCTGGGTTTCAATAATATCGAATTTATGCTCAAGATCATATAGCTGATAATCTGCATTTGGATTTTCAGAATTATCTAAAACGTATACTTTTGCATATCTGATTTCATCTATTCCATTAACTTCAGAATGCAGTTCATTATATGTCATAGGTTCTCCAAGACCAAGAGAATCACAGTATTTTATTAGTTCGTCCTGAATTGGCTTTGTCCATCTGCTGTCTTTTTCACCATTTACATCAAGAACTTCAACTTTTATTTTCAGAGATTTGAATTTCAGAATATTGTAAGTAATAGCAGTTTTTATTTTTTTTGTGATAAGAAATTCTTCTGTGTGGTAATCCAGAGCAGGATCAGCAATTGTATTTATTCCCGCAGCAAGAGTATCCAAAATTGCTTTGGCTATTTTTCTGTCGGGTGTTCCGTCTACAATTATTTTTGTGGTTCCGTTAGCAGTAGCAGGAGTAGTTTTAGGATCCAGAATAATTACATCGCTGACTACATCAAGATCTAAAAGAGCAGTTTTAATTGCATCATATGTGGCGGTAGCACTTTTATTTTTGGCGTTTTTAAGTCTGTATCTGAAATCTGAATCACTTTCCAAACCTTCTCCGTTTGTGAAGGCATACGGGTTATAAATATTTGAAACATTGAATCCTGTTATTTTATTTATTGCTCTTTCAGGAATATTGTATTCAGTTCCTGTATCAACAGCCATAACGTAAATTTCATTATTAACTGAATTGAGAATAGTGGTTTCCATTACTTTATATTCCAATGTTCCTGCAGTAACAACAGTATCTTTAGGGATAACAAGTTCTACATCTGTTTCAATAATAATAAGACCATTTGCATTTTTACCTGTATATCTTGGTTCTACAGGTAAAAGTTTTTGCAGATAATCTAAAAAAATTCCTTTAGCTCCATCAATATTAAACATATTGGACAACTCTAATATTTCTTCATCTAAAGCAGAGATTTCATATGTAAGAGATTCATTATGAATACCTTCAGGAGTATTAAAATCAAATTGAAACTGATCGTCTTCGAGTCGGGCTTTCCAACGCTTTTCTATATTAGCTAAATGTTCTGAAAATGTTTCTTTTTTGTATCCAATAGGAGTGAGTATTCCCATTTAAATTTCCCTCCTTTTAAATTTTTATTATTCCATTCTTGTTAGTAGCAATAGAAATTTTAATATTATAGTTTCCATTATTTGAAAAATCTGTTGTATAATCTAAAATTTTACTTACATCCTTGTCAGAATTTATATAGTTTTTTATTTGTGAATCAAGTACAAGTTCAGTCAGTTTTTTTCCAATATTTCCTTCTAAATTTTCTGTTCCAAACCAATTTACTCCTTCGCTTTCATGAAGAAACCATTCTTTATAATTAAGAGAAATTTTATTTTGTAATCTTTGTGCAATGGTTTCCTCAGGTTCAGTTAATATAATATTTTTTTTGATTTTTATATCACCTGTATTGTCCATTAACCAATTTTCATTACTTTTCATTATTTTGGACCTCCTGTATTTTCAGAGCCTGATGTCACATTTGTATGAATATGATTTATTAGGCTGACGTTATTACTTTGTACATCAGTATTCGATTCCAGTAATCCACCGTATTTTCCTTTTTCAGTTACTTCTAGACTTCCAATTATTTTAGTATCTCCTTGTATTTCTATATTACCAGCAGAAGTGATTCGAATATAATTTCCTGTATTTTTATGTAGGATAGATATATCATTTGGAAATGAATCCTTGTATTGAGAAGTAATATTACCCAAAATAATTGCATCATTGTGTGAGTATTTATCTTTTGATAAAGGTTCAGTTTGATCAGTTTCATCAATTATTCCTTCCAGAGAGTGCTGACAAAATCCAACAACAATTAAATCACCGGATTCATAAGGAGCATTAATAAAAAAATTAGAAGAATTAAAAATAGGAAGAATAGGAACCATATAAATAGGGCCTTCTTCAATAAATTGACCCCTAAATTCAGATTTGGCAGTTAGCTGAATATTAGCTTCTAATTTCTGATTATCTACTTCAATTATTCTTGCTAAAGCAATTGTATTGATATTATTTAATGTTTCATAAAAATCTTTTTGTTTTTTTTGAAAAATATAATCTAAACTTTTTCTCATATAAATCTCCTAAATTTCAATTTTAATTTCTTTTGGATAATTTTCATTTTTTTCTTTAGTCTGTATACTTTTTAAACTATCTTCAAGTTCTATTTTGGAAGTAAAAGAATTATTTAGAGCACTAAGGTCATGTTCAACTCTTATTATTTTGTATATTCCTTCTAAAGATTTTTTAAATCGATTTCCTTCATATTTAATACTTAAATTATAATTTGGCTCCATTCTATGATCAAAAATCATGTCAATAGAATACCCGGTATCAGTCTCTGTAATATTTTTTACTTTTTCAATATCACAGATTAATTCATCAAGTACAGGTTCTTTATTATCCAAAAAAAATATTTTTCTTCTGCTTATAAATGCATGACTGTTTGTGTCTCTGGCTATACTTTGTATTATTTGTTTCAATGTTCCGTTGTAAGTTCTGGCCCTTGTATATATGAGATCTATTCCTAGCTTTTGGATTTCAAATTCTAATTTACTATGTTCGGAAATACGTTTTAAAACTTCACTGGCTTTTACTTGTGTTTTTTTTATAGAAATTATATATTTTAGTTTTTGAAATTCATCATTAGCCTCACTACATTGAATTTGAGTTCTCGAAGTCACTCCATCTGAAGATTCAGATACATTTTCTATAATTCCATTATAAATTACTCCTTGAGTTTCTGGAAGATCAAGATATCCTGCAGTAATTGTAACAGGTGTATTCTCAAGCAATTCGTTTTTTATTTTTAATGGAAGATTATAAATAGTAATAGAAGCTTTGTTTGAATAAATAGCATGGTCATCTTTTTCGATATTAGTACTTAGACTAACTTTTGTTTCTATATCTATGAAACTAGTATCAAGTTCAAACTCATAAGTTTCTTCACCGTCCATTAAAGTAAATATGAGCTTGATATATCTGTTAAAATGATATTCTTTTTTATTCATTTGAATTTCCTACTATAAATATTTCTTGTGTTATACCAGCAACAGATTTGTTGAATTCCTTGTTAATTCCATTTATGTTAGACGGTAAAGCAGTGAGAAGTAAATTTGGAAAGTTTTTATAATGGATTTTTATAATTTCAAATAAATCAATCCATGTATTTAAAACTTGCCCTAAAAGTAAAGGTGTAGTGCTGTCATAAATATCAACATACCAATTATTTCTTATACAATAAAGGGATAATTTAATAATTTTATTGTTAGTTCCATCATTTAAAAGTATTCTTATATTATTTTCTTTTAGTGTATTATACTCTAAAGATATTTTGGATAACATTATTTACACCTCCTTCTAATTTCTTATATACAGATGATTTTTGAATTTCTTCTTTTAGGTTAGCAGGTATTTCAAATTTAGTAAGATTTTTATTCTGGAAAAATTCCTCTTTATTGAGAGTATTTGTAGTTAGTTTATCTGAATAATCATTGAGTGTTTTATATATTTTGACTTCTTTTAATTGTAAGGAAATCTTTTGAAAATATCTACTTTTACTATTGTTGGAAAAATTTAAACTTGTTATAGCCAGTGGAAAATAATATTCATTTGTTCCAGCATAATAAAGTGGAATAACTGCACTTGAAGCAGATTCTTCCCTGATTAAAGTTTGTAATTTTTTTATTTCTTCTAAATATTCTTCACCATAACATAATATCTGTAAATTTATAGAAAATGCTTCATTATTAATATGATCAGCAATTTCTTTGTTATAAATCATTTTATTATTACTTATATTGTTATTATTAGAATACTGAAATTCAATGATAGAAACAGGAATATTACCTAACATTCCATTGGGTTCTCTGAATGTAGAGTTTTCTTTCTTTTGTGATTTTGTTAATTTTTGTTCCCAACTTTTCATATCAATTCCCAGATTTTCCATAATCCATTCATTTAGTAAACTCATTCTTCCTCCTAACTCAAATGAAGTGTGGTTAATTTTTCTATAATATAGTCAAAATCATATTTATTTGCTATATTTCCAATATTTAAAGTTATGTTATTTTGTGGTTTTGTTTGTTCATCTGGATTTTTGAACAAATTATCATTAGTAATATTGTTTTTAATAATTTGAGAAGTATCTAAAATCCCATTATTCAATTCATTTATATTGCCCGAATCTAATAAAGAGCTTCCACTTTCTGGAATTTGCAGATTGCCTTTCAATAATTTTATTTTTTCAATAATCTCAAGCATTTTCGATAAAGTGTTCAAAAGTTTGTCCATACTTTCTGAATTTATTGCATTTATATTTTTCTGCATAGTTTTTAGAAAATTTACTTCTTCTTTAGCTTCGCTGCCAAATCCCAAAAAAGTAGCAAGTGTTTTTAATATGCCGTCTTTAGAGAAAAAATTATCAGTATTGGTTAGGGAAGCTATAGTATCTTTAATCTCTTTAATTTTACTGACTACTTCCAATAATTTATTAAGTTTTCCAGTAAATAATTCAACATCATTAAAACTGATTTTTTTAAATGCTCCTTCCATTAACTTTAACATTCCTTGAATAGCAGTTATTCCAATAATATCAACAGTAGTTTCGGCAGTTTCAGCTGCAAAGCCAAAAGTTTTTGTACCTTTAAACATACCGTCTGAATCTGTCATACTTTCAATATAGTTTTTGATTGTCATTATTGAAGAGAGCAAGGTTTTGAGTTTTTCTAATTCAGCGGTAACACTTTCGAGGTTTGTCAATTTATTATTTTGAAATTGCTCACTCATAAGATCAACTAATTTTTGTATTGCAATTAATCCAAGTATGTCAACACCAGCTTCAATAGAATCAGGAACAAAGCCAAAAATTGTACTCGCTTTAAAAATTCCGTTAGACTGTGTCATATCTTCAATGTATTCTTTAACTTCCCTTATGGATTTTAGAACTTTTTTTAGTCTGTTTAAATCTGTAATAAGTCTATTCATATTCTGAGATTTTATTTTTCTGAATTGTCCACTCATCCAATCAATTAATTTCTGGATAAATGTAAGAGCTCCGATTTCAACTGTAAGTTCAAGTGAGGCAGGAATAAAACCGAGAATTTTACTTAAATTAAAAACTCCGTTAGACTCAGTCATATCTTCAATAAATTCTTTAACTTCTCTTATAGTCACTAAAACTTCTTTCATTTTGTTCAAATCAACAATAAGCTGGTCCATCTTTTTAGAATCTATTTTTGAGAATGCTCCAGCCATTAATTCTATGATTTCCTGTAAAAAAATAATAGATCCGATATCAACAGTAAGTTCAAGAGAAGCAGGAACAAATCCAAGAATTTTACTTAAGTTAAAAACACCATTAGAAGTAGTCATACCTTTTACAGTATTTTTTACTTCTTCAATTGCTTTTAAAACCTCAGTTAATTTTTTTAATGCAGCTATAAGATTGTCATATTTAACCATATCCATTTTTTTCATATAACTTCGTAAAGCCCTTAAAATCATATCAATTAAAATAACTTCTATGGAGTCTTTTAAAACAATGAAAAGATTTTTTAATGAATCAAAGGCATTATCTTTAAAAAAGGAGTTACTGTCAATACTCATACTTTTGATTTTATTTCTTACAGCTTCAATAGCATCTAATACTTCAATGAGTTTTTCCAATGAAGCAATAAGAGTATCATATTCAGCCATATTTGCTGTTTCTAGATATTTTCTCAATAATCTTAAGATAACCTCAACTATTCCAATTTCCAAAGCATCTTTTAAAACAATAAAAATATCTTTTAAAGAATCAAATATATTATCTTTGAAAAAATTACCATTATCCATACTCATACTTTTTATCTTATTTTTTACTTCTTCAATAGCTTCAAATACCTCAATTATTTTTCTTAATGCATCCATTAAATCATCTAATTCAGAAAGATCTAAACTTTTGAAACTATTTTTAAGTATTTCAATTATTTTTTCTATTGCAAGCATCTCTAAAGTATCTTTGGCAACCAGAAAAATATTCATTAAGGAATCAAATATATTATCTTTATAAAAATTACCATTATCTTTGCTTGTACTCTTTATTTTATTTTTTACCTCTTCAAATGCATCAAATACTTCCAGCATTTTTTCTAAAACTAAAATAACATGATCTAGATTAGAAATTTCAATATTTTTGTAACTATTTTCCAATAGTTTTATTATTTTAGCAATAGCAGAAGCATTAAGTGCTAAAATTCCAAATTGTGCGGTGGTTTTCAAGGTATTTTTAACATCTTTTGTATTTAAAATTTCAAGAAGTTTTTCAGCAGTAGTCTCAAGATGCTTAATGTTATTTTCAATATCTTTAATAACTTTTTCTAGTGCAGCAGAATCGATCAGAGAATCCAGATTTATAAACGTTTTATCTATACTCATATTTAACCCCTTTATCATTATTTGAAACTTTTTACAAAGCCGGTTATATACTGATTTGCTATGAATTGATTATCAATTTTATTTTCTTTAAGATATCTCGAATAGGAGATTTGTTTTAAAAAAATATCAAATTCATAATCAGATATTTCACCGTTTTTATAACGGGATAAAAATTTTAATGAATTGAAAGAGGGGAAAAAACCCTCTATTTCCAATTCAAAAGCTAAAGTTTCTATAAAGTTAATATCTTTAATTATAAGTTCACTATTTAATTTTGAACTATCTTTCAGATATGTCTTGTATAAATTTTCTGGGATTTCTTAATAATCCTATTAAGAAACCACCAAACCCTTCTATCTGATCCTGATAAAATTCATCAATATCAAATTTATTAATAAAAAGATTGTTTTTGATAAGTAAATCAACAGATTTTGTAAGGTCTAGAAATAAACGTCCGTCGCTGGAAATGCCGTATTCGGATAGTTCGATAATTAGTTTTGTAGCAGGAAATTTAAATGATATTTCTCGTAATCTTTCATCTAAATCTATCATAAAATAATTTATTCTGTCACCTTGTTTTATTTTTGTTTCATTTTTTAATCTCAAGGCTTCTTGTAGATTTTTTTCTTTAGCTAACAATTCTAAATTTACAGGTTCTTCTGTTGGTTGAATTAAAGAATCAATTATCCCACTGTCATTTTTTATTTCCTGAAGGTAATCTTCCTGTATTTTTTTTATTTCATTATCTTTATCAAAATTATTAGCTTTCAAATTTCTTTTTTCCATTTTTTCCCCTCTCAAATTTTATTTTTTATACATATATAATAGTTCTATTCTCAGCCTTAAACTCCCAAACTTTAGCATCTAAGGCTCCGTCTTTTTTGTGAACTATAGTAGAAGGTTTAGTTATAATAGCTCCTGGATATGTTATAACTGATCCGTTATTATTATCTTTTACAACTATAGTTAAATCATAAGTTGGTTTCAAAGCTGCCACTTTTTGATAAAAAGTATTTAAAGTTTTTTCTTCTTCAGTACCATAACCTAGACCTAAAGTCAGAGTGTATTCATTGTTATTATTAGAAATATTTATTGTTTGTCCGCAGCTTAAAGCTACGGATTGTATTGCTTCTTCTTTTTTCTCATCTTTGAAGCCCTCCTCATGAAGGCATTCAAATTTTAATACCCCGCCAGGTAAATCATCTGATATCATAGTTATATGCACATTCTGCCAGTTATAATTAATCATTATTTGTTACCTCCTAATACAAGTTCCCCGGTTTGTGAAATATATCCGGCTACATCAACATGTCTTACTCCATCTAATAAAGTATGGAAATATCTGAATTTGAAATCAGAATTTCTGATATCTTCTTCAGATGGAAATTGTAATTCTACTTTACCTAACAAATAGTTAACGGTATTTCCATCTGAATCTGTTTTACTTTCAATAGCAAAAGGATCTCCATTGACAGATTTTGCAATTCCCATATTCTTAGCAGTAAAAACAACCCCTTTTATTACAGCTTCTATCATTTCAAAACCGCTTTGGTTAACAGGAATCTTATCAATTTCTATCTGCAGTCTTGTAAGTCTTTCTTTTAATGTCCACAATTCCCATAATTTATAAAGATGCAGTTCTACAGGCTCGCCGTTATTGGCAAGTCCGTTCTGTATATGGAATTTTCCTCTTATAGGATTGGAGATAAAATTTAGACCGGCATTTTTCATAGTAACCTGTTCAGTTTTAGTAAAATCTGGTTGTCTAACACCTCTTACCTCAGTAGAGTGAACAATATATGATCCTAAATCTCTGTTTCTCATTCTTGCCCATGTAATAGCATCCACATTATCAATATTTTCATCATTATCAGCTATAAAAGTAGTTATATTTGCAGCGGCATAAGCAGCTCTGAATGCTTCTATATCTGTCAAAGTATTATTTACTTTATCAAGCTGAACAAAAAGGTGCTTTGAATCAACTAACGGCTTAAAAGCAGCAGCCCATTTTTTAGCATTTTCCAGATTAACTACATCAAGTATAAGAATAGAGTAGTTTAATGCAGCCGGTTCATTTTCATACTTTTCCATAATTCTTTCAGGTGTGAGATTAACAGCATCAGCAGATACATCTACACCATAAACTATAATTGTGTCTATCCCTCCCTGAGCCAGAGCGTCAGCCACTTTCTTATACATAACATCAGAAGCGGCAAAACCTAATTCCAGTAAATCAGCGGCTTCAGTAATGATAGTAGGCTCCACGTCTTTTACAGTGGATAAAAACAGAGCATCTCTAGGATCCTGTACGTAACTCTTTGAGTATTTTGTCTCAACTTTTACAGTATTTAAAAAGTTTAAAGTAGGCTTATATATTGCCATTTGTATATTCCCCCTCGTAAATAAAATTAAATGTTAAAATCTGTTTGAACCATTTTTGATCGTTCTCAATAAAATTGGAATTCTGAATAGGAGTGATATTTTTTATATTCTTTTCCAGTTTATTATGGGAATTTGAAAATCTTTTGGTGATTTCTCTGTCATTTGAAATGTAGAGCATAAGATCACCAAGGTTCACTGACTCGTCTCTGGTCTGAAGAGTGACAGAAGATTCAAAAACCAGATTGCATATAGATTTGTCATTACTTAAATAATTAACAAAACCTTCATATGCTTTGGAGAGTCTTACAGAATACAGAATAATTGAATCATTATTCTGTATATCTGATTTGTTGGTGAAGTCATCATCATAAATATGTATGTCGGTAATATTGACATTTTCCAGAATAAGTGCTCTGGCTTCACCTTTCAGTAACTTTGTAATATCAAAAGTATTCAATGCTTTTCTCCTTTCAAAAATTAGAGAATTCAGCTTTCTAAACAGTCAAGCGAACTATGATCTGTTTAAAATTTCATTTTTAAATATTTCCAGACTAGACTTAAAAGTCAGGATATTTTTTTCCAATTCCTTTTCATCCATATCAAAATGAACTATGATATGCTTTTTGAAGCACATATTAACCATATGCTTTTCCATCAGGTCTCTTTTAATGATTTCTAAATTAATAGTTTGGAGTTCTTTTTCTTTTTTTGTAAGAAGAACGTTTTTTTCTTTTAGAAGTGCCTTAAAATCCCTTATTTCTTTTCGGGCATGACCTAATTGTGATTTCAAAGAGTGACGCTCTTTTTCAAGAAATGCCACCTCTTTTTCCAGGGTTTTACATGAATTTGTCATAAGTTCACCATGAAAATGAACTTTTTTTATTTTTTCCAAGAAAGCGCTTTCTGACATATTTTCCTCCTGAATTTAAGACTGTATGAAGAAAAATTTTAGATAATCAAGGAAGAGAAGTGAAAAATTTTTCTTCAGGGACATTCCTGTATTTTGGACATTTTTAAAACAAAACTGAGTAAATCATATTTATTTTAAAACTGTCATATTGAAATGATATATATGAATAAGTCAGAATAAAAGGTATGCAAAGTGCTTAATTTTCAGAAAATAATTAAGCAATGAGAATAACTTTTACCCCTCCTCACTATATAGTAAAGAGACAACCAAATAGTTTACACCGAAAAATTTTTGCTGTTCTCAATATATACAGATTAGTAAACCAAATAGTTTACAGTATAATTTTTCCGAGTAAATTTCCTGATTTATCAAAGAGCTCAATCTCTTTTTTAGAAGAGCCGTCAGCACCAGAAAGAGATTTCTGTTTTTTTATTTCCTCTTCAATATCTTTGGTAAACTGATTCCATCTGGGAAGGATTAAATGCGGACAGATTTTCCCGCTCCAAGATTTATGTGTCCGGACTTTATCGATTCCCCAGTTTTTTCTTATCAAAAGATCCGCGATAAGTTCAACGGCCTGTTTTTCAGCGGCAGTTCCCGCACTGTCACATATTTCTATTCCAATGCTTGTGGAATTGCCTTCGCCTGTTCCGGCATGATAAGCTATTTCATCAAGGGGAACTGCTTCAATAGCTTCTTTTCCGTCTACCACAATATGCCAGCCGGTAGATGTGGTGTTTTCAGGATTATCAAGCCAGCGTCTTTCATTATCGGCACTGCTTTTCGGGTTACCGGTGTTATGTACAGTGATCCATTTGAAATCTAGTTTTTTTCCCGTTCTCTTCTTGTTAATGGTAAGATGTCTTTTTATTACTTCGTTATATTTCATAGCTTTTCTCCTTTTTATATAGAATTCTTATATTATTTCTTCATAATAGTGTAAAGTTATGTTCTTTCCGGCATAATCAAATTTATCATTTATTTTTTTTACTACTTTATTTACGGATTGTCGTGTAACTCCTAATTTTTTCCCTATTTCACTCTGAGTTTCTTTGTTTTTATAAAATGAATCATAAACAAAGAATTCCTTTTCATCTAAAACAAGCATGGGAATAATTTTCAAAAGTCTGTTTCTGCATAGTTTTTCTAGAAAATCTGTAAAAGATCCGGCTTCTATTTTTTCATTGATAATTTTTTTCAGATCGGTAATATTAAGATCATAAATATCTTCAATGGTTTCTATTTCAATTTCTTCGTGTGTATAGAAGGAAAGTTCCTCAGAAAGCATAAATTCAGAAATATCCTTATCAAAGACTTTATATTCTTTATATTGTTTTTTCATTGCTTCCTCCTTTATGAAAGTAAGGGTTACTGTCAGGATTAGATTTTTTTTCAAGTATTATGATTCTTTCATTCAGGTTTTCAAGTATTTCTACAAGTTCATCATTAACAATGTATTTTTTTTCAATAGTGCTTAGTATAAGAGCAGTAGTTAAAAATAAAAAGATACATATTATAATTGTTATTGCAAGCATAGGTTTTACCTCCGTTTTTTTATTTAATAGTTTTTAGATTTTGTAACTTTTATGTGTCATTAGAATACCGAATTTATCAGTTCTGTGAAGCTCTATTTCCAGCCATCTCCCGCCTGAAGACTCTGGGATTTCAGTGATTGTTTTATCATTTTTCTTCTTATAATATGAAGGTGTTCTTAATTCCAGAATTTCTTTATGAAGAATTTCATTTTTTGGATTTAAAGTTTCGATAATACGGCTGTGTTCATAGTCGCTGTTTTTGCCAAAAAGCCAGATGACATCTGCACCGTCAATCTTTTGAGCAAGTCTGCTGTGCTGGATTTTGCCTTTGGTAACAGGTGATTTAGTTTTTCCCTCATCAGAAAAAATTCTGTATTTAAACCCGGAGTGACCCATTTGAAAATTTAAGGTAAGCCAGTTTTTGGACGGACATATGATAATATTGGTGTCCATGCTGTAATTTAATCTGCTTGTCAGCTTTTTCAAAGGCAGTGTATTTATAAGTTCGCTGTCTTTGTATGAGATAAAGTCAATATTTGAAGCAAAGGGTCTTAAAAATTCATATGCAAAATCAATACTGAGTTTTTTTTGAAATTCACTTTCAGGATTTCTTTTTGCATAAAAATTTTTATTTTCCTTAAAAAAATCAAGAGTATTTCCATTAAGCAAAATTCTTGCATTTTTTTCTTTGGCTTCCTTCAGGTGTTTTTCTGCTAGTTTTAGATTTTGATGGCCTTCTGTAAGATTTATGTCACTCATCAGGGCAAAGAGATATTTTGTCTTTCTTTTGTTTGAAGTATATTTTTTAGTGATAGAATTCATAATTTCCTCCTTTTTAATATTATTAAATATTTATTTTTTACCTTTTGGGGAATAAAAGATAAAAGAAAAAGCGGGCCTGCTGCATATTTCTATACAGAAGGTCCGCTTGGGACGCTGGTTTTCTGTTTACCAATGAATTTAATCATAAAATCTGATGATATAGTAATTCAGAGTATTTGATTAAATTTTTTGGTTATAATTCCTACATTTTGAATTTTACATTTTTTACACTTAAAATCATACTTTACTTTTCCTTCTACTTCAATTTCCATATGCAGTTTCCCGCAGGTTTTACATCGTATTTCAATTTTTATCATGCTGTTCCCCGCTTTCGTTCATTAATAGAATTAATTTTTTTGTTTATGGAAAATAAAAAACTATATTTTTTAAAATGAAAACATGATGTAAATGAGAACTAATAGTTAATGATAATTATGTATGATATATGTGTATATTTCATTATATAGGGAATATATGAAGTAAGTGTGAACAAATTAAACATTTTTTAGAAATTATCACTTTATTCAAAATTATTAGTATTGTATAAGCCTGCAAAGATAGCTTTGGTAATAAAAAGAGACCCTGCGCATATTTCTATACGAAAGGTCCGCTTGGGACGCTGATATTTTAAGTTGTACTGTTAAATTTTTGTGTTATTACTCCTATATTTGTATTTTTACACCTTTTACATTTAAAATCATATTTTACTCTTCCCTCTACCTCAATTTCCATATGCAATTTACCACAGGTTTTACAACGTATCTGTATTTTTATCACATTCATTCCCCGCTTTCGATTTATTATTTTGTGTGTTAATATATTTAATAATTAATTAACTTATTGAATATGATTTTGCCTTTTAGCAAAAAAAGATAAAAAATAAAAAGTATATTGAAAAAGTTTTTATTTTTTAAAAACAGGAAAAATATACTTTTGATTCATGGAAAGGTGATTTTTATTGTTAGATATATAATAACATTTTTGTTGCTTTTTGTCAATATAAATTTTATAAATATAATATTTAGATAACTATAAAACAGATTTTGCTGCCAGAAAAATCTGTTTTATGAGTATGATCTAAAACTGTAAACGACTTTTCCGATACATTTAATATTATCATTTTCCGTGATCTGAATAGGGGGGTAAATCTCATTATAGCTGAAAAGATAAGCTCTGCCGTCGTTATAATACTTCAAAAGCTTTACGTATCTTTCATTGTTCAGATCTACAACAATAACCTTATTGTTTAGTTCTTCCCATTCAGGACATGAAGGATCAAGGATAAGAATATCGTTATTGTAAAATTCGGGTTCCATGCTTTCTCCGTGAACTTTAATTCCGAAAAGTCCTTTTTTATGTCTTATATTTTTTGGAAGTGAAACTTCCATAATTTCATAATCTGTGGTATCCAGATATCCGTTTCCCGCAGAAGCAAAACCGTAAATATATAATTTCTGATCATCTACTTCAATATAATCTTCAGATCTGAAAATCTGACTGTCGAGCATTTGAAAGAAATTATAATTTAAAATTTTGGAAAGACCAAGGAGAAGGAGAGTATCGATTTTTTTTCTCTGTCCTTTTTCTATTCTAAATAAAGTAGAAGGAACAATATCGATATCTTCTTTCTCAAGCTCTTCTGAAAGCCTGTCAAGAGACCAGTTTTTTCTCTCACGCAATTCTCTGATTTTATTACCAAGCGCTTCTAATTTATTCATAAATATCACCCAATGTTATTATAACTCTTTTTTTGCAAAAAAGCAATATATATTTTTTAGAAAAAGAAAAAATTATCTTTTGGCATTGTTTTTTTGAAAAATAATTATATTTTCATAGCCGGAAAGCACTGTTTTTTAGCTAATAAATATGGATTAAATAAAGAATTATTTGGAAAATGCAGATAAATATTATATAATATGAAAGAAAAGTGTAAAAAATATAAAAAAATTAAGGAGGAGTAATGAACGATTTAGAAGAACTATATTCAAAGAGTAGTTTTGACACATCAAAAGAGAATCCAATGACAGTTCAGCTTGATGAGGTTTTTAAGAAAAAATTGGGATTTTTGGGAACTTTTCAGCAGGTTATGGGAGTTTTAGCTATTATATACGGGGCATTTCTATGTATTGGTATATTTACGGCAATAGTAGGGGTTCCTGTAATTTTGGTAGGAATAAAGGTATTTAAATCCGGAGGGGCCTATAAAGATGCTTTAATGAATTCCAGCGGGGAGGATTTGAAAAGAGGGTTATGTGAACTTTCAGATGCTTCAAAAATTTATCTGGTACTTTTAATTATAGGAATAGTAGTTTCTGTTATTATTTGCATATTTTTTATGGGTGCAATGATCGCAGCATTGTCACAGCCTGATTATTACTATTAAAATAGACCTCTGTTAGATCATTTTGATTATAACAGAGGATTTTTTTTAATCAAAATTTTTTCAAAGGAAAATATAGGTTGAATTTTTAAATTTAAATAAGATATAATATATTAAAATAAATGCGGAGGTAATAAAATGAAAAAAATAGAATATATACTAAATGGAAAAGCAGGGGATATTTCAGTAGATGAAGCAAAAGCAAAATATGAAAATGTAAATTTCAGATGCGCAGTTAAACTGGAAGATAACGGGGATACAGTAAGTGTAAGTACAAAGAGTAAAACTACAAATTATAAAAATATAAACGGAAAATGGGAAGCTGAATAAAAGAACAGAAATCTGTAGTGAGGTGAGGTAGAGTTATGTTTGGGAAGAGCAGGGTAGAAGCATTTAGCGACGGGGTTTTGGCAATAATTATTACAATAATGGTACTGGAATTAAAGGCTCCGCATAAAGCGGATATCTCAGAACTGACAGAACTTTTTCCAAAATTTTTCAGTTATGTGCTTAGCTTTATATACGTGGCAATATATTGGAATAATCATCACCATATGTTTTCAACAGCAGAAAGAATAAACGGGAAAATTTTATGGGCCAATACACATTTATTATTCTGGCTTTCATTAATACCATTTACTACAAGCTGGATGGGAGAAACAAATTTTTCAAATATTTCCACTATGTTATACGGATTTATTCTTTTAATGTGTTCAATAGCATACCATATAGTACAGAATTCAATAATCCGTCAGCAGGGGAAAAATTCAAAACTGAAAAAAGCTGTGGGCAAGGATAAAAAAGGATTAATTTCACCATTTCTTTACACACTGGGGATTATTTTCGGAATATTTGCCCCGGCAGTATCGATGATAATTTATACAGGTGCTGCAATTTTATGGATTATTCCCGATACTCGTATTGAAAAAATGAATTTTTTTGAATAAAAAATAATAAAAGTTAAAAATCTTCACATTAACTTCATATGTAAACCTTATAATACAGATATAAGATTTATGACGAGGTGAAAATATGAGAAGATATAGATCATTGATATTAATAGTTTTGTTGGGAATTTCTATGGTAGGCTTTAGCCGGAATAATGACAGGAATAATAATGGAAGACCGGGAAATTACAGCAATAACGGAGATAGACATAATAATAACAGCCGTCCCGGCGGCAATCAGAATCATAATAACGGAAATAACCGTCCCGGCAATAATTCACGTCCTGGAAATAATAACAATAATACAAATGACAGAAATCCGGGATGGAATAATAACAGCACAGGTAATTCCGGAAAATACTGTGCAGAGAAAAAGAGAAATTCTAATCAGTGTATAAGATATGAAAATTATAACGGCGGGCAGCTTCCAAACAAACCGCCAAAATTATAAGTGTGAGTCTTTCTTTATAATAATAAGAAAACAGAGGTTTAATTAATCTCTGTTTTTCATTTTCAGAATAAAGTGCTATACTATGCTGTATAATTAAATAATATGAAAATAATCAGGAGCAGTAAAAAAAATTCATAAAAATGGAGGGATTGTGTGAGCAAAAAGGAAAAGATTATGCTTGGTGTAATTATTGCAGGTTTTATAGGTTTTGGAGGAGTGACCTTTAAAGCAGTGCAGTATAGAAAAAAACTTATCGAAACTAAGAAGGTAGTTGCAGAAAAAGAGAAGATAATTAAGGAAAAAGATGAAACTATTTTGAAATCGGTAAAATTAGGATATGAGGCTTTGGTACGTTATGAATATATGGATAGTGCAAGAACTTATTCAATAAGACATCCGTATAACTCAGGAATCAGTCATCCGGATTTTCAGGTTATTTTAAATAAGGCCTCGGAAGCCTATTTAAATTACAATAATTTTTTAGAAACATTGGGATATAAAGACGGGAAACTGACAGCACTTATAAATAAGGAAAAAAATGACTTTGAACAGATAGCGGACAAAAAAAATGCCTTATTGGAACTGATGACAAAAGAAGACGAAAAAAAGAAATAGTTAGATTTATATGATAAAGACAGGAATGAAGCAAAGAGTTCCTGTCTTTATTTTTGTAAAAAATAATCAGAGAGAATTAAAAATGTTCACATAAAATTCACTCCCAGTTCACTATTATGCCACAAAGAGCTGTTAATATAAGTGTATAAAATAAATATGAGGTGATAATAATGAAAAAGAATTTATTAATAATACCAATGTTACTAATGGGGCTGTCAGTAGTGGGATTTTCAAAGCCGACACCAGCAAAGAAGCCTGTAACACAAAAGGTATGTGTACAAAAAAGCAGAAAGACAGGAAAGTGTCTGAAATATGAAACAAGGAAAGTAGTAAATAATAAAAAGAATAACATAAAAAATAAACCACAGAATATGAATAAAGCAAGATAAAAAAGGAGGAAATGAATGAAAAAATTATTTATGGTATTAATACTGTCTTTGGCAGTAACATCGTGTATAGTAGTGGAAGACGGTTACAGAGGAACAAGAGTAAGGGTAAAAAGACCGCCTTTAATAATAATAGGATGAGCAAAAGACTTTTCTATTCGGAATTATAAAATTATCCGGAGATAGAAAGTCTTTTTTTATGTGAAATAGAGCTTCGAAAACCGGAGAAGGGTTACAGGATATAAAAAAACACAGAAAAACAGATAACAAAAGGTGAGCTTATATCTTAAATAAATTAGAAAAATAACGAAAAAACTAAAATATTGTTTTAAATGTGATAAAAGCAGTAAAACGATTTTTAAGAACACTGTTATTCATGTGTATTCAACTTAGAAAAAAATATATATTAGTGTTAGAATCGAAATATATTTTTGAGAATCAGAGGTGTTAATTTATGTCAGAATATTATTTTTTTAATGGTGTAAAGAAGATATTTGAAATTGAAAAATGGTTTAAAAGATCTTTTCATGAAATTGTGTATTTGGAACACACAGCTCCTGTTACATTTACGATAGATAAAGTTACATATACAGTGAGATATACAGAAGAGGAAAATTTGATATATACCATAAAGCTTTACGGTAATGACTGTGATATAAGGTCATATCATAAAACCGTAAGAAAAAGGATTGAAAAATTTCTGAATGTATTAAAAGATATGGAATAAAGAGTGAGGCGTAACGAGCTGCTGTTATCTTTAAAATATCTGGTTAAAATCAAATAATAATGAGAATACAAAGCAGTATTTTGATAAGAACTGCTGTAGTAAAATGATCCGGGAAAGAGAAAGAAATATTAAGAAAATGATGTAAGAAAAAGTATTTTTAAGAGCCTCTGCAATGAGGTTCTTTTTTTCTTAAAAAATGAAAAACGGAGAAAAATAAAGAATATTGTTTTAAATGACTAAAAAACCCTAATGGAGGATTTTTATAAACAGTCCTATTCAGCTGCATTCCGCTTAGAAAAATTTATATTTAAATGTTAGAATCATTACATAAAAAAAGCAGGAGGTGTTCATCATGAGAGATGAAATGAAGAGTGAGGCAGAGAATGCTTATGTTAGTTTTTTTACAAAAAAGGAGCTGGAAGAAACGCTGAATAAAATAGGGTGTTCGCGTTATCCAAATGATCATAGAAGCATGAGAATAAAGGAACTGCTGAGAAAACATAAATATAACAGGACTAAACAGCTCGTGGAAGAGGAAATATATATTCTGAAATATTCTTTTATATTATTTAATAATGCAGAATCATATAAAATTATTAACAAGCATGAAAAAGAGCTGGCAGAATATGTAATGGAAAATTCAGAAGAAATAATGAGAGTTTCGATGTATGATTTTATAGAGACTAAAAGCAGCAGGTATGGTAAGAGGGGAACGGCTTAATCAGGCAGAAACTGAAATATGAAAGAATAAGGGCCTAAAAGATAAGGCTCTTTTTTTAAAAAACAAAAGATAAGCTGATACTTGAAAAATCCGAGACAATAGTTTACTGATTCGAGAAAAATTAGTATTAACGAATGAAAAATCCAGTGATATTTTTTTATACATTCCTTTATTTATTCAATAAAATGTTGTATAATAATATATAAAATTTAAGGAAGTGCTAAATGTTGAAGTATAAAGTTGAATATTTTTTAGTAGTGGGAGTAAAATCAGGATTACGAATTTTACCGGTAAAATTAAGGTTTAAAATTTTGGAGTTTCTGGGAGTCTTAACATATTATGCAATAAAAAAACGCAGAGATATAACAAATAAAAATTTAAGAATAGCTTTTCCTGAAAAAGATGAGAAAGAAATAAAGAAATTAGCAATAGAGTCATATAAAAGTACTGCTAAAAATACTATCATTCCTTTATTTTTGACAGAATTAGTATCTAAAGGATATATAGAAGCAGAAAACTATGGATTGGTAAAAGAATTAATGGCTCAAGGCAGAGGAATGATCATAACTACAATACATATGGCCGGTTTTGAAGCAGGTTTTTTTATGGGAAAAGATTACGATACTAATGTTGTTTTTAAAAAGCAGAAAAATCCGTATATTAATGATATGATGGAAAAATGCAGAGCTAAAGCAGGGACAAATTCAATAATGAAAAATATTGAAAACGGTTCTAACGAAAAAATACAAAATGTATTTAAGAATAAAGGGATACTTGTACTGGCAGCAGATCAGTATTCGAATGATGTGGAAGTAGAATTTTTTGGAAAAAAGACAAAAGCAAATGCAGGAAATATCTTATTGGCAATAAAATATAAGGTACCTCTTCTTTTTGCCTATTCGAATTATGACGGATATAAGATAAAATTGAATTATCTTAAGAATATAGAAATTGAAAAGATGGGTAATCTGAGAGAAACTGTAAAACATAATGTTCAGAATTTATTTTATGAGTATGAAAAAGTCATTCGGCAAAATCCGGGAGAGTATATGTGGCAGCATAACAGATGGAAAAATTAAATATATTTTGAAAATAAGAAAGTCTGGTAAAAACCAGACTTTCTTGTTGTATATATGAAATAAAAAACAGTTAATATATAAAATTTCACTGTTATATTAACATAAGGTAATTTTAAAAAGGAATATATTCATGAAGAAATATAGAAGTATTAAATTTTTAGATAATTTAGAAAGAAAAAATGTGTTTTTTGTTACTTTTTCATTTTTGAAAAATATGTTATAATTTTAAAAATTATAATAACAGAAGTATCATTTAAAAAAATCTCAATTTAAATGAAATAATAATTGAAGAGAAGTGCGGGCAATAAATGCATGCAGGGTAATCAAAATATAAATAGTCATAAAGTAATAATAGATTACTAAAAATCAGGAGGTAATTATAATGGATAAAATAAAAATTTTATTGGGAATTGGAATACTTTCTCTTGTAATAGGAGGATTTTTAACATTTAGCAGCAAAAACAGAAGTCAGGATAATCTGGATATTGCTATGAATGCTACAAATGCACAGGAAGCAGCAGAAATGATTTCAAAGAATAACAGAAGTGAAGTCGGTCAAAATACACTGGGAATGGCTCTTTTAGGTTTTGGAGCAGGGATAACAGCTGTTTCTGTAATCAGATTATTGAAAAATAAAAAATAGAAACGGATTAGGGAATTTTAAAGGAAACTTTTTCTGGAGATATAAAACGGAAACTTCGGGAGAGGAAGTTATATTGCGAAATATATAAGAATGGGGCATGAATTATGCGAGCTTTAAAAAAGCTGTATATCTTAACAGAAAAAAGTAGAATATAGAATATCCAAAAATTTTTGTAATTTTAGATTGTTATTATTCAAAAGATGAGAAAAATTTATATTATAAAGATGTAAAGTTAAATAGGGCTGATATGAATAGTTTTATGGTTTTGTACTGGGAATATGCTAAAGATAAATCCAGGATATATTTTAATTACTGTGTGACTAGTGAGGAACCAGATAGTTTTGAAATCTTATAAAATTATGATTCTTCAATGGATAAAAATTCAGTATATTATTTCAGAGCGAAAATACAGAAGACAGTTCCGGTTTCATTTTTAATTCTGAAAGACGGAAAAGCGAAAGAGAAAAATAATTTTTATTCGAAATAATTTTTCTATATTTTTGTGCTGAATAATTTTTTATTTATAATATCATTCAATTGTATTGTTGTGAAATTGAAGCAAAATTTTTAATAAAATAAATTTTTCTTTTCTTTTTAAAAAAAATATGCTATAAATAACTTGTTCTAAGTTTTGATAGTAATATTATTATAGAAAAGGTAGGTAGGACTATGGAAAACTTAGAGATGGATTATTTATACTATAGTTGTATATTAATAGATGTTTTGTTGGAGAATCCTGACGGATTAGGTGAACTGGCAACAGAACTTGAGATTTTGAAAAGAGAATACTGTAAAAATATAAAAAATTAGAAGGGAGCCAAAGGCTCTTTTTCTTTTTGGAAAAATTAAATATTCAGCCTTGTGGAAATGCTTTGATTAGTATATAATTAAGCTTCAAGGAGGAATATACTATGAGAAAGCTTGTAACAATTCAAAAAGTCAAAAATATTTTACCGATCGAGAATTCTGATTTTATAGAGTTAGTTGAAATTATGGGGTGGAAATGTGTTGTTAAAAAAGGAGAATTTAAGATAGGAGATTTTGGAATCTATTTTGAAGTTGACAGTTTTTTACCAATAATGGAAAAATTTGAATTTTTAAGGAAAAGCAGTTATGCTAAAAACGATATTATGGGTGAGGGTTTTCGGATAAAAACTGCAAAATTACGCGGGAAGATATCTCAGGGCCTTTTCCTGCCACTTAAAGATTTTCCGGAATACAAAAATTTAGCTGAAGGAACTGAGATAACAGAGCTGCTTAATGTGAAAAAATGGCAGATGCCTGAAGTAGAAGGAGCCGCTGGAATAGAAATAGGAGATAAGCCATATGGTATTCCGACAACAGATGAGGTTCGTATTCAATCAAGTCAGGAATTAATAGATGATCTGACAGGCAAACCATATTATATAGCGACAAAAATGGACGGGACAAGCTGTACAATATATTTTAACAACGGACAAGTCGGTGTTTGCGGGAGAAATAAAGAATATAAAGAAACGACAGCAAGCGGTTATTGGAAACTTGCTCATTTGTATAAAATACCTGAAAAATTAACAGGACTCGGGAAAAATATTGCACTGCAGGGCGAATACTGCGGGGAAAAAATTCAGAAAAACCGGTTAAAATTACAAAAACCTAAATTTTTTATATTTAATGTTTATGATATCGATACAGCAACTTATTATAATTATAGGGATTTCAGAGATATTATTGCACATCTTGGCTTAGAAACAGTTCCGGTGGAGGAAGAGGGAGAAAGCTTTAATTATTCACTGGATGAACTGCTTGAAAAAGCTAATGGGAAGTATCCGAGCGGACTGGATAAGGAAGGGATTGTAATAAGAAGTCAGGAAAATACAGAAGACGGGAAATTTCTTTCATTTAAAGTTATAAATAATGATTTTTTACTTAAAGAGAAATAAATATATAAGAAAATAGATAATAAAAGAATAAATCCCCAGTTATTCAGGCTGGGGATTTTATCAACCTTTAAAAGACAGGGCATTGTTTAAAAAGTCTTGAAGGTTATTGAAATTTGTATATTTCTTTATATGATTATCAATTGTTTCCTGAGGAATATTTTCTAAATCATCATGTGTAAAAATATTAACAGCACTAAAGAAATCATCTATACTTGTGAATTTTTCATTAGTATGCATCTGGATGAATTTAGGCGGGAAAAGGATATTAAAATCAATTCTGATTATATTATTTTTAGCCGGAGTATCAGGATGAAATTTTTCATCTAACTGCTGCTTGAGCTGTTTTTCAATATTCATATCCAAAGAATCAAAAGAATTTTTATCCTTGTCATATTTTGCTTTTATTGGCATTGTATTCTCCTTTTTAGAAAAATTATATCATGAAAAATTTATTTATTCCAATAAAAAAAGACCTTATTTTCAGGTCAAGGCACTTTGTGAATTTGTTCGCAGCATTTATAGTGCAGAAATTCTGAGATCAAAGAAATAGAGAATAATAAAAACAGGCAGCCTGCTTGTAAACATAATAGATGAAAATTAGTCAGAAGATAATCTTATTAATTTAATAATTAAAACATCATTCTGAGAGGAGAGGATTTCTCCGCTAATTTTCACTTTTTTATCATATAAATCATATATTTTATTTTGGTAATCATCATTTTCAATTTTTAGCTTTGTATATGTCTGTTTATTATATGTAACGGGATTATCTAAAATAATATATGTATCTTCACAAGTAGTGCAGACTTCTGTTTTTTTTTCGGTATAACAGCAGCTATACAGCTCAAAATTAATTTTACCTGTACTTGAAATAATATCTTTGGGCTCACCGAAAGAAAATGAAGTTAATAATGTAAATATTAAAGAAAATATTGCTTTCATAATTTGACTCTCCTAAAAAATTTATAAAATCTAAAGCAATTATAACATATAATTAAAAGAAATGCGTATTCTTAAATTAAAAAGAAAAAGCTGAACTCTATGCAGTGATAATTTTTTATATTTCTCAAAAATACTGCTTTGAACAATAATAGTTTTTTCATAAATGCTTTCCTTTTAACAATTTTTATAATATTATAATCAATGGAAAATATTAAAGTATTGAAAATAATTCTTGACTCTCCTGTTAGGGGAGAATATAAACTTAACTTAACGAAAGAAAGGATAGTATATTATGTATAAAATTGGTATGTTTTCAAAGCATGGTAAAGTCACAATAAAAACATTACGTCATTATGATGAGGTAGGGCTTCTCAGACCTGCTTATATTGATGAAGAAACAGGATATCGCTATTATACGACAGAACAGCTTTCTCATCTTCATGAAATTATTGCATTAAGGCAGATGGGTTTTTCGATACCTGAAATTCTAAGTATTTTTAATAATTTCAATGTTGAAAAAATTCTGGAACAGCGAAAAGCAGAGCTTGAATCAGAATACAGGATTATTATCAACCGCCTCTTTCGTTTAAATTACTATATTAAAGAAAAGAAAGAAGGTAGAAACATGAATTATCAAGCAGTTATCAAAGAAATTCCCGAGTGTATAGTATTTTCAAAGCGTCAAATTATCGAAAATTATAATACACTGATGGAGCTTGTGCCGTCTATAGGCAAAAAAGTAAAAGCAGCAAATCCTACACTTAAATGTGCTCAGCCGGAATATTGCTTTAATATTTATCATGATGGTGAATACAAAGAAAAGGATATTGATGTTGAAGTATGTGAGGCTGTGGTCGAATTTGGAATAGAAAGTGACGGGATAATTTTTAAGAAAATTCCGGCAGTTACTGTAGCTTCAGTTATGCATAAGGGTCCATATAAAGATTTTGGTTCAGCCTATGCATTTATATTTAAATGGATAGAAGAAAACGGATATATTGTTGCAGATAATGCAAGAGAGAGTTATATTGACGGAATTTGGAATAAGGAATCAGAAAATGACTGGCTGACTGAAATTCAGGTTCCGGTTATGCAAAAATGAGAAAAACAGTAAGGCAGTATTAATAAAATCTATTCGAAACAAATACTAAGGAACTTATGGATTTATTATTGGAAAAAGAATATATACAATAAAGTTTCTATTAATGTAACAATTCACATTATCTTCACACAGAAATGTTAGGATTTAGATATATTATGATTTGGAGGATAATATGAAAAAAGTATTTTTAGCAATATTGATTTTATTAATGTCAATATCATCGGCAGGATTTGGAAGATCATACAGACATAACAGACCAAATAACGGAAGACCTGCTTATAAAAAAGTATGTATAAGACGAGACAGGCGGGGAAGATGTTTAAGATATGAGTACAGGAGAATACCTTATCATAGACATAATAATTCAAGACCGCCAAGATTCAGATAAGTGTATTAACTTACAGATGTGAAAATAAAAGAGAGCAGATTATTCTGCTCTCTTTTAAATATCAGGGGAATATTGATTATATTTAAGTTTTAGAATATTAATAAATAAATACTCTTCTTAAATTAATTTTCAGCTATCTATTTTTTTAATAATATGCATTAAAAATATCTTTAGTATATTTATTATTAGCCACTTTGTAAGAAAAATTGTGTAGAATAAAAATTTAGCCATCTAAAATGCACTGGAAAAACTCTGAAAATAAAAAGAGTGCATTCCCCTGATTAAGAATATAGACTGTTATTTTAACTCTTTTCTCATGATGATACTGCCGTCTTGTTTTGTAATGGCAGTAAATCCTGCTTTTTCAAACAAGCTGACAGGTCCGGTATAGTCCCATTCGAATCTTTCAGTGTGTATTTGAGGAAAACCTTCAACGGCAACATATCCCTCAGCTTTCGCATCTGCCACGGCTCTGTTTAGCAAAGCGGTGGCAACGCCTTTTCCACGATATTCCGGGGAGATTTCAAAGCAAACTACTGCTTTTTCCTTTTTTTCAGCAGGAGCGTAGAGCCGAAATCCGTTTGCAGATTCAAGGGGGAAATTTGCTTTACTGTTCGCATTACACCAGCCGATTGATATACCATCAACATATGCCAAATAACCCTGTAAAGCTTTTGATGTAATTTGCCGTATAACAATTTCGCGAAGTACACGTACAAAATTTTCATCGCCGTATGAAAAACCTTCTTCCATTTTGTCCAATAATTCGGTTTTTTCCTGTTCCTTTGTCATTTGCCAGCCGGTACAATAACACCCGCCCCATGGAGAATTATCAGTAAATGCACGGTTGTCAAGGAAGTCAAAGTAGTCTGCTGCAAGCTCCTCCGTGAGTGGTTTAATTATAATTTCCATATGTTACACCTCCGTTAATTTAAGTATAGCAGCTCTTATGATTTCTGAATCAGCAGAGAATATTACAGCTCTAATGGCAGACCTGCTTACTTTTCAAAACCTGTTTATAATAAGTATACCATTTTCAAAATCAACTTTAAAGGCTTGATTAAGAATATTTATGATTCTTTTTGGGAGAAAATTTCACTTGGCAGTTTTCTTATGAAAGTTTTAGAGCTTATTTTTGATACTAATCTTAAGGGTGAAAAAAATAAGAATTGTAAAATATAGGAAATAAATATTTTTAAACAGAAAGCTGTAAATTAATTGAAAAAAATTTTAAAAGTCAGGCTAATTGACTTTGAATATTGAATTAGTTATAATTTAGCAATAAATATTTGGTTTGGGAAGGAGAAGAATGTTTAAGTTAATTTGTGGAATTATTATGATTAGTGCAGGAATTTTTCAACGGTTTTATATTAATGAAGAAAATGCAGATAAATGGATTAAAAATATGAGAAATAAATCTGTAGAAGAAGCTGTAAAAACACGGAAAAATCTTGGATTACTATGGTTAATTGCCGGTTCTCTTGCTACTATAAATGCTATTATTGATATTTTTCGTGTATATTAAAGGGGGAAAGGGCGTCAAGAGGATTTTTAAAATTCTCTTTTTATTTAACAGAATATTTACATTATAAAAACTTAAGGAGGAAATAAGAATGGTTTTATCGAATGGACGAAAAGATCAACTGCAAGCCTATAACAGGATTACAACTTGGATTGATCCAGAAACAGGAGTAGAATATCTAATTGTAGAAAACTATGAAAAAATTAATATCCATGGTGCTTCTGGGGGAATAGCGATTACTCCACGTTTAAATTCTGACGGAAGTATTATGGTGAAAAATCCAGATCAAGCTAAATAGTTTGTGCATATCTCTTGTAAAGACAAAAAATAAAGCCTGATAATTTTATTATAAAAATATTTCATTTGAAAGAAACAGTTGTTAGAATCAAAATGAAGTAGTATAATAAATTATAAGATCCATTATTAGAATTTTTGAATAAATATGAAGGAGACGATAATGAAAAAGAAGGAGAGTGCATTCACGGATGTGGAAAGTATTATTAAAAGAAACAAATTAACAATTAAAAAGGCAAATAAAAAGAAGGATAAAAAACAGTTCAATTTTAAATTTCCGTCCTTTAAAGTTAAAGATTTTTTCAATAATAATTTTAAAAGATTGAATATAGCATTGTCAATTATAATATTGGGACATCTATACAGTACCAGGTTATACGGATTTGGTATATCCATGTTGGCATTAATATGGATATATTTACCATATGCTTCTTATACATTAGAAGAAAATGTGGAAAATGACAAAAGATACTATCACAACATATTCCACATGGCATTCAGCGGGTGTGTTTATGCTATATGTTTGGTAACATTAGCATCATTATTTTTAGGATTTTAAAAGATAATAGTTAAAATAGTAAAAATAATGAGAGATATCGAAAAAATTTCATGATAAATTTAAATTATCTGAATTAAATGAACTTATAAGAAAAAAATTTATACGCCTATTTTGAAGAAAGGAGAAAATATGGCTGGAATAAAAGGGAAAAGCGGTGGTAAAAGAGCAGGGGCCGGAGCTAAAAAGCTTCCTAATGAATTAAAGCGGGATAATATAATAAGATTTATGATAAATGATTCAGAAAAGGAGTATATTGAATCAGAGTTCAAAATCTTAAAAAAAGAACTCAAAACTAAAGCAAATGCAGATGTTCTGACATATTTACTAAAACTGCAAAAAAAATAATAAATTACATCAAAAGTAATACTAACATGAGTATTTTTACCTTCGCAAGGAGAAGTACGGGATATTGAGGAAATGATATGAATAAAACAGAAGCTTGAAAAAATTAAACAGAACTACGAATTGGTATAATATGATACAAACATTAGATGTTATCATGCAGATATTAGAAACAGAATAGAAAAATATGTTAGCAAACTAAAAAGAGTAGAATAAATCTACTCTTTTTCTTATTTATAATTTGAAATCAAATTAAATTGATTAAGATTAACAAGTGGCGTACCCAAGTACGCCGTATCTCCCCTAACTCATTCTTTTAAAAAATGATATCTATGTTATGAATATCATGTATTTTTATTTTTCTAATTATTAAGTGTAGTATTTCTTTTAAGTCCTCTATAAGGTCAAAATCTATGTTTCTAAGCAAGTATTTGAGTGTATCTATATTATCTTCCGTAATCTCTTTTTTTGTCTCCTCAGTGATTAAAATTTCCTTTTGTTGAATCTCTTTTTTTATTTTGTCTTTTATCTTATTTAATTCTTTCAATTCTTTTTCTGCTGCTTCTTCACTCATAAAGCCTTTTACTATAAGTGATGCTATTGTAGCTTCAGCTTTTAATTTTTCATCTAAATTTTTTTCCAGGAGAATCTTTTCATCAATTATATCAGCAATTCTGAACTGATAATCATTAAGCATTTTTAGCTTTGGTTCTGATAATATTTTTTCAGTAATGGAGTTTTCTAATTTATCGGCATTAAACCGTGAACCGCATTTCTCACACTTATAATAATGAAAAACATTATCATTATATTTTTTGATCTTCTCGCCTGCAAACTTTCCGTTGCATGAACATTCTAGGAAAGTAGAGTATAAGTATTCTCTTTCAATATTCATGTATTTAAGTTTATTTTTAAGCCTAATTTCCTTAATTATTTCATACTCTTCGTCTGAGAGGATAGCTGGGTAAACTCTATCACTTGATATTTGGTATTCTTTTCTTCTGCCCTTTGTATGATTTTTATCAACTTTTCCTTTTTTTCCATATGTTCGATAACCTATAAGCTCTGGCATAAGACACCAATCAATAACAGTCCGGTATTTCAAATTATTCACTCTACAGCTTTCTTTTATAGATCTATATTTAATCATATCTAAAAATACTTTACGGTAAAAATCCCAAGTTTCATTATTAGGAATAACAACTTTACATTTTATACCGTTAACAATTCCCTTATCTGTAGTGAACCAAGGGGATAAAGAACCGCCAAGGTATCTATTAGTTTCTGCATAGTTGAACATATTATCAGTAACTTTTTTTACCATTTTATTTTTCTCTTCCTGATTCTGAGAGAAGCGGAAAGAGGATATTAAACTTTCTACAGTTCCATCAGCTTTTAGTTCTCCCTCGTTAACTGATATAACTTTAACACCAAGATCATCAAAATCAAAAAGGAATCTCATTCCCTGTTTATAATCGCGGGAAAATCTATCTGAATAAAGTACAATTACATGTTTTATATGAGTATTAAGAATTAAGAAGTGTTTCAGGCGGTTAAAGTCAGCTCTATTTTCTTTATCACCATGATCTGTATCTGAAAATGTTTCTATAATTTTATAATTATTTTTGGATGCCCACAGCTCTATCAATTTATCCTGTTCGTCTTTGGAACCACGGGCATCCTGCTGATTTGTGCTAACTCTTGTATATTTTACAGCTTCAATCATATTATGCACCTTTTTTCAGTTCAATTTTCTCTTTCAGTTCCTTCATTTTGATAATTGCTAATTTAATATTGTCTTTCTTATTCATCTATATCACCATCCTTATTTCTTTAAATCTCTATCCAGTATCTTATTTTTAGCCCTATTAAATTGTTCGTCACTTTCTTTTTTCATTCTTTTGTAATCTTCATTCCGTTTCTTGTTTGTGTATAGTAGATATATTCCAAACACCACTAAATATATTACTATTATGAACAATATTATAATTATAAGTATTTCTTTCATCAGTCCTCCTTTTCAACCCAATAAGCTATTTCTTTTACGCCAGCCTTACTAGTATTACCACAATCAAGACACACAACCGAATGAATAACACTATATCCTTCATGTGTCATAGCATTTTGAAATCCTATTAGACCGCCACACAGTTTGCATATCCACATGTTAGTCCTCCAATCCTAAGATTTTATTTACTTCTTTTAAAAAATTGATGGTTTCTTCAAGTTGGCAAATACTAAGTGCAGTATCGTAAACATCTGAATTATACCCAACGAAAGCAGTTATGTAAGGCGTTCTCATCTCTTCGATAGATTCATCATATTCAAAAGTTATACTGTGTAAAAAATCGTGTTGAAAACAACACTTTGGCTCGATTATTAGCATAGTTTTAGGGTAGTTAGTGTCTTCTGAAACTTTTAAATCAGACCAAGGATATTCTTTTTTCAATTTCTCCAGTCCTTTAATTTCGTTAAACTTTTCTAGTGCTGTCATTCCGCTACCCCCTTATATTTTTTGTACGCTGAGATAAAATCAAACAATGTGCATCTATTTTCAGTCATTTCATTGTAAACACTAGGCGGTAATGCTTCTTTTATTATAAGTAAAACATCTATCATTTTTCCATACATAGTAGACATGTCTTTCATAGTAATATCTGTTTTCATTCCACCACCTCTAATTCCATAAGTTCTGCTTCTACATCACTTATTTTTTCTCTTAAATCTAAAATTTTATTAGTATATTCGCTTCTTTTTAATTGGTCTGTTTCTTCTTCCAGTTTTAAATAATAGTAAGTTCTTTTTGATACCAACATTGCTAACTTACGAATTAAATCAATTTCTCTTCCTGTCATCACTCTGTCACCTCTAATTCCATAAGCTCTGATTTACTCCAAGCTTTGCCCGATTCCCATGTGATGAAGGGGAATAGTTCGCTGTTTATTACAAGTCTGTCATCACCCCAAATTCTGCCCCAGTGACCTAATGAACATTGCTGTGGCATTTTCTCGAATATGCATAAACTATTATTTTCGCTTCTTGCTATGAAAAATTCATCTTCGTGACACTCTATAAGTATTTTCTCTTTCCTCGTAAGCTTAGGCTTTTCGTTAAGTATCACTTTGAGTCCGTAGAATTCTAGTTCTGCGAGGTTTTCTAAGCCTATGAATCTTAAAGAGATACAACATAATAATCCTTTGTTATCAAAAGTATCTGTTTGTTTTAAGACAAGATAATCTTGTCCGGTGAGAAGAAACTTTTTACCATGGTATTCCCACTCATACCCTTTTAATTCTTCCAGTTTCTCTATGTGTTTTGTTTGCATTTCAATACCTCCCATATCCGTTGATTTTCTTGTTTTGTTCAATTGCTCGTTTTTCTCTTTCTGCCTCTAGCATTCTTAAATATCCTTGATATTCTTTTTCCGTTAGTTTTAGAATTTTTATCTGTTCTTCCGCCCTTAAAATCTCATCTCTTAATTTTGTGTCCGATAGTTCCTTTATGTTTAGTTTATCTAGCAATATACCCATGTTATACCTCCAGCAACTCAGGATTTTCGTATATGTTTCCAATAATCTCAACTTTAGATTGATATGAAAATACTTTCTTGAATTCTACTGCTACATTAAAAGGGTAATTGATTAATTGAATATAATAGTTACAATTTAAATTGTTATATTGAACTATGCCAAAATCTCCGTTTTCCAGTTTTAATATATCTTCTTCAAAAACTTCCTTACCATTCATATCCTTTTGCCCTGTAAATTGCATTAATTCTGTCTCATCTAAATTAGCTACAAGTCTTAGATGTTTAGATATTAAATATACAGCATTACCCTTAAAATGAATGCTCTCTACTTCTGCCATTTCTTTTCTTCCGCTACTCCACGCTCTAAACTTAATCTCTCTCATTTATTCACCATCCATTATCCGTTTAATTTTTTTCATAAGGTCTAAAATAGCAGTTGTATTTTCTATTGTTAGACTGTTTAAGAAGCTGTTATATAGATGTACTTTATTTTTTCTATAAATCATAGCAATACTTTCACATGTTTCAGATAATTCAGCTTCTAAATAAGTATCTCCTGAAACATTTATACTTGAGAAATTTTTATATATTTCCTCATCATCAATAAGTTCTTCTATTTCTTTTTCCTTGTCTTTAAAAGTCATAGCTTCTCCTTCATTAATATATAATCTATCCATTTGCAAAATCCAATAACAAAAGGTTTCCAATTCTCTGAATCAGCCCATCCGGCAAAGCCTACAAATCCATCTTGATTGAAAGTAATGCCTTCACGGCTCTTAAAATTACTACCTTTTACTAATATTTCTGCAAATTTAAGTCCGTTCTTTCTCATATTTATATTTATTTTGATAACTTCCATTGATTTATTTTCAAAATTATCCAGTTCATTTTGAACAAAGTAAACTAATAAGTATATATGTTGTTTTTTTAAATTTTTATATGTAAAGTACTCATTGAATATTTTTCTAGCTTTATCAGTCGTCATTGCTGCTCCTTTCTGCTCTCAATTCATGACAATCACAAGTTTCATGTGGTTCCACAGTACCTTCATAAAAGAAACAGTAATATGTTCCTTCTCTTGCTTCGTAATCTACAGCAAATCTACAGTTATCACAAATAAGTTCTTCCATCTTTCCTCCTAAGATTTTAATGTATATAAGAATTTTATTAGACTAAATATAAAACTCATATCTTCGTAATCTATCTCAAAAATAGGCTCCTCGCCATCTAATATTATTCTAAATTCAAATTTTTCAGATATTTCAGATATTTCAGCATGATTAACTCTGCCAGAATCAAAATATCCTGTTAAATTTATTGAGTTTTTACCTATTAAAATATAATCATCTTTCTCAATGTTATTTTTTATCCAGTTTCTTATTTCTTCTTTATGTTCTCTAAAATTCATCATTCCTCCAATCAAGAGGGGAGTGATCCCCTCAGAATTATTTATCTATTTCAAGCTCTTTGCAAACATCTATTCCTGTTATTTCTTTGAAAATTTCATTGTCAAAGTTTGGCAGCTTTAATATAAGTTTTCTATTTTCTTTATTAGCATTATTCCAGCTATATTTCCATGCTTCTTTATATGTCATTTTTCTTAAACATCCGCCTAAAGCTTCATAATCAGGATTATTTTCTTTTTCTTCATCTGTCATGTCACAAGTATAAATGAACTTATTTAAAACATCGAAATACATGAAATCAGGTTTAATAGCTTTATTCCATGTTTCTCGGCTACACTCTTTATTGAAAACTAGTATAGTATCAGGTGTAATAGTATTTAGATATCCTGAGTTCCAGTTTCCTGAGTTCCAGTCTCCTGAGTTCCTGTTTCCTGAGTTCCTGTTTCCTGAGTTCCAGTTTCCTGAGTTCCAGTCTCCTGAGTTCCAGTCTCCTGAGTTCCCGTCTCCTGAGTTCCAGTCTCCTGAGTTCCAGTCTCCTGAGTTCCTGTTTCCTGTATTGCCAGAACCTACATTAACTAATTCAAGTACCTCATGCCATGATAATTCTCTTATAATCTTAAATTTATTAGTAACTTCTTTATCGTCACCATCATTTTTTATGTCACCTAAAATTTCTATTTCTGCTACTTTATTATTGCTATTAAAACCATAGTAATTAAAACAATTAACTAATTTAGGGCAGTAATGGAAACCTCTTTCACATATTTCAATTTCTCCATCCATTTCATATATTTCGCCTATTACATTTCCATTTCTTTTATAGTCATAATCCCTACATATCCAATCTGGTTCGAATACTTTGTATGCTTTTTTCATATTACCTCCTAGAATTTTATTTTTACGTGCTTTAATTTTGCTTTCAATTTTTCAAAATTTATTTCGTCATTTTCTTGTAAAAGTTTTACAAATTCTTTTATGACTGATACAGTTATTTCATCATCAAAAAATGCTTCTTCATAGTCATATTTGCCCTCTGTTCGACTTCCTAATGTTATCCTTACACAATTAACCTTTGACATAGATAAAGCTCTGCTACGGGCGTTTAAACGGTCACGTTCTTTTTTGAAAAACTTAACTTTTTCTATCTGAGTATCATTCATAGTTCCTCCTAAGAGTGCAGCGGTCGCTACACTCTATTTTTATTTATTCAAAATGGAAATTCCTCCGGATCTGATTCTGGAGCATCATTATGCTCATAATTATCATTTTCTTCAGTATCAGATTTTTGGTAATCAATAAAGTCAAACTTATCAACAATAACTTCTGTAATCCATTTAGTTTCTCCGTCTTTTTCATAGTTTCTCACACTTAATCTACCTTGTAGTGCTATTCTTCTGCCTTTTCTTAAATACTCGCAGATAGTTTCTGCTCTTTTGTCCCAAGCTATACAGTTTATAAAATCTGCTTCATCTCTGTTAAATTCCCTTGTTACTGCAATACTGAATTTTGTGAAAGCTTTTCCTGATTGAGAATATTTCAGTTCCGGATCCCTTGTTAATCTTCCCATTAAAGTAACTAAATTCATTATGCCACTCCTTCCTTATTTCGACTTCCTAATTTCTTGGCAATGTTATTTTTTAAGTAGTCTATTTGTTTATCGTCTAATTCCTCAATAGTTTCCTTTCCGGCTTTGCTTAGACATTCTGTTATATATGATTGGTATTCCTTTTGATGCTGCTTAATAAATTTGATTTGTCCATCTCGTTTAGGATTTTTTGCTGATTTTTCGCTTGCTTTGTTGTTTTCGCCAGTATTCGTAAAATCGCTATCTTTTACATCATCAATTGCAAATAATCCATTAAGAGCATATTTTCTTGCATAAGATGAACTTGAACCTGTTAATTGTGAACCGTCATATTTCTTCTTTTCTTCATCTTCACGTGCTGCGGCTTTTGTTTCTATTTTTTCACCGTTTTCTATATCTACAAAGTTTAGTGTAGTTTCAACATATATTCTATTTCCTTTTTCAATAACACTATCACTAAAGAATATAGTAACTTTTTGTTCTTTTAAGTGTGGTTTTAATGCAGTTAGTATATCTTCAGCACTTCTGAAATTATATCCACCAAAATCATTTCTTTGATTTTTCGGTACTATTAATTCCTGCTGTATATTAGATAACTTTTCATAAATTGACATATCTATTCCTCCTTGATATTTATTTTGAAATTTGTTATATTTTTTTTTGCAATAACTAATAAAAATTTTTTCTTTGAGAGGCAATTAAGCCTCTCTTTTATATTAAGTTTCTTTGCTATCTTCCGTTTAACTTGTCAATATCCTTAGTAGTAAGCTCTTTTCCGTTATCAATAAAATGTTTTTGTTTAGCTTTTCTGATATTTCCGATATATTCATCTCTTTTAGTTTCTGATCTGTTCCTTATCCAGTTGTAGTGATACACTAATTCATCGTATAGTCTTGTAAGTTCTGCTTCTATACCTCTAATGATTAAAGACCTGTCGTCAATATCATTTAAGTGTGGGTTTACTTTTGTATCATCTTTGCCCGGTAATACCATTTCCCTTTTCCCGAAAAATTCATCAGCGAGTATGTCTTTACAATGGAGCTGATAATCTAACAGTTTCTGTTTAAGTTCCTCGTTGAATCTTGAAGGGTTTATTTTGGCTAACCATATTGGCAAGTAGTCCAGTTCAAGCATTAAAACCTGTTGTATTCCGCCGTTTGTTTCAAGGGGGGCGAAAATTCTCCCACCTTTCAAAGTATAGTCATTGTTGACTTTGTCTCTTTGATTTTTACATTGTGATTCAGTCATGCCTAAGCCATTGCATATATGTTTCACACTTACATAGATTTTTCCATTTTCCTTAATTGTCAAAATTTTGTCCTCATGGAACACTATTTCTTTTTTAAGCATTTCGATACCTCCTAAATAAATTTTATTCTCTCTAAAAAAATAATATACCATTTAAATTTATTTGTCAAGAAAATAATTCATTTAAAAAGAATTTTATTTTTAAAACTCTTGAATAAAGAACTTTAAAGTGATATAATTTCTTTATACAAAGGAGGAAGCATTTATGATTAAATTAAAAATACATATTTTAATGGCAGAGCATAGAATGTCACAAAAAGATGTTTCTATTGCTACAGGAATTCAACCCTCTGTAATGAACAAGTATTATAATGACACTATTGTTAGAATAAATAGAGAACATTTAAATGCTTTTTGTAAATTATTCAACTGCACGATCCAAGACTTAATAGAGTATATCCCTGATGAGAATTAAGCCTTTAATGGAACAACCCAAGTTTTAGAGAGAGTAAATAGGAGGCTAGTCCTATTGAGTTGCTCCGTCAAAGGTTTAATACCTTTCTGCACTGCCTGATTTTAATTCTCTGAAATCTCTCCAAAAGACAGTGCAGATGTAAAATTAAGTTTCTTGTGGAATAACTCATTCTTCTATTACCCAATAATCTGAAAATTGAGTTATTCCATTTAATACTTAATATCAATCCTTGAACCGTACTGTCTATTTTTCTAACCCCCTTAATAGACAGTACAGTTGAGGGATTTTTCTTTTAGCAATTTGACAAATGCAGTTGATGTATGATATAAATTTGTATCAAATTCAATTGCGAATATAATATCGAATTGCCCTGTAGTTACTGCGGGGTAGTTTTTTATATAGCTTTTGGTAATGCAGGCTTTTGAATAAAAAGACCTTTCATAAATTCGACACAATTATCACGACACATTTTATAAATATCTTTGTAGTAAGTTCCTTTTTCCATTTCAGTGATAACTATATTTCCCATAGTGTTTTCCAGTAATGAAATAGCATTAAGTGTTGCAATTCCTATCATATCTCTTTGTTTGGGTTCTAATTCCAATGTATTGTTAACTAGTTTAGTATAGATCATAAAATATTTATCGGCTGACTTACTGCCCTGAGAATACGCATAATCTATAAACAGAGATAAAATATCTGTAAACTCATGTCTTATTTGTTTACCGTTGTTTCTAGTATCTAGCCACTGATTATTTTGTTGATTCAAGATAAATTGTTTCATTGTGTAAAAACCTTTAACAAGTTTGACTTTGAATTCTACAACTACTTCATTGTTATCAAGAAAACTCATTAGTAAAGTGGCTTGTGGTTCGTTTAATTCATACCAAGTTTTATATCCTTTTTTCCCTTTTTGACCGGTACATTTGAAATGTAACAGTCCGAATTTACTGAATTCAGTGGTATATTTTCTTATTAATTGCACTATTCCTTTGTGTTGGTTTTTAGTTTCTTTAGCTATAATTATACTAGTAGTAACGGGTTCATTATGCTTTATTAACACTAATTCATTCATTCCAATACCACCTTCCTATTTTCTTCTAATCTTATTTCAGATTCTTTTATATCGTCCTGCATTCCTTTTATTTGATTTATTACAAACTCTAAATAATTTCTTTCTTCCTCCAGCATATTTATTCCTCCTATTATTTATTTTGAAAAGTCATATATTACTTCTTTTCCTTTGTAAACTAATGCTTGATCCTTTTTACCATGTGCAATAGCTTCTTTTCTGTCTTTAGTCTGCCACTTAATTTCATTATCAATAGGGCATATTACTTTATACATATAATTCCTCCTTCAAATAAATTCTTACTGAGGTATACGACGAGCAGAGGCGTCATATACCTGAGCAAGAATATATCTTGCTTATTTTATTAGTTTGGATATAAGAGTAGGATTTTCATTAGAAGCAATAAATGGTAAGAATTTATAATTACCAATACATTGAAGTTTTCCCCCGTCTTTCCATTCGCCATATAAACTTTTATTAGGTATTTTTTCATATGTATAAATATCTCCTGTTTCATCTCTAGCAATATATTTAAATCCTTCTTGTATTCTAGCTTTAAGCTTTTTAATTTCTTTTTGTGTCATTGGATTCTCCTTCTTGGAAGCAGCATTACGCCACTTCCTCTCTAAATAATTTTTTCTATGAATTTTCTTGTTTCTTCAGATTCTAAATACTCATCTAAAGAATTCATATATGGTTCATATTCAACAATAATAGATTCACATATTTTTACAATTTCTTCAGCGGTATAAGATAATATTTCATCTGGAAACTCTCTTTGTAAAAACATTGCACATGCTACAATATCTTCAATTTCTAAATTCATTTATGCCACCCCCTTTACTGTTTCTTTCTTAAATTGGAACTCTACATCATGAAAAGTGTAATTTTCATCTTCACTAGCTAATATGACACCAAGAGATTCCTTATAATATTTTTTCTTATCTATTTCAAAACTATCTAAGTAAAAGTAGGGTATATCTGAAAGTTCCTGTAATTCTTCCTCATCTACCAATACTGTAATGTGTCCTTTTACTCTGCCGTCTTTTATGTTCAAAGATGAATAATCTAAGTCGGCGTTATATATTATTTCTTTTATTTCTTCTTTCGTCATTTCTACCAGCTCCTTTTATACATTAATGTATAATAATTGTTTAAAAAAATTTGATAGTATCCTTTATTTTCCTATCTTTAAAATAATTATACACTAACGTATAAAAAATGTCAAATATAATTTTACATTTTTGTATAAAAAAATGGTATAATTCTATAAAAACAAGGAGGAAAAATGAAAAAAAATTTTAATAGCTTTGCTGATTACTTGAAAAATTTTATAAAAGAAAGAGATTATACATTAGAGTCTTTAGCCGAAGATCTAAATGTATCTTTTGGTTCTTTAAGTCATTATACAACTGGCAAAAGAATTCCAAAAGATGTATTTATTGATAACTTTGCATCTTATTTTAATTTGTCTAAAGAACAAAAAAATGAAATTAAGGCTTTAATAGAATTAGACAGGTCACCTTTTTTAAAAGACCGAATAAAGTTACATAATAAAAAAGAAACTCCACGTCTTACTGTATTTTCTTTAAATACTGCCGGAGAAGGGCTTTTACAGGAATTATCTAAGGAGGTGTTTGTATTGCCGGCAGATTTAGAAATATATGAAGATTCTTTTATAGTAGAAATAAGAGGAGATAAACTGGCACCAGAGATATTAAATGGCGATAGAATACTTGTTGAAAGTTTTAATTTTAATAACTGGCGTGAATTAGATGGGAAAATAGTTGTAATAGATATTAAAAATGAGAAATTTGCAAAAAGAGTAGGTTTTTATGATGGAGAAGCAATATTAAAAAGTCTAACAGGATATGAAAAAAATATTTTGGTAGATGAGAATATAAAATATGTTGGAACTTTTACCACTTTAGTCAGTAGAAAATTATTTTAGAAAACGGGTGGGGAAATTTTCATAATTTAAAATGCTTAGGCATTTTTTATTTTGTAAAAAAAAATTTGACATTTCTTATACGTTGTTGTATAAATAATGTGAGGTGGAATTTATGAATATAGCATATAAAAAAATAAAGAAATATTTAGAAGAAAATAATATTAGTTGTTCAAAACTAGCTAAAAACATTAATATGTCGAGGCAAAATTTTTCACATCATTATGCAAATTTGAAAATGAATAAACTTACTTTTTCACCAGATAAAATAAAATTATTAAGTGAAATAACAGGTGTAAAATATGAAAATTTTTTTGACAACTAATTATACGTTTGTGTATAAAAAAAGGAAGGAGGAGGGATGGAATATATAATAATTTTCTTACAAGTTTTAATCATAGCTTGGCTTTATAACTTAACATATGAAATAAAGCTTTTTAAGGGAATGTTAGAGGGATTAATTACACAATATGAAATAAGGAAAATTACTGAACCAATTATTTTAAAAGTTCCGGAAGGAAAAAAAGATGTAAAGTTGGAAGATGTTTTAAGAGATGCATCAGTAAAAACAGGTGAATAAATAACTAAAGGAAAGGAGAAAGAGTGATAATAGAAACTAAGAATATAAAAAAAGCTTTTTAAAATTTTAGATACTTTGGAAAAAGATGGTGAAATAGATATGGGGTTAGTTGGCGGAATACATGAGTGTATACTAAAAATTCAGGCTGACAAAATACTAAAAGATTATGAACATGATAGGCATGATAAACAGGCTAAAATCCTAGAACGTGAAATAAGAGTAATAAAAAATATACAAAAAAGCTCTGATAAAATATTTAGGATTTATAAAATATTTACAATTTCTAATACTGCTATTCTGTTAATTTTCATCATGGTAAAACTATTTTTAAAGTAAAAAAATTCAGGAGTTGCAGCTCCTGAATAAATACTAAGGTAACCATTTGACGAAAGTTTTATTTTCTTTGATTTTTTCAATGACAGCTTCACACTCATCAATATCTGTGAATCCATGAGAAGTATAGAACACTTCTTTATTGTCATCTAAGAGAATAAACTTAACACCTTCGTCATCACGCATGATATTTACGTACATAAAACCTCCTATGGTGTTTTATTGTAACAGATCAATTATATCATGAAAGGAAGTGATATAGAAAAAATAAGCAAAATAAAATAAAAGTGAGGTGACTACCATTCAACCTCACTATATATGTTACCCCAGTTTGCTTATTCTGGGGAAATAAAAAAAGCCCATAAAGGGCTACAATGTTTTAATCAACTAAATTATAACACATTTATATAAAAAATCAAATTATTAAAAATATGAAATAGGAAGTGATGATTCTATGAATCAATTTATATATAAGGCTCTTAATGATAAAGAGTTGAAAGATGGTGAATTTAGATTATACATGTTAATAAAAGAGTTAGGGAATAACAATGCAGGATATTGTTATGCGACAAATTCGTATTTTTCTAAAATACTAGGGAAGCATGAAAAAAGCATGTCAAGGTTAATAGGTTCTTTAATTAAAAAAGGGTACTTATATATGATTGCTTTGGAAAAAGGAAATGTAACAGAAGAGAGACGGCTATATGCTGAAGAATCATATAAAACCTATTTAGAGGATTTACAAAGTCACGAAGAGAAAAAGACAATAAAGACATACTGTATAAAAGAAAAGACAGAGGATGGAGATGAAACAACAGTAACAGTAAATGAAAGAAATTATAAAGAGTACACCAGTAACACAAACGTTACCGGTAACAAAAATGTTACTGGTACGGGTAACAATATTGAGGACGGTACCGGTAACAAAATTGTTACACAGAATATATATAATTTAAATAATAATAATATAAATAATAAAAAGATATTATCTAAAGATAATATCCAAAAAGTACAGGAAGAATGGAATAGTTTAGCTAATGAATTGGACTTGCCTAAAATAGATAAAATAGACGGAAAAAGATTAAGTAATTTAAATGCAAGAATAAAAAAACATGGACTAGAAAGGTTTTTAGAAGTTATGGGAATGATAAGGAATTCTAAATTCCTAAGAGGTGAGGTAAATGATTTTAGAGCAACATTTGATTTTTTAGTAACTGCTAGCAGTTTTGAGAAGATAAGACAGAAAAATTATGAGAGTAAAGAAAGCAAAAAAACAAATGATAAATTCAGGAGGCTTATGGAATTATGACACGTGAAGAAGTAAAAGAAGTAATTTATGCGATAGGAAATGAATATAAGGATTTTGTTCCGGAAGATGATGAAAGAATAGCACAAAAAATAGACACTTGGTATTATTCACTAAAAAAATATGAATCTAGGATTGTGCAGGTTAAAGTTATTGAATTATTACATAAACATACTTTCGGTACTCCAAGCATAGCCCATCTAATGACTTTATTAAATCCAGAAATGGAAAAACAAAATATAGGGCAGGAGTTTGCTGAAAGGTTTATGTACTTAGTGCGTAGATTAGGGGCAGACAATATGGAAGCTGCTATATATCAGGAATATGGAGAAATAGGCAGAGAGATTTATCTAAACAATAAACATGATGCTAGACACTTAAAAGATGATGATATAGGAACATTTAAAGCACAGATAAGAAATAGCTTTAACAGCAAGTATGAAAGACAGCAGAAAGGATATGACGTAATAGAAAATAAAGTTACTCTTATGATAGAAAATCAGTTTTTTGGAAAAGAGGTAATCTAGTGTTTAAGTCTGAGGAAGATGCAAAGTTAGCAGCATTACATCAAGAATATACAGCAGAAAAAGACGGCTTGTCAATTTACTTATTTAAGCTTAGGCAGCCGGAGAATCTAAAAGAATACAAGGAACAAATAAAACTATTCAAAGATATAAAAGAAACACTAAATAAAAAAGGAAAATATAAATAATAGGGAGTGATAAAAATATGATAAGTAATGAAATGAGAGACTTTATAATAGGGATGTGTGAATCACAATATAATTTAAATCATAGTGATTTTGACATAAATAACGATCAATCTGGAAAATTGAAATTTGGATGGAAAAGATCTGATTTACAATTAACTGTAGTATTCAGTCAAAAGAAAATAGCTGAAATAATATATCATAATTTCCTTGATGATTTTCAAACAGAAAATATGACAGAAGATGATTTTACAGCAAGATTCAATGATATTTTAGCTGTAAGAAATATAGAAACATCTAAGGATTTTCATGACATTATCAATAGAATTATAAAGTCTGTAAATTCTGGTAAATTATTTGGTTCAAAAGAAAGAGATGAAATTATACTAGATTCAGAATATAGAGCAAAACTGAAATATATAAAAAGCTTTTTTGGAGAAAAAGCACAGGAAGGTAAATTATTTGAGGAAATACAAGAATTGCAAGAAGCTGTAAATAAAAGAAGAACATCATTCTGGACAAAACATGAAGATGATGTAATAGAAGAAATAGCTGATTGTTTGGTAGTAGCTATACAACTAAAGAAAACAAAATTAGTTATAAATATGATTAAGGGTATAGTTGAAAAATCAAGTTTTCTAAATGCTACTGCAATAGAAAAGATAATTAAAATAGCAAAAGGAAAAATAGATAGAACTATCACGAGAATTGAGAATGGTGAATATGGTCCGCTAATGATTGGTTATGATCTTGCAAGCGGAAAAGACGAAACAGTAACAGTAATAACAGAAATAAAAGCCAAAAAAGATATTGCTGAAATAAAAGGAAATGCAATGACAGATGAGGAATTACAGGCAATGATAAGTGATGAAGAAATAGAAGATCTGGAAGATAAAAAGAAAAAGATACTTTTATTTCTATCGAAAAACACACCTTACGAGTTTAGACCTACATTGCTTCAAAAGCTGGTTGATATAAAATCAAAAGAATGCACACAGCTAATAATACAATTAATTTTTGAAGGCAAAATAAGAGTAACGAAAAAAGGGAAAGATCGAATTTACGGAGCAACTTTGGAATATCAAGAAACAGAGACTAAAAAAACTAAAAGTACAAGTACAGTATTAATAGGTGGTTCAGGTATCAGTATGCATGCAAAAGGTAGTGAATAAAATGAATGTGGGTAAGAGGTTTGAGGCTGATATAAAAGCCTCAGTACCTCAAAATATACTTTTTTATAGGTTTAAAGATAGTGCGAATTTTGGCGGTGCAAATGCTGGTGAATTTTCAAGATTTACCCCACGGAATGTATGTGATTGTTTTATGTTTAAAGCTCCATATCTTTATTTATTAGAGCTAAAAACAACACAGGGAAAAACATATAGTTTAAATAAAAGTGCCTATAATCAGTTAGAAAGCTTTAAAAAACTTGGTGATTTTGAAAATAGTGTAAAAGCTTTCATTATAAACTTTAGAGAACTGGAAAAAACTTACTTAGTAACTACTCATGAACTTGAAAAATTTTTACTGAGAACAGGGAAAAAATCAATTAAAGCAATTGAATGTGCTGAGATAGGAATATTAATAAATCAAAAAAAACTAAGGACTAATTATAGATATGAGATAGAAGATATATTTAATTTAGACAAAGAACATCAGGTATTAAAATTATTTAAAGAAAATTATTAGTAGGAGGAAATATGAAAGTCATTGAATTATTTGCAGGCATAGGATCACCAAGAAAAGCACTTGAAAAATTAAATATACATCATAAAGTCATTGCTTTTTCAGAGATTGACAGATTCGCTATAGATTCATACCGAGCAATTCACAATGACTTTTTAACTCCTAACTTGGGAGATATTGAAAAAATAAAAGAGCTGCCTGAAACAGATCTTCTGATATATGGTTCACCATGTCAGGATATTTCGATAGCCGGCAAACACCAAGGAATACAAGAAGGAACACGTTCAGGACTTTTGTTAGAAGTATTGAGACTTTTAGAAAATTACAAAGAGAGAAAGAAACTACCAAAATATTTGTTATTAGAAAATGTAGCTAATATTTTGAGTAAAAACCACAGATGGGAATTTCAGAATTATTTAGTATTTTTAGAAAAACTAGGCTATAAAAACTTTTATAAAGTATTGAATGCTTTAAATTATGAGATACCTCAAAACCGTGAAAGGCTGTTCTGTCTGAGTATACTTGATGATAAAGTAAAATATAACTTTCCAGGACCGAAAAAATTAAATATATTACTCAAGGATCTATTAGAAAAAGAAGTAGATGAAAAGTATTTTATAAATGAAGAAAAGACTAAAGCATTTATAGAAAAATACAAAGACAAAATACTAGAAATAGAAAACTTAGAAAAAGTAAATTTAATAGGGAGTTTATCTGAAAAAAATAGCCAAGGGGAAAGAATTTATATGCCTGATGTATCTGTGACATTAAGTTCACAAGGTGGAGGACTTGGAGCAAAAACAGGATTGTATTTAGTAGGATTATTGGACGGTCACGGAGTTCAAAGAGGAAGGATATATAGTCCAAGTGGAACAATAGGAAGTTTAACTTCAACAGATTATAAAGATCCACCTAAAATTTTTACAGATTATAGAATAAGGAGACTGACACCCCACGAATGTTTCAGACTTATGGGATTTACTGATAATGATTTTGACAAAGTAAAAGCACTTGGGATGAGTGACACACAATTATACAAACAGGCAGGTAATAGCATAGTTGTAAATGTACCGGAAGCAATATTTAAAAGTTTGTTTTTGGAAGAAGAAATAGGAGAGTATAAGTTATTTTAAAATGGGAAGTTTTATGTCAATTAATAACATTGGTGTGATGATAGCTGCTGTAGTAGGTATATATTTATTAAAGGATTATACATGGACTAAATTTGCAATAGTAATATTAGCAATGGCAGCTTTTATGAATGGGAGCTGATAATATGGCAATTCAAGTAGATGAAAAAGATGAATTTTTCAGAGATCTAAAAACAATAAAAAATGACCTTTATGGACGGCAAGTGGTACGTGATCATGTAAATAGTGGTTATCCAAGAGATACAGAATTAAAAAAAATAATTGTGATGCATCCAGAAATAGTATTTGAACATAATGCACCTGACACGGAATTACTGCTTTACTTAATGCGAGCAAAGAATATAGATATTAATAAAATAACTCCTCAAGAGTTTAAAAAGAAAATTCCGGCAATTTCAACAATAAGAAACTTCAGGAGAAAAATAATAATAGATCTTCAGAAAGAAGGATATTTTTTGGAGAATGAGAAGAAACTCAGAGAGAAAGACATGTACATAAAAAATAAGTATTTATTAGAAAGAATGAGGTGAGACAATGCCAGAAAAATTAATAAAAAATATGACAAATAGAGAAATAGAAAGTGAAATATCTTATTGTTTACATAATATGAGAACACAAGAAAAAATAATAAAAACAGCAGAAAATACTTTGAATGTGCTAAAAAGACATTTAAATGAATTGAATGATGTCAGGGGGAAAAAATGACACCGTGTACTGTAATGAATGAAATGTGTCCGGTATGTGTCCATAAATGGCAATGCCAGACTTACAAAATATACAGGCAGAATAGAAAAAGAAGAGTCAGGGAGAAAATAAAAGTTAGGAGGATTCATGGATAAATTAAGAGTTTGGATAGAAAAGAAAAAATTATTAGGTGAAGTAAGAGAGGTAAATTATATTGATAAAATAGTCTGGGTAGTAGGTCAATGGGGCGGATTCCGTTCAGAAGATGCAATCTTTATGAAGCCTTTAATGAAAAAAGATATAACAGGCAAAGATATATTTGAGGGAGATATTATTCAGTTTCATGACAATGACGGAAACGCTGGGAAAATGATAGTTAGATATGGGGAACTCGAACATATGGTACTGTCTAAATATAATCAAACGCTTAAAAAAGTAAAAATGTGGGGTTTTTACTTTGAAGCATCTGATGAAGATAAAAAAGTACTTTGGAGGGCTGAAAATGATGATAGGACAGAAAATGATATTGAAAAAGAAATAAAAATTGTAGGGAATATATATGAAAATAAAAGCTAAGGTGATTATATGTCATATTTTGAAATAGATAGAGAAAATAACTGTATAAATGCTTTCTTTCCGGTAGAAAAAAAGAAATTAAGAGAAGCAAAGAAAAAAGCTCAGGAATGGGAAGAAGAATTAAATAATTATCCTATCAGGGTTATTCCGGTTTCAATGTTATCACAGGAACAAAACGCCCTGCTACACATACTCTTTAAGCAAATAGGAGATGCAATAGGGGATGAAAGGGAAAATGTAAAAATAGATCTTAAAAATGAGTTCTGCCGGCTGAAAGAAATTCCAGTTTTTACTTTTGAAAGGGCATCTAAAGATGTTCTTTCAATGGAACTGGCGAGTGAATTTATAAACTGGACAATAGAAAAGGCTCTGCATCTTGATGTTAATTTATTCCTCAAAGAAAAAGGAACAGGCATTTTAAGACATGCAAGACATTTTATAAAAGAGATTGACCAGTATGTCATAGCATGTTTAAGGGAGCGAAAATGTGCTGTTTGTAATCAAAGACATGATCCTGAAAATAGTTATATAGTTGATTTGGAACATTGGGATAATGCCAACTCTATAGGTGGTTATGAATTTGATAACGGTCTAAAGACAAGGTTTATAACATTATGCAGAAAACATCATCAGGAAAAGCACAGTTTGGGGCGAAAAGATTTTGAAGAAAGATATGTATTAAAGGGTGTATGGCTCAATGAAAAGCTTGTATTTGATTTACTTGATACATATAAAAATCATTTCAAGTTATTCCGGAAAGAGCTTAAAGAAGGCAAGTATGATTATCTAAAAAAGAAATAGGGAGGTATTTTAAATGGGCGAACATGGTGAAATGTATCTAATAATGAATATAGGGGGCGAGGAAATAAAAATGGAAATTGCTTAAAAGAGTTTCTGAAGAAAAGATCTGGGAAGAAGGTTAAAAGATGAAAAACTTTATAAATACATTTATAGTTTTTGTTCTTATAGCATTAGCTATGGCTAATTTGGAAAAAGCAAAGGACTATTCGAAAAATATAAAAAGCATAAAAGAAGTATTTATACCGGAAAATTTAGGTAGAATATTAGCACAGATTGCAATGTTTATAATCTTTATTTATGCAGCATATAAGATCTGGAATTAGAGAGGTGAAGAATGAAAGAATTTTTAAAAATGTTTCTTTTAATGTTATCATTTTGTTTGATCAGAGAGGTTAAATTTTTTGAAATTTTTGATAAGCTTTTGAGATATCAAAATCCTTTAATATTAACGTTTTGGTTTATAATATACTTTTCTGCATCAACAGCTATAATTTTATGGATAGAAGAACTATTTCAAAAAAAATAGGAGGAATAATGCAAAAAACTATTATACCTGTGAGAATAGGTGTCTATGACTATAAAATACTATTTTTATCAGAAAGAGAAATAAATGATAAATATTTAGAGCAAAGAATGAGTGGTTTTATAGACTTAGTTAGAAAAGAAATAAATATTAATAGGGATATGGATTTAAGCACACAAAAAGAAACGATAATACATGAGTTCCTTCATGGTCTGTTTCATGAATGGGGAATAAATTTAAATTTGGATATTGAAAAAGATATGGAAGAAAAAATAGTTACAACTTTGTCAAAAGGGATCTATGAAATAGAAACAACAGGAATGTTAAAAGCAATATTTGAGCTTATGGAAACAGGTGATAAATAATGGTAATAGAAGGTATAAAAATGATATTCATTGCGATACTTTTTTGTATAGGTTTGTTCTGGTGTGGGATTCTTTTTATAGGAATAATAAGTTTAATGTGCCATATATTTATAGGGATTCCAATTAAAATATTAGAGGCTTTGTTTCCGGAAAAGCCAAAAGTGCCAAGTAGTCCAAAGCCCAAGAAAATACCAGGAAGCAAATGAAAAGATCGAATTTGAATGAAACGAACTTGTGCATTTAAGAAATGAAGTTAGGGAGGACAAATGAGTGATAATGAAATATTAGAAATAATAAATGAAGATATAGGGATAAAAAGTGCGGTATTAAAAATTATAAATCTAAAAAAAGAAGGCTGGACTGGTTGGGTAGAAGTAAAAATGACAAAAGGTAAACTTATAGATACAATAAAAAAAGAAAAATTTTGATATAAGTTTAAAAAAATGATAAAATAATCATAAATACAAAGGAGGTATGCAATGAAAAAAATTCTGTATATTTTGTTAATGTTAAGTTTGATAATGTCGTGTGGAACCCAAAAAAATACTGTTACTAAAAAAGAAGCAGAGAACAAAAATGAAGTTGTCGAGGAAAAGAAAAATGAAATAAAAACTTTGAAAATAGGTGATACTATAAAAAACTCTAAGGCTGAAATAACAATAAAAAAAATAGAATTTAGTTATGATGTGTTACCAGATGATACTTCAGGTTTTTATACGCATTATCCAGCTGAAAGTGGAAATGTATATATCCATGTAGACACAGATGTAAAAAATATTCAAAAGCAGCAACTAGGGGCTGACGAAATTATGACGGTAACGGCAGATTATAATGGTGGTTATACATATTCGGCAGAGCCAATACCGGAAGATTCACAGACAGGATTTACATATGCTAATATTACTGCTATAGATCCATTAAAAACTTTAGGCGTCAGATATTTGTTGTCTGTGCCTCAAGAGGTTGAAGAAACACAAAATCCTTTGAAACTTATTTTTGAAATTGAAGGCGAGAAATACGAGTATACAATGAGGTAAATTTGACTTTTTGTATGATAAATATTATAATATAGAAAATAAATAAGGGAGTTATTGCTCATGAATTTGGGAGCTTCTAAGTGAAAATAGACGGAATATAGTCTATTACTTAGAGGCTCCTTTTTTTTAAAACACAATATGTAGTATTTTGTATTGTATTTTCCCGACAAAATATAACATGAAATACAATATCTTGTGAATATAAAAAAATAGAAAAACAGAATAGATATAAAAGGAGGACTAATGGATGAATGGATATAAAATTAATAGATCAGTTATATATAAAACTTAGTCCTGAGTACAAGACAAAAAAAGAAGTATATGAGCGGATAAAAAGAGAGTTATCCCTTGAAATGCAAACGGACAGTATAAAAAGAAAACATGAGAGATATCTCAAAAAAAAAGAAACAGGACAGGACAAAAAAACAGGACAAAAAAACCAAAGACAGGACAAAAAAAATAGGACAACAGGACAAGACAAAAAAACAAAAGTACAAGCAGAAATAATAGCAAATCCTGAAAATCTTACAGATAAAGAAATAATGGAAAAACATGGAGTATCAAACGGATCTTTTTATGAATATAAGAAACCGATAAGACCATATCTGATAGAAAGAGCTAGAAGGATACTTGAAGATACAGTAAAGTTTGCTTATCCAGAGGGTACAGAGATATTAAAAAAAGTAAAAGCAAAAAAGAAAAAAATACTAATGGATTTAGTGGATTCTATAGAGGAGAATTCGACAGACAAAGACCTTCAAATAGCAATCAATAAAGCTATAACAAATATAAGATTAATAGAAAAGGAAATACAGACAGATTTACAGGTAATATCTATTTATACTCAGGCAGAATACGAAAAGCAGTTAACAGAAGAGAATATAGAAATTGATAAGTTTGAATTAAGTAAAGAAAAAGCAAGAGATTTAAACGGAACTAATGAAGAAGTAAATGAAGAAGATGTCAAAAATATTGTTAAAAAAATTCAAGGATTAAAAGGTGTTAATGATGAAGGCTCTGAATAGATTCTTAGAACTTAATAATTTAGAAATTCTCAATAAGGAAAGATACGAAAAATTTTTGGAAATAAAAAATATAGAGAAGTATATTGAGAACTTAGAGATTAATAAGTTAAAAGTTGAAGAAATGAAAGAAATAATAACCTTGAATAAATACTTGATAACAGAATCATATTACAGTTATTTTAAGAATACTTTTCCGAATAGTAATCCTCTTATAAGAGGCAGGCATATAGAACTTATTTGTGACATTCTGACATTAGCAAGTCTGGGTGTAATAAAAACAGACAAGCGAAGATTTAAGATGATAATTAATATGCCGCCGAGGCATTTAAAAAGTACAAGTATAACAAATACATTCCCTAGTTGGTTTGTTTTAAAAACACAAAAGCCGGTTATATTAGGTGCATATGGAAAAGATTTAGCAGCTAAGGCAGGGGCAAGAAATAAAGATCTATATATAGAATATAAGAAGTATTTTGGAAATATAGATTTAAAGGTTAAGGGGAGTACGACATGGGAAACAGAAAAAGCAGCTAGAGTAATTAGTACCCCACTACAAGGTAGAATGACAGGAGAAGGATCAAGTTTATTAATAATAGATGATCCTGTAAAGAACAGACTTGAAGCAAATTCCAAAAGATATAGAGACAGATTATGGGAAACTTGGAAAGATGATGCGAGTACAAGAATTAATCCTGGGGAAGTCATGATAGCTTTAGTAGTTATGACTAGATGGCATTATGATGATCTGGCAGGAAGGCTTAAAGAAGATGAAAGTGAGAAGTTTGCTGAATTGATTCTGGCAGCAGAATGTGAGAATGAAGAAACAGACATCTTACTTAGAAAAAAAGGGGAATTATTGTGGGAAGAAGGTGGATTTGATGAAGCATTTTATGAACCATATAAATCTAATCCGAGGACATGGGCTTCATTGTTTCAGCAAAGACCGACACCGGAAGAAGGAGACTATTTCCACAGAGAAGATTTTAAGTATTTCAAAGAAGATAACCATTTCTATTACTTATATAATGACGGGAATACGAAAACAATACTTAAAAGGGATTGTGTAAGATTTTTCACGGTAGATACTGCAATGAAAGAAAAAGATGAAAACGACGAAACGGCGATCTTTCATTGGGCATTAACACCTGATAAGGAGCTGTTGCTGCTAAATATTTATCATAATAGGTTAAAGATACCGGATCAAGAAAGAATATTAAGGAATCAGATTTTAAATTTAAGTCCAGATACAACTTATATTGAAGATAAACAATCAGGAACCTACTTAATACAGAAATTTAAAGAAGAAGGGTTCTTAATTGAAGAACTTCAAGCACAAGGTGACAAAGTATTTAGAGCATCAAGTATTATAAATTTATATGGAAATAGAAGAGTATATCATAGACTCCACAAAGAAGATCCTGAAGTAGAAGCATATGAAAGGCAGCTGTTAGAATTTCCTAATGGCACTCATGATGATATGGTCGATTGTGCAAGCTATGCAGGAATCGTAATAAGAGATAAATATACTGCTTCAAATCATTTTTTATTATAGGAGGAGGTATGTTGAAATTTTTTAAAGGAATAGGGCGAGGAAAATCACAGGAGAAAATGAACATGATGGAAAGCTCGTCAGCTAATAGTACAAAAGGAACAGAAAGAGATGTATTGAATAAACAGACTCCTGTAAAAAAGGTTTTGGACGATTCAGAAATAAATACTATTATAAGCAGCAATCAATTAGCAGTCAATATTATAGATGCACCAATTGATGATATGTTGAAAAATGATTTTGATTTAAAGTTTTATGATAGTTCAGGAAATGAAAATCAAGATGTATACGACAAAGTATGGGAACAGCTTAATAAATTAGATTTCATAAGTAAACTAAAATATATGCTGAAAGCTTCCAGGAAATATGGATATAGTGCTTTAGTTTATGCAGTAACAGAAGATATAGAGAAAAATATTTCAGAACCATTAGGAGAAAGTTTTGATATTTATAATTTGGCAATATATGAAAAACCTGAAATAGCATCTATTAAATTAAATCAAGGGAAATATGAAAAAAAATCTGAAATAAAGGAATTGACGATAGCAGAGTATGATGATGATACCAAGATGCAAATTAGAACAATAGTCAATCCTACACGGGCATATCTGGCAAGAACAAATGAATATATAGGGAAAATAGGCGAAAGTATATTGACGAGATTATGGGATCAGTTAGTTATAACTGATACTGTTGAATGGTCAATAGGTCAAATAATATACAGAGCTAATTTACTTATTTATAGCACAGATAAAGCTAATGCAAAAGATATAGAAAAAAATGGTGGAATTGCAACCAAAGAACAGGAATTTAATGCAAGCAGCTTAGTGGTTAAAGGAACAGATGATAAGTTGGAAGTATTGAATACAAGTTTAGGATTTGATCCAGAAAAATTTATAAATACAGCCGGAACAATTCTCAGTATACATACAAATATCCCAAAGCAAAGACTTATTGGAAATACCGCAGGAGCTATTTCAGGAGCCGAAGAAGATGGTAAGAAGTATGCTGAATTTTTACAAAGACTATTTAATGATGAGGCAAAGCCAGTCATAAATGATATTGTAGGTAAAATTTTAAAATCACTTAGAAAAGATAATTTATATTTTGAGGTATTATTGCCAAGTCTTATAGAAATAGATGATAAAGAAAAGGCTGAGACAGAAAGTGCAAGAACTAAAAGTTATCAAGATAAACTAGGACTTATTAACGGAGCAATTGACTTGATGGCTAGAGTAGGCTTAAAACCAAAATCAGACAAAGTTAAGAAACTAATTTCTACTTTAGAGTTTAATAAAGACATAACTGGTCAAGATTTAGCAGAACTTTATATTGATGCTGATGAATTTTCAAAAATGGATCTTGATCTTGAGAAACAAAAAGCAGAAATACGTAAGATAAATACAGATTCATTAACAATTTTCCTAAATGCTTACACAACAGCTCAAGAATCAAATTCTTTAGATGAATTTACAGATATTGTTAAAAAGCTTGGAGATGAAAATAATAATTTTACATTTGATGATGTTATCTCAATGTTAGGTGGTAGATAAGATGGAGATAGGAATAAAAAGAGAAAGAGAGCTGGAATTACAGAAGATTTATGACAAAGAATTGAACAAACTATTAAGTTATTTAGGAAAGAAAGATATCAATAGTGAAGATGAACTTTACAAAGCTTTGGATGAATATGAATATAATTCTAAATACGAAGATGAAGTAGGATTGATACTTTTAGAAATAATGGAAGATATAGATAATGAGTATATCAAAAGAACTAAAAAATCTAAATTGAAAAAAATAAAGCAATTACTTACTAAATCAAAGAAAAAAAATCTTAAAAAATTACTGTTATGGTCAACGACAATATTATTAACTTTATCTGCGACAAGTAATAGATTCAAAGATATTGCTCAATCATTAAAGACGAAAAATGAAGTAAAAGAAATAATAAAAGTAACAAAACAGAGAATGAAAAGTGGAAATCTTTACCATTCTACACTTGAAAGCGGTAATTATCATACTTCATATAATGTACAGGTTTTGGAGGAACTTCAAATAGATGGATTTATATGGTGGACGATGCATGATAGTAGAGTGAGGTTAGATCACAAATATAGACATGGATTAAGGTTTGATTTATATGGTAATTGTTTGAGCGATCCTAGTATCTCACAAAAATTACCACAGGAAGACCCAGGATGTCGCTGTAAATTTAAAATACCTGATGATGTAATTAGAAAGGCGGTGAATATGATTTGATAAGATTTAATTTAGGGGAAATGACACATTTCGAAGTAACTGAGGAAGGGTTTTTAAGAATAAAAGGGTACATGTTAGAAGCGGATAAGTATATGGATTATTATTTAGAATCTAATCAGCGTATAAAAGAAAAAATAAATTATCAAAATTTATTTAATTATAATACAGTGAAAAGTTTTGAATATAAAACAGTTACATTGGAACATCCGGAAGAAAATGGTCTTTTAACAATGATAACTAACGAAAATGTAAGTAAGCATAAGAAAGGCACGATTATAAGTGTTTTTGAAGAAGATAACAAGCTTGGGGCAATTTTACAAGTTGAGAGTAAAGATGCAATAGACTTTATCAATCAAAAAAGAGCAAGTGGCGAGGATATACAATTAAGTGCTGGATATTATGCAAATATAGTGCAGATAAACAAAGATGAATATATTCAGACTAATATTGTGGGAAATCATGTGGCTCTTTTAAGTGGAAACGGTCGAGCAGGAACAGATATAAAATTAATTTATAACTATAAAGAAGATGGAGGTAATACAATGAAATTTAAATGGAACGGAAAAGAAGTAGATGAAAATACAATTTATCAGGAAGCAGTGAGGTTGAATCAAGAAAATGAAAAAAATATAAAAGATTTGAAGGATAAGACCAAAGAATTCAATGAATTAAAGGAAGATTATGATGCATTGTTGTCAGAAAGAAATGATGAGGAAATAAAATTAAAAGCACAAGAAGTGTTGAATTCGGAAGAATATGAAAAAGCAAAGGATGATACAAAAGAACTTATGAAAGCGGTAATAATGAATGTAAATCCTACTTTCAATGAATCAGAAGATATTGATGAAGATCAACTAATCGGAGTATTTAATTTTTGTTATGAATCATCTGAAAATTCAAAACCTGACAAAAAAACAAAATTAAATAATGACGGAAAATCAGAAGATACTACAGAAAGAAAAAAATTCAATAGTGGATATTTCAAAAAATTCAGAAGCAAAAGTAAGGAGGAAAAATAATGGCAGTTGTAGTAAATCAAGCAGGAAAAGAAGCGTACAGTACACAAGGAACTGATTATAGAACTTTTTATACTGATGTAGACTTAATAATCGGAACTCCTGTTCAATATGTGTCAGGAAAGGAAGATCATGTAGAACCATATGTAACAGGTGGAGTATTTGCAGGAATAGTAATGCATACAGATCATAATTATGTTGATTCAAATAATAATAAACTTATACAGGGCGGTTCAAGTGTAAAGGTATTAAGAAGTGGGAATTTATATGTAATTGCTGGTGCTAATGTAACCGAAGGAGCAAGAGCAGCATTAGATGCAACAGGTAAATTCGTTGTAGAAGGTGCATCAGGAGCAACGGCAATCAATGCTTTTTATGACGAAACGGCAGCAACAGACGGAGAAACAATAATAATATTACAAAATACGGTATATGGAGGGTAGATAAATGTTAAATAGATATAATTTTGATCCTAATAAGGTTGATGAAAAATTCAAGGTAACTTTAGACAAAGTTTTGGATGAAAAAGTAGATGAATTTGAAGCAAGAAAACTTATTCCTTTTAGTTCTGCCTCAGACGGCATGGATATAGCTACAGATGTGATTATATACAGAGAATGGGCAGGCAAATTTAAAGCGATCGTATCAGATGAGCTGATAAATGATATTCCTTTCGTAAATACAGGTGAGGAAAAAAAATATGCAAGAACATTTGTTATAACTTCAGGATATAAATTTACAGTACAAGATATCCAACTTATTGCTTCCGGTAAAAAAGATCCTGAAAGAGAAATTAGAACAGCGGTTAACTCTGTGGCTGATAGAGAGAATGATCTTCTATTATATGGTGATGATGTTTTAGGTGGAAGAATAGGTTTATTCACAGTTGAAGGTAAAAGATTGTATGCATCAACTCTTAATTTAGCGACAGCAACTGGAATTGAAATAGTAAATGAATTGGTTAGAGTGAGTAAGGAATTTACTACAGGAATAAAAGGTAAATATGAACCTTTAATATTTGCTGTTCATCAAGATATATATTACAAATTTTTAGAAGTATATAATTCAGATGCAAATAGTGATCTTGATTCTTTGACGGTAATAGAAAGAAAGAATTTATTTGGAAGTATTCAAATGGTTAAAAACTTAATTTCGCCTACTACAGGAGAAGCAGGGGCAATAGTTCTTGATGCTAAGCAAGAAAACTATGAATTTAAAGAAATTATAGCTCCAAGAACATTTGAATATGAAATAAAAAGAGAAATTGAAGGTGGAGTAGAGCTTAAAGATAGTGAAGTAATGGCATATAGACCAGAATCAATTATGGAAGTTACATTTGCTGGATATCCGGCTTAATGAAAGGAGAGAATATGAAAGAGATTGCAATTATAAATAGAACTAAGAGTGTAATAAAAATACCTTTAGAAAAGAAAATTGTCAGCATAGTTCCAGGAGCGAAAGTGTTAGAACTTGAAGATAATGAAATAAAAGAGCTTAAAACACATTATTTTTTTAAGAAAGAAATTCTTAAAATATCAAATACAACAGATAGAGAAAAGCTGCAGGAAGAGGTAGATAAAATAAACTTTGAACAAGGGAATGTTTAATTATGGGAGTAAGTATTGAAGATATAAGACGAGGAATCATTGAACTAGAAACAAAAGAAGTTGATGGTTCCTACACATATCAGATGAGTGATGACGATATTCAACATTATATAAATCAATCTGAAGTTATGTTATCTGATGTAGAAGGCATAGAGTCAATAAAAGATATTTTAGAAGAATATCTTTCTAAACATTTGGTTTTAATAAACATAGACAGATATAAGGTAAATCAATTTAATTTACCTGAGAATTCAACGAATTTTATAAAGACTTCTGATGGATTAGGATTTGATCAAACTGTTTTCGGACAACAATTTAAAGTATTGATAAGACCTTATACTGAAAAATTTGAAAATACGGATGATTTAGCAAAATTACCACAAAATTTCTTAAATATTTATTCGTAATGGGAGGTGTAAAGTGAAATATAAAATAAGCAGTAAAAAAGAAGAACTTATTATAATACCTCAGACAGGGAGGAAAATAGAAATAAAAAAAGGAAATAACAGTATAGAGTTATCAGACTTGGAACTTGAAAGAACAAAAAAAGTAATTAAAGATCGCCAATTAGAAATAGAGATAGCTGAAAATTCTAAAAAAGAAGAAGGCGAACAAAATGGAAGTCAAAGTCAAGATGGTTAAAAAACCAATTTATTATGAAATGATAAAACCTGTTACTATTTCTGTTGGAATGTTTTCAGAAAACAATTATAAAATTGGAAAAGGGTTTGATGCTATTGGATTAATGGAAACATTGACTAAAGGAACTAATAGAGCTGGTCGAAATCATAGTGTAACAATACCTGGCAGACCCATCTTGCAAAGTACATTATCTGATAATCAGGAACAGATAAATAAAGAGCTTACAAGTGGGTTTGCAAGGGTGAGCAAAGGTTCATTGAAAACAGAAGATATAGGACATAAAGCCGGGAAGAAGCTTTTGAAAATGGTTAGGCTTGAAATCTATAAAGGGTATTTTAATCCTGGAAATGCAGAGTCAACTACACGTAAAAAAGGATTTGATATGCCGTTTTATGAAACAGGAACATTAGCAAAAAGTCTAGGATATAAGGTAAATAATAAATTTTATGGGAGCAAATGATGATTAATGAAGCTGCATTAAAATTAAATAGAAAAGAATACAAAATAAAAAGGGCTATAACAGATTATGTGGATGGAAAACAGGTTATAAGTTATGAAAATTACATAATTATGGCACATACAAAAGATATTGTTTATTCAGAGACAAATCCTAATATAGGGCATAAAGAAGTCTCAGGGCTTAAATTTGAAGTCATATCACCGATTATTGCAAGAAAAGAAGTAGATAATACAATAGATAGTGATTTTGTTATTTCAGAAAATGACTTGATTGTATACCAAGAAAAAGATTTTTTAATAACTCAAGTTTGGGATAATGATTCTTACATAGCTTTTAAAGCAGCTCTATATAATCCGGATATTGAAAATAGAACAGGATTATTAGAAGAATTGTATTCATTTTTCTATAAAATTATAAAAGCAAAAATAGATCCCAAAATAAATATTTTGAGATCAACAGAATTAAGTGACAATAAAAAATATCCTAAGCTTGTTTTTCATATATACAAACAAGAAATAGATAGCCAGAATATTGTGAAAGGTAAGCAGTCAATAATAAGACATTTAATAACTTATACACTTACTATTGAAGTTTTTAGAAATCATAATGACTATTCAAGTATAGACGAACTATTATTTTTGCTAAATAAACCACGAATGTTTCATGATTTTATATATAATGAGTCATTAACTAATTTTCGGAAAATAAATTTAAGAACAAGAGTAAGGAATATAGAAGAGGAAGGAACATATTTAAGTGAAATTCCATATACACATGATGTATATAATGTAGATTTTTTAATAGAAGTTTACAGACCATATGAAACAGAAAACATATTGTTTGTAGATAATGAAATGGAAGTAAAAGGAGGAAATTAATGTCTAGAAATAGAATGGTAGAAATAACAGATGTTTCTACTAATGTAGCGTTAACAAACAGAGATTTTGGAGCCACTTTGTTGTTAGTGACTAATAAAGCAATAGATTCTGATTCTTTGCCTTATACAATCACAAGTTTACAAGAATTGATTGATTTAGGGTTTACAGACACAGATTTAGCATATCGGTATGTGATTGACTTTTTTGGTTCAAATCCTAAGCCATCAAGTTTACAAATTTATGGCGAAGTTGTAAGTACGACTAATACAGTAGAATATGTATTGTCATCATTAGAGCAAAGAGCAAAAGATTCATTTTATTTTGTTGCTTTAGATGACACTAAGTTAGATAATCTTAAAAGCTTAGATAATTTCATGAAAGCAAGTAAATATACTCATTATGCAGTTGTGTCACCTAGTAAAGATGCTGCGGTGGCAGATATAATCGCTTTACAAGAAGAACTAACAAGTAAAAGATTATTGGTGTTAGCTTATGATAAAGATTATAGAGCAGATGCAAATTTAGTAGGTACTAAATCAAGCGTTTTACCTTATTCTACGCCAATGGCAGAAGCAGTTATGACAATACCTGAAAGCTCATATTCATTAACTGAGATTAATCAAATGGCAGGAGATGATGTTGAAAGAGCAACAGGAATAAATGTTGTGACAAATGAAGAAGGAATAGTAACAACGACATACGGTAAATCTGTTGATGGTATAACATGGGCTGACAATGTAATTGGAGCTGACATGATAGATGAAGCGTTAAGAAAAGGATGGACGCAGGCACTTATAGAAAGAAATGCGACTGGGAAATTTGATGTAAGATATGGTTCAGCTGAACTAAATGAAATTGGACGTCAAATTATACAAGGATTTGTAACATATGATTGGCTAGATAATATAAATGGTAATCCATTTTCAGACGGTTTAGGTGATTTAGTTGTAGTAGTTTATTCAAATAGAAAGATTGAATACAAAACAACTTTAACATTTAGCGGATGTATAATAGCTATATCAAATGTATTGGATATAAATGAAAAAACAAGTGTAAGTTAGGAGGAAAAATGGCTAATAGTGGAGCAGGAGTAATATATAGTGATGAATGTTATTTAGTTTTTTCTAATTCTTTAGGCAAAACAGTAGTAGTTGATGAGTGGGTAGAAGAAATGACATTTGAGGCAGCACAAGATAAAGCAGTAGTATCTTTTTCAAGTACGAATAGACCATTGTATGCAGCTAAAAAAACAGTTGCAGCAAATTGTGAATTTAATCTACCTATAGATCATCCAAACGTGACTGAATTAGATGAATTTTTTAAAGGAACAAGAGGCGTATTCTCAGTGGTCGCGTATTTGAGAACAGGAGATAATGATATAAAGTTTAGATTTTCTAATTGTAAAGATACAAGCATAATACTTCCAGGATCTATCGGGAGTGAGGATTTTACAACAACACCTGTTAAATGGACAGGTATGGTAGATGGATATACAGCAGCATAAAATAAATAGGAGGAAATATGACTGATATAGAAAAAGCTACTAAAGACAATGAAATAATTGAAAGTAGCGAAATTAATGAAGACAATGAAAACAGCAAAGTAGATGAAATTTTAAAAAAATATGGTGAACTAGCAGTTGGTTCTAGTGATATAGATATGAGAGAAGAACCTGGAGCAAAATTTGGAATTAAAGTTGGCTTTAGAGAAAAGGAAGGTATTAAAAATATTGTTGTATGGTTTACAATACCTTCGGATATCAAACAACTTGAATATGCCGAGCTAAAAAGAGAAGGATTTGCTATGGATATTGAAATGGGTAATTCTAAAACAAATGTAGAAAATACAAAGGTAATCTTTACTTCATATTTAGCAAAAGAACTTAATTTTATAAAGAAAAACATTATCACATCTAATATAAATATAGAAAAAATACAAAAAAAATCTATAAGAAAAATAATAGATTTTGCAAGATATATATGCGGTGTTGATGAGGAAGATCCCAGCGAAGCTTAAAAATAAAAGAAAAAATATAAATAAATCTCTAGTTTCTTTAATGCCTATATCTTCAGGATTAATAGATTATCAAAAGATATATAAGGAAACGATTGAAAATGATTTTTTAAATTCTATGATTTATAGTATAGCACTTGAATTTAAAATAAACCCTTTGGAAATAGAGAAAACTTGGAGAATATCAAAAATAATAGAAGCTTATTCTTTCTTAAAAGTTACAGAACAAAAAAAGAGAAAAGAACAAGCTATAAATCCAAAATCAAAAAGTAAATTTAGAAAGAGGTGATATAGTGGCAGAAGCAATTGCAGGCGGTTATGTAGATATTAAGGCTAAATTAGATCAAAAAAGCTTAGATCAGGTATTAAAAAAAATATCACGAGCTTTAAAAGCTATAAAAATGCTTAAAAGTGGAGTGGCTAATTTAAATGCAAATGGTCCAGGTAGATTATTGACAGCTTTAAAAAGTGCCTCTAATATCACTTCTTCTATGAAAAAGAATATTGACAGGGTAACAAAAAGTTTTTCAAATGCAGCCAAAGAAGCCGGGAAAGTTGCTGCTAATTCTCAGAAAATAAAACCGCCAAAAAAAGTAGATACAGGAGAAATGTTACAACAAGGAGCTACTGCTATAGGTGGAATTTCCGCAGCTAGAAGCTCAGGGAATATTATAAAAGATATAGCAACAACGGGCGGAAATATGTCACAGATCCAGTCCGTATATAAAAATGCTTTACAAAGTGAAAAAGCTGGAGAACAAATGTTCCAACAAATTCAAAGATTTGCAGAAGAGACACCCTATGAACTTGATGAATTGTCTGGTTCATTTCTTAAATTAGTAAATAGAGGAATTATACCAACTAAAGATCAAATGACAAATCTTGGAGATTTGGCATCTTCACAAGCTAAACCAATAGATATGTGGATAGAAGCCATATTAGATGCTCAGATGATGGAATTTGAAAGACTAAAAGAATTCGGTATAAAAGCTCGTAAAGCAGGAAATCAAGTTACACTAGATTTTAAGGGGCAGACAAAGACAATAAAAGCGACAGCTGACGAAATGTATAAAGCTCTTTTAGAGTTTGGAGCAATGGATGGTGTTGCTGGTTCAATGGCAGTCCAAATGAATGAAACAAACGGTATAGTTTCTAATATGTCAGATTCATTAACAGCACTAAAATTTAACTTATATGAAGCAAATAAAGAACTTATTAACGGTTTTTTGAAAGGATTGAATTCTACTATTGAAAAAATAGGAGAGTTTTTAAAGAAAAATCCTGCATTATCTAAAGTTATATTTGGGTTAATAGTAGGTTTTACCATATTAACGGCTACATTGGGAGTATTAGCATTAGGATTTTTAGCAGTTTCAGCTGCTGCTTCTACTTTAATTGCAAATCCTGTATTATTAGCCATAGCAGCCGTAATATTAGCTATAGCAGCAGCCGTAATGATTTTAATCTGGGCTTGGCAGGATTTGAAAAAAGGTTTTGAAGGTGGAGATTCAACATTGCTTCCTTGGTTAGACGCATTCACTCAATTTATCAATAAAGGAAAAGATTTTAAAACTACTTTAGTTGAAATAAAAAATTGGTGGATTGCTATGTGGGATGCAATAAAATTAAAAATTCAGGAAGTATGGCAACAAATAAAACCATTTATAGATCAGGCAGTTAATTTATTGTTAGGTGCACTTTACATTACATTTTCTTATTATATGTATATTATAAAAATGATATATGAGCTTATAACAGGTGATATTGAAAGTTTAAAGCAAACTTGGCAAGATTTTCTTAATTTTGTAACTCTTGTTTGGGAATTGATTTGGCTTGCTGTTCAAATAGTATTTGGAATGATCCTTGAAGCTGCACTTGAATTCTTTAACACTCTGGTGGAGGATTGGTGGTTCTTATTAGGACAGGCAAGTATAGTGCTTAATTTGATAGCTTATTTATTCACAGGGAATGCAGAATATTTAAAAGCTATTTGGAATATGTTTGTTGTATGGTTTCAAGAAGGAACTAACATAATGATTCAAGCAGCAGTTATTGCAGCTAATAAAATTGCTGTTGTATTTGTCAATGCGATAAATAGCATAATTGATGCTGTAATTAATTTGGTTAATAGCTTCGGAGCTTTAGGTGGAATGGTAGGAGATTTTTTAGGAAAATTGAAAATTGATGCCGGAGGATTTGAAGCAAATATAAATAGTGCTAAAGGAAGCATAAAGAAATCTACCGTTAAAATGGCAGATGCAACAAAAGTAAATGTACAAAATATTCAAGGTCAAAATTCAAATTTAAAAAATGATTTTAGAAATACTGCGAAAGATATAAAAAAATCAGGAGTTAATTTTGCAGGAGCATTAGGTCAAAGAAATAAAAATGCTGAAAAATCCGGAAAAGAACTTGAAGATATAATGAAAGATCAAATGGGAAAAGCAACAGATGCTGCCAATGATGGCAAAAAAGGTGGTAAAGGCGGAAAAGAAAAAAAAGGATCGGGTGATGACAAAAGGTTCTTAGAGGAAATCATTAAAAGTGTAAATGATGTACTTAAAGCTATCGGATTTGATCCTTCTCAAGAAATAAAAAGAGCCTCATTATTTCAGGCACAAAGAAAAGCAATAGAAACAGCTGTAATAAGAGAAGTACAACACAAATCAAATTTGGCACTTATTAAAGAAGCTTTTGGTGGCTGGACAGATCCAAAAGTATGGAAAGAAGGATATAGTAGCATAAAAGATAAAGCTATGAATATGGTACAGGGTGGAGGAAATAAAGGAATTACAACAGGTGGGATGATATCCCCGTCAGAAGGATATGGTGCAACAAATATTGACGAGTCTACAAATATAGACACAGTAACTATACAAATAGGAGATTTAAATAGAAATGTTGACGGAGTTAATGAGAATACAACATTAGGAAGTCTGTTTAAATTAGCACAGGTGAGAGGAGGGCTTCAATAATGGCATTACAAGATTTATTGACAGAAGTTCAAAATCTTACTTATACATGTGAAGGAGTATGGAATGGTGTTTTATTTTGGGTAATGCCTACAACATTTGAATATCCATTTGAATTTTCTGAAAAAAAACTTTCCACAAAATCAACTTTTACAGATCATATAACAAAGGGTATTGAAAGATACCCAATGGTTATTCGTTTTGATGGAATAGGCTACTATCAAAGATATACTATGTTTAAACAAATGGCGAATGAAAAACAAATAGGGGTATTATTTGTAAGGAAGTATACTCAAGCTTACCCTTATGTTGGGATTGCTAGTTTAAAAGAAATTATAAGTGAATTTGATTTTCATATAGATGTAGAAGTAGAATTTAGGCAGTTAAAAACAGGAGATGTAATAATATCAGGAGCAAATGCTGAAAATACAACTGAAAACGGTAGTATATTCACTCAAGCCAAAACATTTTTAAAAGATTTAACGGGGTGGTTTGATTGATGTTGTTTATAAATAATTATATAGATCTTATAAAAAATAAAGATGTCACAGTATATGAAATTCCATTCGACTACAAAAATATTGATGCAAAAACAAGCAGTATAGAATTGAATATTTTGGATAAAATAAGATTTAAATTCAAGCTTTTGGCTATAAAACCGAAATTTGATTTATTTACAAATGAAATTCCAATAATATTAAATATATATGATGTGGATAAAACTTTGATATCAACTACAAATGTTGTTACATTTTATAACTTTTTTGAAAATATAAAGTATAGATTTACAGATTTAGAGAATATACATATGCTTGCGATCCCGAATAATAATAAAAATATTTCCAAGGAAGTTTCACTTGAAAATCTCAAAAACGGGATAATAAAACTATATTTAATGGAGATAAAAAATGAGTCTTAATGTAGATGTAAAAAAATTTAATTATGATAAACCATTTGGGAAATTAATGGAAGTAGAATTTATAAAGGATGATAGATCACTTATATACGATCTAAAAAACTTTGATTTATCTTTTAATATTGAAAAAGATAGAACAGGATATAGCAATACTTTAGAAATAACACTTTTTAATATTGGAGCTAAAGAGATAGGGACTGAAGATACTGGAGAACAAAACCAAGTAGATATAGATATTTTGAGTAGAAAGCCTGTTGTTTTTTTAAGTGCTGGATATGAAAATACACAATTTGATATATTGTTCAAAGGGTATGTTGAAGATATAAAACCATTTTTTGAAGGGAATGATATTGGGTATAAAATCATATGTGGGCAAGCTAATGATAAATGGTACAAAACAATAGTAAATGTAAAATATGCCGAGGGAATTCATTATAGTGAAGTTATAAAAAATATAGCAAACTTGATAGGATTAGGAATAGGAAAGATAGAATTAACAGTTGATTTGCCTTATCCACGGGGATATTCAGAACAAGGAAATTTAAAGAAATTGTTAGAGGATATTGCGAAAAACTCACAAAGTATTTTTTATATTGAAGAAGATCTATTATATTTTACACCTGCTTTATCTTCTCTTAATGATCTTATTGATATAGATTTCTCTGAAATAATAGATAAGATTGAGGAAACTGACTTAGGGTATAAATTTAAAACTTTTATGAATGGAAATATTAAACCTAATGTTAAGATAAATATTCAAAATTTAGGTGAAATGATAGTTGATAAAGTGACTTATATTGGTGAATTTGAAACGGGAGAGTTCCATATAGAAGTAGAAGTTGTTGATGTAACATTATTATCAAGGAAAATAGGTGAAGAGCTGACTGAAGTAAGAAATGATGCGCAGGAGCAACTGAATAAAAAAATAGAGAAAGATAAAAAAAAGGAGGAAAGCAAAAAGTGAGTACAAGAGATGATGTAATTATCTTAAATGAAATATCTGAAAAAACAAAACAAGGGGCGAAAGATGAGATACATACAACATTACTTGCAAAAATAACAAGAGTAAATAATGTAAAAATGACCTGTAGTATCACTTTCTTACAACCGGCATTACAACAAGGAGAACAAGTTTTTCCTCCTGATACAGATAATGTACCAATAAAACCTATTTTTTCAGCTGGTAAATTTATGTGTAATGTTCCTTATGCAATAGGAGATGTAGTGAAAGTTGATTTTTCTGAAAGAAGTATTGATGAAATATTATTTTTAAAGCATAAAGAACCAACAGCGACGCAAGATTACAGGCAGTTTTCTTTCAATGATGGAATTGTTGTAGGTGGTTTTGCAGATGAAAATAAATATCCGGAAGATTTTTATATTTTACATACTTCTGGAACATATATAAGGATAACTGAAGAAGGTAAAATTTTAACAAGCGGAGAATGGACTCATGAAGGAAATTTAACTATTAAAGGAAGTAGTACAGCAGAGGATCATATTTCAGATGGCATAAGCGGTAAAAATCATTTACATGGTGGAATTACAATAGGAAGTAGCAAAACGCAGAAACCGGAATAGGGGTGAGTATGTATAAATTTATAAATGGCGAAATAGTTATAATTAATAATGATATAGTAAAGTTAAGGAAAATAGATAGCATAAGACAACGAATACATGCGAGAATCCGAAAAAATAAAGGGACTTATACATTAAAGCCAGAGGAAGGTATTTCTTGGTTGCCTGGAACTCTAGGGGAAAAAGAAATTTATATTAATACGCAATCTGAGATATATTCTACTCTTTATGAAGATAAGAATGTAATAAATAATTCTGTAATTGTTATAGAAAACGAATTAGATAAAAATAGAAAAAAAACATTTGAAATTGCGTGTGACTTTTCAGCAGATAATGAAAAAGAAAGGTTCAATGCGGTGACAGAATGACAATAGAAGAATTTAAAAATAAATATGGAGTAACAGCTGATGGTTTAGTAGTTCCATATTTTGAAGATTATAAAGTTTTATACACTTTAGCGGCTCAAAAATATATAGATCCTGATTTTGAAATTGATAGTTCTGAAGAAATAGGAGAAATGTTTGAAGTATGGTCATATGTAGGTGAAGAAATAAGTAGATTGTTGCTCTTAATCTATGGTTCTATGTTTCCACAAACAGCTTCCGGAACTGTTTTAGATAATTATGCTTTAGAAGCTGGAATTGAAAGAAGTCAGGGAAGTTATGCAAGCGGTGAATTAGAAATAGACGGCACAGCCTTTTATATAGTAAAAAAAGGATTTCAAGTTGCTAAAAGTGGGAATTATATTTATTCAACTATAGAAGATGTACAGTTGGATTTGACAGGGTATGGAGTAGTTAAAATTCAATCAATTGGTTTTGGAACAGATTATAATGCTTCAATTGGAGATGTCAATATAGTTATATCAAATAATGAATATGTAAATGCTGTAATGAATGTTACTCCCATTGAAGGAGGTAAAGGTATTGAGAGTGATGCGGAATTAAGAGAAAGAATATTCGGTGGTAACGGAACTGGAGATCCTAGTCTTCCAGGTATAAAAAATGCATTGAAAAATAATTCTAAATTAAGAAAAGTAGAAGTTTATCAAAATGCGACAGAAGAATATGATTCTGTATATGAATTAGAGCCGACACAAATAAAAATAATAGCAAGTGGAGTTATTGATCAAGAAATTGCTGAGATAATTTTTCAAACAATAAGTGCAGGTATTGAAACAGTAGGAAATGTAGCTTTTAATGTGACTTCAGAAGATGGACAAATTTCACAAATAAAAATTCAAGAAGCAGATGAAATTTTGTTATATATAAGAATTAGCAACATAGTCTTCAAGCAGAAGTTAACAGATGATGAATTGAAATTATTGATTTATGAATCAGTTAATCAAGAATTAGATAATGATGATTTTGGTTATAAATTGAATTATGAAAAAATAAGATCGCGTATACAAATAATAAGCTTTATTGATGAGGTTGATGTAGAAATATCAACAGACGGAAATGTTTATGTACAAAATGACATTATTTTGGATGTTGATGAATTTGCAAGTCTCGACATTAACAATATTATAATAGAGGAGACAACATGAAAAAGAATCTTGAAGCAAAAGATTTATTGAATTTGCATTCTAATATAATTGATAAAAATGCAAAAAATAATATAGCTTTATACAATATTTTTTTAGAAGGTCAAAATTTAATTTTAAATATAACAAATGATTTATTTAATATGCTTGAAATTGATAATTGGAGAGGAATACATATAGAATTATTAGAACAAATCACTGGATTAGAAAAGCCATCAAATTTATCAGAAATTCAGTATATTGCACTTGTAAAAGCTTATGTGAATAAAAACTATATAAAAACAACTCATGACAATTTAGTAGATTTTTTATCTGTATTCTTTAACATATCAAAGCAATATATACATATTTATACACCTCTAACTCCTGACTTAGATATAAAAGAAGGAAGAATGAGGGTTTTTATTGATTATGCAATAGATGTTTCGTTATTGAGAGAATATTTATTAATTATAAAAGCTGCTGGAATTGTAATTGATGAGGTAGAATATGTGGCTTATCTGAAAACTAAAAGTTATGGTTTAGCAATTTATAATGATGAATTTTGGTATAGAAATGCAGTAAAAATAACTTTGAATGATAATGGAGTAGTAATAAAAAGGAAGTTTATGAAAAGTCCTTTTTATGGTGTTAATCAATATAATGCTTTAGTTTTACATAATGAAAATCAAGAAATAAAATAGAATAGGAGGTAGTATGTCAATAATATATACAGAATTAGAAGATAGAATTGTAGAATTTCCTAATGATTTTAAACAAGTGCAGGCTCCCGGAAGGGCTGAGGGTATTGTAAGAATGACGGAAGAACCTGGAGCAGTTACACAAACTGGTGATGGTATTTTAGCAGAACATGTAAATAATGCACATAAATTGGGAGTTTATTTGGATTTAACTGCTAGTTTTGAAGATTCTGGCGGTGCCAATACATATAAAATAAGTATTGATAATTTCACAAATAAATCAATATTTAATGAGATGAAAATTGGTATATTGGTGCCAGAGACAAATAATAAATCGTTCATAAAATTATCAATAAATGATGAAATCTATAATGCAAAGAAAATTCTAAATGATTTAACTTATTCTGATTTTGAAATTAATGATATCCAAAAAGGAAAAATTTTGTATTTTATATATAATGGCACATCATTTACGATTGACAGCTCATTATTGCCAGCAACAAATAAAACATCAGGCATAACACAATATGGAACAGAAGAAATGATGGCATTAGAAGGTCATAGATTAGCTCAAATTCTTGGAGTAGAGTATGGCGGAGAAATACAGATAGAGACAACAAAAGAAGAAGGAAAAGCATATTATGATCAGACTACAATGTATTTATATTTATGTACAGAGACAAATACATTAAACTATGCTGATTTATCAAAGTATAAAGCTTTTTCAAACTTTAATTTATTAAATGAAATAGATGATTTAAAAACGACTGTAATTGAGAGCATGAGTTTACCGGGAGTGACTGAACTTTATCTTGAGAAAAAAGGAGATATTGCAATTTTAAGCATAGATTCCGGAACCGCTTTTGACGGAAGAACAACAGGACAGGTGTTGTTTGTTCTTCCAGTAGGATGGAGACCAAAGCATAACATACATCTTGCTTTAGTACCCGGTGTTGGTGAGACACAAACAGTTCCGGTCATAATCAAACCAAACGGACAAGCTATTTTTATAGGTAGTGGGACATTAAGCCAGCCGAAATATGGATCAATAACATATTTTTTATGATATAGAAGGAGGAAAAATGAAAAACGTATATATCTACAACAAAGCTTTAGAATTGATCGCAACACCTTACATTACAAATGAGGAAGAATTTATTGAAAATCCAAAAAGATTTTATCCTGATTATTTAGAAGAACATTATTATTCATTTACTAAATTGATAAATCCAGTTATTGAAAACGGAGAGATAAGAGAAATGACAAGAGCTGAAAGAGTGGGAGCTGGACAAGAAGAACTGCAAGAAGGCGAGTATTTCGAAGGGAACGAAGTCAAAATTAAAGAAAAACCATCAGAGTTTCACGATTGGAATTCTCAAAAAAATGAATGGATACATGATAAAGAAAAAGAGATATCAGTATTAAATAATGAACTTGAAGGGATAGATAAAGAGAGATTTTTAAGAGAGCAAACTTTGAAAGAAGCTGAAGCACAGAATAGAAAATTTGTTATTGGTGGGCTAAAGAAAGAAATAGCAGAATTAACATCTGATTATGATGAAAAATATGCCAGATATGAAGAATTAACAGGAGAGGAGGAAAAATGAAAAAAATATGTTTGATAATAGGACATGGTGGAAAGGACACAGGAGCAGTAAATCCAAATAACGGATATACAGAGCTAAAGTATAATAGTGAACTAGTACCTAAAATTGTACAGAAATTGCAAGGACAGTATGAAATTTTATTAGAGAATAGAGGGAATAACAGTATAGAAGATATAGCTAAAATAAACAGTTTTAATCCTGAAATCATAATATCTTTTCATTGCAATGATTCAGAAGATGATAAAGGAACAGGCACAGAAGCTATTTATTATCCTGGAAGTACAAAAGGAAAAGAATTAGCTACTATAGTTTCTAAAAATGTTTCAGAAGCTTTAGGACTAAAAAACAGAGGGGCTAAAACTCCATGGCAAAATAGAGGAATGGGATTATTGCAGAGGACGAAAGCCCCATGCATTATCTCGGAAGGCTTTTTTATAGACAATGATAGTGATCTGAAAGCTGGGCTTGATAAGATGGATAACTATGTGGCTGCAATTGTTAAGAGCGTACATGAATATTTAGGTGATAGTTCTGAAGGAACAGAGCCGGAACAACCAGAAAAACCAGATACAAAAATATATCTGGTACAGGGGAATAAAACTATTGGAGAAATAGACGGAACAATAAAATTATATTAGGAGGAATAAATATGAATTATTTGAAAATAGCAACAACATTTTATATGCAAAATCCTATACTGAACACAGTTTTAATTTTAGGAGTAATTGGTTTAGGTTGGTTCCTGTGGACTTATAGGAAAACACAAGTATTAATGCTTGCCAGTACCATAAAAGCAGAAGCTGTGCTACATTTGAAAGGCAGGGAAAAATTAGAATTCGCCTTAAAATGGTTGATGAAACAAAACTTTTATAAAAATAGTATATTGAAATTCATACCTCAGAAAGTAATAGAATGGTTAATAAATGCGGTGTTTAACAAGAATAAGGATGTAATAGAAGCAAAATAATACTTTAACACTATAAGGAGCATAAAATATGACGATAGGAGTATTAGTGAAATTGGCAGCGGAAAACGGTATTTTAATAATAATAGCAGTTGTTTTTATATTGCAGTCTAAGAAATTTCAGGATGCATTTTTAAAAAAGATAGATACAATAGTAGATAAATTAGACAGGAATTCAAGACAGATAAAAATGAATGACAAAATGAATGATAAACAATTCTTGAAAGTGTTTAATCACTTAGATATAATAGACAATAAACTTGATAATAATATTAGTGGAATGAAAATATCTTTGAATGCTGTCATACTGGAAGAACTAAATACATTGCAAGGGGGATTATTTGAAATAATAGATCATAATCATTTTAAAGAGAATATAAATCATTTAAACTCTAAAATAGATAATCAAGTAAATAAATTTAAAACAGATCTTCATAGTAAAGTCTATCAGATGACACAAGACAAAAGAATAGTAGATCTTATAGATAAAAACATAAATTTGAATGAGGATATAAAAAAGATATTCATAGAAGAGATAGAGAAGCAAGAAACAAATTATGATTTTCTCAAGAATAAAGTAGAAAATCATCTGAAGAAAGTCCGGACAACATTAATAGATGTAATCTATAAATACTATGAATCGGAAAAATAAAAGAACCTATAAGGTTCTTTTTTTAATAAGCTGTTTCTTTCAACTTATTCAGGAATTTTTCTATTTTAAGTAGGTAATCACAATGATTGTGTGAATCTCTTCCGTGCAGTCTAATGCAGTAAATCTTATCCCACTTACTTTTATATCGAATAGTATATACTGTATTATCTACAGAAAATGTGACAGGTGCAACATGGATTAATTCCACGCGGGGATTCTTACCATATACGATTTCAAACCATTCCCAGATTTTCTCTGTTTTCCTTATACCTTTAAAAAAGTAATAATAATTTTCCATATTTTTTTACCTCAGCTTAATTGATGTTAGACAAATTATAACTTTTTTGTTGCAAAAAATCAATATAACGAACATTAAAGTATATTTATATTTCAAAAAAGCAAAACAGGTGTAATTATTAAAGTCTGAAAGTAGCTAGAATATTGCTGTTAAGAGAAATAAAAAAAGAGCAGAATAATTTCTACTCATATCATCTATACTTAAAACCAAATTAAATTGGTTAGGGTTTAGTGATGGCGTACCCAAGAGGAGTCGAACCCCTAACCTTCTGGTCCGTAGCCAGACACTCTATCCAATTGAGCTATGGGTACATAAAATAAAAAAATGGCGGAGAAGGAGGGATTTGAACCCTCGATCCAAGTTTCCCCGGATACTCCCTTAGCAGGGGAGCGCATTCGGCCACTCTGCCACTTCTCCACAGATATAAAATTCTGCAATTACAGAAAAGTAACCTCTTTTCTAATCATCGCAAGAAAGATGATACCATAAAATATGCTTTATTGTCAAGAAGAATTTTTCAATATTAGTAAAAATGCATATAAAGTGATTGCGGAGCTGGTACAGGTATTGAAAATAAGTATTTCCCCAAATAAAAACCTCTTTAAATAACACCGAAAAGTCAGTGTATACTTAAAGAGGGAACAATTTTTCAATATTAAAGCAAGATTATTCAGCTTCCTGTTTATCTAAAATCATGTTAACTTCTTCGATGATAATATCAGCATTCAAGCCGTGGGCAGCAATCCCTTCACCAAGAGTTTCCGCTGTAGATATTATACATCCCACACAACCCAAACCATATCTCATAAGCACCTGTGCTATAATAGGGTATTTTTCCACAGCCTCCATGATATTCATTTCTTTAGTAACTTTTGCCATTATAACGACACCTCCTAATTTCATCTAATTATATCAGATAAATGAAATAAATGTCAATTTAAAATAATTGTATATTCAAAATATATCGTTGAAAGTAATTTGAAATACAAAATTTATACATAAAATAATTAAATTAAGTGACAAATAATAGGAGATATGTTATATTAAAACCATGATAGATGAAATGTTAAAGCAGATAAATTAAAATATCAGGAGGTTTTATATGTTTCCAAGAAGCTCGGGGATTTTACTGCATCCGTCATCACTATATGGAAAATATGGTATTGGCACATTAGGGAACAGTGCAATAGAGTTTATTGATTTTTTAGACAGGTCAAATCAGAAGCTATGGCAGGTTTTTCCATTGGGACCTACCGGATATGGGGATTCACCATATCAGTGTTTTTCAGCTTTTGCAGGAAATTCTTATCTGATTGATCTGGAAAATTTAATTAATTTAGGTTTACTGGAAACTGCAGATGCAGATAAAGCTGAGCTGGGCAGTGATCCTAAAAGCATAGATTACGGACTTCTTTATAAGAATAAGCTTCCTTTACTTCGAAAGGCTTATGAAAATTATAAAAAAGCAGATAATGAGCAGATGAAATTTGAAATAGAAATTTTTAAATCTGAAAATTCTTTTTGGCTGGAGGATTATTCGCTGTTTATTTCTTTGAAATACTATTTTAAGGGTCAGGAGTGGTCAAAGTGGGACGAAGATATACTGCTCAGAAAAGAAAGTGCTTTGAAAAAATATAAAAAACTTCTGAAAGATGATATAGAGTATAATAATTTTGTGCAGTATCTTTTTTTCAATCAGTGGGCAAAGATAAAAGGCTATGCTAATTCAAAAGGTATCAGTATAATAGGAGATATTCCGATTTTTGTTGCTTTTGACAGTGCAGATGCATGGGCAAATCCGGAAATATTTTTATTTGATAAAGAAAGAAAGCCGATTGATGTGGCAGGTGTTCCGCCTGATTATTTCAGCGAAACAGGACAGCTTTGGGGTAATCCTTTGTTTGATTGGGAGAAATTAAAGGAGGGCGGTTATAAATGGTGGATAGAAAGAGTGAGAGCTAATCTTAAGACGGCAGATATCATAAGAATAGATCATTTTCGGGGATTTGAGTCGTATTGGGCAGTACCGGCAGGAGAAAAAACTGCTATAATAGGTGAGTGGAGAAAGGGACCGGGAATAGATTTTTTTAATTCCATAAAAGCTGCACTTGGTGATCTGCCAATAATAGCTGAAGATCTTGGAAATCTTACAAATGAAGTAGTAGAGCTGCGAAATGAAACAGGGTTTCCGGGTATGAAAATATTGCAGTTTGCTTTTGATTCGGATGAAGAAAATGATTATCTTACACATTCTTATGATCATAATTGTGTAGTGTATACCGGGACACATGATAATGATACGATTACAGGATGGTATTCTAAGGCAAGTGAGCATGATAAAGAATATGTAAGGGATTACTTTGATATTTATACAGATAATGAGATCCACTGGCGTTTTATAAAAGCTGCCTGGAGATCAGTAGCTAATATGGCTCTGGCTCCGATGCAGGATTTTTTGGGACTGGACAGTGAAGCTAGAATGAATATACCGGGAGTTGCTGACGGTAACTGGAAATGGAGAATGAAGGAAGAAGCTTTGACAACAGTTCTATCTGATGAAATAAAAAGAATAACTAAGCTTTACGGAAGATAAAAATAAGCTTAAATATTAAACATCGGGATATTTCAATCCCTTTAAAAACAATAAAAAAACCTTGACATCACAGATATGTATATGTTAAGATTTTGGGAGATAAATTTTAAAATTATAAAGAAAGAAGGTGAGAACATGGATATTAAATTATTTGCGGGAAAAAAATCAAATACAAACAGAACAAAAGCAGACGTATCAGTGTTGAGCCTTTGTTCTCATATATAAATAGGGGTATGCAGCCTCTATTTTAGAGGCGCAGCTCAAAGTTTTATTTAAAAACAGGCAATAAAATTTTAGTAGGGTGCTAAACCTTACTTTTTTTATTATAAAAATTTTAATAAATTAGAAATTATAGATGGGAGTGAGTGCTAAAAAGAGAGAATAAAGGCAAAAAATAAAATATTGTTTTAAGGAGGAGAAAAGAAATGATAAAAATATTTAGGCAGCTGGGCTGGTTCATAAAAGAGATGAAATGGAGATATCTGTTAGTGCTTTTAATGCTGCTGATAGGAGACGTATTTTCATTGATTGTTCCATGGATCACAGGATATACAATAGATCAGATGACAATGAGAACGCTCACAGGGTCAAAACTGACACAGATAACAATAGTATTAGTTTCCATAATAGTAATAGGTTATATTACGACAGGTATATGGAACTATATTTTTATTCAGAATGCCAATATTCTTTCTTTTAAAGTACTAAAGAAATTTTTTAGACATATTATCAGAATGGACGGAAAATTTTTTAAGAAGTATCAGACAGGTGACCTTATGTCCAGAGCAACAGAGGATGTCAATGCTGTAAGCGAAGCAGTGGATTTTGGATTTTTGATGCTGGCTGAAGCTTCACTTTATCTGACACTGCTCATTTCCAGTATGTTTGTTATTAATCCGAAAATTTCTATAATTGTTTTGATTCCCATTCTTATAATACCATTTGGTGTAGATAAACTGGAGAAAACAATAGAGAAACTTTATGAGGAAAGACAGCAGTCTACGAGTGTTCTGAGTAATAGTGTGCTTGAATCCATAGTAGGAGTAAGAGTAATAAGAGCATATGCAAAAGAAAGAGAAGATATAGAAAAGCTTCTTTCAAAATCACAGGTAACTTATGATAAAAGTATAGCTTTTTCAAAGATTATTTCACTGTATGAGCCTTTATTTATAGGTGTATTTACTATTGCTGCCACACTTGCAATCTATTTTGGAATTATGGATGTATTCAAAAGCAATATGACAACAGGTAAACTGGTTACGTATTTTGTTTATGTAATGATGCTGGAATGGCCTGTTTTCGCACTTGGTGCTTTTATTAACACATTACAGAGAGGCAGCGGGTCTTATGAAAGAATAGATGCTGTCTATAATGAAGAAAGTGATATAATTATTCCGGAAAATCCTTTGAGTCTGGAGAAAATCGAAAGTATAGAATTTGATAATTACAGTTTTTCTTATCCAGGTTCTCAGGTAAAAAGCCTTAATTCATTCAGTATAGCTGTAAAAACCGGTGAAACACTGGGAATAGTGGGGACAACAGGAAGTGGGAAAACTACTATTATTCGTCAGCTTTTACGTCAGTATAAATTAGGAGAAGGAAAAATTCTGATAAATAACTGCGGCATATCGGAGTATAATGCGGAAAATATAAGAGAACATATAGCTTATGTGCCTCAGGAGCATATTGTCTTTTCAAAAACCGTTTATGAAAATATCAGATTAGGAAATATGAATGCTTCCCGTGAAGATATAATGGCAGCTATAGAGCATGCAGATTTTACAAAGGATATAGGAACATTAACAAACGGTCTTGAAACAGTAACCGGTGAATCGGGAGTTATGCTTTCAGGTGGGCAGAAGCAGAGACTGTCTCTGGCGAGGGCCTTTGTGAGAGCCGGGAATGTTTTGATTCTGGATGATTCATTATCAGCCGTTGACGGGAAAACGGAAGAAAATATAATCAGAAATATTGCGGAATATTATCCGGAGATGATAAAAATTATAGTGGCTCACAGATTATCGGCAGTAAGGGATGCGAACTACATAATTGTTCTTCAGGAAGGTACTATAGTGGAGAAAGGGACTCACGAAGAGCTCATGGAGCTTAGGGGCTGGTATTATGATCAGTTTATGGAGCAAAATACAATGACAACTCAGGAATCAGAGGAGGTGGAATAATGTATATATGGAAACAGCTGTGGGCCTATACAAAACCATATAAAAGATTTTTATTTTACAGTCTTTTTGCCTTAATGCTTTCCACTACTATATTTATAGTGGGAACAATGATGACAAAGATAATTATAGATAAATATATTATGGGGATGTTCAGACCTGTTTCAGTAAGTAATACAATACAGGATGAAAAAAAATCAGTTTTTTATAAGGGGAAATATTATACCAGAATTGAGGAAAACAGTAAGCTTAATATATTAGAAAAAAACAGCATAATTCTGACTAAGGAAGGATATGTGCTTATAAATTCTGATATTGCAGATGAGAAAGCAGAAATAAAGGATAACAGACTTTTTATAAATAATAAAGAAAGTAATGTCGGATTTAATATACTTACAAAAGATGAAGTGTGGAATTTTTATGAACCGTATGTCGGATCGGCAACACTTGCGGTACTGTCAATTTTTATACTGTATATGGCTGCTGCATGTCTTATGTACACATGCGGATACAGCCTGAGAATACTGGCAACAAAGGTAGTGTTTGATCTGAGGAAAGATGCATTCAAGCAGCTTCAGAAGCTTCCTGTACAGTATTTCAGCGATTATCCTGACGGAAAGGTGGTATCTTATATTGTTCACGACAGTAATGCAATATTTGGATTATATGAAAATACACTTCTGGAAATAGTTAAGGCTGTAGTGCAGGTAGTCTTTATATATATAGCAATGTTTCTGCTGAATGTAAAGCTTGCATCTTATGCATTGCTGATACTTCCTATTATTGCAGTCTGGCTGTATCTTTACAGAAAATATGTTTCGGAAAACTTTAAGGAAACAAGGGAAATACAGTCCAATATGAACGCAATGATGAATGAACAGTTTCAGGGAATAGAAGTAGTTCAGGCCTTTACACATGAGGATGAGTCAATAGCAGAATTCGACGTACTGGCAGATGATTATCTGGAATATAAGAGGAAATTTGCTGTGTTAAGTGCGCTTTATACTGACGGTATGGCTCATACTGTACGCCGTCTGGCTATTACACTGACACTTGTGTATTTTGGAAGGGAATTTTTGAGCGGAAGTATGATTTTATCAGTAGGTACGGTATTTGCGTTTGTACAGTATGTAGACAGCGCATTTGCACCGTTGTTCTGGTTTTTCGGGGTTTTGAACAGATTCGAAAGGGCAATTGTTTCGGCGAGAAGAATATTTGATATGTTTTTGAATGTTCCGTCTAAGGAATTAGAATTCAGTACTGAAAATCTGGAATTGAAAGGAAATGTGGAGTTCAAAAATCTTAGTTTTGCTTATGATAATGAAAATTATGTTTTAAAAAATATAAATCTCATTATACCTGCCGGGAATACAATAGGAATCGTGGGTCATACAGGAAGCGGGAAAAGTTCGCTTATGAATGTTCTGCTCAGGTTTTATGACTATCAGAAAGGTGATATTGTAATAGACGGAAGATCTTTGAGGGATTATCCTGTACAGACTTACAGAGCCCATGTGGGAATGGTTCTTCAGGATCCTGTGCTTTTCAGCGGGACATTATTTTCAAATATAACTTTTAATAATAATGATGTTACTGAAGAAAGAGTTCTTGAGATAATGAGTCAGATAGGCGCACAGAGCTTTATTGATAAGCAGCCGAACGGCATACACGAGTCAGTAGAGGATATGGGAAGAAATTTTTCTGTTGGTGAAAGACAGCTTATTGCCTTTGCAAGGGTAATGGTCTATGATCCGGAGATATTAATACTGGACGAGGCCACTGCAAATATTGATACTGAAACTGAAATTATGATACAAAAAGCTTTGAACGTAATATCACAAAACAGAACTACATTTATTATTGCGCACAGACTTTCTACGGTAAAACATGCAGATCAGCTTATAGTTCTGAATAAAGGTAATATAGTAGAAAGAGGAACACACGAAGAACTTGTGGAAAAAGACGGGCTTTATGCAAAAATGTATCAGTCACAGATGAGAGAAGAGTATACTCATGAAGTTTTGAAAAATAGTAAAGAAAATTTTGTATTGAATATGTAAGGTATAGAAGAACTGCTCTTTTCAGAGCAGTTCTTTTTATAAAATATTAAATCAGAAATCGTATCATTGTATATTAACTATTTAGATTGATATTATTTGATTAGGGTGAAAGAAAAAAATCAAATTATTGTATTCGTATAATAAAAAATATATTGTAAAATTTGAATTTTTTCAGATAATTTTATCTCTTGTATATTTTTCATTATAAATCCAATAACCAACATTTGTCTGCTGAAGTTTTTATATCAATTTTGTTTCAAAAGTAGTATAATCCTTAATATAAAAAATCCTTATTAAAATTTAGGAGGAAAAATGGAAAATGGAGTAATGATTCAATATTTTGAATGGAATCTGCCGGCAGATAAAAAGCACTGGAAACGTCTGGCAGATGATGCGGAACATTTAAAAGATATAGGAATAAATGCAGTGTGGATACCTCCGGCCACTAAAGGGACTTCTGATTTGGATGTAGGATACGGGGCATATGATTTATATGATCTCGGAGAATTTGACCAGAAAGGAACCGTAGCTACAAAGTACGGGACTAAAGAAGAACTGATAACAGCAATTGAAGCTCTGCATGAACGGGAAATATCAGTTTATCTGGATGCTGTTATGAACCATAAGGCCGGTGCTGATGAGACGGAAAGATTTATGGTTCAGGAAGTAGATCCTAATGACAGAAATAAGGCAATATCTGATCCGTATGAAATAGAGGGCTGGACGAAGTTTAATTTTGACGGACGAAATAATAAATACTCAGATTTTAAATGGCATTGGTATCATTTTAACGGAACTGATTACAATAATATAAATCAGAAAACTGCTATTTATAAAATGACAGGAGACGGTAAAAACTGGGATCAGGGCGTAGATGATGAAAATGGAAACTATGATTATCTCATGTTTGCAAACATAGATTATGAACGCGGCGATGTAGTCGAGGAGATGAAACGATGGGGTGTATGGGTCGCGAATGAGCTGAATCTGGACGGTTTCAGGCTTGATGCAATAAAGCATATAAATAATAATTTTATAGAAGAGTTTTTGAAGGAAGTAAGAAAGGTAAGAGGTGAAGACTTTTATGCTGTGGGTGAATACTGGAAGGGAGATCTGGGATCCATTGTGGAATATCTAGATAATGTAAACTATCAGGCAGATCTATTTGATGTACCGCTTCATTTCAATTTTTTTACAGCCTCGAAAAATGGAAGTGCTTATGATTTGAGGGAGGTATTTAATAATTCCCTTGTAATAAATAAAAAATTATTTTCTGTTACTTTTGTGGACAATCATGATTCACAATGGGGCAGTTCACTTGAATCACAGATAGACAGCTGGTTTAAGCCGCTGGCTTATGCATTGATACTCCTTATAGCCGATGGTTATCCGTGCATATTTTACGGAGACTATTATGGTGTGGGAGGAAAAGAAAGTCCGCACAGATGGGTAATAGAAAAACTGCTCTATGCTAGAAAAAACTATGCCTACGGTGAGCAGATAAATTATTTTGATGATCCTAATCTTATAGGAATGGTAAGAAAAGGAAATGAAGATCATCCCGGTTCGGGACTGGTTATGCTGCTGTCAAATCATACTGAAGGAACTAAGAAAATAAACATCGGGAAAGAGCATGCCGGCGAAGTATGGTATGAAATTACTGAAAACATAAAGGATGAAATTCATATAGATGATAACGGCGAGGCAGAATTTAAGGTAAATGCCGGAAAAGCAGCTGTATGGGTAAAAAAACAATAGAGGCGGAAAAATGGAACATTTTATATTATTATTAAAACATTTAGGCTTTACGGGTGTGGGAATCTGGGCAGGACTTGAGTCTTTGGGACTTCCTGTACCCGTGGATGCTTATGTGTGGTATTTAATATTTATTAACCCAAATATCTGGGTGCTTATCTGGATCTTATTATCTGTAGGGTCATGGATAGGAGCATTGATAGCTTATCTTGCAGGTCTTCGTTTTGGAAAGCCTGTATTGAAAAAATTAAGCGGAAAGAGCCGTTTTCTCAGAAAAGTGGAGGTAATCTCACAAAAACAGTTTAGAAAACACGGTGTGCTTACTTTGCTGTTATCGGGATTTCTCCCTATAGGATATAAGGTATTTACTTATTCCGCAGGAGTAACAAAGATGAAATTCAGAAATTACATATGGGCTTCATTTGCAGGAAGAGCCTTCAAATTTATGATTATTTCTTATCTTGGATATCTTGTGGCGATAAATGAACAGGCAAGAGTTTTTATAGAGAAATATATTGCGGATATGTTTGTTGCAGCAATATTCATTTTAGGTGCCGGATATGCAGGATATAAAATTATGCGAAAAAAATTTAAGAAAAAAACAGTTTGATATTATAAAAAAACTTGATTTTATTGCTTTTGAAGATATAAATTAAAAATAAAAGTACGATCGGTAAATTATTTGCTATTGACAACTTATAAATTATAATACATAATGTTATAGATATAGATGTGATAGGGAGTGAGAAATATGATAGAAAATGAACATTTGGAATCTTTGAAAAAATTTCTTTTGACTAAAAAGAGAGTTGCCAATATAAGAAACATTGATTATGGAATTACTCTTGAAAATAGTGAAATTTATAAAGATAAACTTTTTTCTGAAACTGGTTGGTATCTAATTTTTAAGGCGGACGGAACATCATATTGCAGCAACTTATCAAATTGAAGTACTAAAATAGTAAAAATGAGCTTTACAAATTGATCTGAAGTTTTAAGAGCTCTAAAGGACTAAATTCTGTAATCTGCAGGACTTAGTCCTTTTAATTTATATTTTAATCTCTTGTCTTCACATCTTATTTCTTAACTTCAGTAAAGCTCTTTTTTATTTGTGATATAGTAAAATTATGATATAATATTGTAAATTAAAAACATTACAATAATATACATATAATATACGAAAACATGTCAGAACCTTTATTAATAAGGGTTGACATATACAAGCATAAACTACTTTTTAGAGGTGTAAAATGGATAGGAAGGAATTATTAGGGACATTAAAAAGAATAGTAATAAAAGTGGGGACTTCTACACTGACTAAAGAAGACGGGAATTTGAATATAGACAAAATAAATAAACTTGTCAGGGAAATAAGCCTGCTTAGTAATAACGGGTATGAAGTGGTATTGGTAACATCAGGGGCGGTAGGAGCCGGGATGGGAAGACTCAAAATGTCTGAAAGACCAAAAACTCTTACTGAAAAACAGGCTGTGGCAGCAGTGGGTCAGGTAGCTTTGACACATTTATACCAGAATCTGTTTTCGGAATATAATAAAATAATAGCACAGTTTTTACTTACGAAGGCTGATTTTTCTGATAGAAACAGATATTTGAATGCAAGAAATGTTAGTCTGAATCTTTTGAAAAAGGGAATAATTCCTGTGGTAAATGAAAATGATGCCGTCGTAGCTGATGAGATAAAGGTAGGAGATAATGACACTCTTTCTGCACTGGTCGCGGGTCTTATTGATGCCGACCTGCTTATTATACTTTCGGACATAGAAGGACTTTATAATAAAAATCCTCAGAAATATGATGATGCGAAGCTGATAAAACTCGTAGGCAAGATTGATGAAGATGTAAAAAAGATGGCTGGTATGGAAGGATCAAAATTTGGTACCGGAGGAATGTATACTAAAATAATTGCAGCGGAAATGGCCACAAAGATAGGAACTAATCTGGTAATAGCGAGCGGAAGTGAGCCGGAAAATATAAATAAAATAGTAAATTATGAGCTGGTAGGAACATTGTTTGTAAAGAGTAATAAAAGAATTAAGTCAAAAAAATATTGGCTTGCTTACGGTACGAATAAGAACGGAAATATCTACATAGACAGCGGAGCTGAAAAAGCCATTATATCAGGAAACAGTCTGCTTCCCGTAGGGGTAAAAAAAATAGAAGGTAAATTTGAAAAAGGAACTGTGGTTCAGATTTTGAATTCCAAAGGAAATGTTATTGCAAAGGGAATTTCTAATTATTCATCAGATGAGATAAATATAATAAGGGGATACAAAAGCGATGAAATAGAGAATGTTCTTGGTTATAAATATGACGATAATGTAATACATATAGATAATCTAACTATATTATAGGAGGAAGTTTTATGAATGAATATATATTGGAGCTGGGGAAAAAAGCTAAAGAAGCTTCAAAAAAACTGGCAATTATTGATACAAATACAAAAAATGCTGTTTTAACAGCAGTTGCAAAGGCTTTAATCGAGAAAAGAGAGCTGATAAAGGCTGAAAATAAAAAGGATCTGGAATATGGAAAAGAAAAAGGGATAAGCAGTGCTCTTCTTGACAGACTTGAGCTGACAGATTCAAGAATTGACGGAATGGCTAAAAGCCTTATAGAGATAGCTAATTTCAAAGATCCTGTAGGTGAAATACTGGAAGGCTGGAAGCATCCGGACGGAATGCAGATCTTGAAGCAGAGAGTACCTTTGGGAGTAATAGGAATGATATTTGAATCAAGACCAAATGTAACTATAGATTCGGCAGGACTGGCACTGAAGTCTTCCAATGCGATTATCTTAAGAGGCGGAAGTGATGCGATTAATTCCAATAAAGTATTAAAAAACATTTTTATGGAGGAAGGGAAAAAACAAGGACTTCCTGATGGAGCTGTACAGTTAATAGAAAATACTGACAGAGAAATAGTGAAGGATTTTATCAGATTAAATAAATATATAGATGTGATAATTCCAAGAGGCGGAAAAGGATTAAAGAATTTTATTATAGGAAATGCAACAGTTCCTGTGATAGAAACAGGAGCAGGGCTTTGTCATATTTTTGTGGATGAAAGTGCAGATATAAAAAAGGCGATACCTATTATAGAGAATGCAAAAACTCAAAGATGCAGTACTTGTAATACAATAGAGACTCTGCTGGTCCATGAGAATGCAGCGGAAGAACTTCTTCCGGAATTAAGCAGGGTTTTAGCTGGTGATAAAGTAGAACTCAGAGCTGACGAAAAGGCTTTTGAAATAATAAAGAAAAGCGGGACAGAAGTAAAAAAATCAACTAAAGAGGACTGGGAGACAGAGTATCTGGAGCTTATTTTATCGATAAAAACAGTAAAGGATATAGAAGAAGCAATCACACATATTGATAAATACAGTACACAGCACTCAGAAGCAATATTAACAGAAAATCTGGAAAATGCGGAGAAATTTATTAATGAGGTAGATTCAGCGGCAGTATATATCAATGCTTCGACAAGATTCACTGACGGCGGAGAATTTGGATACGGCGGAGAAATAGGGATAAGTACACAAAAACTTCATTCGAGAGGGCCTATGGGGATAAGAGAGCTGACTACAATAAAATATATCATAAGAGGAAACGGTCAAATAAGAAAATAAAAGGAGATATAAAGTATGAAGAGGAGTATCCATATAGTGATATTATTATTAGTTTCTGTTTTTTCCGGCTATGCCGCGCGGGAAAGGACTTTTTCCGAGCTTTCAACTGCTTCTGACTGGATAAGCAGCAACAGACTTCAGCTGATCATTACAAACGAGGAAGTGAATAATTTTCCAAATAGTGAGATGTTAACTCATCTTACTGATGATAAATCTGCAATAAGAGATTCCTTCAATAAATATGTCAAGGGAGAGGAAATAAAAAGAGCTTATATACAGGCCAGTATTCAGGAAATATATAAGGTCATGAGCGTGGGCAATAAAAGTATGGTTCCAAGCATTTCCGAAGATGCACTTATAAATTCGGTAAATGAACCATTGGGGAAAAATTTTGATAAGCTGTTAATAAGTATTATAGGAATAAAATGGCTTCCTGATACTATAGAGCTTACGATAACAATAGAAGGAAAAAATCTTGTTTATCCTTTGGTATTAAATATATTGGAAATACAGCAGGATACTTTGGAGCCGGTTTTGTACATAAGCAATTCACTTGATGACATGAATGCCATGAGTATTGGAAAGACGAATATAAAGCTTATATATAAACTGGAGAATGGAAGCTGGGTAATGGATAATCAGAATTTTTTGAAATTACTGAACGGGATGGTATTTGTAAAATATTATAATAAAAATATAGAGGATTCTTTGTAAGATAAAGAAGGGAGTTATGAATGATATTAGTAATAATAATCTTAATGGCTATTATTATAATTTTTCTGTTAGCATTTATTTTGAAGAGCAATTCAATAAGTAACAGTAATAAAGAGGATAATTATGAAAGAAACAGTAATTATAGAATGGAATCAGATAATTTTTACAGCAGCGGAAATTTTGAAATGGAGATAGAGGATGTTTTTGCTATTACTGGGAGAGGGACAGTGGTAACCGGCCTGGTAAAACGCGGTGTAATAAAAAAAGGAGATAAGGTTTTTATAAAAAAATTAAACGGATCAGTATCAGAAGATACTGTGGCAGGGATAGAAAGCTTCCGAAAACGTATGGATATCGCAGAAGCAGGACAAAATATTGGTCTGCTGCTGAAAAAATCTTCAAAAAATGAACTGCAAAAGGGAGATAGGATTACACAATAACATTATAATATTGAAAAAAGGAGTGATTTATGTTATGTTGAAAAAAATTATTTTATTATTAGCAGTATTATCAATATTCAGTTTTGCAGCACCAGGAGAAGATGAGAAGTATGTCATTGGTATGCTTACGGAATATTTAAAAAGCAGTGAGATAAAACAGGAATATACACAAACAGCAATAGGACAGGTTTATAATGTAATGACATATAAAGGAAAAACATTTGACAGCAGTATATCGGCAGAAGAGATAAATGACAAGCTCTATTCTATGATAGAAACTAATTTTGATCTGATAAAGGCTGAAGTAAAGGATTCTAAAGTAAATAAAAACGGGGAAATAGAACTCACAGTGAATCTGGAAGGGAAGGACATATACTATCCTATTGAAACCAATGTTATCAGCAGTACGAGCCAGAGAACAGTAGATTCAGATAAATTTGTCAAGGACTTTACAAGATATATGAGAATGTATGCAGCTGGAAAAAAGAAAATAAAAGTCGTTTATTCAGCGGGAGAAGGCGGCTGGCAGCTTTCTGACGAGGAAAATACAAAGCTTCTTACAGCATTGCTGCTAATAAAATATTTTTAAGAATAAAAAATTACAGATATAGGATTTTTCCTAGTATCTGTAATTTTTTTATATATCAATTCCAAGCAGTTTTTTTGCAACAATTCCGAGCAGAAAAGAAAAAACAGTAACACCCATGCTGATACTAAGCATTTCAATAAATCTTTGCCTAAAATTTACTTTTTTAACTATGGAAATATAAAAAGTAAAAATAAATATTACAATTATTACTACAAATAATGTAAGAGCTAAGGCTGTGCCGTACATATTATCAGGAAAAATTAAAAATGGGAAAACAAGTAAAAGAACAGTAATAAAATATGTGATTCCTGTGTAAAGGCTGGCTTTTATATAGTTATGTTTTCCAGCTGATTTTTCAGCGAGATATTGTGAAAATGCCATAGAAAGAGAAGCAGCAATACCGGTAATAAGACCTGACAAAGCAATAATTCTTGTATTTTGCATAGCAAAAGTAAAGCCGGCAAGAGAACCGGTTATTTCCACAAGTGCATCATTAAGTCCCAAGATAATAGAACTTATATAGCTTACTTTTTCTTCATCCAGCATGGAGATAAGTCTTTCCTCGTGCTCTTCCTCCTGTTCGCGTATATCCTTGGTGTCAATAACAGAATCAGCAATTTCCGGGTTAAGCAGAATTTCAAGACTGCGGTCTTCTTCACGTTCGAGCAGACGTATAGTAAAAATATAGCCGAAAATTTTTGATAACATAGTATAAAATATAATTTTTTTTTTATCAGGTTCCACATCTTCAGCAGTGTATCTTTTGTAAATATTGTAGTGAACCAGCTCCTCATCAGCTATTTCAAGAATAAGAGCCTTGTTATGGAGATCTTTTATATTTTTTGACAAACGTAAGTATATTTCCCGGCCTGTAATTTCATTGACCTGGAGATCTAAAATCATTTTTCTGAAATCTTTATCATTCATTTTATTCCTCCGTTCACATACAAATTATATTTTTCTTCTAAATAAATTATACAATGATAAAATAGAATTAACAATGTAAATGATTCATATGATTAAATGAAGAATTATAATATTGAAAATTAATTTTTTTTGAAAAATAAAAAAAGAGACTAAAAAGATAAACAGTCTCCTAAATTATTAAATATCAGCTTCCTAATGTAAATCTTTCTCTTATATGTTCGGGCTTTTCAAGTTCGTTAATGGCTGCTGCTGCAAGATCCTGAACTGAAATAACTGATTCATTTTCAGAATTAAATACAGGGGAGTCTTTTCCCAGTTTGAAAGTATTTGTGCGTTTGCCGTCAATAAGATTAATTGCAGGACTTATCATTGTCCAGTCAAGAGAATCTTCTTCGGCATAAAGTATATCCAACAGATCAGAGGCAGCCTTGGCACCGTTATATATTGCTTTTGGAAATTTATTATCATCAATTAATTTGGATCCGTTCATAATAAGGCTTCCTGCACCGCCGATAATGATAATTCTCTTTAATTTGGCATCATTCAATGCATTTAGTATAGATTTATAACCAAGTATAAAATCATTATAGATATCAGGATTCGACCATCCGGGGTTATATGCACTTATAACAGCATCATAGCCTGTATTGAAAATATCTTCAAGTTCAGCTTCCTCCATTACATCAGCTTTTATAAGGAATAAATTAGGGTGTGTTTTAGTCATTTTATTAATATCTCTTAGTATAGCATGAACTTCATGCCCTCTTTCCAGAGCTTCCTCCAATATATGAGAACCTACAAATCCAGTGGAACCAATCAAAATAATTTTCAAAAGACATCATCCCTTTCTATGGTTTTATATATAATGATTATAATTCATAATTTATTTTTTTTCAAATAAATTCACAGTATTTTCTTTCATTTTTTTATTACATATTAATATGTATTAAAAGAAATCCTTGTATTTCTATGTCTGAGACTCTTTGATATATCCATGCCGTTAGAATTTTTTATATAGTTTGTTATGTTTTATTTCTGGAGTTTTGACATTTTTTTGAAAAAATAAAATATCTCGAACCTGAGTGATTAAGCTTTTTGACCTTCACAAAGATGCCACGATTATGGTATAAAATAATAATAAAGAATTAGGAGGTATTATGAAAAAAAACATTTTTTTATTATTTTTAATATTCAATATAATAAGTTACTCAGGTTACTATTCAGTGACAGTTACTTCTGAGGAAGCAGGAAAACAACTTGTTCGATTGCTGGAATATAAATATATAATTGATCATATTATTGTTGTCGGAAATTCTGTAGTTATTGTTTATCATAATTAATATAATCCAAACTATATATAATATCATTAGAGTAAGTAATTCAGCAGAGAAAGTGCTGTGACAATATTTTAAGAGCCTCAGAGGGTCTTTTATTTTAAGCTTCTCATAAATTTCATATGCATGTTATAATAGAAAAATTAGGAGGTACATAAGAAGAACTAGATTTGAATAGGAAAATAATTTTATGTATAATGATGAAAATAGAGTAGTGTTAAGACACTATATATTTTAGAGAAAATAAAAAAAACTATTGAGAGGAAGTACAGGGCTATTAAAGGAGTGGATATGAAAATATTTATTATGTTATTAATTTTAAATTTTGCTTATATATCTTGTGGAAATTCAGAAAAAAATATGAAAGGAACAAAAATACAAAAAAATTCTAAAGAAATTATTACATTTAATGATGAAAAAAATCTTCCGTCACAAATTATACCAAATAAAAAAGACTATACAGTGCTTATTTCTAATTACAGTAAAGATTATTCGAAAATAGCAATAAATGATTCATTAGAGAATTTAGAAACAGTGTATACTGCAGATCAAAATGTACAAATTACTGATATTGTATCAAATGAGTATTATGTAGCTTGGTTTGAATTTCATGAAACAACAAAGAAAACGAAAATAAATCAATTAAAAGTATATGATAGAAAAACAAAAGAAATTTCAGTAATTTATACAAATGAAATAAAAATGGAAGAGAAAAACTTTCAATTAAGAAATCTTGGAATAGATAAAACAAAAATATATTATATTGTACCAAATGATCAAGAAAAAAAATCTCAAATCTTATCTTATAATATGGAAGATAAGACAAAAGAAGTTGTCATTGAGTATTTATTTACTAATAAATCTTTTCCATTAAACCAAAGTATTACATATTTTCAAATAAGGGATTCAATATTAACTATATCTTATTTAACAGATAATAATGTAATACTTGAGGCATATGATCTAAAGGCTAAAAAAGTTATTGCAAAAAAAGATTTACCAGATAATGTTCTGTTAGTTTATTCAGCTGATTATGAATCTCAGAAAAATATTTTTGCTTTATATTATAAAAAAAATGACAATACTGATGGAGTAGGAATTATAGGGTTTGATTCTTTTCAAATAAGCATAAAAGAGATTTTCACTCCTAAGCCGACAGCTGTATTATATGATGATAAGATTCATATTATCGGTAATAATATAATTTTTAATTTACAATCAAATGTTTCCGGTTATGTTTCAGATCACTATGAGGCTGTAGTTTATGATTATATAAATGATAAACCAAGCAGTTTTAAAAGATGCTTTTATTTGACTATAGATTCAGACGAATTATTTGGATTATTTTTTAAAGAACAATCAATTAAAGAGATATATTATAAACCACTCTAAAAGTCTTGAAGCAAAAAAGATTATGACTGGATAGGTTACATTAAACTAGGTAGAATAAATAAGTTAGTTTTTAAAAAGCAAATAGTCCAGTTATATCAAAATGGAAAAAATAGTGAAAAATATGAGAATAGTGGTTCTTCCAAAGAAAATAGAAGTAAACTGGATCTTTAGAATATCCAATTGAAAAAGAGAAATTGAGAATAAGGTTTAAAGTACTAAGCAGTTTGATACTTCTAGTAAAGCCTTTATTTTCCTGTCAATTCTTATAAAAATATCAATTATTTCCTATAAAAAATATATATTTTTGAAAAAGATTAAATGTTATTATTGACAATGTGCTAGGAATATAATAAAAATTTTTTATTTTTTGAATATTCTTCAATTAATTTTTGTAGTAGTATTATATTATACTGCTACTTTTTTATTTCCTCTTTTTAAAAAAGAAATACCAAATTCAATGGAACATAACTTTTTTAGAATGGTATAATAGTAAAATAAAAGGAGGCTCTTATAAGAGCAAAAAATTTAATATGTTCAAAAAACTAATTCAATTAAAGCTTTCGTCTTATGTTGATTGTTTTTTTGCTCATTCATTGATAGAGAAACTTTTATACTAAAAAACTTTATTGAATTATGATTACAAGGATTTTTTTAGGAGTTAAAACACATAATATTAAATAATAAAACATAGGTTATAATTCATAATTTAGATTTTTCAAATAAAAGTAGTGAAAATTATAATAAAGCTGTATTCTCTGAGTACAAATAACATTTTTTATTATAAAATGAATATTCGCTCTTGAATCAGTAATATATATAAGGTATAATAATAATACAGAAAAGATATTAAAAATAAGTTATTTCAAATAAGACCAGATATAAATAGTTTTATTAAAAATATTCTATAATAAAAAAATTGTTTGAGGAGATAATAATGAAAAGTAAGTTTTTAATTATTTTAATATTGTTTTCGATCGGTCAGCTAAGTTTTAGCCTGAATTGCAAATATAGAGGATATTTGAAGGAAAATAACAAAGTTTATTATTTTGGAGACACCGGTGTAATCAAAAAAGAAGTTAATGCTGACTATGATACATTTGAAGTGATAGAAGCAGTAAATTACAGTTTATTAGGTAAAGATAAAGATAATGTATACTATAAAGGAGAATTGCTGGAAGGTATAGATGCTAAGACTTTTAAGATAGTAAAAGAGATAAAGCCACCTTTTAAAGTATTTTTAGGATACGGATGTGGTTCTTCGGGATATATCTTAGAGGATAAAGGAAAACAATATGAATTAAGAGAAAGATTTTAGAGTAAGACCATTATTAATGGTCTTGTTTTTAATTTTGGAAAATAAATGAAATTATTATAGCAGGCAGCTAAGATCAATTTTCATTTAATTTATTCATTTAATATCCAAGGTTTTTGCGATTTTATTTTTTATGCTGTTAATTTATGTTATACTTATTTTATAAAAAAATAATGTGAGAAGGAGTAATAAATGGAAAATATAATAAATGTATTGAAAAACAGCCCTGTAATTTTCGCAGCAACAGTTGACGATAAAAACAGACCAAACAACAGGCCGATTGCATTAGCAATGGAAGATAACGGAATTTTATTTTTTAGTACTTCCACAGAAACCAGTCTTTTTAGAGATCTGCAAAAAAATCCTTTTATATCTTTTACAGCCATGATTGACCAGCAATCATGGATACAAATAAACGCTGAGGCAGTCTTTGCAGAAGATATGGCAACTAAAGAAATGATTATTTCAAATAATCAGGTTTTAAAAAAGCGTTTTCAAACAGCAGATAATCGTATTTTAAAAATTTTCAAATTATCAGGAGGAACCGCAAAATTTTATGACCGTTCTGGAAATGCTCCCCGGATTGTAAATTTTTAAAAATGAATTGGTGTTGAAATATATGATTTAACAGAAGAAGCTTGATAATAAAAAAATTATTTCAGGAGGAATTAATGAAAAGAAAGTTGTTAATTTTAGCAAGTATAGTAATATTTTTTCAAGCCGGACTTTCAAATATTAATTTTGAAGTTTGGAATAAATCCAGAGAAGAGTTAGTCAATTCTAATATAACAGCAGAAGAGGCATACGAGAAATTAATAAATGCAGGCAGTATAGGATATGATTTTAATGATGTATATTTAAATGTTATATTAAAGGAAAAAAATTCAGAAGAATTATTAGAAAAAGTATTTGATAATTCCAAAAGTAATGTAGGAAAAGTAGTTTCCCTACAAGGAATGTACAGAGTAAATAATATAAAATATCAAAAGTTGAAGAAAAAACTGCGTGGAAAAGTAAATTTATTTCATGGGTGTTATTATGTAAAAGAAGATGCTAAAAGATATTTAACGGGGATAGAACCGTACTTAGAATCACAGACAAAAATGCAGGACTAAGAACAGTCCTGCTTTTTGTTATAAACTAGTTTTTTTATGTGATGAAAATTAGAGAATAAATTATGAAAGTTAAAAATGAAAAGACGGCAGTAATACACATAAAGCAATTTTTAAAGAGAGAAAAATATGATAAAGAGCTTAGGAAATATTCAAAATAATATAGAAATTAAAATTTACAATTATGAAAATATCTTGTATAATCTACAAAAAGTATTGAAAAAATAAATATATTTTAAAAAATTTTAATAAGCTAGGTGCAGGAAAGCCATACAGGATAGGATTATATATTTATTATAGACAGGAGTTTATAAATGAAGAGATTTTTTATACATGTGATATTAACAATATTTATTGGCGGTGTAATATATGTTTTATTTAGAAGTGATACTCTTCTTATGTTCAGATGGTTTGAATTTTTCAAGCTGGATAAGCTTATCTCTTCATTAAGAGAGTATACTTTTTACTATAGAAAATACATACCGGAGAGTGTACTGTTTTCACTGCCGGACTGCTTATGGGTTTATTCATTTACAATGTTTCTGAGTTTTTATTTAAAAAATATTTTCTTAATTATGATTCCGTGTATAGGAAGTGTTCTTACAGAAATCGGACAGCTTTGGTTCGTTCCGGGAACTTTTGATATTCTGGATATTTTATACATGCTGGCCGCGACAGGAATAGCTTTGTTTTTTATATACAGACACAGAATTTCAGATAAGAAACAGGGCAAATTACTTAATCAGTCTGTATAAAGTATAATAAATTCAGGATTTATCTGTTATTATGATAAAACCTGTTTTTTTATTATTCTCTTTTTCTCCAATCAGCTAAATTAGAATTTCCACTATAAGGATAAATACAATTAGAAATTGAAATAAATATTAAAGTAGTAAAAAATTAAAAAAATATTTTTTTTGATATAAATAGTTAAATATATGCCATTGATTTTACTGTGTAAGATGTTATTAAGTTTTGAAAAAATAATTTTATTTTAATTGATATCGTTGACAATTGAAAAAAATGTGGTAAACTTAGTTTAAGAAAGAAAAAGAATATGGGAGAGTGTGATGACAATAAAAGAACTTGCAAAAATAGCCGGAGTATCTGCAAAAACAGTGTCACGGGTAATTAATAACGAAGAACACGTTACCCCTGAAACAAAGGAAAAAGTACTGAAAACAATAAAAGAGACTAATTATAAACCAAATATATATGCACAAAGTCTCAGAAAAAAAGTACAAAAAAATATTCTGGTTTCCATATTAAAAAATAAAAATTTACCGGTTCCCCAATGGATAGAAATTTTGATAAACGAACTTGTAGAGCGCGGGAATAAAATGGGATATACACTGCTCATGGAAACATATTCAAATGCCGAGGATATAGAAAAAATTTCAATGTTAAATTCTTCAATAGGTTTTCTAGACGGAGTAGTAGTGTTTTATGAAAAGAAAGATGATCCAAGGGTAGCATTGCTGAAAGCAAGCGATGTTCCATATATTATATTTGATAAGGCATATGATGAAAGCAGTTCTTATGTGACAAATGATGATTATGCCGCAATGATGGAGGGAACAGAGTATCTTTTGGCAAGAGGCTGTGATATTGTAGAGCTTCTTCTTGGAAATAAGTCTCCTACTAATCTTGAGCGTGAAAAGGGTGCTATAAAAGCATATGAAAATAAAAATACAGAATTAAAGAAATTAAAGGTAAAGTATGGAATAGCCCATATAAGAGATGCTTATGAATATACAAAAAAAAGAATAAAATCCAAAAATGTTCCAAAAGCTTTCTTTGTTTCAGGAGATGAAAAAGTCCTTGGTGTTTATAAAGCTCTTCAGGAAGAAGGGATAAATGTGCCAGAAGATGTGTCAGTAATGGGTTTTGATAATATACCCACTTCGGAATTTTATCATCCAAGTCTTACAACTATTGAACAGAATTATTTTAAGATGTCAGAAGCTATTTTTGATTATTTTTCAAACATACAGAATACTTTAAAAAAAGAAGAGATAAGAGTAAAAACAAGACTTGTAATAAGAAGCAGCGTAAAATAAGTTACAATTTTGTTTTTTAAATTTTTGACAACGATGTCAAAGGTTTTAAAAATAAAACTGATATTAATTTTAAATGCCGGCAGAATAATGTTTTAACATATTTACTGAGAAGAACTATACATGATGTTAAGACATTTATACTTTATCCTTTTTATCAAAATAGTAAATATAAAAATGATAAGTTTTAGAAAAAAATTAGTTTTATAGTATTTTATATTAGAAAATATATGCAGATAAATTAGTACTCCAAGATAAAAAATATTTTCAGGAAAGGAGAATACGGAAAAATTCTGATAAATTTTTATTATTAATTATGACAACGATATCATAAAATTATGGAGGAAAAGAGATGAAAAGAATAGCTGTGGTAGGAAGCAGCGGAGGAAATTTATATAACCTCGGCGGAAAAGATCCTGAAAAAATGATTGAGGAAATAAAAGTACAGCTGGATTCAGCAGGCATGAATCTGGAGGATGTAGAATTCGTAGGGGCTAAGACTTCTATGGATAATAAAAATGATAATGTTTTAGCTAGTTTATTTTATTTGGAAAACGGTGTTTTATTATCCAGTGAAGAGAAGAAACTTCCTGAAATAAATAAAGACGCATTGGAATATGATAAAAAACTGGCAGAAAAAATAAAAGATGGGATAATTGACGGGTTGATAGTGATGAGCTGTGACCCTGACGGAATAAACAATAGTGCTATTCTGGCTGCAGCTGAAAAAAAGATTCCTATAGTGGGAACAGGCGGAACATCAATGGCAACAATAAGTGCAATGGGCGCTAATGTAATATCGTCTTCTGGAACAACGGGGACGACGAACAGAACAAGGGCAGTAGCAGCTGTAACATCATTAAGTAAATTTTGGAAAATAAAATATTCTCCAGTAATAGGTTCGGGGAAAAGAGACGGAGTAATGGAGGATAAGGGAGTATTTTCCAGAATAAATATAAGAGGCGTAATGATGGCGGCAATTCCCGGATTCATTACAATGGCTTTAGTGCTCGCAGCAAGCAAACTTCCGTTTTTGAAGGGGCTTAGTGAGATATTTGATATTTTAATAAAAGCACTTCCTGTAATTATTGCAGCTTTAGCGGCAAAGCAGGTTTCCGGTCTTGATGAGGTAGGGATAGTTTCCGGTATAGTAGCAGGTGTTTTATCAGTAAACGGCGGAATAATCGGAGGTATGATAGGCGGAATTCTTGCTGGAATATTATGCTTTTATATGATAAAACTGTGCTTTAGTTATAATTTTCCCGCTACGACTGCAAATATAGTAGCAGGAGGAATTTCCGGACTTGCTTCGGGACTGGTAGTTTATTATTTCATAGCTCCGATAGCACTGTGGCTTGGGGACGGTTTAAGAGCGGTTATAGAAATGGCGCTGAATATCAGTCCTGTTTTAGCAGGAGGAATCGCAGGTCTTTTGATCTGGCCGGCAATAATAGGGGGAGTATATCACGCTGCAATACTGCCTATAGTACTGCTAGAAATGGAGAAAACAGGAACAAGCTTCCTTGGAGCGATAGATATGACAGGTCTAGTAATGGTTTCAGCAGGAATAATGCTCGCAAATATAATATTCCCCAGACAAAAAAGTGACAGAGCAATAGCAACGCCGGGACTTTTAATAAATGTCTTTTTTGGGACATTTGTAGAAGCTTCATATCCGTTTATGTTTTCGGATAAGCTTGTAATGGCAGGTGCAATGATTTCCGGATGTCTCGGGGGAATTGTGGTAGGAATGTACGATCTCAGAGGAACAGCTTATGTGCCGTCAATTTTCGCACCGATTATGTCAAATAATGTAGCAGGGTTTGCGATAAGTATGATCATATCAGCAGGATCTGCATTTGTGATAACATCGCTTGCGAATAAAATAGCAGCAAAGAAAAATAATTCATAAAAAGGAGAGATTTAGATGATTTTAGGAGATTCAGAACAAAAAAGAAGAAAGGCACTGAAAAAAGTATTGGATGCAGTAGAAGAACATGGGGGAACAACTATATTAAGCACGGGAATAACAGGAGATGATGCAAGAATAGCAAGAGCAGCAGTGGCTGGAGGTGCGAGACTTCTGGAACCTAATCATCCGGCAGTGGCCTTGGCAAGAGGACATAAAGGTGTAATTACAATGCATGCTGCAGAACAGGTAAGACATGAAATACCGCTTGATGAAATGCTAAAAGTAACACAGGGAGTAAGAAACGTAGTTGGAGAAGATATTTATATAACTGTAGGTGTTCCGGGAGGATTTACCGAAATACTGCCTTTGGAATTAAAGGAAGAAGACTTCTTTAAAATAGCAATGAGTGGTGCAGACGGAGTACACATACATAAATCTACCCTTGAGGATCTCAAGGATGTGGTGAAATATGCACATAAATACGGCTTATTAGTAGATGCATATATAGGACATCCGGATGATCTTCACACTTTTGGAATATCAGCAAGGACACCGGAAGAAGTAGCAGAAGCGGCGAAAGAAATGGAGAAAATCGGAGTGGACATGATAGGATTAATGACAGGAATGAGCTATGAAGGGACTGCTGCAGGAGAAATACATCCTGTAATTAAAGAGAGACTTTCGGCACTGGTATCTTCGGTAAAAGTTCCTACACTTGCAGAGGGCGGAATAAATGATACTAATTATGTAGCATTTAAAGATACAGGGGTAAACATACTGGTAATAGGGACATCAATTGATAATGTGGTATCAGAGGCAGCTACAAATGTAGTAAAGAAATTTTTATCATTAAAAAAACAGGCTTAATGATTCTGTAAAAAACAGGTTTTTGTGTGAATTTAGGAATAACACCGAGTAATGATCTTTCGGTGTTATTTTATATTTTGAATTAATTTGCTTGCACATAAGCGGGTAATAGGTTAAAATTATAAGTAGAAAAAAATAAAATGGAGGAAAAATGTTTACTTATATACCAGAGCAGGTTTGTGCAAAAGAAATGGTTTTAAAAATCGATAATGATATTATAGAAAATGTAGAAATAACAGGAGGATGTCCTGGGAGTGCTGTGGGAATGGCAAGACTTATTGTAGGAATGAATATACATGAAGCATTGAAAAGACTAAAAGGAGTACCTTGCGGTTCAAAGGTTACCTCGTGTCCGGATCAGCTTTCGCTGGCTCTGGAAGCATATTTAAATAAAGACTAAGGAGGAGCATAATATGAAAATAGGATTTATAGGTACCGGAAATATGGGACAGGCTATTCTGGAAGGATTTATTGTTTCTGAAAAAGTAAAAAAAGAAGATATATTTATTTATGATCCAGATCAGTTAAAATTAGATACACTAATAAAGAAATACGGAGTAAGCACAGCAGAAAATGAAAATAAGCTTGCTGAATCTTCAGAACTTATAATACTGGCTGTAAAACCAAATATTTATGATAAAATACTGGAAAAAATAAAATCTAATATAGATGGAAAAAAGAAAATTTTAACAATAGCAGCGGGGTATTCTGTGGATAGAGCAGAAGGAATACTGGGAAATGATAAAAAAATAATCAGAACAATGCCGAATATGCCGGCCCAGATTTTGGAAGGAATGACTGGGGTAGTATTTAATAAGAATATTACTCATGAAGAAAAGGCAGAAATTCTGGAATTGCTTACAGGCTTTGGCGGTGCAGAGGAAATAGATGAAAAGCTTATGCATGTATTTACCTCTATAAGCGGTTCAATCCCTGCAGTAGTAGATATCTTTATTGAGGCGCTTGCTGACGGAGCAGTACTAAACGGTATGCCGAGAGATAAAGCATACAGAATACTTTCGGAAGCAGTGGCAGGTTCTGCACACATGATAGGAAAAACAAAAAAACATCCGGGCCTTTTGAAAGATGAAGTCTGCTCCCCTGGCGGAACAACAATAGAAGCAGTAGCTGCACTTGAAAAAGGCGGCTTTAGAGCGGCACTGATAGAAGCTGTAAATAAATGTACCGAAAAATCTGTAAAATTAAGTGAAAAATAATGAAAAAATGGTATAAATTAGATGCTTTCGCCAAGACTTATTCATCTATTATCAGCGAAGGACGATCTACATGTTTCCGTTTGTCGGCTGTTTTAAAAGAAAATGTAGAAAAAACAGTACTAATCAAAGCAGCAGATAATCTGCTTGAGAAATATGATTTTTTTAATGTTGAACTGAAAAAGGGAGTATTTTGGAATTATCTCCAGCAAAAAAATAAAAAATTTTCTGTTTCAAGAGAGATGACATATCCATGTACATATGTAAAGAAAGAGACACCTCTGAGAATATTGTATTATAAGAAAAAAATATCAATAGAAATAGCTCACTTTCTGACTGATGGTATGGGAGCAGTTGATTTTTTGAGAGATCTTTTGAGAGAATATCTTATTTTGAAGTATAATTTGCCGGTAGAAAAGGATGAAGCCAAAAAACCGGAATATGAGAATCTTTATGAGAAATATATGAAAAAAGTAAGTAAAGAAGTAACTATAAAAAAAGCCTTTCATTTCCCTTACAAAGTTTTGGAAAAAGGCTATTACTATGTTACTACAGGTGAAATGTCACTTGATGAAATAAGAGCTACAGCCAAAGAATACGGTACCAGTACGGGAAAATTCTTATTAAGTGTATATTTTAAAGTCATACTGGACACTTTTAATGCATCAAAAGAAAGTATTGTTATAGGAGTGCCGGTAGACCTGAGAAAAATATTTGACAATGAAACAACCAGAAATTTCTTCATCAATATAACACCCAGCATTGATCCCACATTAGGTGATTATACTCTAGAGGAAATAATAAAATATGTAAATACTTATTTTGAGATAAAAATAAATAAAAAAGAATTTTACAAAAGTATTTATAAGGCTATGAAGCCCAGCAGAAATAAGCTTATAGGCGTGGTGCCATACTTTGTAAAGCGTTTATTTCTTCCGTTTATATTTGATTATTACGGGGAAAGAGGCTATACTTCAGGCTTTTCAAACTTGGGTGATTTTAAAATAGACGATGAGATGGTAAAATATATAGAAAAAATTGAATTTATACCGCCGCCGAGCAAAAGATGCAAGGCTAAAATCGGAATGATAGGGTATAATGGAAAAGTATATCTGACTTTTGGAAATCTGAGCTCGAATAATGAGCTCGAAAAAAATTATTTCAGATATTTAAGAAAATTAGGGATAAAATCTAAAATTATCAGCAATTATTAGGAGAAAAGATGTATTGTGTAAAATGTGGTGTTGAATTAGAAAGGGGCAGAAAAGAGTGTCCATTATGCAAGACTAAAGTAATGTATGAGGAATTAACTCAGGAGCCGGAAGAAGAATATCCCGAGGTAAAAATAAATCTGTACAAAATGAATAAAAAGAAAATAAAAAGCAGGTTATATTTTATAATGCTTACACTATCAGTTATCTCTATTCTTGAGGTATTGCTTGGAAATATTGCAATTAACGGAAGACTGACTTGGGGATATTTTGTTATTCCTTCGCTGATTCTTACAAATATTGCAGTTTTTATAGCTACTGACGGGTGGAATCTGAAAAAAAATCTTTTATTGCTTAGTACCAGTCTTACAGTGTTTCTTTTGATTCTTGACCTGTATGATGAAAAACTGACTTGGTCTGTAAAGATAGGAATACCTATAGTAATAAGTTTTTTTATACTGGGTCTTATTTTTTCCAAAATAAAAAAACATAAGAAATCAAAAATAAAGGTTTTTAATTATTTTTTGATACTGATAGGGATATTTATTATATCCATTGAAATTATCATAAGCGGAAAAATTTCGTGGTCACTGCTTGCATCGATACCTCTAATAGTATTTGGTTTAATGTTTAAACATTTTTATGAAGAGTACGATGAAGAATTAGAAAAAAGAATGCATTTATAAAAAATAACTTACTGGACAAATACTTAAAAGTGATATATAATTAAATATAATTTGTAAATGATTAGGAGAGTGTTATGGATATACACCATTTAAAAATATTCTTTGAGGCGTGTAATGAAAAAAGCTTCACAAAAGCCGCCAAAAAGCTTTATATAAGTCAGTCGGCTGTTTCCATACAGATAAAAAAACTGGAACATACTTTGGGATTGCAGCTTATAGAGAGGAATTCAAAAAACTTTAAGCTGACTTTTGCTGGAAAAGAATTATTTAAAATGTCACAGGATGTATTTGAAAGAATTTCAAGAATGGAAAATGAAATGAAGAAAATTCTTCAGTATAAAAAGGGAAAAATATCAATTGGTGCAACACATAATATTGGTGAGCCGATACTGCCGAGAATTATGATAGAATTCAGAAAAAAATTTCCGGAAATAGAATTTGATTTATACATAAAGAACAAGGAATCACTGGTAAAGCATCTGAAGGAAGGAACAGTAGATATTGCTCTTATGGAAGAGTATTTCATAGAAGATAAGGAAATAAAGGTTATAGAAACTGATGAATATCCTTTTGTAGTGGTAACTTCCGTAGATGTAGAGTCTTATGAAGACTTGAAAGAAGTACCTCTTTTGAAAAGAGATACACTTTTGACAACTAAATATCTTGATTTTTTTGAAAAAATAATAGGATTTAACCTTGAAAAGAGAATAGCAGTAAACGGGAGTATAGAAACTATGAAAAACCTTCTAAAACAAGGGCTAGGTTTTGCGATACTGCCTTATTACAGTGTTTATGAAGAAGTAGAAAAAGGAATTTTAAAAACAATTCACAGCTTTGAAAAATCAGAGGACAGATTTCAGATAGTTTTAATCAGGGAAAATGAAGATAAAGAAGGAATAAGTAAATTTGTGGAATTTTTGAAAAACTATGAAATAATGAGTGATATAAAAAAATAGGAGGAAAATATGGATCAAATTTTAAAGCAATCATTTTTAGAAGAGTATGAAGTACTTGGAGCATTTATTAAGGATGAGAAAAATTTTGAAACAATAGGGAAAATAGCTACAGAATTGGCAGATGCTTATAAAAACGGGAAAAAATCATTAATTGCAGGAAACGGCGGAAGTAACTGTGATGCTATGCACTTTGCTGAAGAATTCACTGGAAGATTTAGAAAAGAAAGACCCGCATTACCGTCAATAAGCATTTCTGATTCTTCACATATAACTTGTGTAGGAAACGATTATGGATTTGATGCAATATTTTCTAAAGGAGTAGAAGCGTTCGGACAGGAAGGAGACTTCTTTTTAGGACTTTCGACTTCGGGAAATTCAAAGAATATAATTGAAGCAGTAAAAGTGGCAAAAGAAAAAGGACTAAAGACAGTTGCACTTCTTGGAAAAGACGGCGGACAGCTGAAAGGAATGTGCGATTACGAGTTCATAATAAATGCAAAAACATCAGACAGAGTTCAGGAAGTACATATGATGATTTTACATATTATTATTGAAGGAGTAGAAAGAGTTTTATTCCCAGAGAATTATATGGACTAATATAGATTGATTCAAACTGTGCCAAAGTGAAAGTTTTAGCACAGTTTTTTTATAAAAAAGCAGTATTGCGCGATTGTAATACTGCTATTTTTTTAAATATCCCATTCACCGTTTTTGAAAATAGAAATTTTTTCACCGGATTCTGTTTCTCCGATAATGGAAAGCTTATCATTTCCTACCATAAAATCCACATGGATGATACTATCATTAACACCGGCTTTTTCCCGCTCTTCTTTTGTCATGTTTTCGCCATTTTTTATACAGTTTGGATAGGCACTTCCAAGAGCAAAGTGACAGCTTGCATTTTCATCATAAAGAGTATTGTAAAAAATAAGGCCGGTTTTATAAATAGGTGAAGAAACAGGAACAATAGCTACTTCTCCCAGATATCTTGAAGCCTCATCGGAGCTCAGAAGATTTTCGAGTGTAGCATATCCTTTTTCAGCCTCAAAGCTTACTATTTTTCCATTTTCAAAATAGAACTTGAAATTATCAATAATATTACCGTTATACTCTAAAGGCATTGTACTGCTCAAAACACCATTTACACCATATTTATAAGGCATACAGAAAACTTCTTCCGTAGGAATATTAGCTGCAAAGACGAGCCCTTTAGTAGTATGTTCACAGCCGCCCTGCCAAATATGATTTTTTGGCAGATCTACAGTAAGATCAGTATTTTCACCTTTATAGTAAAGCTTTGCAAATTGCTTTTCATTCAGATATATTTTAAATTTTTCAAGTTTTTCGAAATGATCTTTCCATGCCTGTATTGGATCGGCAGTATTAATTCTATTTATTTCAAAAATAGAATCCCAGAGCTTGGAAACAGCTTCAGAATCTTTTTCATCTTTATAGACACTTTTCGCCCACGGAATACTCGGAACAGAAACTACACACCAGTTACTGCTGCCGTTCATAACATAATCTTTATATTCTTTGAAAGTATTTGATTTCGTAATAGTGTCTCTTTTTATTTTATCAGGATCAACGTCTTTCAGCAATTCAGGGTCAGAAACAAATACAGACAATACAGCAGCACCATTTTTTACAAGCTCTGTGTACCCTTCAGCCATCCACTTCGGAAATGTGTCAAAGACACTATCCGGAGCATTATTATATCGTATCAGAGATAATTCATCATCATACCATCTGTAATAAATTTCCTTAGCTCCAAGTGAATATGCTTCTTTTACTATTAATCTTATAAATTCTACTGCAGAAACAGGAGCAGTAATAATAAAATCCTGGTCTTTTTGTATATTAAGTCCTATTTTGGTGATTAATTTTGCATAATCATCCAGTTTTTGTTCAAAAGTCTTCATGTTATATTCCTTTCTTAGTACAAATTATATTAATATAGTACCATAGAAAAAGTAAAATGAGAATAAGCGATATTATTCTTAAAGCAGAAATTAAGTATACTATAGTAAATGAAAAATTATACAATACTAATAATTAAATAAAAAATTTAAAAGGGGATTATATGCGGCTAGGAAATCAGAAATTTTATAAAGAAGTAGTTGAGTTATTAAATAATGCAAGAAATAAAGTCAAAAGAACTGTAGATAGCATAATGACTTATACTTATTATGAAGTAGGCTGAAGAATAGTAGAAGAAAAACAGAAAGGAGAAAAACATGCAGAATATGGAAAACAGCTTGTGGAAAATATATCCAAAATATTGACAAAAGAATTTGGTAAGGGATTGTCTTTCACAAATTTAACACAAATGAGAAAGTTTTACATAATATATTCAAAAAGATCAATTCTTCAGACACTGTCTGAAGAATTAGAAAAGAATATTAGGATAACAGATTAATAGATTTGAAAATAGGAGAATTAAAACATCAGGATCTGGGGCAAATGCAGATGTATGTCAATTATTATGACAGAAAAATAAAAAATGAAGATGAAAATAAAATAATAGGAATAATTTTGTGTAAGGACAAAAGTGAGACAATCGTGGAGATGACACTTCCTGAAGAAAATACACAGATATTTGCAAGTAAGTCCAAGTAAGGAAGAATTGAAAAAAGTTATGGAGGATTAGAAAAATTTTATCCTCCAGTTTTATTCCGTAAAACTGATATTTTATATAAATTAATTATCTTTCTGCTGGATTTAAAAAAGCAATGAGAAAATATTTGACATAATAAGAAAAATATTATATTATAAACTTAGAAAAACAAATAAACTTCAGGGCAGGGTTAAATTCCCGACCGGTGGTAAAGTCCACGAGCTTATATTTAAGCATGAACTGGTGTAATTCCAGTACCGACAGTAAAGTCTGGATGAAAGAAGTAAGTAAATAAAATATATCGCTTTTTTGATATATACGCTCTGGATTTGATTTATGATCCGGATTTTTTTATTTATAATAATAGTGCTTCGGCTTATTTATATCTAAAATATGGTGAAAATAAAATGAGATAAGCTGCCAATAAGACTATTAAAATCCAAACTGTTGCTTATGTTTTTCAAAAAACTATCAGGAGGAATAGAAAATGAAAAAACTAGAAGGAATGTTTAGTGGAAAAGGTTTGAGAGTGGGAATTGTAGCAGGAAGATTTAATGAATTTATAACTTCCAAATTGCTGGAAGGAGCAGTGGATGGTCTGACAAGACATGAAACAAATTTGGAAAATATAGAAACAGCATGGGTTCCGGGAGCTTTTGAGATACCATTGATAGCTAAAAAAATGGCAAACTCAAAAAAATATGATGTAGTAATAACACTTGGAGCTGTAATAAAAGGTTCTACACCACATTTTGATTATGTGAGTGCTGAAGTTTCCAAAGGTGTGGCTCATGTAGCTTTGGACAGTGAAATTCCGGTTATTTTCGGAGTACTTACTACAAATAATATAGAAGAAGCTATAGAAAGAGCCGGGACGAAAGCAGGAAATAAAGGTTTTGAAGCAGCAATGTCAGCAATAGAAATGGTAAATTTAATAAAGCAGATTGAAAACTAATACTTTGACAATAAATATAAACAGCTGTATTGAGTTAAAGTATTGAAAGGAAACATATGGATAAAAAATATATGGAAATGGCTTTGGAGATTGCTGAAAAAGGATTAGGACATGTGAATCCCAACCCTTTAGTAGGGGCTGTAGTTGTAAAAGACGGTACAGTGGTAGGAAAGGGCTATCATGGAGTATACGGCGGGCCTCATGCAGAGGTTTATGCACTGGATGAAGCAGGAAAAAGTGCAGAGGGAGCGGATATATATGTAACTCTGGAGCCTTGCTCCCATTATGGGAAAACACCGCCATGTGCAAAAAAAATAATTGAATCCGGAATAAAAAGATGCTTTGTGGGTTCGATAGATCCCAATCCTCTTGTTTCAGGCAAGGGAATAGAAATGCTGAAAGAGAATGATATAGAAGTACATACTGGTGTATTAAAAGAAGAGTGTGACAATATTAATAAAGCTTTCTTCAAATATATAAAAGAAAAAATACCTTATTTATTTTTAAAATGTGCTATAACGCTGGATGGCAAAATAGCATCAAGAAATGGTGATTCCAAGTGGATAAGCAATGAGACCGCAAGGGAAAAAGTGCAGTTTTACAGAAATAAATTTATGGGAATAATGGTAGGAATAGGAACAGTATTAAATGATAATCCAAGATTAACCGCAAGAATAGAAAACGGTGTCAATCCGCTGAGAATCATAGTAGATCCGCACTTAAAGGTAAATACAGAGCTTAATATAATATCTAATAATTATGATAAAAAAACTATAATTATAACTTCGGAAAATAATACAGGGACAGCCAAATATTCAGAATTGGAAAATGAATTTGGCATAAAATTCATAACGCTGCCGGATTATGAATTTTCTGTTTCAGATATTCTGAGAGAACTTGGGAGAGCCAAGATAGATTCTGTTTTGCTTGAAGGTGGAGAAAAAATGATTTCAAAGGCTTTTAGCGAGAAATTGATAGATGGCGGCGAGATATTTATTTCTGATAAAATTCTCGGAGACAGCAGCGGAAAAAGTTTTATAAGCGGTTTTTCAACTGAGAAGATCAGTGATTCGATAATACTCAGAAACATAAAATATAATTTATACGGAAATAATATAGGAGTGGAATTTGAATTGCAGGAAGTATAGCAGAAAGGAGCTGATATCATTTTTACAGGATTAATAGAGGAAATAGGGAAAATAGCAAATATAAAAAATAAAAATCAGGGACTTGAGATAGAAATAGAAGCGGAAAAGGTTCTGGAAAATGTAAATATAGGTGACAGTATTGCTGTGAATGGAGTTTGTCTTACAGTAACAGGATATAAAAAAAATTTATTTACGGCAGATGCGATGTACGAAACAATAAACAGATCAAATCTGAAAAGACTGCGTTCAGGAGATAAAGTTAATCTTGAAAAATCTTTGACTCTTTCAAAGCCGCTTGGAGGACATCTGGTGACAGGAGATGTTGAGTGTGAAGGTGAGATTATCTCGGTAGAAACAAATGGAATAGCCAGACATTATAAAATAAAGATGGACAAAAAATATATGAAATATGTAGTGGAAAAAGGAAGAATTACATTGGACGGAGCAAGTCTGACAGTAATTGATGCAGAAAATGATACCTTTAGTGTATCTCTGATTCCTCATACCATAAAAAATATTATACTGGGAAGTAAAAAAAACGGAGACCTGGTTAATATAGAAACAGACTTATTTGCAAAATATGTAGAAAAAATACTTAATTCAGAAAAAGAAACAGGATTGACACAGGAATTTTTGAGCAAAAATGGTTTTTAGAGAGGAGAAATAACATGTTTAATACTATAAATGAAGCTCTTGAGGACATTAGAAATGGAAAGCCGGTTATTATTGTAGATGATGAGAACAGGGAAAATGAAGGGGATCTTTTTATTCCTGCGGAAACGATAAGTGAAGAAGTGGTAAATTTCATGGTAAAAGAGGCAAGAGGACTTATGTGTGTACCGCTCACAAAGGACAGAGCAGACAGACTGGGGCTTTATTATATGGCAGAAAAAAATACTGATAGTCACGGAACAGCTTTTACAGTATCTGTGGATTCATATGAGAATACTACTACAGGGATATCAGTACAGGACAGACTTGCCACAATTAAAGATCTTGCTGATAATGCCAAAGGAGAAAATGATTTTAGAAAGCCCGGACATATATTTCCCCTGATAGCAAAAGAAAACGGTGTTCTTGAAAGAAAGGGACATACCGAGGCAGCAGTGGATATATGCAGAATAGCAGGTTTTCAGGAAGTCGGGGTAATAATAGAAATATTAAAAGATGACGGTACGATGGCAAGAAGAGATGATCTTTTGAAATTTGCCGGAGACAATAATCTTAAAATAATAACAATCGAGGATCTGATATTATATAGAAAAATAAATGAAAAACTGGTTCAAAGAGAAGTTACCGCCAATCTTCCTACTAAATACGGCAATTTTAAAATAGCTGCTTACAATGATAAAATAGAAAAGAAAGAATATGTTGTCATGATAAAAGGAGAAATAAAAGGAAAAGAAAATGTAAGCACAAGACTGCACTCTGAATGTCTTACCGGGGATGTATTCGGCTCTAAAAGATGTGACTGCGGAGAGCAGCTGGAAAGAGCTCTGGCTGAACTTGAGGAAAAAGGAGAGGGGATACTTATTTATCTTAGACAGGAAGGCAGAGGAATAGGACTTATAAACAAACTGAAAGCTTATAATCTTCAAGATGAAGGATATGATACTATAGAGGCTAATCATCAACTGGGGTTCGGCGATGACATGAGAGATTATGCCGTAGCAGCACAAATAATAAAGGATATGGAAATAAAATCAGTTTCAATTATGACAAATAACCCGCAAAAAATAAACGGACTGGAAAAATACGGGATAAAAGTATCTGACAGAGAAGAACTGGAAATAAAATCAAATGATGTAGACAGAAATTATTTGAAAACAAAAAAATATAAAATGGGACATATTTTAAAACAGGAATTATAATTAATAAAATCGGAAAAGAAAAATCCTAAAATTAAATATACTTGTTAATATAAAAGCTGTCCGGCTCTCTGAAATTCTCTTTCAGTATGCCGGACAGTTTTAAATTATAGATTTAAAAAAATTTTATATTAAATTCTCAAGCTCAGACAGCATTTTTTCACGATTATCAGAACCAAAATAATTGATACTGGAAATTTCAAAGCCTCTAAATAAGAAAGTTGCTGAAAAAATAGCATCCATAGCAGATTTGACACCGCTTTCCTCATAATATTTCAATGCTGCTCCCATAGGTGAAAAAGTTGAAATAGTTTTTCCTGTCATTAATTTATTAATGCTCCCGTCGCTGTTATAGCTGTAGGCAAAGTTTTGGGAAAGAACTCTGTCAATATATCCTTTCATTAAGGCAGGCATTGCTGATGAATAAATAGGGAAAATAAGAAATACGCTGTCGGCATTCTTCAAATATTCCTGTTCTTTCATTACATCTTCTCTGTATTTTCCCTGAAAAGCCGAAGATATATCATTTTCAGTGATGACAGGGTCAAACTGGAGAGCGTAAAGATCTCTTACTTCTACATTCTCATCTCTCTTTTTTAAAATACCAATCAATCCGTTTTTTATTTTATTACTGCAGCTGTCTGAAATAGGTGAACAGCAAATAATCAAATTGTTTTTCAAAATAATCACCCTTTTTTATTAGATATAAAATCAGGGAACAAAATAGTCCCTGTTTTTAGTATTATTATATTAAGGCAGGTCATTTTCCTTATCTGCTTTCAAAACAATATTAAGGATTTCTTTCTCTACCTCTTTATTATAGACTCCTGTACGATAATTATAACGGAGCTCGCTTGAATCTTCTCCATCCTTTATTTTTTCCCAGACAAAGTTCGGAAGTTCCAGATAAACAAGATGAGCTTTACCGTTCACATATGAAAACATGCTGGGGATTTTTGCTTCTTTTGATAATGAAGCAAGGAGCTCAAGGTTATCCTTTCTTGACAAATATGTAACATGGATAAAAGGATTAAGCTCTGCGAACTTCTCCATAAAGGGAACAAAAGCTCTGCAGTCAGGACAGTAAGGTTCGGCAAAAATGACAAAAGAGATTTTTTTGCTTACAGCTTTGACCTTTTCTTCTGTTTCTTTACTAAGTATTATTTTATCCATAATTTTTAACTGCTTAGCTTTGTCAGCTTCATCAGAATAGTTTAAATATTCACTAAAATCATTCATATAAAATCACCTCATTAACCATATTATAAACTAAAATGAAAAAAAAAGAAAGCATTTCAAAGAAAAGAAGAGCGGGAAATTTGATTTCGGAGTTTTCAGTTATAAAAAAATATGGTACAATAACGTTGAATTTGATAACTTGAGTTTATTTATTAATATAATGATGAATTTTTGTTTCCAAAGGATAAATGATAATGGGGAGATATGGAATGTAAAAAAAACAGACAAACTGAAATAAAATTAAAAAATTATAGGAGAAAACAACTTTATGAATAGATTATTACTAAAATATTTAGAAAAAAGACCTGCAGCTTATGAAGTAACAGGACTTAAATTTTGGGATGATCCCCATATATCAAAAGGAATGCTTGCTGCACACCTAAATACTGAATTAGAAAGTGCTACACGAAAACTTGATTTTATAAAAAAATCTGTTGACTGGATAAAAGAAATAACGGATGGAGAAAATAGAAAAAAACTTTTGGATCTTGGGTGCGGACCGGGAATTTATGCGGAATTATTTGCAGAAAGAGGATTTGATGTAACAGGAATAGATATTTCCGGGCGTTCAATAGATTATGCGAAAGAGAATACTGTAAAAAAAAGAAGTAATATAAAATATTATCAAAAAAGCTATCTGGAGATGGAATATTCAGAAGAATTTGATATTATAACACTGATTTACTGTGATTTCGGAGTATTAAATCCTGAAGAAAGGGAAATACTGTTAAAAAAAATATATAAAGCTCTAAAACCGGGAGGAATGCTTATATTCGATGTTTTTTCAGAAAAGGAATATCAAATGAAAGAGGAGAATACAAGCTGGTCATATAATAACGGAGGATACTGGAGCGAAAATCCGTATGTTTGCCTTTATTCATTCAACAGATATTATGAAGCAGCGGTTTTTCTTGAACAATATGTAATTCTGGAGGAAGAAAGTGTAAAATGTTATAATCTCTGGAATAAAGCTTTTTCTGCAGAAGAGCTTCACCGAGATCTTGGAGAGGCTGGTTTTCATAAATGCGGGTTTTATGATGATATATCAGGGAAAAATTTCACAGAAAACAGCAATGTGATATGTGCAGCAGCATATAAATAACAATAATCAACAGTTAACAAATAACAGGCAGGTCTAAAAACAGACTTGCTTTTTTATTGAAATATTTGAACTCAAGGAATGAAATATAAACAGAAGCAAATAAATTAAAAAAGTTTCTTTTTCAGGTAAATTGTGGTAGAATAAAGGAAAAACAAGAGGTGAGCTCAAAATGTACAGGGCAGTCGTAACAGACCTTGACGGTACTTTATTAAACAATGAAAAGGAAGTTTCTGAATTTTCAAAAGAAGTGATCAACAAAATAAGGGAAAAAGGAGTAAAATTCTTTATTGCAACGGGAAGATCTTATCCTGATACAAAAAGAATAATGGAAACAATAGGAATAAAAGTTCCTTTGATTACATCAAACGGTGCAAGAATAAATGATGAAAACGGGGAAACAATATATGCAAATGATCTGGAAAAAAAGTATATAAGAAAAATTCTGGAAATGGATTATAAAAAATACGGGGAAGAAATATTTCTAAATCTGTATTCTGACAATGTATGGTATATTACAGAAGAAATGACAATGGATCCTTTCAAGGATCTGAAATATTTTCTGCCGCATAAAATAACTGTAGAAGAAGCAAAACAGATGTCAGTTTCAAAGTTTTTTTTCATAGGGGATCACGAGCATTTGATGAGACTGGAAAAAGAGTTATTCTTACTGACAGACGGCAATGTAAATATAGCAATGGTTACTCCGGAATGTCTGGAGGTATTTGATATAGAAGTTCATAAAGGCAATGCAATAAAGATTTTAATGAAAAAGGAAAAAATTAAAATGTCTGAAGTAGTGGCTTTCGGTGATGGTTTTAATGATTATGAAATGTTAAAAATGGTAGGAAAAGGATATGTTATGGGAAATGCACTTTATCAGCTTAAAGAAGCACTCCCAGACAATGAAATAATAGGTACCTGCGATTCTGATGCAGAAGCCAAAAAATTAATTGAATTATTTTTGTAGAGGTGGTAGAAATGGCTAAAAAAGCATTGGTGGTTGATGATACACCCTATATCAGGGCTGATATCAGAGAGATATTGGAAAGAAACGGATTTGAAGTAACAGAAGCTGAAAACGGTGCAGAAGCAGTGGAATTATATAAAGAAGGAAGGCCTGATCTGGTAACAATGGATATAAATATGCCTAAAATTCACGGATTGCGTGCTACACAAATGATTACTAATTTTGATCCGAATGCCAATATTATAATTTGCAGCACTATGGTAGCGCTGTCAAATTATGTTAAACTGGGAAAAGAAGCAGGGGCAAAGGCTTTTTTATCAAAACCTTTTTCTGAAGGAGAGCTCTTAAAAGAAATAAAAAGATTAAATATATAAGAAAAAGACCTTATAATTAAGAGGTCTTTTTATGTTTATAAATTATTGAAAGCGGTGATATTATGGATTTTACTATGAATATGGAAAAAACAATGTCAAAAATAAAAAACGGGGCATTTTTAAGCGTCAGATCAAGAACTAAGGTGAACACAATGACTATAGGATGGGGATATATGGGAATTATGTGGAATAAACCTTATTTTATGGTTTTGGTAAGACCGCACAGATATACGAATGAGCTGTTGGAAAACGGAGAAGATTTCACAGTGAGTATTCCTTTTGGGAGTAATTTAAATAAAGAACTGGGTATATGCGGCACAAAATCAGGCATAGATATAGATAAATCTGAAATAGTGGAATTTGTCCCTTCTAAATTAACAAAATCACCTGTAATAAAAGGGTGTGACATGTATTATGAATGTAAAATAAGATTTAAACAGCTCATGAACGGCGAGGAATTTCCCGAGGATGTTAAGAGTGCTAATTATCCTCAAAAAGATTATCATTATATGTATTTCGGAGAAATAATAGAGTGTTACAGTAATGATGGAAAATAAACTGTTATAAATAAATATAAGGATTCTATAAATTTATTATGCTGTTTTATTTTATAAATATAATTTTATTTGTAGAATTTAAATTAAAAAATATCTGATAAAAATAAAATTATACTTTTATAATTCTTAAAATAGATTTTGTTATTGAAACGGAGTCTTCCTGCTTAATGCGTATAAAACAATATCTCAAGATCTTTTTTATTGAATAAAATAATTTTTATTAAAATATTTGAGAAAAATAATAAGATTTGATTTGGACAGTGGTATAAAAAATACCAAGAGATAACCGCTATGGCAGGTAACTGGAAGATTTTAAAAATGGAACCATGTAATTTACCACAAAAACTGACAATAGTATTTTTAGAAATAATGAAGGATACGGCGGGTGCTAATTTTATATTGTGCTGCACAAATAGTAAACGGAACAAACCATATACGATTCTGTAAGCAGACACTGATAACAAATCCCCCAAAGGAGAATATTGTCAAAATGATACTGCATGAAACATTGGATGGAAAGTTTATTATACCTGCTATTGAAAGTATAATGTAAAAAAATTAATAAATAAAGGCTGTATTATAGGATTTTATGAGAGCAAACTAGCTCTTGTGACTTCATAAAATAATACAGGAAAATCGTATGAGATTCCGGAAATTTAGATATTAAATTTCCGGATTTGTATTTTTTGGAATTTTTCAGGTAATTACAGAGTAAAATTATCTGAAAAGTAAAACAGGAACCAGTGAAAATAACACAAGAAAAATATTGTGTAATTTCAAAGGTTCCTTCTTAATTTATTTATAAATCTTCCAAATTAATAAACAAGTGATTTAATATCATATGGCAGATAATAAAGCGGTTTTGCAGAATTTTGCTTTAAAAATTCTATTTCATTCATTACTTTAGGTATATCCATAAGAGTTACCTGTGCTGTGATATATCCCGAAAGTCTTTGAAGAACTTTATTATAATCTTCTTTTACAAAGATTTCTTCTACACTGTAATTTTGTAATTTCAGATCCTTGGCCATTGCCTGTATTGTATCATCAAGTGAGCCGATCTGGTCAACAAGCCCTATTTCCTTAGCTTCATCACCGAGCCATACTTTACCCTGAGCATATTCCTCAAGTTTATCAGCTGAGATGCCTCTGTTTTTTTCAACTCTTGACTTGAACTCTTTATATGTATCCTGCATACTTGTACGTAATCTTTCCGTACTTTCTTCACTTAAATCTACAAAAGGGTCATATAAATCAGAATATTTACCTTTGGTGATACTGCTGCTGTCTATCCCCAGATTACCGGCTGCCTTTTTTATTTTTGGAATAGTACTTACTACACCAACAGAACCGGTAATAGTACTTTTGTCTGCAAAAATTTTATCTCCTGCCATTGCTATATAATAGCCGCCTGAAGCTGCGGTACTTCCCATAGAAACATAAACAGGAACAGGCATTTCAGAAAACATCTGATAGATAAGCTCGGCACTTAAGGCAGAACCACCCGGTGAATTTATTCTTAATACCACACCTTTAAGGTTATTTACTTTTTTCAGCTGTTTTATCTTTTCAGCAATACTAACCGGTGTGATAGCAATATTGTTTCCTGTATTTTCATCATACATAATAGGGCCTTCAGCATAAATAACAGCTATTTTGTCCTTTTTCTCAGGTACACGCATCTTAGCCGCATAATCATATATATCAATGATATTTTCATCTGTTATTCCAAGTCTTTGAAAAAGCTGACCAGAATACTCCAGCTTATCAATAAATCCTCTGTCCCTCGCATTAAACGGAGTGAGGAAAGAACTGTCGCCATTCATGACATCAGCAGAAAGCTTATTTTTATCAATTTTTCTTGCTTTAGAAATATTTTCCGTAAATATATCAAGTCTTCTGTCAAAAATTCTTGTCAGCTCGCCTTTCAGCTCGTCAGAGATGGAAGTCCTTGTATAATTCTCACCGTATGATTTAAAATCACCAATATGGATAACTTTAATATCAATTCCAAGCTTGTCAAAAAGATTTTTATAATACAGACTTGAATAATGATAGCCTGTAATTGACAAATCTGCTGATGCTGACGGAACCATGCTGATTTCACTTGCATTTACTGCCAGTGAATATTTATTATTATCGATATAGCTTCCATAGGCATATATCTTCTTTCCGCTCTTTTTTATTTTTTCAAATTTTGGTATGAGTTCTTCAATCTGTGAAGAATTCAGTGAAATCTGGTCTAGATTAATAATAACACCTTTGACTTTAGGATCCTGGGCTATATAATCTACAGAATTGACTATTTTATAAAAATTTACATTATATTTGGAATTTACAAAGAGTTTGTTATTTAATTTGTCCTCGGTAGGATCATAAGGATTAAATACAACATATTCATAATTCTTATTTACAGTATTTTTTTGTTCAAGGATTTTCCCCATTGAAGCTGCAAAAATAAGAAAAACAATTGTAAAAACAACTATTGCAAGTAATAATTTTAAAAAAAACGAGTATATTTCTTTTATTGTAAAAATGAAAAAACTTTTTATGAAATCAAAGAATTTCATGTTATACCTCCTAAGTGTAAAGTATATCATTTATAGGTTAATTTATCAATGGGGAAAATGAAAAAAGGCTGTTCAAAAATAAAGTTGACTTATTTGTAATTATAATATTAAAATCAATTATCAAAAAAAATCTAATAATTATAACAGGAGAAAAATATGAAATTACAGATAAAGGAAACAGAGCTTAGCAGGGTATGGAAATTAAGATATGAAGTTATGTATCCTGAAAAGGATATAGAATATGTAAAGCTGGAAGAGGATGAAAAGGGGATACATTTAGGGCTTTATGCAGATGATAAATTAATGTCAGTAATATCTTTATTTACAGAAAATGACAGTATTCAATTCAGAAAATTTGCCACTCTTGCAGCAGAGCAGGGAAAAGGATACGGAACAATGCTTCTTAATGAGGTTATTGATTATGCAGGAAGAAATAATATAAAAAAGATATGGTGTAATTCAAGAATAGAAAAAACAGGATTTTATGAAAAATTTGGTTTTAAGAAGACAAACAAAAAATATGAACAGGATGGCAGAAGGTTTATTATAGTGGAAAAAATATTATAGATTTTATTGCAGCTATTAAGGCAGATTTATTTTTTAAAATAGAAAAACAGACTTTTAACGGCTTTATAAACCGGTCAAGTCTGTTTTTTGTTATAAATCTTATTTTGCAGTTATTTTTATTTCAACTCTTCTGTTTTGTGCACGTCCGTCAGAAGTAGAGTTAGAAGCTACAGGCTGTTTGCTTCCGTAACCTACAGCAGTTATTCTGCTGGAAGCAATACCTTCCTGTTTAAGGTAATTAGCAACACTATTTGCTCTGTTTACAGAAAGCGGGTTATTAATAGCATCATTTCCTGTACTGTCTGTATGTCCCGATACTGTAATATTAGAATCAGGATATTCTTTTAATACTGACGCGATGGAATCAAGAGTATTAGTGAATCTCGAAGAAATAGTACTGCTGTTAGTAGCAAATGTAACATTTTCCGGAGCTACCAGCTTAATTTCACCCTCAGCTGTTCTTGTAACCTCGACACCTGTTCCTTTTAGATCCTCTCTTAACTTAGCTTCCTGTTTATCAAAAACATTACCAATAACTGCTCCTACTGCAGCACCGGCAGCTGTACCTATTACAGTTCCTTTAGTGTCTTTACCTATAATTTGTCCTAGTACGGCACCGGCAGCAGCTCCTGCCCCTGCACCTATTGTAGTTTTACTTGCCTGTGTTTTCCCTGTCTCAGGATTTGTAGTTGTACAAGAGACAACTATTAAACTTAAGGCTAAAGTCATTATAAATTTATTTTTCATTGTATTACCTCCCTATCAAATTTTTAATTCTTAACATACACTATAAATTATACCAAAAAAACAATATAAATAATCATAGAAAAGCCTTAGAAAAATATTCTGTTATTAAAAAAGCGTAAGAAAGCACTGTAAAAGTAATTTTCAGAATATAAAAACAGCAGATAAAAAATATATCTACTATATATGTATGAAAAAAATAAAATTATAAATAATAAGAAATTTTGAAAAATTTATTTACTTATCAAATATAAAAAAATACATTATTTTGAAAAAAAACAGATATTATTTGTATAGGAAAACAGCTGTAAAATGCAAAAAAAACATTTTTTTTATAAAAAATAAATCCTTTGTTTTCAAGGGTTCTAGAAGACAGTAAGAAAAAAAACAAAAAAATATCAAAAATATTGTTGACGAAAGTTTTTTTTTATGATATTATCTTATTCGTCTTGAGAGGATATGAAAAAGCTTGATAACAAGCACCTCAAACTATGCGCCCTTCGTCTAGTGGTCAGGACCTCGGGTTTTCATCCCGGTAACAGGGGTTCGATCCCCCTAGGGCGTACCAAACTTAAATCCTTTACGGTCGCTTAGCTCAGTTGGGAGAGCACCTGCCTTACAAGCAGGGGGTCACTGGTTCGAGCCCAGTAGCGACCACCATTTAAGAAATATTTGGTTTATATAATTTCAAGACACCCTGTGGGGGTGTAGCTCAGCTGGTTAGAGCGCTGGCCTGTCACGCCAGAGGTCGCGGGTTCGAGCCCCGTCACTCCCGCCAACAATTTAATATTTGTGCCGCTTTAGCTCATTTGGTAGAGCAGCTGACTTGTAATCAGCAGGTGGTTGGTTCGAATCCGACAAGCGGCACCATTTAATTTTCTGGTGAGGTTCCCGAGCGGCCAAAGGGATCAGACTGTAAATCTGACGGCTACGCCTTCGAAGGTTCGAATCCTTCTCTCACCACCATTTTTTTTAAAAAAATTTTGAAAATATATAGTTATAATTCTGAGGAGGCTTAATAAACAATGGTTAGAAAAATAAAAAAACCAGGGGCATCACAAGGCGGACAGCAAGATATCATTAGACAGGCTCAGCAAATGCAGCAGGAAATGCTAAAAATACAAGAAGAGCTAAAAGATAAAACAGTGGAGACATCAGTAGGCGGCGGAGCAGTAACTATAAAAGCAAATGGTCAAAAGCAGATTTTAGAAATGAATTTATCATTAGATATATTAAAAGATGCTGTAGAGGATGAAGATGCTTCTATAGTAGCAGATATGATCATAAATGCAGTAAACGAAGTATTGGAAAAAGCCGAAGAGCTTGCAGAAAAAGAAATGGAGCTTGTAACAGGCGGAGTAAATATTCCAGGTTTATTCTAAAGATTGATATAAAACGACACCGTAATGGTGTTTTTTTTATTTGTAATTTTTATGATAATTATATTTAATAAATGAAAGATATATTTTAAGGCATTCAAAAATAATTTTCAGAATAAAAACTAATTTTCTATTTTAATCTGTTTGTATTAAGTAAATATTATACTCTGTATCATTCAGAGAAATTTTCTCTCTTCCTGCTGCCTGCCGGCAGTATCATATCAGTTAATTCTGTGTTACAGAAAAATATCCGGCATCAATATATAAGATTATATCTCAGTATAAGTGAAATATTTGGAGCAAATAAAAAAAATGATTATTTTTATCATTGATTTTACTTGCTGTGTTAAAAAAAGATATGTATTTTATCAGTATATTCAAGGGCTTTATTTATGAGAACCATATTTTTTTATGAATAAATCTAAATGTACAAATATAAAAAATATATATATTCCTGAAAAGTAATGAAATCAATATTGAAACATCATTTTTAGTTAGTATATACAAATAAAATGAAAATATAGTTTGAATTTTTTATAAATAGTTTGTATACTACATATAGATTTATAAATATTAAAAAACACTATATATAGTGTTTGCGAAGGGAAGATATATATGAAAAAGATAATAAAATTTGAAAAAAATGACTGCAATCCATGTGCAATGGTGTCAGATTTATTAGATAAAAGCGGTGTGGAGTATGAAAAAGTAAATCCGTTTGACAGTCCTGAGCTGGCTGTAAAATATAAAATCAGATCAGTTCCCACAGTAATATTATTTGAACATGATCAGGAATTAAGAAGAACTGTAGGGTTCAAACCGGAAGAATTAAAAGAAATTATGGACTCTTTATAAATATAACAGGTGGCAAAAGATATTGGATATTACCTTGTCGCCTTTTATTATCTAAGGAAAGCGAGGTTATGATATGAAATATATATATTATGACTCTAAAACAGGCAATGTAGAAAGATTTATAAATAAAATACGGCCTTTAAAAAATTGGATTTTTATTAAAATAAATGAAGAAACTGTTGCTGAAAACAAAGGACATCTTGTGACATTCACCACTAATTTCGGTGAAGTCTCAAAAACAACAGAAAAATTTCTTTTGAAAAATAATGAAAAGATACTGAGTGTATCGTCAAGCGGCAATATGAACTGGGGGAAATTATATGCCCTGGCAGCAGATAAAATATCAGAACATTACAATATACCTGTTATTTTAAAATTTGAACTGGCAGGATTGAATTCGGAAGTAGAAACATTTATAAGAAAAGTGGAGGAAATAAGATGATAGCAAAAAAATGGATATTTCTCAATAATGAGATAATGATAAAAAAAGATGACGAGTTTCAGCTGGAGAAAGATAAAGAAGCAGTAAAATCATATTTTCTGGATTATGTAAATAAAAATACTGTTTTTTTCTATACTTTGAAAGAAAAAATTGATTATCTCATAGAAAATGATTATTATATTGATTTTTACAAGATGTATACCTTTGAAGAAATACAAAAAGTATTTACGCTGGTATATGATAAAAAATTCAGATTTCCGTCGTTTATGAGTGCATTTAAGTTTTATCAGAGCTATGCACTGAGAGATGATTCCGGAGAAAAGTTTTTGGAGAGATATGAGGACAGAATAGCGGTTATTTCATTGTATCTTGGACAGGGAAACCTTACACAGTCGCTGGAATATGCCGAAATGCTGATAAATCAAGAATATCAGCCTGCTACACCAACATTTTTGAATTCCGGAAAGAAAAGATCAGGAGAATTAGTATCATGTTTTCTGGATGAAATCGGTGATAACCTGAACGGAATAGGTTATGCTGTTGATTCTGCCATGAAGCTTTCATCAATAGGCGGAGGAGTGGCACTTAATCTCTCAAAGCTGAGAGGAAGGGGAGAATCTATCAAGGGAGTGGAAGGAAGAGCAAGCGGAGTGCTTCCTATAATGAAAATACTTGAAGATATTTTCTCTTATGCAAATCAGCTTGGTCAGAGAGCCGGTGCAGGAGCTGTATATCTGAATGTATTTCATTCGGATATAGAAGAATTTCTTGACTGTAAGAAGATAAACGTAGATGAAAAGGTAAGAATAAAGTCATTGTCAATAGGAGTTATAATACCTGATAAATTTATGGAGCTGGCAGAAAAAGACGAGCCTTATTATGTATTTCATGCTCATACGGTGTTTCAGGAATATGGAAAATATCTTGATGATATGGATATGAATGAAATGTACGAGGAATTGGTAGATAATCCCAATGTGAAAAAGAAAAAGCTGAATGCAAGACATCTGCTTGTGAAAATAGCACAGACACAAAAAGAAAGCGGTTATCCATATTTATTCTTTAAAGATAATGCAAATAATGAACATGCTTTAAAAGATATAGGAGAAGTAAAATTTTCAAATCTTTGTACAGAGATAATGCAGCTTTCAGAAGTTTCGGATATAGGAACATATTATGAAGAAGACACAATAAGAAGAGGTATCTCATGTAATCTTGGGTCATTGAATATAGTGACTGTAATGGAAAATAAGAGAATAAAAGAGGCTGTAAAAACAGCAATGGAATCTCTTACAATGGTTTCTGACCTCACAAATATAGACATGGTTCCTTCTATAAAAAAAGCAAACGAGGAGCTGCACAGTGTGGGGCTTGGGGCAATGAATCTTCACGGTTTCTTCGCAAAAAACTTTATAATGTATGAAAGCAGAGAAGCACTGGATTTTTGTAATGTATTTTTCATGATCGTAAATTATTATTCAATAGAAAAATCAATGGAAATAGCCAGAGACAGAAATAAGAGATTTAAAGACTTTGAAAAATCAGAATATGCTAAAGGAACTTATTTTGATAAATATACAGAACACGAATATATGCCTAAAACAGAAAAAGTAAAAGAACTTTTTGACGGGATTCATATTCCTACTAAGGAAGACTGGGAAATCCTTAAAGGACAGGTTATGAAAAACGGTATGTATCATGCATACAGAATGGCAATAGCTCCGAATCAGTCTACTTCTTATATATTAAGCTCTACAGCATCTGTAATGCCTATAGTAGATACTATAGAAGTAAGAGAGTACGGAGACAGCACAACATTTTACCCTATGCCTTACCTGACAAATGATAATTATTTCTTTTACAAGTCAGCATATGACATGGATCAAAAAAGTCTGATAAAACTGATTTCTGTTATTCAGAGACACGTTGATCAAGGGATATCAACAATTTTATATACTAACAGCAGTGATAATACAAGAGATCTGGCTAAATATTATGTATATGCCCATAAAATGGGTCTTAAATCACTATATTATACAAGAACGAGAAAAGCTACAATAGATGAATGCGTATCGTGCGCGGTTTAGAAAAGGAAAGGTGGAAATAAATATGGAAAAATACATTGCGGTTAACTGGAATACACCGGAAAATGATTATGTGGAAATGTTTTGGGAGCAGAACCTGAAACAATTTTGGATAGATACGGAATATATACCTTCAAAGGATATAGATTCATGGAATTCACTGGAGCAGGAAATGAGAGAGGCATATAAGAAAGCACTGGGAGGACTTACACTTCTTGATACATTACAGAGTCACACTGGAATGCCGAAAGTAATAGATCATATAGATTCGCTTCAGAATAAATCTGTGCTGTCTTATATGTGTATGATGGAAACTATTCATGCGAAGTCATATTCAACAATATTTACTACTGTGGCAACAACTCCGGAGATAAATGAAATATTTAACTGGGTGCAGGAAAATGAATATCTTCAGTTTAAGGCAAGAACAATAGATTCTTATTATAGAAAATTAGATAAAAAGGACGCTACTGACGAGGAGATATTCATGGCTCTGAGTTCGTCTGTACTACTGGAAACATTCTTATTCTACAGCGGATTTTTTCTTCCTCTGTGGCTTGCAGGCCAGGGACAGATGGGGGCCAGCTGTGATATAATAAAAAAAATAATAGCGGATGAATCAATACACGGAGTATTTGTAGGGCTTCTGGCACAGGAATTCTTCAAAAAATTTACTCCTGAAGATCAACAGAGAATAGAGAAAAATCTAAAGGAGCTCATGTATGTGCTGTATGAAAATGAATTAAAATACACTGATGAGGTATATACAGAAATAGGCTTATCTGGTGATGTAAAAGAATATATAAGATATAATGCGAATAAAGCGCTGATGAATCTGGGATTCGATGAAGAGTTTGAGGTGAAAGAAGTGAATCCTATAGTATTAAACGGACTTAACGTGGAAACTACACAGCATGACTTTTTCTCTAAAAAATCGACAAATTATGAAAAAGCTTTGGAAATAGTTCATCTGCATGATGATGATTTCGATTTTGGAGCTGACACAGATCTTGATATATAATAAATTTTCTAAAAGAACCGGTTCAAATAAACCGGTTTTTTCTTATCTGCGGATTTCTGTTTTTAATCATAAATCTCTATTGAAGAATGCGGGAAACAGATTTTAATTTTTTTAGCGAAAAAGACTAGATTTTTATTGTTAATTCAGGTATTATTTATATTAAGCGTAAAAATAAAATTTTAGGAGGAAAAATGAAGAAGCTGGTATTTGTAGGAGTATTGTTGCTGAGTTTTGTTATTTTCCCGGAAATGACAACAGAAAATATAATAAAATATATAGACGGGAAGGATTATAAAACAGCAGCCCAAAACCTTATTATATATCAAAAAGAATCGAAATTCAAAGTAAGCAGTGAGAAAGAGGCTGAAGAAACAGTAAAAGATATTTTTGATACAAGAGAAATATTGATAAAGAATTATAAAAATATAAATATATCGAATTATAAATCTGCATTTTCAAAAGATATAAATACCGGGGAAATTCAGGGATTGCTTGCAGATGAAGGAATGAATCCCGCAGGATTTGTAAAAATATTGAATAATCTGAATTATGATAATTTTTTAATAGACTTTTTTATGGATGACCCTGATTCAGGTTATGGAATTTATGCTCTCAGATATATTCAGGATGATGACTCTGCTATTATTATTCAGATTACAAAAGAAAATAATGCTTATAAAATAACAGAAGTAATAAATTATAAATAAAGGAGCTGAAAAAATGTTAGATATAAAAAAGGTTTATCAGGAAATTGACAGGAGATATGATGAGATAGTACAGATAAGAAGGTATCTGCACATGCATCCGGAGCTTTCTTTTCATGAAACGGGGACAGCTGCATATATTGCTGATTTTTATAAAGGGAAAGATGTGGAGATAGTAACTAATATAGGCGGAGGAAACGGGATAGTAGTAACTCTGAAAGGGAAAAATCCCGGAAAAACAGCAGCAGTAAGAGCTGATTTTGATGCACTTCCCATTCAGGAAGAAAATGATATAGAATATAAATCGCAGAACCCCGGAGTTATGCATGCCTGCGGACATGACGGCCATACTGCATACCTTATGATTCTTGCAGATATTCTCATAGGGATGAAAGAGGACATAGACGGTACAATAAAGTTTGTACACCAGCCTGCAGAAGAGACACCTCCCGGCGGAGCAAAGACAATTATGGAATCAGGTATTTTAGATGATGTAGATTCGATATTCGGTATTCATGTAATGACAACAGCACCTCTCGGTACTGTGGGATATCATTCGGGAGTAACGCAGGCGGGAAGATCATATTTTAAAGTAAGGATTAACGGAAAAGGAGGACACGGGTCAATGCCGCATCTGTCAAATGATCCTATAGTGGCAGCTTCACACTTTGTGGTGGGTGTCCAGTCCATAGTAAGCAGAAGAGTTAATCCTCTGGAAACAGCAGTGGTAACTATCGGTTCTTTTGACGGAAAGGGATCATTTAATGTAATAAATGATCATGTAGAGCTTGAAGGAGATGTAAGAACACTGTCCGGCGAGGTAAGAGAGCAGGTAAAAGAAGAATTTGAAACAATACTGGACGGAATAATGAAAGCCTATAAATGTACTTATGAATTGATTTATTCGCATGATTATCCGGTTCTGGTAAATAATCCGGAAATGACGGAGCTTGTGGTTAATGCTATAAAAAATTCGGAGCTTAATGAAGTAAAAGACTTTTTAGACTGCGGACAGGTAACAGGGTCTGAGGACATGGCCTATTATCTGGAAAAGATTCCGGGAGCATATTATTATGTGGGAGCAAAACCGGAAGGAGATGTCTGGTATCCGCATCACCATCCAAAATTCAATATTGATGAGGAAAGCCTGAGAATTTCGGCTAAAACAATGGCTGCAGTAATAAAAGAATATTTGGAAAAATAATTATAGATTAGTACCTTGTTTTATAGATATCTTAAATTTAAATATTAATCAAAAAACAGGGACAGAATGATTGGAAGGAAATAAAATGAAATTAAAAAAGCCTGTAATAAGTGTAGCACCCATGGTAGATAAAACAGACAGATATTTTAGAAATTTTGTCCGTATGATAAATAAAGATGTTCTGTTATATACGGAAATGGTCACTGCACAGGCAATTATACACGGCGATCTGGAGCGTATTTTGGGCTTTGACGAAGCAGAACATCCGATAGCGCTTCAGATAGCTGCTACGACTCCTGAGGATGCATATAAAGCTGTAAAAACAGCTGAAAATTATGCTTATGATGAAATAAATCTAAATGTGGGATGTCCGTCAGACAGAGTTTCCGGAAATATGATGGGAGCATGTCTCATGGCTTACCCGGAACTTGTTCTGGATATCCTGAAAGCAATAAAAGAGGCTACAGGAAAAGCTGTTACTATAAAACACAGAATAGGGATAGACGGTAAAGGAATACTTCCTGATAATGCCGAAAAAACACTTTTTGATAAATATGAAGATATGCTGAATTTTATAAATATTATAGAAAAGGCGGGGGCAGACAGATATACTGTACATGCCAGAATAGCAGTTCTGGCGGGGCTTGATCCAAAACAGAACAGAGAAGTTCCACCTCTCAGATATGATGAGGTATACAGGCTGAAAGCTGAAAAGCCGTATATGCAGATTGAAATAAACGGTGGAATAAAAACAAAGGAAGATATAACAGAGCATCTTAAATATGTGGACGGTGTTATGATAGGCAGGGAATTTTATGATAATCCCATGCTTTTGGCAGAAGTTAATTCTTTCTATAATAACGGAGAAGAGAATATTTCCAGATATCAAGTACTGGAAAAAATGATTCCTTATTTGGAAAAGATGGAAATGAATAATGAAAGAACTCATTTATTTTTACGGCATACATTGGGGCTTTTTCATAATGTAAAAGGAAGTAAATACTGGAAGAACAGCATAAGCTCACAAAATTTGAAAAATAATAAAGGAAGTCTCATTATTCGTGAAATCTTAAAAAATTCCAAAGAATGTGAAATTTAACTTGTGAAAAAATAGTTTCATTTGATTATCAAATTATTTTCTTTGCTTGACAATTTTACAAAATGTTGTAAAATAGAGCTATAAATAATTAATGACAAGCGTATAAAATAAAAAAGTAAATTTTTCACAAAAGGGAGATGTAAATATGAAAATAATAGTAGTAGGATGTACACATGCAGGAACAGCTGCAATATTAAATGCTAAAAGAATAAACCCTGATGCAGACATAACCGTATTTGAAAGAAACGACAATATATCATTTTTATCTTGCGGAATTGCATTATATGTGGGTGGAGTGGTAAAAGACCCTCAGGGATTGTTTTACTGTTCACCTGAAAAATTGAAAGAATTAAATGTAAATACAAAAATGAAACATGATGTTGTCAGTATAGATATAAAAGGAAAGAAAGCTGTAGTGAAAAATCTGGATACAGGACTGGAGTTTGAAGAGACTTTTGATAAACTGATAATTACTTCTGGTTCTTGGCCTATTATTCCAAGAATTGAAGGAATAGACATGGATAATATCTTACTTTCTAAAAATTTTAATCATTCAAATGAGATTATCGAAACAGCTAAAAACTCAAAAAAAGTAGTGGTAGTGGGAGCTGGATATATAGGTGTGGAGCTGGTTGAAGCATTCAGAGAGGAAGGAAAAGAAGTAGTACTTATAGATGCAGAGGACAGAATTCTAAGTAAATATCTGGATAAAGATTTTACTGATGTAGCTGAAAAAACTTTCAGAGAACACGGAATAACAGTAGCAGTATCTGAAAAGGTAATGAAATTCGAAGGTGAAAACGGAACTGTAAAAAGAGTAATTACTGATAAAAATACATATGAAGCTGATATGGTAATTATGAGTGTAGGTTTCAGACCGAATACTGATATATTCAAGGGACAGCTTGATATGCTTCCAAATGGTGCGATAAAAGTAGATGAATATATGAGAACAAGTGATAAAGATGTAATGGCTGCCGGAGACTGCTGTTCAGTTTATTATAATCCGACAAGAGAATATATGTATATCCCTCTTGCTACAAATGCAGTAAGAATGGGAACACTTGCAGCAATTAATCTTGAAGGCGATAAAATAAAGCATCCGGGAACACAGGGAACTTCAGGAATAAAAATATATGAAAATAATATGGCATCTACAGGAATTACAGAAGAAGAGGCTAAGAAAAAAGGAATAGATGTGGATATAGTTTATGCTGTAGATAATTACAGACCGGAATTTATGCCTACATATGAGAAAGTAACATTAAAGGTTGTTTTTGAAAAGGAATCAAGAAGAATAATAGGAGCACAGCTGAATTCAAAAGCTGATCTGACTCAGTCAATAAATACAATATCTGTATGCATACAGAATAATATGACTATTGATGAACTGGCATTTATAGATTTCTTCTTCCAGCCGCATTTTAACAAGCCTTGGAATTTCCTAAATCTTGCAGGTCTGAATGCATTAAAGTAAAACTGAATATAAATAAAAATAATAAATGAAAACCGGATTTTATATAAAAACTAATTCGGTTTTTTATTTTAGGCAATAATTTTAAAGTGAGTATGATATATTTATTTTTTGAAAAATTGACATATGTAAATAAACATGTTAAATTTAATAGCAAAATAAAAATTACTACAGGAGGGAAAAATGAATTTTATTATGGTTATTGGTATAATTATTATGGCAGCGGCAATCATATGGGGAATTTATTCTCTGATAATAAAAAAATGGTCATGGAAAAAAAGAATAATTTTTTTATTAATAGCTTTTATAGGGGCAGGAATAGTGCAGTATGGAGATAATGTGAGAAAAATGACATTTACTAAAGAAGAACTTGCTTTTATGCAGGAAAATAAAAAGTTTTCTTCTTTTACTGACGGGGATATTGAATTATATTACAGATCTCTGATGACTTTTCAAAACTCAAAACCAGAGACATATGAAAAATATTACAATCAGTTTTTGGAATGGAAGACAGATCAGTTCATGGAAATGAATAAACACAGAGAGCTTTCAAGGGAAGAAGCTAAGGGATTCGTAGAAAAAGATATGAAAAGCCGAAGAAAATCAAAATAATCTATAAATTAAGTATGATATAAACTTTAGATAATATAAAAAATCAGAACCGTATTTCTGTTTTTACAGAAGGTTCTGATTTTTATATTATTTATTTTTTTTCATAAGGATAGATCTTAACACCATGAACGACTCTGCTTACTTCTCCGGTAGGGCAGGGATCGTCAGGATTAAAGCCGAGGCTTTCAGATTTGGTATATGCAAAGAGCTGTGCGAAATATATATAAATAAAAGCATTAATTATCTCTGGATACCCTGCAAGTGTAGAGTTATTAAATGAAATATAGTAAACTACATTTGATTCTATTTCTTTGTCGTGTTTTACATCAAGGGCAGCAAGATATTTTTTGCTTTTTTCGTCATGCATCTGCTTAATCAGGTCAATTTCATACTTTCTTGTGTAATCACAGTTTGACATAAGATTTATTACTAAAGTTTTTTCATTAACTATTGATTTTGGTCCATGTCTGAAGCTAAGCGGTGAATTATAGAAAACGTTCAACTTACCGCCTGTGAGTTCAAGACATTTTAGTGTTGCTTCTTCGGAAAGAGCTCTGAGTGTTCCGCTTCCCAAATATACGATCCGTTCTATATCCAGACCGATGAGTTCTTTTATATATTTTTCAAAGTTTGTCTCCTGATTTTCTATTTCTTTTATTGTATTTTCTATCATAGTTCTTAATTCCGAGCCGTCAATGTTTCCGAAAATGTAAAGTCCGCTTAAAAGCATGCATGTAAAGCTGCTTGTCATAGCAAATCCTTTATCATTGGAAGCTTTAGGAGTATACCATACATAAGTTTTTTTCTTACCTTTGGAATTTTGTGAAAGAGCTCCTTCTTCACTGCATGTAATAACAAAGTGGGCTATATCGTCTACAAGCTGATCTGCAAGATCCACAGCTGCAAGACTTTCAGGACTGTTACCTGATCTTGCAAAAGAAACAAGCATAATTTTATCATCTTTTTTCAAATAAGTTTCCGGATTTTCCACTATATCTGTAGTGGCAACAGATCGGAAATTATCTTTTACATTAGGCAAGAGAGTATTTCCTACAAATTCTGAAGTTCCGGCACCTGTAAAAATAATTTTTCTTTCATCTGCATTTACTGATTTTAAAAAGTCTCTGATCTCCCCGTTTTTCTGGCTAAGAGAATCAAGCAGCTCAATCCATAATTTTTTTTGCTGTTTGATTTCTTTGATTGTTTCATATTTTAATTCCATGGCTTCCTCCTAAAAATTTTTTGATAAGATAAAATAATAAATGTTTTAAAAATGTCTTCTGTTATTGTCCAGAGTTACTTCAAACTGAAATCTGTCACCCCTTATAATGCCTACTGTGTATTCAATAACTCTTTCACTTTCGTATGTTGTTCTTTCCAGTTTTATGCAGGGAATATTCTGTGTGAGCAAAAGCTTTTTAGCTGTATCTCTGCCGGGATAAGCAACTGAAAATTTCTCTACTGCTTTTTCAAAAGTTACATTGTACTCGTTTATAAAAACTGTATACATAGGATTTTTGACAAAGTCATTTTTTGTAAGTCTTGGAAATCTTGACAGGGGTAAATATGTTTTTTCAATCATAATTGGAACCTCATCCGCCAGTCTTATCCGTTCAAGACAGTAAATTTTGCTTTCATCCTGAATATTCAGCTTTTTAGCTGTTTCTTTATCTGCGGTAGTGATTTTGAAGGATTTAATTATAGAGGAAGGTGTTTTACCGAGCTTTTTCATTTCTTCCGTAAAACTGTAAAATTCAAGAAGGTTTTGTTTCATCATTTTAGGTGAAACATATGTTCCTTTACCCTGAATTCTGTAAAGATATCCTGTCTGCTCAAGATGCTTCACAGCTTCGCGTACTGTAGATCTGCTTACTTTATATCTTTCACAGTATTCTCTTTCAGAAGGAATTTTTTCATCTTCTTTTAGATTATTATTTTTTATTTCCTCTGTAATTTTTTCTGCCAGCTGATGATAAAGAGGCAGCTTAGAATTTTTCAATTTCATACTTTTCCTTTTCTGCCAAAATTACGGCATATATTTTGTTAAAATTGTAAGGTTGTCCGTACCAATTTATTATCGCCTATTTTTTGTTTTTTGTCAATCAGAATATTTTTTTATTTATGAATACTATGAAAATAACAGATATTACGAAAAGAAAATAAGATTTTTGGACAAAATATATAATTTATATGCTATACTAGAAAAAAAAGGAGGTCAGAAAATGGTAGTAGTAACAGCAAAAATGTTTTTTAATCAGGGGAAATTAAAAGAAGCAGAAAACATTTTAAAGGAACTGATAGAAAAAACAAATCAGGAAGACGGCTGTATAGAATACAAGTCATATTTGAGCAACAGTTCTTCAGATGAAATAGTAATAATTGAAAAATGGGAGTCACAGGCACATCTTGATGCGCATATGAAAACTAAGCATTTTACTGAACTTTTACCTAAAATAGGTGAAATGTGTTCAAAAAAAACGGAAATATCTGTTTATAGTCCATTAATTTAAATTTAGCAGTCCTCCTGAAATAACGGGGACTTTTTTATTTAAGATAAACTTATTTTCTTATATGGTTATTTTATTTTTGTAAAATAAAAAATTATTTTCTAAGATTTTACACAAAAAATTTATTTATTATGTTATAATAAATGAAATAAATTTTTATTGGGAGGATATAATGCAATTACTAGAAGATAAGATATTATCAGAAGGAAGGGTTTTACCGGGGTCTATTCTGAAGGTAGATTCATTTTTGAATCATCAGATTGATGTAGAGCTTATGGCTAAAGTAGGAGAAGAATTCGCAAGGTATTTTAAGGATAAAAATATTACCAGAGTAGTAACGGTAGAATCCTCGGGAATAGCACCCGCAGTATTTACAGCACTTCATATGGGTGTACCGGTTGTTTTTGCCAGAAAAAAACTGTCTTTGACATTAAATGACGGACTGGTTACTACAGAGGTAAATTCTTATACCAAAGGAGAGAAAAATACTATAGCTGTTTCAAGGGACTATATAAAGCCTGAAGATAACATACTGATTATTGATGATTTTCTAGCTAAAGGGGAAGTAATTAGAGGACTTATAGATATTACAAAACAGATCGGTGCAAATATAGCGGGAGTAGGTATCGTTATAGAAAAGGCGTTTCAAAACGGCCGTAAATATGTAGAAGAGGAAAATATACCGATATTGTCACTGGTAAGGATAGAATCACTCGAAGATAATAAAATAAAGCTTTTAAAATAAATTTATATTGTAATGAAAAAACCATTTCATAATAAAATAATTTATAAAATATCGGATAGAATTATAAAATCTGTTTATTTTATCAGTTCATTTTGTTTTGAAATGGTTTTTTATTTTACATAAAATTATAAAACAGGAAATTTTTATTGGAAGTTTTTCTTTTGAACAGTGCGTTAAAACTCACTTTTTATATTGTTTATGAAAGACTAAAGTATAAAAAGTCTGTATACTTGTGGACAGCAGTTAGTATTTTCTATTAGGGAAAATAGTGTTAACATTTAGTATATAAAAAAGTCAGGAGGTGAAGTCTGAATGCATTCGTTATTATCAAGACAGAAAGAGATTATTATATATCTCATGGATAAGGGAGATTATATTCCCGTAAAAAATATAGCAGAAAATATAAGAGTTTCAGAAAAAACTGTTTACAGGGAGCTGAAAGCAATAGAAGAATATCTGAAGAGCAGGTATATTTTTCTGGAAAAGCGGCCCGGTACAGGAATAAAGCTTAATATAACAAAAGAACAGAAAATGAAGCTGAATTTTGAGCTTCATGCAGGAAAAGAAAATAAAAATGATTACATGTCAACAGAATACAGGAGACAAAAGATACTTACCGAATTTTTGAGCAATTCGCCAAAAGCCTATTCCATACAACAGCTGTCGGAAAAATATTACATAAGCAGGGCATCCATAGTTAATGATCTGAAATACATAGAAGACAGAATAAAGCAATATGATCTGCGTCTGGAAAGAAATAAAAACGGAACTATGCTTACAGGTTCGGAAATGAACATAAGAAAAGCTATTCTGGGCATAATAAATGAGCTCATGACTGCGAATCATGAAAATAAAAACGGGTTAAGGGAATCAAGGCTTAATGATGAAAATCTGTATGAGCTTTTTGGGCAGTTTGGCAGAGAAGAAGTGGAAGCTGTTGCCAAGATACTTAAAGATACAGAGCAGAAGCTGAATTATACAATGGGGGAAATATATTACATAAATATGATAACACATATACTGATACTGATAAAGAGGCTTAGGAACGGAAATATTCTTTATGAAAATAAAATGAGGAGGGATATTAGAAAAACAGATAAGAGAATATATACAATATCACAGGAAATGTCCGGGAAAATAACAGAAACTTTCAAAATAGAAGTACCGGAAGAGGAAACTTATTTTATATATCAGTATCTAATTTCCTCGGGAATGGAAATTATCAATGCAGGTACTGACACAAGCGAACTTCTGCTTGATACCAGTCCTGTAATAATGGAAATAGCAGAAGAGATAATAAGAAAGATATCAGAAATAGTGGATTTTAAGCTAACGCCGGATAAACAGCTGTATGAAAGTCTTATTCTACATCTTAAAGCTATGATGAACAGATTGAAATATAATATCAGTATAAAGAATCCCATTTTGGAAGATATAAAAAAAGAATTTTCCGCGATTTACGGATTGGTTGGGCTTGTAACATTGGATACACTGGAAAAATACAATATAAGAGCAATCAGTCCTGATGAAATAGGGTATCTTACTTTTTATTTTCAAGCAGCAGTAGAACAGAATATGAAGCAGAAAAGAGTACTGGTGGTATGTTCCAGCGGAGTAGGTTCATCACATTTATTAAGAGGACGTATAAGGCATTCCTTTCCTGAATGGGATATTGCAGATGTAATATCTACAGGACGTCTTAAGGCAGGATATGATCTCAAGGATATAGATCTCATAATTTCTACTATAAATATTTCGGGGATAGACATGCCTATAGCATATGTAACGGCATTATTTAATGAGGCTGATGTGCGGAATGTAACTGAAATATATCTGAAAAATGCTTTAAAGAGCAAAAATACTGCTTTTTCATTTAAGGGGATAAAGAAATTTTTGAATAAAAGATATATTCAAATAGAAAATGAAATTTTTTCTGAAAAAACAAATGTAAAAAAATTAATAAAAAAAATAATAAATGAAAATTATCTTGAAATAAGAAACGCAAAGGAATATATTTCGGAAATACATATTAATGAAAGTTTTTCCGTGTATCTTATAAAAAAAGACATAGTAACTAAAACATGTGTGGGTTTCAGAATAAAAAGCAGTGCTGCTGGGGAATACAAAGCAGATATAATAATCGGGGTTAAGGATAATGATGAAATACACAGACAGCTGTTAAGAGAGATATTTGAACTCTATAATAACAAGGAACTGCTGAAAAAAATCTGTTTTTGCAGAAATACCAATGAAATCAGCGAATTAATAAATTTGAATTAGTATTTGAACCGGCTATACTCGGGAAATATAATTGAATGCAGTATAAGAAGTATTTTTCAGATGAAAAGAAAACACATAAAGTTTTTATATATTAAAGTATTGGAAAGGACATATATGGATATAACAAAAGTAATTAACGAAAAAACTATCGATTTAAATCTGAAAGGAAAAAATAAGGATGAGGTTCTTAGTGAATTAACAGATATGCTTTTTAATGAGAATATTATCAGTTCAAAAGAAGGCTTTTTGAAAGATGTATATTTAAGGGAAGCAGAGGGACAGACAGGACTGGGGAATTATATAGCCATTCCGCACGGAAAATCAGACAGTGTATTAAAGACTTCACTTGCAATAGGGCGGACAAAGGAAAGTATAGAATGGGAGACTCTGGATGGAAAACCGGTAAAATGTATAATTTTATTTGCGGTAAGATCTATGGATAAAACTACAACACACATAAAACTGCTTTCTCAGGTAGCGGAAGCACTGGCTGATGATGATATTACGGAAAAGCTTCTGACTAAGGAAAATCCGAAAGAAATAATGGAGTTATTCAGGGAAAAAAAATAAAACGGTAATCAAAAAGAATAGGGAGGAAAATTATGAAAATAGTAGGAATAGCTGCATGTACATCAGGAATAGCACATACTTATATTGCAAAAGAAAAATTGATACGTGCAGCGCAAGAGGCGGGACATGAAGTTCACATTGAAACACAGGGTACTATTGGAACGGAAGATGAATTGACAAGTCAGGATATCGCAGCTGCGGATATTGTGATTATTGCTGCTGATATCGCAGTGTCAGGAAAAGAACGTTTTAAAGGAAAGAAAACAATTGAAATTCCAACTAGTGTTTGTATTAAATCATCAAAACAATTAATTAAAAAAATTGAAGACGAATTAGGAAAATAAAGGAGGAAAAATATGAAGAATATAGGTCAAGAGTTGAAAAAACATGCATTAACTGCCATATCGTATATGCTTCCGCTTGTAGTTGCATCAGGGCTTCTTATTGCTATTGGTAATTTAATGGGTGGGGAAGTTGTTACAGATATAGAAAAAATGACGATTCCCAGCGCATTAACATCACTTGGAGTATTTGGAATGGGGTTACTGCCTTCATTCATCTCAGGTTATATTGCATATAGTATTGCTGATCGTCCTGGAATAGCACCCGGGTTTTTGATGGGGCAAATTGCTTCATTTCTTGGTGCCGGATTCTTAGGTGGGATGATCGGAGGATATTTTGTTGGATATATTGCATTAGCTATTAAAAAATATTTGAAAGTTCCAGCATGGGCACAGGCATTAATGCCGATGATGATTATTCCGACGTTATCTGCTATTATCGGCGGACTGCTGATGTATTTTGTAGTCGGAACGCCAATTGTATGGATTACAAACGGATTAACAAACTTTATTGTCGGGCTTGACAGTTCAGCTAAAATTTTATACGGATTTATTATAGGCGGATTAGGCTGTATAGATTACGGAGGTCCTATTAGTAAAGTTCCGAATTTAATTTGTGACGGACTATTATTAGAAGGTATTACTGAGCCGGAAGCAATTAAAGTACTGGCAGCTATGGTTCCGCCATTAGGAGTAGCGTTATCTCTTGTTCTTTCCAGAGTTTTGAAAAAAAATATTTATAAAAACACAGAGGTTGAAAATATTAAAGTAGCATTTCCAATGGGATTATGTATGATTTCTGAAGGAGTCATACCAATAGCCATGAATGATTTACTTAGAACTGTTTTCTGTACTTCAATCGGGTGCGGAGTAACAGGTGCGATTAGTTTTTCATTAGGAGTAGGAAGCAAGGTGCCGTCTGGCGGAATATTTGTTATCCCGGCTATGAGCAATCCGTTAGGAGCGGTTATCGCTTTATTAAGCGGTACAGTAGTAACAGCAGTTTTACTTGTTATTGTAAAGAAAAGAGTAAATCCAGAAGATGAAGTTATCTCTGATGATGAAAAAGAAGTAGATTTGTCAAATATCGTTATTAGCGGATAGGAGCGATAAAAATGTATGTTTCAATGAAAGAAATGCTTAATAATGCCAATAAAAATAATTATGCAGTACTGGCTGTGAACTGCTTTAATATGGAAACTGTAAGAGCTGCGGTAAAAGCAGCAGAAGAAAAAAGAGCACCGATAATCATAAATATAGTGCAGGATCATTTTCAGGAACATGCGAAGGCTGAATTAATTGCACCAATAACAAAAGAACTGGTGAAAAATAAAAATGTTCCTGTAGCATTAAATCTAGATCATGGAAAAGATTATGATTCCTGTGTTTATGCACTTAGGCATGGTTTTACTTCTCTGATGATAGATGCAAGCAGCAAACCGTTTGCAGAAAATATAGAAATTACCGGAGAAGTAGTACGGCTTGCCAGAGCAGCGGGTCTTAGCGTGGAGGGGGAGTTAGGTCATATCGGTTCAGGAGGCTCATATAACAGTGAAAACCAGAAAGAGCTTTATACTGATCCGGATGAAACAAAAGAGTTTTTTGAAAAAACCGGGATAGATGCTTTGGCAGTTTCCTGCGGAACAGCTCACGGTCTTTATAAGGAAGGAGTAGTTCCCGAGATTAATTTTGAGCTTATTAAGAAAATAAAAAATATTACCGGAAAGCCGCTGGTTTTACACGGAGGAAGCGGTGCAGACGGAGAAGCACTTAGAAAAGTAGTTTCCTGCGGGATTAATAAAATTAACGTAGGAGCAGATATATTCAAAGCGGGAAGTAAGAAAATATATGAGGAGTTAATGAAGGATTCTGAAGCTAACTTATTTGAACTGATGATAAAAATGGAAGAAGCATGTAAGGAAGAGATAATAAGATATCTTGCATTTTCAGGCTCAGAGGGATGGGCAGAAGAAATAATAAAAGAAGCAATTTTTTAAATAAATAAAAAAAACAAGGAGATGAAAATATGTTACTAACAATGAAAGAATTACTGGAGACAGCACAAAAAAACAAATTTGCAGTGGGGGCATTTAATGTGGCAGACAGCACATTTTTGAGAGCAGTAGTGGAAGAAGCGGAAAGAGCAAAAGCTCCTGCAATAATAGCAATTCATCCCACAGAGCTTGAATTCGTAACTGATGAGTTTATTTCATATGCAAAACACAGAGCATATGTGAGCAATGTACCTCTTGTGATACATTTGGACCACGGAGGGAATATGAATGAAATAGTAAGAGCGATAAAATGTGGTTTTACATCTGTAATGATAGATGGTTCTACACTGCCGTATGAGGAAAATGTAAGTATTACTAAAAAGGTAGTGGAAATAGCTCATGCAGCAGGAGTTTCTGTAGAAGGAGAATTGGGAACTATAGGACAGACAGGAAATTCAGTAGAAGGCGGAGTTAGTGAGATTACATATACAGATCCTGAACAGGCTAAGGATTTTGTAACAAGAACCGGGGTAGATACTCTGGCAGTAGCAATAGGAACAGCACACGGAATATATCCTAAAGATGTAAAGCCGGAATTGCAGCTGGATATCCTGAAGAAAATAAGAGAGGCAACAGATATTCCTTTGGTACTGCACGGCGGATCTGCTAATCCTGACAGTGAAATAGCAGAATCAGTAAGACTTGGAGTAAGTAAGATAAACATTTCAAGTGATATGAAGTTTGCATATTTCAAAAAAGCAAGGGAAATACTGAGCACTACAGAATTATGGGATCCAAATGTAATATATCCTGAATGTATAACAGAGGCTCAAAAAGTCATAAATCATAAGATGAAACTATTTTCTTCTATAGGAAAAGCAGAGCTTTACAGATAGAAAAAATCTGGAAATAAAGGATTTTGGATTGTAGGATATCATCAAAAAAGAAAGATTACAGCTTCTTACATGTGATGTTTGCTAATCCTAATGTGAAAAAATAGATTTATAAAATATGACTAAAAAATTCCGATTTCTGATAAAAATATTAGAAACCGGAATTTTTAATGTATTTAATATTTTGAACTGTTAATATATATTAAAATGTTATTATTTAAATGGTTAATTGGATTTATATTTTTAATTTTATAAAATATATAATAAAGAACAAAATGAAGAAAATCTTTTCTTTATTATTTTATTTAAGTAAAAAATATCTGATATATAAAGTTTATTTATTAAATAACTAAAATATATAATTTAAAGTATTCAAGTTATATTATATTTTATAAAAAAATTGTAACAATTCTATTTTTATAATAGTTGACATTTTGTGGAAAAAAGCTATAATTAATTGTCAGGTATTTAAAAAATAAAATATATTAAGAAGGTGATAGAAAATTATAAATTTTTTTTAAAAGATAAACGAAAATTCAGTAATTAGACTATATTTTTTTAAAAATGAAAAATTAATCCCATTAAATTATTTAATGATAATTTAGAAATATGGTAATAAAGAAGTACAGCTGCTCTGACAAAAAAAGAATATCACAGAATAAACAGCATAAAAAGTATGTGAAATTCTGAGAAAATAAAAATATTTGAATTTTATATTTATTATAAATAGAATAAAAAAATTTTGGAAGGAGAGGACAGATAAAAAAACTACCAAATCATCAAAATAGTAAGATTAATATGAAAGAAAGTTTCAGGAGGAATATATGAAAAAAAATGAAAAAATATTATTATCCTTTTTAGCCTTGAATGCAGTAATGTCTGTGAATGTCAGTGCTGCAGAAAGCAAGCTTACAGCTAAGTATGACAGGCTTTATGAAAGTATGATAAAGAATATAAAAAGCGGAAAATCTAATGATAAAGCGTATCAGTTACTGGAAAGAACTATGAATCAAAGAAATAAGGAATTAAAAGATCTGTATCTGCAAAGCGATTTTGTAATAAAACCGGAATATCTTGAATGGCAGATATTTTTCAGCGGTTTTTATGCAGAACAAAACAGAGGGGACAATACTCTGGAAAATGCCGAGTTTTATTCCAAGCCAAAAACACACAGCAGTGTAATAAAGCAGAATCAGGAAGCCTATGACAGATTGGAAGCTGAATTAAGAAATACCGGACTTCTTTCAGCTGGACAGCTGACAGGAATAATGGGCGGATATTACAATATAATAAATGAATTAAGAGTGGAAGATCAGGAAATAATAAGAAATATACTGGATAACGGACTAAAATATATTACTAAAACAGAGGGATTCAAAAGTTATCAAAGTCCGCAGGTACCGAAAGAAATCGATCTCGGAATAAATATAACACCTAAAGTAATAAATAGAAATCCTTTAAACCCTGCACCGTCAGTACCGGCAGAGCCGAATATAAAACTGCCTGATTTTACGCCGGATGTACCAGTGGCACCTGCAGTACCCGCACTTACAATAAAGGCATTTAATCCGGTAAGCCCGATAATAAATGCTCCGGTTTTATTTACTCCGCCAAGCTTGACCTATACTGCCGGAGGATTTGGACAGACAAATCAGACTATTTCTCAAAATGAGGGTAATCAAGGATTTATGCTTGGAAATTATGAGACTATTAATGCAACTACTCCGATAATAATTAGTGCATCCAATGGAAATACATCATATACTGGAAGTATGAATGTAGATGGAAGTATTAATCCTATGGGAAGTTACGGAGGCGCTGTTGTAACGGGAACTTTAAACGGAGGCTCTTATAACAGTATAATGAATGCATTTTACAGTATGGTTGGGAACTTTGATACAACTATGACAGGTGATTATACGGTAACTAACACAAGATCAGACGGAAGAACTACAATATTTATAAGCTATAATCCGTATGAAGTAAATACAACAGCTAAAACTGTTAAATTTGACGGGAAAGTTACTCTTAATAACTCAATGAACGGCGGACAGAATGTACTTGTCGGGGTGGAACACCAGCTTTTAGGATGTAATATCGGGGGGAGCTTTTCTTGTAGTGGAAATATAGGGAATGCACCGTCAATATTTGAAAATGCAGTCGGAAGTCAGATAATATTAAACAGCGGAATAAATATGATTGGTATAATGATTGACTCAGAAGGAACACAGCTTACACAGCGTTCGGAAACAATAAATAACGGAGAAATAATAATAGGAACCGGGGCCAGTCAAAGTATAGGAATAGATTTTGGTCAGTATCAATCTTCATTAAGTCAGACATCACCTGCAGATCCTTATGTTCTTTTGAGAAGCGGAAATGTTATAATGAATGGTTCAAATAGTTATGGATTAAGAGTGGGAAATATGTTTGCCGGTTATAGTAACTATTATCAAAATGCTGAAATTGATGCTTCAAATGGTATAATTCAGGTAAACGGGACTGAAAATGTAGGAGTATCATTATCAAAACAAATAACAAAAGCTGCATCAGATCCAATAGGAAATATAGCTAATCTGAGAGTTAAGCTGGACGGGGATAAAGGAGTAGGAATATTAAGAAACAGGGATTACGATGTAAATAATACAAATGACATAACCTTAAATAATACAAATTTACAAGATATTATATTAGGAGATAATGCCACTAACAGTATTTTGATAAGAAGTGATAAATACGGTATCGTTTTGGATAAAGCAGTAACAGTGGATAATACCAGTGCTGTTAATACCGCATTTAATAATATAGTTATGGTGGCAAATGATTTTAACAGTCTTGGTTCAAAAGCTACTTTCGTAAAAAATGCTTCAACCATTACATTAGGAAGCAATCTAAGCAAAGTTACCGGGCTTTTGTCAATAAACGGCGGTTATGCTTTAAATGATAATACAATTATTGTAAATAGTATAGAATCGCAAGGAATGGCTGTTTTTGGAATAAATGAAGGAACAGTAGCAACTGGTGAAAATAAAGGAACTATTAAAGTACTTGGAGAAAGTTCTGTCGGGGCTTACAATGAAGGAAATTTTGAAATGGCAGGAGGAACAATAGATGTATCCGGTAACAAAGGGATAGGTGTTTATGCTAAGAATAACCTGGCTTCAACAACAATATCGGGCGGAACAATAATATCATCAAACGGCGGAATAGGGCTGTATGCTGATGATAAAGGAAATTTAGGCAACGGTGCTACGATAAATCTTACAGGCACTGCCAAACTTGAAGTAAATAACGGCGGTCTTATGCTTTACAACTATTCTGGAACAAGCGGAAATCCCGTAGGAAAATTTAATATGGGAGCTTTAATAAATGCTGATATAAATACCGGGGGAACTGCTTTTTACTTTAAGGGGATACCTACAGGAATTAACTCTTTTCTGACTGATATGATAATCGGTTTAGGATCATTAAACATAAAGCTTACAAGTTCTGATTCGAGTCTGTTTGTTCTTGATAATCCGGGAGGGGTAATAAATTTAAGTGATGCTACTTCATCTGGAATAATAGGAAGTCTTCCGTCGAATGTTACTATAGATCCTTCAAGTAATCCTAATTATAAACCGTATTCGGTGTTTAAAGGGGCCTTAAATATAGATCTGAATGTAGATATTGATAATAATACTGATGCGTATAACAGATCTGAATTTTTATCTTCAAAAGTAACATTACAGAGCGGAAAAACAATGACAAGTGCTTTAACTGGTAAATATGGAATAGGACAGGAAAACTACGCAGGAACTTTAAACAGGAATGAAGTTTTAATAGTTATAGATAACGGCGGTGTTATTAATATGACCGGTTCAGCCTCGGCAGGAGTAATAGCAAATTACGGGGAAGTTATAAATAACGGTCTTATTTCTACGACCGGCGCAGATTCAATAGGAATAGTATCATATAACGGATCACTTGTACAAAATAACAACACTATAACAATAGGCGGAGGCGGAACAGGAATTTATGCTGAAAATAAAACAAACTCCGGTTATGGTAACGGAAAAATAGAAATTGAAAATAATGGTTTAATAAATGCAATTGCTGCGTCAGGCAGCAGAAGCTACGGAATATTTGCCAATAACACTGAGCCGATGCTTACGAGAACTGATTCCACAGTAAAACTGTTTTCAAATTCTAATATTGACATGTCAGGACAAACAGGCGGAGTAGGAATAAGCGCTAAAAAGTCAACAGTGACAAATGATGGTAAAGTAACAGTAGGAAAAGACGGAATAGCATTTTATACAGAAGACAGTGAAGTAACAATAAACGGTGGGGAAATTAATCTAAAAGGTGACGGTGCAGTAGGTTTCTACATGACAAATAGTATTTTGAACGGAAATTCCGGGACAATAAACATTGACGGAAAAAATATCGTACTGTTTAATATGTTAAATTCAACATTTACAAACAACCTGACAATAAATGCAACGGCAGATTCATCTTATATTATAGGAAATATCAGCAATACAGCCTATACTTATACAGGTACCCAGAGTTTGGGGGCAGGAAGCACGCTTATTAACGGAATTAACTCTGCTGTTTTATTAGACTCGGCATCAAATGTAAGTTCTGCAGGGACAGGAGTGGTTGCTCTTTTAGTTAACGGGCAGTATACTGGAGGATTTGTGCCTCCATATACAGTGGAAGGTGAAAATAACGGGATAATAAATCTTGGAAATGACTCAGCTGCTATATATGGTAAAAATGGTGCAAGACTTTTGAATTCAGGTATTATTAACATAGGTGATTCTTCTGTGGGGCTTTATGCACTGGATTCAGGGGCAAAGACTGAGAATACCGGAGTAATGAATATAGGAAAAAATTCTACTGGATTATATTTAAAAGGCGGACTGGATATAATAAACAATAATACAATAACAGGAACTGCTTCCGGTTCAATAGGAATGTATACGGATAATAATACAGGAATTGTAGAAAATAATCATATCATAGACTTGTCCGGTGATAAGGTAATCGGGATATATTCAGTAAACGGAACACAGAACATAACAAATAACGGTATGATAAAAATTGGTAATTCCGGAAGCACTGATGATCCGGGAATAGGAATATATACAAAAAGTCTTACAGATACTGTAGTAAATAACGGAACTGTGGAAGTAGGGGCAAAAGCTCTGGGAATATACAGTCTGGGAACTTCTGTAAATCATAACGGAATAATAAAAGTAGGAGATGAAGGAACAGGTATATACAAGGAACAGGGAATACTTAATATAAATAACGGAGCACAGATTCAGGTAGGGAATTATGAAGCTGTGGGCTTATATGCGGTAAATAATACTGCTGTAAATATTAATCCGACAGCGGTTATGGGAATAGGTGCAGGAAGCTACGGAGTAATTCTGGAAAGCGGATCAGCGTTATGGAATCAGGCTGCAATTACACTGTCTGATAACAGTATATTCACATATGGGAACGGAGCTGGCTCAATAACAAATGACGGTCAAATAAATATGACAGGATCGGATAATACGGTTTTTTATATGATAAAGGGAGGAAATATCTTTAATAATGCCAATATTACAGGTACTGCCGGAACTGGAAATATAGGAATATACAACAGAGGAATCTATGCCGTGGAAGAGCTTCAGGGAGACCTGATGAAGCTGGAAGGACTTTTGACTGAAGGAATAATAATAAATGATGCTGATATTACACTGGGAGATTCAAAGCTGATAGATCAGGGTAACGGGCAGAAAACAGGATATTCTGTCGGTATATATGCTGAAGGTACAACAGTGGAAAATAAAGCAGGAAGAACTATTACTGTAGGAGAAGACGGTGTAGGTATGTACGTAAAAGATGCATTTACTACATCATATAACTACGGTACGATAATAGGAAACGGCAACAGAGCTATAGGGATATTTGCAGATAATACAAGAGTAGAAAACCATGGTAAGATAATCATGACAGGTGACGATGTAATAGGAATGGCAGGAAGAAACGGAGCCCATATTTATAATGCAGCAGGCGGGGAAATACATGTTACAGGTAAAAATGTAACCGGAATATATCTTGCCGGAGGAACAACAACTGTAGAGAATCTTGGGAAAATAGTCATAACTAATACAGGAGGTGCTGACGAAAACGGTGTAGGAATACGTTATACTTCTGACTTTAATACTGCTAACATCATAGGCGGACCGGGTAATATAAGCGGAACAGGTTATGCAGAAACAGGATTTACTTCAAAGAGCTACGAACTTCCTGAATTACCTACACTAATAAACTCGGGAGAAATAACAATTGATGTGGGAGATAAGTTCTCATATGAAAATCTGAAAGTAATAGTAAAAGTAGACCCTTCTACGAATACAGCAACTACAAGTGCATCAAGCCAGGTAGGATTCGGCGGAAGCACAATACCTGAAAAGCTTGAAATAACACCTGATTTTTCACAGGGAACTTCTGCTGACAGATATGTATTGCAGAATATATTCAGAGGACTCGACGGAAAAGGGCAGTATATAAGTCAGTCATTAACATGGGATGCCACAGGACAGGGTTCTGATATAGTGATGACAAGAATATCATATGAAAAATTTACTGATGGTCTGTGGTATGAAGATTTTGGAAGAACTCTTAATAAAAAGTATGCCGGACAAACAGGTGACGGACTGAAAGTATTTGATAAAATAGATATGATCCAGTCAGAGCCGGAATTCAGACATGCTATGGCGAGTCTGGCAGGAAACGTATATGCCAATATAAATCAGAGAGAGGCTGATATAGCTTCAATTTTATCAAATTCTCATGATTTTCTGCAAAATTCTGAAAATAATACAAAAGAAAATGTAAAGATAAATATAATAGCAGGAAGAGGAAGAACAAATGAAGATACAGACGGAGTTGTTCCTTATGACTATACGACTGCGGGAGTACTGGCTTTGAGAGAAGTGGAGAGAACTTACAGACACACTTTCGGATATTCACTAGGGTATCTGCATACAGGCTTTGAATTTAAGGATGATAACAAAAGTGAAGAGTGGGTAGATACAATTCAGCTTGGACTGCATAATAAATATGAGGCAAGCGGATGGAAGCTGAGAAATGATCTTACAGGAAGAATGAGTTTCCACAATATTGACAGAAATATTGACTGGCCTTCACCTGTAGGAAGATCAGAAATGAACGGAACATATGAAACATATTCAGTAACTTTGGATAATATCATAGGAAAAGAGATTCCTGTTGGTAAGAAGGTAAGTATAACGCCATATGGAGCATTTAAAGCAATGTATGTAACAAGACCTACATTTAGTGAAAGCGGACTTGAAAGACTGGAGGTAGAAGGCAGTGATGCATGGAGTGCCAAGCCGAGAGCGGGTGTAGAATTCAAAGCAGCAGTGCCTTTAGGATCAAAAACTGCATGGGAATTAAAAGGAGCTCTTGATCTTGCATATGAATATGAACTGGCAGGATTGAACGAAAGAGAGTATGCAAAGCTTATTGCAGTGGAGGACGGATATCATAAGCTTTCAAAACCGGAAGAGGAAAAAGGAACTTTCAGGGCGAGAGCTTCTGTAGGGGTAGAAGTAACAGACAGATATGGTATTTTCGTTACCGGCGAATACGGGATAGGAAATAAAGATCAGGACGACTACAGAGCCGGGCTGACTCTTAAAGCAATATTTTAGAATAAAGGATAAACAGAAAAAAACTAAAAAATATGCGGTGTATTGGATTTTTCCAGTACACCGCAGTTTTAGTCATTAATAATATAATTTTTGTATTTTTCAATATCGCTTTTACGACATTCGGCAGTAATTTTTGTTCCGTTTTCTTCATGCTTTATATCAAGAACAGAAGCATTTTCATTAAAATGAGATACTATCTCTCCTTTGTTATAAGGAATTAGAAATACAGCCTTTTCATAATCCTGAAAAATTTTATCGTAGATCTTTTCAAGGAGTAAATCCAGTCCGATATCATTTTTAGCTGAAATATAAATAGAATCTCCGTCATCGGCCGGAATTTCTTTTTCTGTAAGGTCTGCTTTGTTATAAACATATATAACGGGAATATCTTTTACACCCACTTCAGCAAGAGTGGAATCAGTAGTCTGCATCATATTTTTGTAATGAATGCTGGAATAATCCACCACATGAATAAGAAGATCAGCCTCACGTACTTCCTCAAGCGTAGAACGAAAAGCTTTTATCAGATGATGAGGCAGATTGCTGACAAATCCCACTGTATCCGTAAGAAGAAATTTCTTTCTGTCCGGAAGTGTAATATTTCTTACACTGGTCTCAAGAGTAGCGAAAAGCATATCTTTCTCAAATACCTCTTTACTTTCCCCTTTATTGAATTTATTTACAAATTTATTCATAATAGTAGATTTTCCGGCATTAGTATATCCTACAAGCGAAACAACAGAGATTTGATTTTTTTTACGCTGTTTTCGCTGGATATCTCTTTCTTTAATTACATTTTCCAGTTCTTTGTTAAGAAGCTGTATACGATGCTTTATAGTTCTGTAATTAATTTCCAGTTTTGTTTCTCCGGCACCACGATTGGAAGTACCGGAAGCACCGCTTTGCTGATCCAGCTTTTCATCACGGCTGGTACGCATTCTGGGAAGCTCATACTGAAGTCTCGCAATTTCTACCTGAAGCTTTGCTTCTTTTGTTTTTGCACGTTTATAAAAAATATCCAGAATAAGCTGTGTCCTGTCTATAACCTCTATATCAAGAAATTCTTCGAGATTTCTGATCTGATAAGGGGAAAGCTCATCATTGAAGATGACCATATCAACATCCGTTTCGGCAATGATTTTTTTTAATTCTTCAATTTTCCCGCTTCCAAGATAATGTCCTGCGTGTATTTTATCAAGATTTTGTACAAGTCTTTCTGAGACATTGATATTATTGGCATAAACAAGATTCTCCAGTTCATCCATCATATAATCAAAATCTTTTTGGTTATTTATCTTTATTCCTACAATAATTGCTTTTTTTGTCATATATTCCTCCTGAGATTTTTTACAAAAACCAGTTTCTCATTTACTAATCCGCCTAAAAAACGGAAAACATCCGACAGTGCTGATCTTTTTTACTGCAATAAAAAAAGACAGTCAGTAACTATCTAAATATTTATAAAATAAATTGTACGCTATAAAACAGGAGCGCAAATCATTCGCCGAAATTCGGATAGACTAATTCACCTCTGAGAAAACAGAGCTTTTGCATATTTAATTGTTTAATCATTTTGCATTCTTAAGTCTATAATCCACATTGCGAACAATCCTCCAATCTTTTTTATATCAATATAATAATAACATACATTCACGTTAAATGCAATTTAAAATATAAGTGACTATTTTTCATAATATATAGGACAAAATAACAAAATTTAATATTTGAGGCTTTACAAAAAAATAATAATATGGTAATTTATCTATTGTAGAGAAAAAAATATCGTTGATCAAACAGGAAGCAATTATTGATATTTCTCTCGTAAAATATTTATGAATTCTAGGAGGAAAAAATGAAAAAGTTTATTTTAGCAGTTTTATTTACTTTAAGTGCTTTGGTTTATTCAGAAGATATCAGACTGTCAGATATGTACAACAATAAAGGACCATGGTCTGTTGTAATAGCAGAAAGCAGAAGTACATCAGGAGCTACAGTTGTACTTGTTGGGAATCCTTATAAGGAAATAAGAACCGTAGATATAGATAATCCAAGCGGTGATATGTATTTTTATAAAGATCTGACATTTTTGAAATCTGACGGCGGAGAGCTTGATTTCATCAGGGTAGAATTACCGAAAGACAGTGTAAAACCTTCTGTGACAACTTACAGCAGCTTAAAAGAAATATATAAAAACTGGGAAAGAATGGCTTTAGTAAGTAAGAGCAACAATGGGGACGATGAAGTAATAGGAATATTCAATAAAAAAGCATATAAAGACATAAAAGTATTTAATAAAGGAAATAACACAATAGTTAAATATTTTGATGTTTATTTTATCTTTGATAAAGGCGACTGTGAATTTAAAGATGCTACAGCGTGGAACTAATTAAGATAAGATATAAAAAGATGTTCTCTGAAAAAAAGAGAACATTTTTTTAAAAAAGTGTGATTTTGAGTTATTTAATATTACAGATATAATAAAAATCAAATAAAAAATAACAGGAGGGAAGATGCCTTATTTCAAATATAAAAATAAGAATATATATTATGAAGAAAGAGGAAACGGCAGTATTCCGGTAGTATTTCTTCATGGAAATACTGCTTCATCTAAAATGTTTTCTGAAATTACAGGTTTTTATGAAAAAGATTTTAAAATATTTATGATAGATTTTTTAGGACACGGGAAATCAGACAGAATGTCAGAAATTCCGGATAATATATGGTATGAGGAAGCATTGCAGACAGTAGAATTTTTGAAAAATATTAATACAGGAAAAGCAAATATAATAGGAACAAGCGGTGGAGCCTTAGTAGGAATAAACTGTGCATTATTATCCCATGAAAGAATAAACAGAGTGATCGCAGACAGCTTTGAGGGTGAGTATGCTTTGGATATTATAGCAGAAACCATAGATAATGAAAGAGAAAACTCTAAGTCAGACAATAATATGGTGCGTTTTTGGAAAGAAAATCACGGTAAGGACTGGGAAGCTGTGGTAGATATGGACACTAAGGCTATAATAAAACACTATAAAAATGTGAAGAATTTTTTTCCGGGGAAATTATCAGAATTAAAAGTTCCTGTATTGCTTACCGGAAGCCTCGAAGATGAATATGCAGAGTATATTTCTTTTGAAGAAAACTACAAAAAAATGCTGGAAAAATTACCGGATGGAAAGATGTACTTATTTAAAAAAGGCGGACATCCGGCATTTATTACAGCAGGGAATGAGTTTTTTCAAACAGCAAAAGAATTTTTTACAAAATAAAAAAACAGACTTTTTCAGGTCTGCTTTTTATTTTTATATCTTTTTTGCGGCTAATTCGTCTAAATCTAAATCCTGATCATAATCAACATTATCAAAATCAAAACCATTTAAATTCATAAACTCTTCTCTGACACCGGCATAATCAGTAAGCTCTTTGAAATTCTCAGGTGTAACTTTATCCCAGAGACTTTCTACGGCGCTCTGAACATCTTCTCTCATTTCCCAGTTATCAGGTCTTAGTCTTCTGTCAGAATCCAGTTCTTTATGATCTCCGTAAATCATATCTTTTAGTAATCTGTGTTTTTGCTCTATAGTACCTTCATGTATTCCTTTTTCTTTCATTATTTTATACAGCAAAGCGGCATAAAGAGGAAATACAGGTATAACGGCACTTGCTCTTGTCATAAGTGCTTTACTCAATGAAACATAAGCTTCACCATGATATTTTTTCCCGAGATAATCGTTTAATTCGTTCGATGTTCTTTCCAAGTCTCTTTTAGCAGCTCCGATAGTACCTTCTTTATAAATACCGTAAGTAACTTTTGGTCCTAAGTATGAATATGCGACAGTTTTGAAGCCTTCAGTAAGGACATCAGCTTTATCAAGAGCTTCTATCCAAAGCTTCCAGTCTTCACCGCCCATTACTTTTACTGTACTTATTAATTCTTCTTCTGTAGCAACTTCCATTTTTCCGTTTTCGATATTTTCTTTTTCCAGATTTATTGTAGGACCTTCTATTTCGTTAGTAGTAGATTTTAATGCAGATCTGTATGTGATTCCAGTTTTAGGATCAGTTCTGACACCGCTTGCAAGACTATATATAAGCAGGTCGATTTTCCCGCCAAATTCCTTTTTTATATATTCTATTACATTTTCTTTTATTTCGTCTGAAAAAGCATCACCCATGAAATTTTTAGCAATTAATCCTTCTTTACGAGCCTCTTCGGTAAAAGCCACCGTATTCCACCAACCGGCAGTCCCCACTCTTTTTCCTTCCACACCTTTTTCAAATGCTACCCCAATAGTATCAGCACCAGCTCCGAAAGCTAAAGATATTCTGCTTGCCAGACCGTAGCCTGAAGAAGAACCGATTATTAAAACTTTCTTAGGTCCGCTATATTTATCTGATTTTTTTACATAGTCTATCTGTCTTTTAACGAATTCTTCACATCCTGCCGGATGGGCAGTAAGTGCAAGACTCCCCTTTAATCTTGGCTTGATAACCATTGTTAACCTCCTAAAAACTTTAATACTTTATAAAGTATACAATATTAGATAAAATATTACAAGTATAAATCAAAGAAAATGCTTAAATATTTTCAGCAGTTCGGGAAATAATGCCAAAAGCCTATAAAAATGTATACAGCACAAATAAAACATAATATAAGGTAATATGTTAAGTTTATAAAAAAACATACCAAATTTTTCGGATTATATGCAACACTAAAATACATAGTTTTATTGTAAAATAGATAAATTTATGATATAATTTTTTGATCTAAAAGTAAAATAAACACATGTTTTTTAAATAGACTAACAAAGGGGTAAAAATAATGTCAGAAACACCATTAATGAAACAATACAGAGAAATAAAAGAAAATCATCAGGATTCAATATTATTTTTCAGACTTGGGGATTTTTACGAAATGTTCTTTCAGGATGCAGTTACTGCTTCGAAAGAATTAGGTCTGACTTTAACTTCGAGAAATAAAGAAAAAGGTATGGATGTACCGCTTGCAGGGATACCGTATCATTCCTCGGCTTCTTACATTACCAAGCTTGTAAACAAAGGATATAAAGTAGCTATATGCGAACAGGTGGAAGATCCCAGAACTGTTAAAGGAATAGTAAAAAGAGAAGTGGTTAAGATAGTAACCCCGGGAACTGTAATAGATGTAGATTCACTGGATGCCACGAGCAATAACTATCTGCTTTCGGTAAAGCATCTGGATAATAAGACGGGAATAGCATATCTTGATATAACAACAGGAGAATTCAAGGTTTTGGAAATAGAGGATGACAGTGACTATTCCAAAACATTCAATGAACTTTATAAGATAGAACCTAAAGAAATACTTGTCGAGTTTAATTTTTACGAAGCACTGAAGGATAAATTTGATGATTACAGCAAAAAAATCGATTCCAAAGTTACTTTGGTAAATAAACTCCGTGATCCGGAAAATTTTTTAACGGATTATTTTAACATAGTTTCCCTTGAAAGCTTCGGGATAAGTGAGGCTAAAGCAGCTGTTCATGCAGCAGGAATGATTTTGGATTATGCTCTTTCGATGCAGGTGGACGGCGACCTTCCGCTGGAAAAAATAGAGTACATAAATATTACGAATTTTGCGGAAATTAATTCCACAACCAGAAGAAATCTTGAGCTGACAAGAAATCAGAGGGAAAAAACAAGCTATGGAACCCTTTTGTGGGTTTTGGATAAATGTAAAACTTCTATGGGAACAAGATTTTTGAAAAAAATAATTAACAATCCTCTTTTGGAAATAGAAGAGATAAAGAAAAGACAGGATGATTTGCAGTATTTTATGGATAATATTCTTATCAGAGAGGAAATTAAGGAAAAGCTCGGAGAAGTATACGATCTTGAACGTCTTGCAGGGAAAATTGTACTGGGAAATGAAAATGGAAAAGATCTTACAGCCTTAAAAAAATCAATTATATCTTCACTGGAGATAATGGATTTTTTGAGGGAAACCGCTTTTTTTACAGGAATAGATACAAAAACACTGACTCAGATACGGGATATTATAGAAGAGAGCATAAAAGAAGATGCACCGTTTTCAATAAGAGAAGGAAATATAATTAAAAGAGGATACAATCAGGAGCTCGACGAAATTTTCAAAATAATGAGCTCGGGGAAAGATTATCTTCTGGAGATAGAGGCAAGGGAAAAAGAAAGAACAGGCATTAAAAATCTTAAGATAAAATATAACAAGGTATTCGGCTACTTTCTTGAAGTAAGCAATTCAAATAAAGATCTGGTACCCGAAGACTATATAAGAAAACAGACTCTTTCCAATGCCGAAAGATATATAACGGAAGAACTGAAAGAATATGAAGACAAAATTATAAATTCAAAGTCAAAAGTAGAAGAGATAGAATATTATTTATTCAAAGAGATATCAGGTAAAATAAAGGAAAAAAGAGAGGTACTTAATAAGCTCTCGGAAATTCTTGCCTATCTTGATGTAATAATATCCTTTGCTGTTACTGCCATAGAAAATAACTATGTGCGTCCTGAATTTGTTGATGATTATGTGATAGAGATAGAAGAGGGACGGCACCCGGTAGTGGAAAAGCTTATTGGACGTGAAGATTTTGTTTCAAATAATGTACGTATGGACAGAGAAGGCAATTTTATTATTCTTACAGGACCAAATATGGCCGGAAAATCTACATATATGAAACAGATAGGATTAATTCAGATTCTGGCTCAGATAGGTTCATATGTGCCTGCGCAGAGTGCAAGACTTTCAATAGTAGATAAGATTCTGACAAGAATAGGGGCTGCTGATGACATAGTGAGCGGACAGAGTACATTTATGGTAGAGATGAGTGAGGTATCGAATATCATAAATAGTGCTACTGAAAGAAGCCTTATTATACTTGATGAGGTAGGAAGAGGAACTTCCACATTTGACGGAATCTCAATAGCGACAGCAATAACGGAATATATTCACGACAAGATAAAGGCAAAAACAATATTTGCCACACATTATCACGAGCTTACAGAACTGGAAGAAAAGTTTGACAGCATTCTGAATTACAGGATAGAAGTAGAGGAGAGATCTAACAGTGTGGTCTTTCTGAGAAAAATAGTAAGAGGCGGAGCCGATAAATCATATGGAATAGAAGTGGCAAGACTTGCCGGACTGCCGAAGGAAGTGCTTCTGAATAGTAAAAAAATACTAAGAGGACTGGAAAAACGTAAAGAGCTTATTGAAAAAACAGTTAATGTAGAACAGCTTTCTCTTTTTGCAGCAAATGATATGGTGGAAGAGGAAAAGAAAAATTTAAAAGAAGACTTGTATGAGGAATTATTATTTGATATTGAAAATATAGATATAAATAATGTAACACCAATGGAAGCTCTGGGACTCTTAGGCGAGCTGAAGAAAAAAATGGAGGAGATAAATTAAATGTGGAAAAAACTTATATACATATTATTGGCTCTTTTTGTAGCATATTTCATTTATGTTATATTTTTTAAAACTGTTGCACCTCCTCCGGGAATTGATGAAATGAGAGAAAAGGCCAGAACCAAAAAGGTCGTATACTATCTGAAAGATGATGCGATAATATATGCGGACGAACAGGTAGGACTTCCTGAAGATAAGGAAATTACATTTAAAAATGTAATAATAGACCTTTTGAAAAAGGATGTAATGATATCAGGGAAAGAAGGACTTCTTGAGACCGAATCACAGAATATGAAAATAAGCGGTGAAGTAGTGGGAAGAACCAAGGATGAGAAATGGAGTCTTTTCACAGAGCTTTTGACTTATGAAAAAGCTACAGATATACTCGCTTCCCCGGTGAGGACTAAGGCCGTGAACAGCGAAGACGGTACTACAATATTGGGTGACAGGCTTGAAACCACAACCGAGTTTCTGGAAATCCGTCTTACGGGAAATACGGATTTTACTAAGGAGAAGGACAGAATAACAGCTGATAAGGCAGTATATTATACAGAGCAGAAAAAAGTAGATGCTAACGGAAGCGTGCATTACACTGGTGAAGGCAATGAGCTTAAGGCGAATTCTGCAATATATGAGCTTTTGACAGAAATACTTACTGCCGACGGAAATGTGTATTATAAGGATGCAGGCTCTGAAATTACTGCCGGACATGCTATATACGATATAAAAGGACAGATGGTAAATGCCAGCGGCAGCGGGAGATTTAAATATCCGCAGAATAATGTTGACGGTGATTATATAGAAGGAATATATAATCTGAAGGATCAGATATTAGTTACAAATTCTGCATTTACATTAAATAATGACGGGTATATAATAAAGGGAAACAGTCTTCACTATACTGTGGTCAGCGGAGATGCCCTTATGAATTCCGCCTTTTCCGTAAGAAGGGAAAATATGGTAGTTTCGGGAAGCAGCGGAAATGCCAATACAAAAACAAAAAATATCTTTGCAAACAGTATGGTCATGAGAAGTGATCAGGGAGATATTATTACTTCCAACAGCGGGGACGGAAACTTTGAAAAAAGAGAGTTTAAGTTTGACGGAAATGTAAACGGTAAAATCAGAGGAAATGTAAAAGATTTTGTGAAAAGTAAAGAAAAACTTGTAGATTCTGAAGCAATATATTTTACAGGTGCTACTGCAAAGATGTACTTTCTGGTTCATGAAGATAATAAATACAGCATGACCAGAGGAGAAATAAAAACAAATGTAAATGTACGCTATAAAGATTTGAATATGCTGTCGCAGTACAGTGAAATAGATGCAGGAAAGAATGTGGTGCTTTCGAGAGATGATGTCAGACTTACATTTAGAGAAAGTACACAGATGACGGCCAATTATTTTTATATAGATTTGAACACGGAAAAAGGATATGCACAGACAAATGTAAAAATAATCAATAATATCGGCGGAGGAAAAGTAGATATAAGTACTGATAAAGCAATTATAGATAATAAAACAAGACAGCTTGAACTTCTGGGAAATGTAGTGACATACAAAGATAAGACAAGAATAAGCTCAAACAAAGCATACTATGATATAGATAAGAAGGTACTTCAAAATGAAGAAAATATAAAAGTAGATTATTATCTGAGAAGAAATGAACCGGCTCAAAACGATAGAAAGTCGGAAAAATCAGATACAGATGCAGTAGATGATGTATATATGAGACTTGGTTCTCCCGAAATAAAAGGAAATCGTGTCAGTCTTCCAAGAAATATGGAAGCTTCAAATAAAATCCCTGTCGGCATAAAATGGAGCAGTTCAAATGACGGTATCATAGACAGAACAGGACGGGTAAACAGGGAATTTTACGGAGGAAGAACTACAAATGTAACATTAACGGCAGAATTAACAGCAGGAACTGCAAAGAGAGAAAAAGATTTTAACATAAGCGTGCAGCCTGAAAGTATTGAAGAAATGCTTGAACGGGCCAGCGCAAAGGTATATATTCCAAATGCAGTAAAAATAGGAGAAAAAGTATCGCTTCCTGAGACAGCCAAGGTAAATGTATATGGTAAAATACTGGAAATTCCTGTGGAATGGAACAAAAATGACGAAGTCATAACAAATGAAATACAATTATATACGAATACCCAGATAGTGGAAATTTTGAAGTTCAACGGAAGAACATACAGAAAAACTTATAATATAAAAGTAAGATAAGGAGTCAGTAATGGCGTATAGAACTATTAGTATCGAAGCTAATAATTTGAAAAAAATATACAAAAAAAGAGAAGTAGTAAAAGACGTAGATCTGGTCGTAAAAAAAGGTGAGGTTGTCGGGCTTCTCGGTCCGAATGGTGCGGGAAAGACAACAACTTTTTATATGATAACGGGAATAATAAGACCAAATCAGGGGACAGTGAAATATAATGATGAAAATATAACTGACTATCCTATGTACAAAAGGGCAAGACTCGGACTTGGTTATCTCCCTCAGGAGGCTTCGGTATTTAGAAATTTAACTGTGGAAGAAAATATATTATCCGTTTTGGAAATGCGCGGAGTTGCTAAAAAAGAACGTGTAAAGATAAAAGACGGACTTATAGAAGAGTTCAAGCTTTCACATGTATCAAAAAACCTTGGATATTCATTATCCGGCGGAGAAAGAAGAAGAGTAGAGATAGCAAGAACTATCTCCACAGATCCTGACTTTATACTTCTTGATGAACCCTTTGCCGGTGTCGATCCCATAGCGGTAGAAGATATACAAAATATAATTATACACCTAAAAGACAGGGGATTAGGAATACTAATAACAGATCATAATGTAAGGGAAACGCTGAAGATAACGGAAAGAGCCTATATAATGGCAGAAGGACAGATTTTGATAAGCGGAACAAGTGATGAAATAGCTAATGACGAAGTAGCCAAAAGAGTATATTTAGGCGGAAACTTCAAATTAGATTAGTCCCTGTAATGAAATTTTGCATTATGAATAAAAATAAAGCAGGTATATTATTAATCAAGAATGATTTAAATTGAGTTAGACAAATCACTAGGAGGAGAAATGACGGGTAACGAAATCAGAAAGAGTTTTATAGATTTTTTTAAATCTAAAGAACATAAATATTTTGAAAGTGCATCTTTAATACCGGATGATAAAACACTCTTGCTTACAGTAGCAGGAATGGTTCCTTTTAAATCTTTTTTTCTCGGAGAAAAAGAAGCACCTTTTAAAAGAATAACAACATATCAAAAATGTATAAGAACAAATGATCTGGAAAATGTGGGTGTAACCACAAGACATCAGACTTTCTTTGAAATGCTGGGAAACTTTTCATTTGGAGATTATTTTAAGAGAGAGGCTATATTCTGGTCATGGGAATATATCACAGAAATTTTGAAGCTGGATTCTGAAAAATTATGGGTTTCTGTATTTTTGGATGATGATGAAGCCTATGATATATGGAATAAAGAAGTAGGGGTACCGGAAGAGAGAATAGTAAGACTGGGAGAAGATGATAACTGGTGGGCAGCAGGACCTATAGGTTCATGCGGGCCTTGCAGTGAAATATATATAGACCTTGGAGAAAAACTGGGCTGTGGTAATTTAGACTGTAAACCGGGATGTGACTGTGACAGATATCTGGAAATATGGAATCTGGTATTTACTGAGTGGAACAGACTGGAAGACGGGTCACTGATTCCGCTTCCGGAAAAAAATATTGACACAGGAGCAGGGCTGGAAAGAATAGCAGCAGTTATGCAGAAAAAAGAATCAAATTTTGATACAGACCTTTTTATTCCTATAATCAATGAAACAGAAAAAATACTTGAAGTAGAAAGAAATAACAAAACAGACAAGGCATTAAAAATAATAGCTGATCACGTAAGAGCGGCAGCATTTCTGATAGGAGACGGTGTTCTTCCGTCTAACGAGGGAAGAGGGTATATTCTCAGAAAGCTGATAAGAAGAGCTTTTGGTGTGGCTAGTACCATAAAAGAAAGAATTTTTGAAAAGGAAGATATATTTTTATACAGACTGGTTCCGGTAGTTGCGGAAATAATGAAAGAAGCTTATCCGGAAATGGAATCAAAAATTGATTATATAGAAAAAGTAATGAAAATAGAAGAAGAAAAATTCACTGTTACTTTGAAAAACGGTGTGGAAATTTTGAAAGAAGAAGTTGAGAAACTGAAAAAAGACGGAAAAGATAAATTTCCTTCGGAAATATCGTTTAAATTATATGATACCTATGGTTTTCCTTTTGAATTAACTAAGGAAGTACTGGAATATGAGGAAATAGAAGTCTCAGAAGATGAATTTCTTGAGAAGCTGGAGGAACAGAAGATAAGATCTAAAAGCTCGAAAGAAACAATATCAGATATGATAAAAGATGAATTCATAGACGAGTTTTATGAAAAGCATGGAAAAACAAAATTTATCGGATATGAAGAAAAAGAAGCAAAAGCAAAAATACTTCATATAAATAAAAGTCACGGTTCCAGCAACTATGAAATAATATTTGACCAGACACCTTTTTATGCAGAATCAGGAGGACAGGTAGCAGATACCGGTATTATAAACTCTCAGGATTTATTTGAAGGAAAGGTAGTAAATGTAATAAAGAAAAAAGATGTATATATACATGAGGTAGAGCTTATAAAAGGAATCATTCCGAAAATAGGCGACGAACTGACGCTAAAAATAGATAAATTCAAAAGAAAAGATACGCAAAGAAATCATACGGCGACACATATACTGCACAAGGCTCTGCGGGAAGTACTGGGATCACATGTAGAGCAATCCGGTTCACTTGTGGATTCTGAAAGACTAAGATTTGACTTTTCACATTATGAGGCAGTTTCGCCGGAACAGATAGAAGCTATAGAAAGAATTGCTAATCAGATAGTTCTGGAAAACATAGAATTAGCTGTCTATAACGAAGATATAGAAACAGCAAAAGCAAGAGGAGCAATGGCTCTTTTTGGGGATAAATACGGAGATGAGGTAAGAGTAGTGGAAATACCCCAGTTTTCTATTGAGTTATGCGGCGGAACACATGTAAAGTCTACAGGTGAGATTGGGCTTATAAACATAGAAAGTGAGTCCGGGATAGCTTCAGGTGTAAGAAGAATTACTGCAACTACCGGTTATAAAAGTCTTGATTTTGTGAACACACTGGAAGAGTCACAAAAAGAACTGGCAAAATCATTGAAAGTGGAAGAGAAAAAAATAAAGGAAGCGGTGGAAAAGCTGAAGGAGTCATACAAGGATCTGGAAAAAGACTATAATGATCTTCAGATGAAATTTCTAAAATATGAAATAAATGATTTAATGGGTCATATAATAGAAATAAACGGGACAAAAGTATTAATTAAGGGATTTGAAAATAAAGACAACGAGGAATTGAAAGAAATCGTGGACAGAGTGAAGGATAAACTAAAAAGCGGGGTTGTTCTTATTGGTGCAAATAATGGAAATGCCATGTTTCTTGCAGGGGTTTCCAAAGACCTTACCGGGAAAATCAAAGCCGGCGATATAGTAAAGGAAGTATCCAAAATAGCTAACGGAAACGGGGGAGGAAGACCTGATTTCGCACAGGCAGGAGGAAAAGCCGGTGAAAAAGTCTATGAAGCTCTTGAACACGGAAAAAGATACTTAGAGGAAAAATTATGAAAAAATATCTCGGACTTGATGTGGGAGATGTAAGAATAGGAGTTGCAAAATCAGATATTCTGGGAATACTTGCAACTCCTTTGGAAGTAATAAACCGAAATGATACTGATCCTGTAAAAAGAATAAAAGAACTCCTCCAGCAGGAAAATACAAACGGTCTTGTAGTGGGAATTCCGAAAAGTCTTGACGGAACAGTAAAAAGACAGGTTGAAAAGGTAAACGAATTCATAGAGGAATTAAAAAAGAATATAGATAATCTGGAAATTATTACAGTGGATGAAAGATATACAACAGTGGAAGCAGAGCATTATCTAAGAAATTATTCGAAAAAAAATCCGAGGGAACGCAGAAAAGTAGTGGATATGGTGGCAGCATCCATTATTCTGCAGAAGTTTCTGGATATGAAGTAAAATTCTGTGATTCAGATATAATATTTCTGATAAAGCACAGAAGTGAAGACAGCAAAGCTGAAAATATGTAGGAGGGAAAATGGAAATTAAGACAAGTAGGATAGTAATACTTATACTGGTTGTGGTAATACCGGCAATACTGATTTTTAGAAATCCTATTAATCTGGGACTGGACTTAAGAGGCGGGACATCAGTAGTACTGGAAGCTCAAGAAGAAGACGGTAAAAAGTTACAGCCTGATACTATGGATAAAGTAAGAGAAATAGTGCAAAGAAGGGTCGACGGTCTGGGAGTGTCGGAACCGGTTATCCAAAAAAGCGGGGAGAACAGACTTATTGTAGAGCTGGCAGGGGTTAAAGATGCTCAGGAAGCAATAGATCTGATAGGAACTACTGCAAAACTTGAATTTAAAATAAAAACAGGGGATAATTCATACGGACCAACAGTTTTAGACGGTTCGGCAATAAAAAATGCTTATGTACAACAGGATCAGTTCGGTAAGCCTATGATAGGATTTGAACTGAATGATGAGGGAGCAGTTAAATTTGCTGAAATAACTAGGACAAACATGGGAAAACAGCTGGCAATAATGCTTGACGGCAAAGAACAGTCAGCACCTGTTATCCAGTCGGAAATTCCCGGCGGAAAAGGATCAATAAGCGGAAGCTTTACATATGAAAGTGCACAGAATCTGGCAAATCTTCTAAAAGCCGGGGCACTTCCGGTAAATATCCAGATAATGGAAACTAGAAGTGTAGATGCATCATTAGGGGCAGAGTCTATAAAAGCAACTAAAATGGCTGCAATGATTGCTCTGGTTCTGGTTTCGTTATTTATGCTTGCAGTATACAGAGTAGCAGGATTTGTTGCAGATTTAGCGTTATGTGTATTTGGAATTTTGACAGCCGGTTTGATGTGTGCTATAGGAACAACGCTTACACTTCCGGGAATAGCCGGATTTATATTGTCTCTGGGAATGGCAGTGGATGCGAATGTAATTATCTTTGAACGTATAAAAGACGAGATAATGGAAGGCAAAAGATTTCAGGACTGTATAGATGACGGATTTAACAGAGCATTTCCGGCAATTTTGGACGGAAATATAACAACCCTGCTGATAACAATGGTTTTATTCTTCTTTGGTACAGGACCTGTAAGAGGATTTGCGGTTATTCTTACCATTGGGGTTCTCGTAAGTATGTTTACGGCAATATTTATTACAAAAATTATTGTAAAAATATTTGTTAATATATTCCATTTAAACGGGGAAAAATTATTTGGTCTGAAAGGAGTGGAATAATATGGATTTGAAATTAATGAAAACAAGAAATGTATACTTTATATTTTCTACATTTATGATATTATTTTCTCTTTTCTCAATATTTACAAAAGGATTTAATCTGGGAATAGATTTTACCGGCGGTAATATTTATCAGATGAAGTTTGAAAAGCCGGTAAGCAAGGAAGCAATGGATAAAACCTTAAAAGAAATGGCATCAAAATATCCTTCGCTAAAATCTAATAAGGTACAGTATTCAGAAGGAAATACAGTTTTACTTAGAACACAGATAGCAGATGAAAAAGAAAAATCAGCGATTCTGGAAGAATTAAAAGCAGAACAGGGAAATTATGAATTAATAAAAGCTGATGCAGTAGGAGCTGTAGTAGGGAATGAGCTTGCTAAAAATGCATTATGGGCGTTAGCTCTGGGGTCGATACTGATACTGATATATATAACAATAAGATTTGAGTGGATATATGCATTAAGCAGTGTTCTTGCCCTTTTACATGATGTATTGGTAACCATAGGGTTCATATCATTCTTCCAGTTTGAGGTAGATACTCCGTTTATAGCTGCAATATTAACAATACTGGGGTATTCGATGAATGACACAATAGTAATATTTGACAGGATAAGGGAAAATGACCATAAATACGGCGGGAAGAAGCCGTTTGCAGATGTAATAGACGAGAGTGTAAATAAGGTATTTATAAGGTCTGTCTATACTTCACTGACAACACTTCTTGCCTTAGCTGCTCTGCTTATATTCGGGGGAAGCACACTAAGAACATTTAATATTACATTACTGGTCGGGATAGTATATGGTACTTATTCGTCAATATGGCTGGCAAGTCCTCTTGTTTATCTGTTGAGAAGATTTAAAAAGCCGCCGAAACAAGAAAAAAACGGAAAAAAAGACAGAAGTATGGAAAAAGTCGTAGTATAGGAGTGAAAATAAATGAGAAGCTGGGCTGAAATCAATTTAGATAATTTGAGACATAATATAAATATTCTGAAAACAATAGCAGGAGACAGCATGCTGCTTCCGGCAATAAAGGCTGATGCTTACGGGCACGGGATAGCGGAAGTATTTAATGTACTTATTTCAGAAGGTATAAAATGGGTAGGAGTGGCAACATTTAATGAGGCCGAAAAACTTCGAAAACTTGATAAGGCAACGAATATATTGGTATTCGGTCCGGTTGAAACTGAAGATATGAGAAAAGCTATAGATATGAATATAGCTTTTCCGTTAACTTCTATGGATGAAATAGATTTTCTGAATGAAAATAATCTGGCTCCGAGAGTTCATCTGGCAGTAGATACCGGAATGGGCAGAATAGGATTTAGCCGGAATTCTCTGGATGAAGTAAAAAGAAAAACTGAAGAAAACAGTAAAATAAATGTAGAAGGAATATTTTCACATTTGTCTTCAGCTGATACAAGCCCTGAATATACAAAAAGACAGCTTGAAGATTTCAAAAAAATAGTAGAAAAATTTCCCAAAATAAAATACAGACATATACTAAACAGTTTCGGATCAATGCAGTTTTCAGAGTCAAAATATGATATAATAAGACCCGGTATTATTTTATACGGCGGAATAAAAAAAGAAAACGCATTTTCTTATGATTTTAAACCTGTTATGGCTCTTAAATCCAGAGTCAGTTTTATAAAAAAGTTAGAAAATAATTCATTTATAAGCTATAATAGAAAATATGAAGGCAGGGCAGGGGAAAAAATAGCAACTGTTTCCATAGGATATGCTGACGGGATAAGACGTGATCTTACTGGAAAAGGTGAAGTTGTCATAAATAACAGAAGATGCAGAATAGCAGGAACAATATGCATGGATCAACTCATGGTAAGTATACCGGAAGACTTGGAAGTAAACGTCGGCGACACTGTAGAATTTTTTGGAGAAAATATTCATATAGAAGAAGTAGCGGAAAAATGCGGAACTATTTCATACGAAATTTTGTGCGGAATAGGTCAGAGAGTAACCAGAATTTATGTAGGAGAGAAATAATGATAATAGATGTAGCTTTTTTAATTATATTGACACTTTTTTTTCTTTTAGGTTATAAAAAAGGTTTTATTTTTGAATTTTTTGGAATATTTATAACATTACTGTCATTTTATCTTTCAAATATGCTGTATCCTTTCGTTTCGGCCTTTTTTACCGAGGATAAGGGGACATATTTAGATAATGCCAAAATTTTTGCAGGGATAACCGTTGCAATTTTTGTAATATTATTTATTGTGCTGAATTTATTCAAAAGATTTTTGAAATTAATAAAATTAAAAAGATTGGACAATATACTGGGAGGCTTTTTGGGGTTAGTAAAAGGGAGCTTTTTGGTATTTATAGTTTTTATAATACTTTTATTGGTTTCAAAAACTGATCAAAAACTAAGGACAACAATGAAAGAAAGTATTTCAGTTAATATAATATCAACTTATTTATATAGTTATTCGGATTTATTTCCTGAGTTTATAAAAGATACACTGACAGAGTATAAACAGAATAACGATGAAAAAAAGTTTAGAAATGATATACTGAAAGAACTGGAAAATAACGACGAGAAACCGAAGGTGGAAAATGAAAATAATAGATAAATATATATACAAAGCACTTATATTACCTTCAGTATTTGGAATAAGTATTTTTACCTTCATACTGATAATTAATGTTTTTATTGACATAATGGAAAAATTATTTACTAATGACCTTCCGTTTTTGTTAGTAATAGATTATTTTATATATTTGGTTCCGGGAGTACTTACACAGACTATTCCGATGGGTGCCTTTCTTGGAGTAATGCTGACTTACGGGAATTTTTCCGAAACAAATGAGATTATAGCAATAGAAAGTGCCGGGACAAGTTTATTCAGGATAACAAGGCCTGCAATTATATTTGGGATACTGCTTACAGTACTGGGGCTGTTTATGGAAATAGAAGTAAATCCCAGAGCGCTTAACAATATTAATATAGAGAAAAGAAATTTATTTTCTTCCAAACCCAGTTCACTTACAGAAGCAAAAGTATTTCTTTCAAATTCTGATGCGGGATTTGGTTTTTATGTTGATGAAGTGGATAACAGCAAAGCAGAAGCAAGTAAATTTGTATTATTTCAGAGAACTAAAGAAGGGGAATATCCCACTGTATTTTTTGCCGAAAAAGCAAAATTCGAAGCCGGGTATATGCTGCTGAAAAATGTGGAAGGATTTAATTTTGATAAAACCGGAGATAGAAAAGTAGTCGCCAGGTATGAGGAACAGTATCTTCCAATGAGTACATTTTTCAAGCAGGAGGATATAGAAAAAAAATCAAGAAGCGAAATGAATCTGCGGGAATTAAGAGAAGCATATAAACAATCTATAGCTGAAGGTGAGTCTTATGAAGATTCTGTAAAATATATGATAAAATATAACGAAAGAATAATAGGGCCTTTTGCGAGTGTTTTATTATGCTGGCTGGGTGTACTTTTGGCAGTATCAAATAAAAGATCGGGAAAAGGTATTAGTTTTGGAATAAGTCTTATAGTAATATTTGCTTATATAGGTCTGGCGAGCTATGCAAAAATTGTTGTCCAGAAAAATCATATAGATCCTAATATAGCAATGTGGATGCCAAATTTTATTTTATTGGTTTTATGTTTGGTATTATCTATTAAAAAGTCAAGGAGCCGATAGTGAATAAGTTAGACAGATATATTTTAATAAATTATATAAAAGGTTTTATACTTGGAATGCTGATGTTTCTGCTGATTTTCCTTTTAGCAGAAAGTATTAATGTGACAGGCTGGATAATGGAGGATAAGTTTACTCTAAAGGACAGTATGGTTTACATAAAATACGGGCTGCCGGAAATTCTTGTGAATACGGCACCGCTGGGAATACTTCTTGGAAGTCTTCTGTCAATAAGCAAAATGGCACAGCGTTTGGAAATAACAGCAGTAAAAACTGCGGGAATCAGCTTTCGGAGATTTGTACTGTTTCCGATATTATTCTCAGCTCTGGTATCAGTTTTTACAGTATATATAAGTATAAATATACTTCCTGAGGCAAATAAGATGAAACGGGAAATGAAAGACCGCAAGCTGAAAGAAGATGACCAGACTAAAAAAAATGAGAAAAAAGATGTATATATAAAGCTAGATAAAAATAGAATGCTTTATGCCAGTTATGTAAATAAAAATAAAAATTTAATGGAAGGAATTATGATTGTAGATTTCCATGAAAATTTAAACGGCATAAAGAGTATATATGTATCACCAAGCGCAACATATAATAGTCAGTCAAAAATATGGGATTTTGGCTCGCTAAAAGAACTGGATGTAGAAAAAAATATGGAAAATGAAATACTCAGCAGTGAATTTCAGCTGCGGGCAACGCCAAATGAGATATTAGAGGATCAGGTGAAGGCAAAAGAGCTTACATTAAAGGAATTAAGGGAAAAATCCGTTTATTACAGCAGAGTGGGAGCTAATACAAATGATTTATTTTCAGAATTATATAACAGATTATCATTTACTTTTGCTTCATTCATAATGAGTTTTATAGGGTTATCTCTGGGAAGTAAGTATGTCAGAGGTGGAGCGGCAATAAACATAGGACTTTCTGTGTTAATAGGATACAGTTATTATGGAATATCAACAATGCTTAGATCAATGGGACCTGTAGTATCTGTGTTTCCATTATATATAACGGCATGGCTGACAAATATAGTATTTTTTGCATTGGGAGTATATTTGTTCAGAAAAGCTGAATATTAAAGGAGTGAGAGATGTTAAAACTAACTAATACGCCAAAAGGAATAAAAATAATTTATGATTATATTTCAAATGTGTCTTCAGCTTCCATAGGTGTTTTTGTGAAGACAGGGGCAAAGGATGAAACAGCGGAGGAACATGGATTATCGCATTTAATAGAGCATATGATGTTCAAAGGAACAAAAAACAGAAATTATCAGGAAATATCACAAGAGGTGGATTATTTAGGCGGAAGCATTAATGCTTATACCAGTAAAGAAGAAACAGTGTATTATATAAGTGTCCTAAAGGATTATGTAGAACAGGCTCTGGAAATTTTGTGCGATATGGTGGGAAATTCTGTATTTGATCAGGAAGAGCTTGAGAAAGAAAAAGATGTAATAGTAGAAGAAATAAGAATGTATCAGGATACACCGGATGATCTTGTACTGGAGCTTAATTCCAAAGACAGTATAGCCGGTAATCTGGGAAAACCTATAATAGGGACGGAAAAAAGTGTAAAAGGTTTTACAAGAGACAATATAGTAAAATATTACACTGAAAGATATACAAAAGATAATCTTGTAATAGTAGTATCAGGAAATTTTAAAAAAGAGAAGATAAAAAGAATTATTGATAAATATTTTGGAAATTTCAATCAGGAAAAAACTGATAGATATGAAAAAATAGACTTTTCATTTCAAAATGGCGAAAAAGTTTATGAAAAAGATATAAAACAGGTAAATATATGTATATCATATCCCGGTGTTTCATATCTTGATGAAAACAAGATTTATTATGATGTAATATCAAATATAATGGGCGGAACCATGAGCTCGAGATTATTCCAGAAAATAAGAGAAGAGATGGGACTGGCTTATTCTGTTCATACTTTTAATCAGACCTATAAAGAAGGCGGAGTAGTAACAACATATATAGGTACAAATGAGAAATCATATAAAAAGGCTGTGAAAATAACAAAAGATGAATTTTTGAATCTAAGAAGAAACGGAATAAATATTTCCGAGCTGGAAAAAGCACAGAATAAATTTTTAAGTAAAATAGCCTTTTCACTTGAAAATATCAGAAACAGAATGAATATAATAGGGACTCATTATTTGAAATACGGAGAAATATTTGATGAGGAAAAGCTTCGTGCAGAAGTGAAAAATGTAGATTTGAATCTGATAAATGACTTTATAAAAGATAAATATTATGAAGAAAATGTAACAATACTGGGAGATGTAAAATGGAAAAAATAAAAGTAGGAATTACAGTAGAAAATAATGTGGAAATACCCAAATATATGACAGAAGGAGCAGCGGGAATTGATGTTTCGGCAAATATTGAAAAAGAAATAGAATTAAAGCCCCTTGAAAGATATCTGGTGCCTACAGGAATAAAACTGGAAATCCCCGAAGGATTTGAAATACAGGTAAGACCAAGAAGCGGTCTGGCTTTCAAGCACGGAATAACTGTTTTGAATACACCGGGAACAATTGATTCTGATTACAGAGGAGAAGTAAAGGTACTCTTAATAAATCTGAGCAATGAAATATATAAAATACAGCCAAATGAAAGAATAGGGCAGCTAATATTAGGTAAGGTTTATAAACTGGATTTTGATGTAAAAGACGGACTTTCTGAAACAAAACGGGGAGATGGTGGTTTTGGTCATACAGGTAAATAAAAAGGAGAAATTATGTTTAAAAATAAACAATTAACGAGGAGGCTGCAGACAAACCTGCACAGGGTAGATAAGCTTATTCTTTTAATCGTGTATACACTTGTAGCAATAGGGACTATTTTTATCTATAGTGCTACAAAAGAGGATCCCAAAACACAAAGTATAATAGTAAAACATATTTTTTGGGTAGTGCTAGGAACAGGAACAATGATTGCTTTTACATTTTACGATTACAGAAAATTTGAAAAAAAAATTCTGATATTAATTGGTGTAAGCATAGGACTTCTTTTACTTGTAAAATTCGCCGGTCAGCAAAGGCTGGGAGCTCAAAGATGGATTATGATAGGGCCGTTTTCATTACAGCCGTCTGAATTCGTTAAAGTAATGGTAATATTAATACTGGGTGCTTTTATTACGAAAAATTATAAAAACGGAATAAATAATATACTGGATGTTATTGTTGTTTTTCTTCCAATATCTGTTATTACAGTGCTGATTTTAATACAGCCGGATCTGGGATCAGCTCTTGCCATAATTTTTATATTTTTATCTATGATTTTTCTATACGGGGTCAGATTAAGACCGCTTATAGTAATGGGACTGATGGCATGTGTGCTGGCAGTTCCTGTATATATGTTCGGATTGAAATCGTATCAGAAAACCAGAATAACCACATTTTTGAATCCTGAACAGGATATCAGGGGTGACGGCTGGAATATAGTCCAATCAAAAATATCAATAGGAGCCGGTGGACTGACAGGAACAGGAATTTTTAAGGGAAGTCAGAGCAGACTGAGTTTTCTTCCGGAAGCTCAGACAGATTTTATATTTTCTATTATATCGGAAGAATTAGGATTTGTAGGGTCAGCTTCAGTAATAATTCTTTATTTCCTTCTTATATTTTTTATTCTGAGGCCGAGTAAAGTGATAGAAAACGAGTTTGGAAAAATGATCTTATATGGTGCAGCAAGTGTTTTCTTTTTTCATCTTATAGTAAATGTAGGAATGACAATGGGGATGATGCCGGTAACAGGGAAGCCGCTGCTGTTTCTAAGCTATGGCGGAAGTTCCTATATTGCTTCATTTATGATTATAGGACTGGTACAGAGTGTAAAAATACATGTAGATTAGAGGCATTATGATAATAAAATGTGATGAAAATATGGAAGGAGTCAGACTGGACAGATTTTTGAGAAAAAAACTGAAGGATACGGCTCTTAATACAATATTTGAATATATAAGAAAAGGTAAGGTAAAAATAAACGGAAAAAAGAAAAAAGAAAATTACAGACTTGTTCTTGGAGATGTTATAGAAATAAAATCTTTGGAAGAGTCTGAAAATACAGAGAAAAAACACTACAGCAGTCTCAGAATTGATAAAGACAGATACATGAAAATGGTTTTTTTTGAGGATGATGACTGTCTTATCATAAATAAACCCGGAGGTGTGGCTGTTCATAAAGGGACAGGAAATCAATACGGACTTGCTGAGGTTTATAAATCTATTTATAAAAACGAAAATCTTAATTTTGCAAACAGAATAGACAAAGAAACAAAAGGACTTTTGCTGGGAGCAAAAAATTTGAAATTTTTGAGATATCTTACAGAAAAAATAAGAAATAATGAACTGGAAAAAAGATATATAGCTGTGGTTTCCGGAATTATTACTGAAGATGAGTTTACTATTGATAATTTTCTGGAAACAAAAGAAAATAAAGTAGTAGTTTCTGATAAAGAAAATGGGAAAGCTGCAAAGGCAGTTTTTAAAAAAATAAAAACCATAAAAAATAAATATACAGTACTGGAAGTAGAATTAATAACCGGAAGAAAGCATCAGATTCGTGTACAGCTTGCAGATATGGGATTTCCAATAGCAGGCGACAAAAAGTACGGCAGTCGAAATACAAGAGGTGAGTTAATGCTTCTGGCGTATTATTTGAAATTTGATAATAGGGTATTTCAGCTGGATTATTCAGGATTTTTGGAGCTTTTATAAATAAATTAAAGAAAAAAGAGATTGACACATTGTAAAATTACAGGTATTATAATTATGAAAAAGTTAACCATATAATCTTGAAATAAGGTCAAGAGTTTCTACAAACTGCCGATAACAGTTTACTATGGGGCAGTTTTAGATTTATTAAAACTATTAAACCCCATTGAAATAATGGGGCTTTTTTGATTCAAAAAATAATAGGAGGACAAAGATGATTTCAAAATTTTTTGGTTTTGAAGCAAGGGAAACAAACTTAAAACAGGAAATAATAGGAGGTTTGACTACTTTTCTTACAATGGCTTATATTGTAATAGTAAATCCGGCAATATTAAGTGACGGAACAGGTATGGACAAAGGAGCATTGATTACGGTAACATGTCTTGCAGCTGCAATAGGATGTCTGCTTGCGGCATTTATAGCTAATATGCCTATAGCAATGGCACCCGGAATGGGAATGAATGCATTCTTTACTTACTCACTGGTTGTAGGAAGAGGAATACCATGGGAACAGGCATTAGGAATAGTATTTTTATCAGGTGTAATATTTTTAGCATTAACACTTATGAAAATAAGAGAAAAAGTGGTGGATTCCATTCCAATTGTAATAAGATATTCAATAGCAGCAGGAATTGGTCTTTTTATTGCTTTTATAGGACTTCAGAACATGGGACTGATAGTGGCAAATCCGGCAACCTTAATAGGAATAGGAAAATTTACTCCGGCAGTGACTTTGGGTGTCGTAGGTCTTATTATTACAGGATTTTTTGAATTAAAAAAGATAAAGGGCGGAATCTTATATGGAATTTTAATAACGACAGCAATAGGAATAATCACGGGAAATGCAAGTCTGCCGTCTACTATAGTTTCACTGCCGCCAAGCATAGAATCAACATTCTTAAAATTTGATGTAATAGGAGCATTGAAAATATCATTTATAGGACCAATATTCTCTTTTATGTTTCTTGATCTCTTTGATTCAATAGGAACAATCATAGCTTGTGCAAAAGCAGCAGGGCTGGAAGATGAGGACGGAAATGTGGCAGATATTGGAAAAGCTCTTGAAGCTGATGCTATAGCAACTGTGGCGGGAGCGATATTAGGGACGAGTACAACAACAACATTTGTAGAATCAGCTGCCGGTGTGGCGGATGGTGCCAGAACAGGATTTTCTTCCATAGTAGTAGCAATATGTATGATATTGACATTATTTTTTGCGCCGATTATAGGAATAGTTCCGGGTTATGCAACAGCTCCGGCTCTTATAATAGTAGGGGTATATATGTTTAAAAATCTGCTTAACATAGATTTTAACAAAATGGAAACAGCAATACCGGCTTTTCTTACAATAATAATGATGCCTCTTGCTTACAGCATAAGTATAGGAATAAGCTTTGGATTTATTTCATATGTGGTAATTGAAATATTTCAGGGGAAGATAAAAACTATAAATCCTATTATGTGGATAATAACAATACTGGCAATAGTAAATCTGGCTATGTAATATAATTGGTAAGAAAAGGAACAGTTCAGAGAGAGAAAGGACAGGGTAAACTTATAATAAAGAGAATAAAATTTTTGAAAAATATATTTTATAGAAATATAATTAATTATTCAAAAAAATAAGCAGTTTCACTTGACATAGCAGACTAAATCTAATATAATAATAAGGTATAATCCTTTCCCACAAAGGAACCGTTATCCTTAAATAAAAAAATTTAGGAGGATAAAGTGAATAATAAATACACTAAGAACTTGAAAAAAGAAGAAGTAGTAAGAAATTGGTACGAAATTGACGCAGAAGGAAAAGTACTAGGGAAAATAGCTGTGGAAATAGCTGTTAGACTAATGGGAAAACATAAGCCAATTTATACACCACATGTTGACGGTGGAGATTTTGTTGTTGTAACTAATGCGGATAAATTCGTAGTTACAGGAAATAAAATGCTTGATAAAAAATACTATAGACATAGTGGATACCCAGGTGGATTAAAAACTAGATCTTTGGAAGAGATGTTAGATAAAAAACCTACTGAAGTAATAAGAATAGCCGTTAAAAATATGCTGCCAAAAAATAAATTAGGAAGAGAAATGATTAACAGACTGAAAATTTATAAAGGCACAGATCACAGACATGATGCACAAAAACCTGAAAAGATAGAATTATAGGAGGATAAATTAATGGCAAATAAAATTCAATATTGGGGAACTGGTAGAAGAAAGACTTCAGTAGCAAGAGTAAGATTAATTCCTGGAGAAAATGGGATAGTTATAAATGGTAAAGAAATGAGAAGTTATTTTGGCGGAAGAGAGCTTTTAGCTAAGATAGTAGAGCAGCCTTTAACACTTACAGAAACTTTGACTAAATACGGAGTGAAAGTAAATGTAAACGGTGGTGGAAATACTGGACAAGCAGGAGCTATAAGACATGGTGTTTCAAGAGCATTACTTGAAGCTGATGAGAATCTGAAAAAAGCTTTAAAAGAAGCTGGATTCTTAACAAGAGATTCAAGAATGGTGGAAAGAAAGAAATACGGAAAGAAAAAAGCAAGAAGATCGCCACAATTTTCAAAAAGATAATATTATGTTTTTTTATATCCCCGAGAACGACGGTTTTCGGGGTTTTTTAAATTCTCAAAAAAGAATGAAAAAAATCTTTCAGTTATTTGTTAGCTTTTTTGATTAATATTATTAAAATGATATAATATTAAAGAATAGTATAGGAGGAGAAAATATGAAAAAAATAGTGATTTTTATCTTAAGCTGCATGTTCTTAGCTTTAGCAACACCGTATTATCCCAATGGAATACCCAATATAGGACCATTAAAAGGAGGACCGACTTTTTGGGGTCAAGATAAAGAGGGTAATTATTTTGACGGAGTAAAGTATGGCTATAATAATAAAATTAGTTCTTCTAAATATGGAGATATAGAGTTATCTATAAATTACACAAAGTATTTAAATTCTATGTTAAAAAAAATGGAAAATAAAAAAAGTATTTCTATTAGTTTTAAAGAACCAGTAAAAAAAATGACAGGAGAAATAATTATAAAATCTTTAAATTCTGATGGGAAGATAATAGTTCGGAATTATAATGGGACTGTTAATAATGAAAAGAGAATAATTTATAATTCATTTTTTGATTTTTCAGAAATAAATGAGAAAAGTGAAGTAACAATGGAATTTTTATTGGAGAATGGAGAAAAATTATCAGTCAAGATAGACGGGCAAATTTTAAAAGATCTAATATCATTATCAGAATATTTTCCAGAAAATAAAAACACTCAGGAAAAATAAATATGCAGCTAAACCTAATAAAATAAGAAATATTAACTGATTATAAAAATTTAAAATAAAATTATGGTGATTGGAGATACAATCATGAATAGTAAAAGATCACGTAAAAATGAATAAAAATAAAAGCCGTACAAGGTGAGGTTTATGCTTGAATATACTTTGGAACAGTCTTAATTATTTTATTAGGAACGTTTTAGCTGCCTCTGGCATGGCTGGATATACTTCCATTTGTTTGCGAATAGTGATACATATTTAAAGTATACTACTCGGACTGCCTGTCGGAATAACAGAATAGGCTCTACCAACCGGCGGTCTGGAAATATCAGGCTGCTAATAAATATAATAGAAATATATTATATGCAGAATCAGCCATATAAATGAGTGATAACTGGAAATAGTCAATACTCATTTATATGGTTATTTCTTATAAATAAAGTATATAGATTCAAATAATTCAATAACTTTTTTGGACAGAAAAATGCAGAAGATCACCTTCATTTTCCAGCATGAAAGACGCATATTCAAGAGCCGGCTTACTGTTATAGAATTCTTTTACTGCATTTTGTGCATCTTCCATTGTCTCCCAAATAACTAAATCGAGCCATTTTTCTCCGTTAACAAGTAGTTTTCGAGAAATATACCCTTTTTGTACGGAAAGAAATTCACTGTTAAATTTATCCGAGACCTGAAAGAAATCTGGCAGGGACACCTCCTTTTTCAGATAAAAAGATGCTAGTTCAACAATATTAGACATAAAAACCTCCTCTATATTTAATTATAGTAAATTATATAGTGTAAAATGTGACAACAGTATGTCATGTTCTAAAAGATATATATTTACTTTTTACACAAATAAAACCAATATCTGTGAAGAGCTTTTTTAAATTATCATAATTTAAGATTGGAATAAAACATGTTTAGGGTTATAATATAGCTGTATAAAAGTATAGATTAGGTTAGAAAGACCAGCTATAAAAAGTCAAGAATTATTTGAAAAATATTAATTCAAAAAAATTGCATGCTAAAAAGACCTTTGGGTATTCCAAAAGAAAAAAGATGTTATTTTGGGAAAATAGGAGTATATGGTTTGTTATCACGCAGTACAGGAAAAATAATATTACAAAGTTTTCGAGCAACACCTCCAACAGCAGTTAAATGATGTTTACCTCTGGCTCTTAAGGATTGATAGTAATTAGATAAAACAGGATCAGCAAAAGCCGCGCGATTTGCAGCAGTCCAAATAGCACGTCGTAAATATGGAGATCCACGTTTAGATATTCTCATTCTGCTTCCGGAAAATTGCCCTGATTGATTGATTTTTACATCAAGTCCTGAAAAAGCAACAAGTTTAGGGGCAGATTCAAATCGGGAGATGTCACCTATTTCTCCAATAATGAGAGCACCTAGTACATCACCAATACCAATAATTGAAGTGATAACATGGTTGGTTTCGTGTAGAAGAGAAGAAATTTCTTTTTCTAAATCATTAAGTTGATTTTCAATAAAAATAATTTGTGAAATCATTTGTTTGATTTGAAAAGAAAAGGCATCTTTAGCAAATTTAATACCAAAAGAATTATTGGCAGTTTCTTTTAATTGTTTTGTCTTATTAATATTAAATCGACCTTTGCTGGCTTTATTAAGTAATGTTGTAAGTTTTTTTGAACTAACAGTAATCATGTCCTCAGGAGTAGGATATTTAAGTAAAACTTCTTTTGAAGTAACGCCGAAAGTATCAGAAAAAAAAGAAGAGTATTCAGGAAATACTTGATCTAAAAGACATATGACTTTACGTTTCCAATCCGAACATTCATCAACCAAAGCTAAACGATAACGGGATAGTTGACGTAATGCCATAATATTTTCATCAGATAAGATTGTTGAAGAAAATTCACCAAAGCGCATAATTTGTGCTATTACAAAGGAATCTTTAGAATCATTTTTGGTTTGCCGAATATACATTTTTCTGAATGCATCTGATTGAATAGGATTGATAACTTTTAAATCATAACCTAATTCAAGTAAAAATGAGTATACAGATAACCAATAATGACCAGTAGCTTCCAGACCAATGATAGTATTATCAACAGTAGCAGAGAAACGTTCTAACAAAGCAATTAATTTCTCACATCCTTTTTGAGAATTTGAAAAGCTAATACTTTTTCCAAGAAGATAACCGTTGGAATCAGTAATAGAAGCCTCATGGCTATGTTTGGCAATATCAATACCAACGTAAAACATAATTACACCAACTTTCAAAATTAATGAACAGATAAAGTCAGAACCTCTAAATCTTAACGGAATACAACCTCGTTCGATATACAGCAACAATGCGCTATCCAGCTCATTCGTATAAATCCGAAAAGATGAGGCGTAATCCTTTCTTAGGAAGATAAGACTTCAAGGAAGTGAACTACGACCTCTATCTGTATTAATACTATTATCTCATATGCCTTAATGGCATAACAAGTTTTTAATACGGCATTCTTGTTAAAAAAACCGTAACTTTATTATACGAGGAAGTGACATGGATAAAAAAGAATTTGAGCAATTTCTGCATCGGCAGATACCTGTTACAAAAGCCATGGAATTCAGTGTTTTGGAATTTACAGCGTCAAGAGTCAGAATTTCTGCAAAGCTGGAGCCAAATAGGAATCATCACTTAACAGCATTCGGAGGAAGTATAAGTTGTCTTATGACTGTTACTGGCTGGGCATTGGTGTATGCTAATATTAAGGAAATAGATCCAAATGCTCATATTGTAATTTCCAAAAGTAATATAAGATATTTGAAGCCTTTAAAAAAGGATTTTACAGCAGAGTGTGTCCTGACAAATGAAGCTGATAAAATAAATTTATTCAAAATGTATAATAAAAATCATAAAGGAAAGCTCTCAGTAAAAGTACATTGCTGTGAAGACGGATTTTTAGCAGCAGAATTTGAAGGGCAGTATGTTGCTTTCAATAATGATTAAGAATATATACAAATATGAAAAGTTATAAATATAAGGAAAATAAGGATAAAATATTTAAAATTTTTTATTATTTTAACAAAATTTGTAATTTCTGCAATTAATAATTCCGACGAATTATTAATTAATTTTGAAGAAAATCTAAGTTTTATATGCATAAAAAAACATCCTGTCTAAAAAATGGATGTTTTTTTAATGTAATATATTATATTGTTAAAGTTATATCATATGAAATAATTTTTAATTATAAAAAGAAGCTGGTATAAAGTAAGCCAGCTTCAGTAGGAGTGTAAACAATATATTTATGCTTATATGAAAAACATATTTTCAGATGCAGTAATATCTTGTTTAACTATAAAATTTAAATTATCTTCAAAATCCTTGCATTTAGATTTCAAAATACCATATTCCCGAGTAAGCTGCTGATTATCAAGAGTATTTTCAAGTAAAGCCTGATTTAAAAATAAAAAATATTGATAATAAGAATTAAAGTGAGCAGTACTTAGATCATTGGAATAAACTAAATTTTGAAGCTGTTTAATGCAGAAAAAAGCCTGATTAGAGAATTGCATTGAGATCATTCGATCATTTTTATTTCTTAAAGCGCATTCCAAAAATGTATTACATTCAGAAACTGTCTGAAAGATATAAGTGATCAATTCTTTATCCATTTGTCTTTCTCCTTTCAAGAAATAAGATGTTTTATTATAACATATATTTAATAAAAAGTAATGGAATTTATTTTTACTTACTTAAGGTTATAAAAAAAATTCAGGTAAAATTTGTTACACAGAAAACAAAAAGATAATTTAAAGTGTAAACTAATATGAGATCCATTATAATATGTGTATATATTTGCTATATGAGAGTAAAATAATAATATAAAAACATAAACAGCCGTAAGGCGGTAGGAGGGAAAATGATAAATATAAAAGAAAGAAAAGAGAAGACAGAGGAATTAAATCAGGAAATTTCTTTTGATAATTTTGAAAATAAGCATGAATTTCCGGTGAGCAATGAGGAAATTCTTGATACCATAGATTCAAAATTGCATGAAAATCATTCTGATATCTCAATAGATAAAACTACAGATATAAAAGGAATGATTGCACTTAATGCAGTGGAAACAGGGCATTTTAATAATGAAACATTAAGCGGCAACAAGCTTGAAAATGCTTATAATAATTTTGTTGATTATGAAGGTGTTACAAACTATTCTATATTAGAAAGACCGGAAATTGTTATGGAGTCGATTGTTGCGGATGAGTATCCTAATACTATAAAGCAAAGAATAGATGAAGATATAGATGTTTACAAGCATCCGTCAGAAGTAACGGAATTAGGTATAGATGAAGAGCTTGAATATGAATATAATAAGACTAAGCTTCTGAAGGACAATGAAAAATGGGTATCACCTTTTAAAGATTTTAAATCAGAAATATAAAATGAATATAAAAATAAAAAAGAACTAAAGGAAATACTGTGTTTAAAGCAAAGTTTTCCGGTAGTTCTTTTTTTTATAACAAAATGTTGCTTTCATATAAAAAGAGCTGCTTATAAAAACAGCTCTGTATATTCAGGTAAGTGTATTTAAGCCAAAAGATTTAAAAATCTCCTCTGTTTTTTTTATATCTTCTTTGGAAGGAGCAGGAGTATCCTTAAGTTCATAAGATCTTCCAAGACCTTCCCATTTATAAGAAGCCATTTGATGAAAAGGGAGTATATCCACTCTCTCTACATTTTTGAAATTAGAAACATATTTTGCCCATGCTTTCAGGTCTTTTTCATTATCAGTATAACCGGGGACAAGAACATATCTGACCCAGACAGGTTTATTTATTTTTGATAGATACTCCATAAATTCCAGTGTGGGCTTTAGCTCCACAGATGTCAGAGCCTGATATTTGTCAGGATCGATATGCTTTATATCAAGCAGTACAAGATCTGTAAGATCAAGTACCTCTTTTATTCTGTCATTCAGAAGATAACCCGAAGTATCAATTGCAGTATGGATTTTTTCTTCCCTGCAAAGCTTAAAAAGCTCAAGGATAAATTCCGGCTGAAGCAAAGGCTCGCCGCCGGAAACTGTAAGTCCTCCGGACTTAATAAAACCTCTGACTTTAGAAATTTCGTGCATGGTTTCTTCTGGTGTAAGCATATATTTTTTGTTTTTCAAATCCCAGGTATCCACATTATGACAATACAGACACCGCAGAGGACATCCCTGCAAAAAAAGCACGAATCTTATTCCGGGTCCGTCTTTAGTCCCAAAGGATTCAAAAGAGTGAATATAACCTTTCATTTTTTACAACTTCCCATTCTTATTAAAATTTATCTGCTATTGTTCTGTTTATTACGTCAAGCTGCTGGTCTTTTGTTAATTTTACAAAATTTACTGCATATCCTGAAACTCTTATAGTAAGCTGAGGATAGTCTTCCGGATGATCCATAGCATCTTCCAGCAGTTCTCTTCCAAAAACATTGACATTCAAATGCTGTCCGGCCTGATTAAAGTATCCGTCAAGAAGTCCTGTAAGATTGTTCTTTTTCTCATCTTCATTTTTTCCCAAAGTTTCAGGTGTTATTGCAAAAGTATATGAAATTCCGTCATTAGCATGTTCAAACGGAAGCTTTGCAACAGAAGCAAGTGAAGCTACAGCACCTCTGGTATCTCTTCCATGCATAGGATTAGCTCCGGGACCAAACGGTTCGCCGGCACGTCTTCCGTCAGGAGTATTCCCTGTCTTCTTACCATAAACCACATTTGATGTAATTGTAAGTACTGACTGTGTAGGTGTCGCATTTCTATACATTTTGTGTGCTCTTATTTTATTCATGAATAATTCCACTACTTTTACTGCAAGCTTATCTGTGTTATCATCATTATTTCCAAAAGGAACGTATCCTTTTTCTACGACATAATCCACGGCATCCCCGTCTTCATCTCTTATTACTCTTACTTTCCCGTATTTTATAGCTGCAAGCGAGTCGGCAATTATAGAAATTCCTGCTACTCCGAATGCCTGTGTTCTGTATACATCTACATCATGAAGAGCCATTTCCAAGGCTTCATAAGAATATTTATCATGCATATAGTGAATAATATTCAGTGCTTTTACATATGTTTCAGCCAGCCAGTCAAGAAGCTTATCAAATTTTTCCCAAACTTCATGGAATTCAAGATAATCGGAAGTGATTTTATCAAATATTTCAGGAGTTACCTGAGCTTTTGTCTTTTCATCCTTACCGCCGTTTATAGCATAAAGCAGTGCTTTTGGAAGATTAACCCTTGCACCGAAAAACTGCATTTGCTTTCCTATTCTCATTGGAGAAACACAGCATGCGATACCATAATCATCACCAAATTCAGGTCTCATAAGATCATCATTTTCATATTGTACAGATGAAGTATCTATAGATACTTTGGAACAGTAATTTTTCCAGCTTTCAGGAAGTCTTTCGCTCCAAAGTACTGTAAGGTTCGGTTCAGGCGCAGGTCCTAAATTATATAAAGTATGCAGAAGTCTGAAACTGTTTTTTGTAACAAGGGATTTTCCTGAATCACTCATACCTCCTATGGATTCAGTAACCCATACAGGATCTCCCGAGAACAGATGATCATAATCAGGTGTTCTCAAGAATCTGACAATTCTAAGTTTCATAACAAACTGATCCATAAGCTCCTGAGCTTCCTGTTCTGCAAGAATACCGTTTTTAATATCTCTTTCTATATAGATATCAAGGAAAGTAGACACACGTCCGATACTCATAGCAGCTCCGTTTTGGTCTTTGATTGCTCCGAGGTAGCCGAAATAAGTCCATTGTATAGCTTCCTGAGCAGTAGAAGCAGGATTTGATATATCAAAGCCATATGACTGTGCCATTCTCTTTAATGCTTTTAGAGCATCTATCTGATCACGTATTTCTTCTCTTAGTCTGATAACATCTTCAGTCATTTCATTAGGATCACATCTTTTGTATCTCTCTTCACGTTCGTTTATCAGTCTGTCAGTACCATAAAGTGCTATTCTTCTGTAATCTCCTATGATTCTTCCTCTTCCGTATGCATCAGGCAGTCCAGTTATTATACCGCTGCTTCTTGCTTTTCTTATACTGGAAGTATAGGCTGAGAAAACTCCGTCATTATGAGTTTTTCTGTATTTTGAAAAAATTTCTTCAGTAGTAGGATCTAATTTATAGTTAAAAGCTTCCAGGCTGTTTTTTACCATTCTGAGCCCGCCATTTGGAAAGATACCTCTTTTTAATGGTTCATCTGTCTGAAGACCGACTATTTTTTCTAAATCTTTATTGATATAGCCGGGACCATAAGCATCTATCTGAGAAGGAATTTTTGTTTCTGCATTATAAATTCCTTTTTCCCTCTCTACTTTAAACATTTCTGTCAAAGATTCCCATAATTTCATTGTAGCATCTGTAGGAGAGGTAAGAAAGCTTTCATCTCCCAGATATTCAGTGTAGTTTGTTTGAATAAAGTCACCTACGTTGATATTATCAACCCAAGCACCTCTATTAAAATTGTTCCATGCATTCACTATGAACACTCCCTTTCTAAAACTGTTGAACATTATTTAAATAAATTTTATACACAAATATTTTAAAACATTTCTATTTGAAAGTCAAAGCATTTTAGCGGAAACTAAAAAATATTGACTAAAAAAATACGACTAATGATTTTAAATTTATATTATATACATTATACTGATAAATTTGAAAAAAAGCTGTAACAGAAGTTACTTTTTGTGATTTGAATTTTAGTTTAATGACTTGCTTGTTTTTAACCGGATATTACTGTGAATAGTACAACAGCTGTTAATCTCTATCTTGCAGAGTGCGGAATTAGCATAATTCAGCTAAAAGCAAATAAATTATCAAACTAGTATGGTACCATACATATTATATATACAAATGTAAGGAAAGTAAAGGAAATAATTTTTTTTAATAGAAATATAATTTAGTTGATTATAAATTTTAGTTGTTAATAAGAGAAAAACAAGGTATAATTTAGAATAAACTACAAAATTGTAATAATTTAAAATATACTGTATTTATAGGAGTGCTGACTGAGATTTAAGAAGAAAAAAAGATATTTTAATGAAAAACATTAATTAATTATTTTTGAGGAAATTAAGTACGAATTTAAAAAATGTCAACAAATATAGGGAGATAATAAAATTATACAATAAAAAATGGAGGATTTTATGAAAAAAGGTAGTTATAAACATTTGTTTGCACTTTCTGCTTTGCTTACCAGCAGTGCTTATTCACTATCATTTAACGATTATACTGATTATAAAATAGGGGAAAATAGAGAAATAACTGTTACAGGTGCTGATGAGTTTGCACTATTTGGAGTAGTGGATGCAAGCTCTGTATACGGATTTCAGACATGGGCTAACGGACATCTGGGAACTATGGCAGAAATAGGACAACCCGGTTATTCTCTTTTTTTCGGAGTAGGGGGGCATACGAATATGGGAGCAGGCTATCCGTTTCCGGACGGGCTTGGAGATTATTCGATAGATCCGTCTGCGATTAGTGCTGTACCTAATAATGATCTGGTTTTATGGGTTCAGCCGGGATCAGGTGATTTTTTCAGACTGAAAGGACTGAGGGTTCTGTTGAATAATGAATTAACCGGTCCGGGAATGGGATTTTTTATAGGAGAAAACCAGTCAGTAGAATGGGACGGGTCTGTGGTTGAGTACAGAGGAGTCAGTAAAGGTGTATATCTTGAGAATAATACTTCACTGTTAATGAAAGATTCTCAATTTATATATGCCAATACTTCAGGAAACAGTTATGGAATATATGCTCCCGGCAATGGAAAAATTGAAGTGGACAATTCATCACTGGTATTGGTAAAAGGGGATATAGATGCTATAGCAGTAGAGAATAACTCTAAACTGACTATGGGAGGAATAGTAGTAACTGAGCTCGGATCTGCCGTAAAGGCTGATTCATCTGATGTGGAGATAAACGGAATGCTGCTTTCATATAAGGGTGATAAAGTAATTGATTCCAAGGATTCAAAAGTTATAAATAACGGGAATATATTAATAGAGCTTGATAATAACGGGACAGCATTTTATGCTGAAAATAATAAAGAAACAAAGAATTATGGAACAATAGCATCTTCTGACCATACAGTAAAAATAGTTTCCGGATCGAATCAGTACAGCGGACATTTTCTAAATGCCGGAGCAATAACTGCAAGAAGTCCGGGAGGTACTGCAATAGAATTTGACAGCGGGGACAGTGTTCTTGAGCTGGGTAATAATTCAGCAGTAAAAGGAAAAATAGACGGCGGAGCAGGAAGCAATATTTTTATAAGTAATGGAAATGTTACATTTGACGAAGTAAATAATTTTGAAAAAATTGTTTCATCAGGAAATTCTGCAATAAACGGGACAGTGAACTTAAAACCTGCCGCAGACGGGGATACTTATTACAGCAGTGCTTTCAGCAATGCAAAAAGTATCGCTTCAGATTTTGCATCAGATACATTAGTAGGAAATTTAACAATAAACGGTACTGTTAATGTAGGTGTTGATTATGACGGAATTGATTCTGAAACTGAAAAAACCGGAAAAATTATAGCGGGAAGTGTAATATTGAATGGCGGAAAAATAGTTCTGACAAATGCCGGAGGTACAGCTAAAAATATATTGGAGGAAGCGGAGCAGGTTTCGGAAAAAAGTAAAGTCAGAATAAAAAATATTATCATTTCCAACAAGCTTCAGGCAATAGATCCGAGCTTTAATTTCGGAGTAACACAGGAACTGAAGGAAACAGGAGGCTGGGTAAGAGAAGCTGTTTCCAGAGTTGAAAACGGCGTAACTGTAGTAGATCAGGTATATTCCAAAATAGCTTTAACTCCTGATCCGGGTCCTAATCCTAATCCCGGACAGCAGGAAACAGAAATGGATGCTAAATTGAATCCGGTTCCTAGAAACAGAGTAGATTTAGATAATGCCAATAAGATCGGATGGGCTTCAGAAAGATTTTTGAATATGGAAGCAGCAGATATGATGCCGGGTGAAAGAAGACAGTCTATAGAATATCTGGGACTGAAATCAAATTTTGATGCAGAAAATAAATATAATTATGATTATAATGTGGATACAAATGGAATAATGGGGACAACTCTTTATAAACATGCAGAAGATCTTTACAGCGGTTTTACTCTGGGGTATACAAACAATAGTGTTTCTTATTCTAATGATGATGATGAAAAAGTAAGATCATTTAATTTAAATGTATTTGGAAGATATGTGAAAGAGAATTTTGATATAGATGCACATTTACAATATGGGTATAATGAACATGAACTGAATGCAGACTGGCTGGGTACAGGGACAAAAGAAAGCAGCTATAATTCCCATGTGATAAAGGGAGGACTGTCTGCGGGGTATAATCAGAAAATTACTTCCAGCGTCAAAATCAGACCAAATATTGGTGTTGACTATGTATATGTAAAAGAGGGAGTTATTACTACCGATGGAATGGATAATATTGACAGTACTGACGGAAAAGGTTTTGTAGGAAAGGCCGGGGTAGATATTGGAAATGATGAAGGAAAACTGAGATGGAATGCGGGTGTAGGCTATAAACAAAATTTCACCGATACTTTCCATGAAACAAGAAATATGAGCAACGATTATAAAATGGAAAAACTGGATTACAGTAAAGGAATAATGACTGCAAGTGCAGATATAGACTATAAGATAACTGAAAAATTTTCAGTAAAAGCAGGTTATGAATATGAAAAAAATGATAACTTTGAAAATCATAATGTAAAAGCAGGATTTTCTTTTGTTCTTGGTGAAAAATAGAAGTGCTGTTACTAAAAAGGTATGCTCGTAAAAAAGCAAAAAACAGAAAGGCTAGCTATGAATTTTAATGGTATAAAGATAGAAAAAGCAAACTTTAAAGTATCGGATGTATTTTCTTATGAAGGAACTGTACAATTATGGGATAAAAATACTTCAATTGCTCTGGATTTTCCAAAAGATAAGCCTGAAGATGAATATTTTGATATTTTAGCGGAAAAAATAACCGAACAAATAAAGTGGATAGAAGAAAACAGAGAAAAGATAGAGAAAGCCCTGACAGATTACGGCTGCATATCATTGGCAGAAGACTGGGCAAGCAGTGCTGAGAAGGCTGATGATGAAGAACAGGAATGCTACATTATGGAAGACGGACAAAAAGTTTTTTTCCCGATAAGTGAGGAAGAATTTTTAAATAGCTTATATTTTGAAAGTATATCAATAGATTTCAGAAGTGATACGGAAAATCCCGAGATAGAGCTTTTTATCAGCTGCAGTCCCGATTATTTTGCATATCATGTACTGCATGTTTCGGCAGATTCTGAAAAGAATGTGAAATGCAGGGGTCTTGCAGGATAATTAAGATTTCAGCATATAATTAAAATGCACACAGTATGATTTGTCATATGTGTGCATTTTTTATCTATATTCAAATAAAAGTATTACGAGAATTTTTTTGCAAATGTATAAAGACCGTTCATACTAAGATCGGGAAGATAAACATCAATATCTTCAATTACTTCAGAGATATTTTTTCCCTGACCGCCTGTTGCTATTACAAATGGCGCCTGAAGTCCTTTTTTATACTGTGAAAGTATCTCCTTGATACCTCCGATATTACTGTAGTAGATTCCTGCATTTATCTGGTTTATAGTATTTTTGCCAAAAACTGTACTAGGCTCCTGAAAATAAACCTTTGGAAGCTTTGCAGTATTTTTGAATAAAGCATCAATGGAAAGCTCTATGCCGGGAAGAATACATCCGCCAAGATAAACAGAATCCTTTATTACATCAAAGGTAGTAGCTGTCCCAAAATCTATAATGATAAGTTCTTTATCAGGAAACAGAACCTTTGCCTGCAGGATATCTATGATTCTGTCTGCGCCCAGTCCCCTTTCAGTATCCGGCATAAGTATTATTTCGTCCTTAATTTTGTTCAGTGTAACAACTACAGGTGCTACATTGAAATATTTCTGGCTGAGGTATGCAAAAATTTCGTTTAGATGAGGAACAACTGATGAAATAATTACTTTATGAACCTCATTAAGATTTATATTTTTATATTCCGTAAGTGATTTCAGAATACCAAAAAGAGTATCTTCCGTCATAATAAGATTCGTAGGAATTCTGAAACTCTCTATTATATTTCCGTATTCATCGAAAAATACGGGAACTATATGTGTGTTACCTATGTCAAAGGCTAAAATCATATTTTCATCTCCTAATAAAAAAGTTTGATGTATGCAATTATTGATATTATAACTCCTATCACTGCTTCTCCTGCCATAAGGCCGTTTGCAAAGAACATAGCGCTGTCAGCCGGTTTTTTCGGGAACACCGAAAATAGAAAGCTGATAAATCCGCCTAAAAATACAGGGATAGTCAGTGCTATAGGAAGATATATACCTATACCGAATGTCAAAACAGGAAGTCTCAGCAAATTAAGCACAAATCCTGCTCCTATTCCGATCAGGAAAATATTCATAAACGGAATACCTTTTACTATTGAAGAAATAATTGAAGCCTGAAAAACAATAAGATCAGGATTCGAGGCAGAAGGTCCTATATTTTTATAAACTCTGAAAAATACAAAGAATAAAAACGTAATAACAAATGAACTTACTACTGCACCGATAATTTCTCCGGCAAGCTGTGCATAAGGGCTTGTTTTTAGCTTGCTCCCGGCTTTGAAGTCATTAAGAACATCTCCGGCAAGACCGCAGGCTACAGAAACAATACATGCCAGCAGAAACAAGATAAGTTCCGGTATTTTGCCTTTGAAAATTATGCTGAAGACAGTGTTGTCAATACTGAATGTATTAAAAAGAGAATTCAGGAAAGTAACTGCCAGTATAGTAATTATGGCATAGATTTCCATAGGGTTAACCCCGGTTTTTCCTGTAGTATATCCTGCTATGACTGCTGAAATAACTGTAATAAGAATAACAAGCAGTGCAAAAAACACAGGAAGCTTATAAACAAAAGTAAGTACTGCCACAAAAATAAGTGCTGTAAAAATAATATAAAATTTTGAGCTTTTTGTTTTTGAATCTTTTTTATTAAAAAATACTATTTTGACTATTATAGAAAGTCCTATTCCAATGATAAAACCCATTCCAAAGCTGTTTTTCATGATATCAAAGTCATTTATGCCGTTTTTTAGGGCATAGGGTCTTGCAAGCCAATATGTGAGAGCCCCCCCTAAAAACCATGTGAAGGTATTTAAAAATCCTAATATATAGCCGATTCCTACCAGAAGCGGCGAAACATAAAATGAAATTAAACCATCTCTGAATACATAGGTAGTGGGTATAAACGGTGCTTTTCCCGGTCTGAAAGAAATATCCCTGAATACTGAAAGAATTCCGCTGAATAAAGAACCTAAAAGCACATAAAGCATATTTTTTTTGTCATTTCCGTTGTTGACAAGCTCATATGCCGCTGTCCCGATGGGAAACTCAAGAGAGCTGTCATCAATTAGTTTTCTTCTTATCATAAATGAGAGCAAAGCCCCGAGGACACTCCCTATAAGTATAGTGATAAGCAGAATTACAGGGTCAATGTCATTTACATCTCCTCCCAGAAGGATATATGCGGGGACAGTAAAGGCCACACCGCCGGCAACCATAGAACCTGCACTCATTATAGTATGAGTAACGTTTATTTCATTTTTGTTTCTCTTTCCGAAAAGCGAAAGAAAAAACATTGATACAAGTGCAGCCATTATAGTAGGCCATGGCAGAGCTCCGTATTTCAAAACAACATAAAATGAACTTGCCGAAATAAAAACCGTTCCGATAATACCTAATACAAGGGAAGTAAAGGTCATACCTTTTTCCATATTTTCTCCTAACTAAAAAAATAATTTCATAAAACTTATAAGCCATTATACTCTTTTTGGCTGATTTTTTCAATTTAAACTGTCAAAAGCTTTGAGAATATGTTATAATATCTAAGGTGATTTTAGGGTATGAGAGCAGGAATAGTGGCAGAATACAATCCTTTTCATAACGGACATTTATACCAGATCGCAGAAACGGGAAAATATGACCCGGAGCTGGTGATGGCAGTGATTAGCGGTGATTTTGTCCAGAGAGGTGAGTTTTCTTTTATAGATAAATGGGAAAAAACGGAAATAGCGCTGAATAACGGTATAGATCTGGTAATAGAGCTTCCCCTGTATTATTCCCTGCAAAATGCAGAGGTTTTTTGCAGAGAGGCTGTGAAAATACTGGAATATATGGAGGCGGATACTCAGATTTTCGGTGCTGAAACCGGGGATATCAATAAATTAAATGAGGTTATTCAAATGCAAAACACAGATTCATATGCTAGACTTTTAAAAAAATATTTGAAAAATGGTGAGAGTTATTCGGTTTCACATCATAAAGCACTGTCGGAATTTGGTATGGGGGATTTTTTCTTATCAAATAATATACTGGCAATGGAGTATATGAAAACTATCAGAGAAAAAGGCTTTCATATAAAGCCGCATATAGTGGAAAGAAAAAGTACAGGCTACAATGAAACAGAAATAACGGAAAATATTACAAGTGCTTCAAATATAAGAAAAATATATAAGGAAGGCAGACTTGCAGAAAATCAGAATGTTATGCCCGAAGAAGTCTACAATATCATAAAAAGCAAAGCAGAGGAAGACAGCAAGGCAGAAGACAGGCTTTATGAGCTGTTCAGGTATAAAATACTTACATATGAGCGTAAAGAGCTGGGAGAAATATATGATATGAGCGAAGACCTTTTAAACAGACTTTTGCATCAGGCTTCACGCAGTAATACATATAGCAGCTTTACAGCTAATATGAAAAGCAGGAATTTTTCGATTTCCAGAATAAAAAGGAGTATCTTGAATGTACTTTTAGATATAAAAGAAAAGGACATACAGGATTCGGAGCCGGAATATGTAAGAGTACTCGGCTTTAATCAAAGGGGAAGAGGACATCTCCACAGACTGATAAAGACAAACAAAAAAGAAAAAATATATACAAACTGGAAAGATATAGAAAGATTAGATACCAGAAAGGTTAAAACAGAGAAAAATGGTTTTTTATTAAAAGAACTGATGTTGAAGAGGAAAGAAAAATTAAATTCAATAATAAAGTGAGGTAGCAAATGGGAATAGTAATAGCGATAAACATAATATTTATGATATTTTTCTTTGCGATAGCGTATTTGGCAGTAAAGTACTTTTTGAACCAGATAGAAAAATATCAGAGAATAACCCTTGAAGATATATATAACAGTAAGAAAGACAGACAGAAATATAACATAGAAGATAAAATTAATCCTTTGGATTATGGATTTAACTATAAAGAAATAGAATACAATTCCAAAAAAATAAAGCTTTTCGGATGGCTTATAGAAAATGAGAATACTGACAAAGCATTGATAATTTCACACGGGAGAGGAACAAACAGACTGGCAGTTCTTCAGTGTCTAGAGCTTGTGAAGGATCTGAATCTGGATAAGGAATACAGTGTTTTTCTTCCTGATTTAAGAAATTCGGGAAGAGCAGACGAAGCTAAGACATTTATGGGATACGGCTTTGGACAGGACATACTTCACACAATGGAAATGTTAAAAGAAAGATACGGAAAAAAAGAGTTTATCCTTTACGGTTTTTCTCAGGGCGGGATGGGTTCTGCAATAGCAGCCAAGCTCTTTAGCGATAAAATAAGAAAAGGCGGAATGAAGGTAACTAAATTAATACTGGACAGTCCTATTTCCAATTCAAGAAAAAGAATAAAAGAAGATGCAAGAAAAAGAAAAGTTCCAAAATTTATAACAAGTGTAGTATCAAGAATATTTGATCTCAGAGTACATAAGCACCTCCATAAGATGAGACTTTCATATTTACTCCGAAGAATACCTACTCTTCTTCTGCAGTCAAAACAAGATAAGGCGACTACATATGGAATGCTCATGGAAGAGTATAATGAAATAGCACAGTACAAAAATGTTACGTTAAAAGTATTTGAAAACAGCGGACATGTGAGAATATACGGAGATAACAAAGCAGAATATACTGAAGAAGTAAGAAAATTTTTGGAGAATGACGATAATGAAGAGCAGACTAAGTAAGGGAAAATACTGGATATACGGTATAGGAGTTTCATATTTTATAATGGATCAGCTGTTTAATCAGTGGCTTCCATATTATTATCTTCCGCCTAAGGAAGAAACAGGGCTTAGTCCCCTGCTGCCTGCCGGACTGATAACTCTGGCACTTGTCCTGTCAAGGTTCATAGATGCAGTATCTGATCCATTGGTAGGCTATTTATCAGATAAAACAAATTCAAAGTGGGGAAAGAGGACTCCGTTTATAGCATTAGGGGGAATACCGCTGGGCTTTACAATGGTTTTATTTTTCTTTCCTGTGAAAATGACGACCATGACCACTTTTATAAGTCTTACCATTGTAGGAGGACTATTTTTTATTTTTTATACAATGGTAGGAGGACCCTATAATGCCTTGATTCCTGATATAACAAACAGTAAAGAGGAGAGACTGGATCTGTCTACGGTACAGTCAGTTTTCAGGCTGGTTTTTACAGCTGTGGCAATGGTTCTTCCGGGACTGCTGATTCCTTTGCTGGGCGGGGACAATACCGAAAAGGGTCTGAGACTGACGATTATTTTATTAAGTATAATTGCAGTTCTGGGAATATATATATGTATATTCTTTCTGGACGAGAAAAATATAAGCAATAATAAAATAACAGAAAGTGTAAAATTTAAAGAGTCATCCAAGTACATACTGAAAAAAGATATAGTAATTTATTTTGCAGCATTCTTTTTCTTTTTTGTAGGATTTAACCTGCTGCGGGGAATGATAAATTATTATGTGGTAAGTATAATGCAGAAGCCAAAGGGGATAATTACCCTTATTTCAGTAATATTGTTCGGTTCTGCAGCTCTGTGCTTTCCGATTACAAATAAGCTGTCAAAAAAATACTCTTATAAGAAAGTAATTATAGTGGATATAATTATACTTATTCTCGGAGGAAGCGGACTTTTATTTATTGACAGCCAAAACAGCCTGCTGGCATATGTATTATTCTTTATCTGCGGAACAGGTCTAAGCGGGGCGGCATTTATATTTCCGCAGGCAATGATCAGTGAAATAGCAGTTTCTATTTCCGGCAGACATAAGGTCAGTGTGGAAGGCCTGTTATTCGGGATACAGGGATTTTTTCTGAAAATGGCTTTTCTTGTACAGCAGGCAATACAGCTTAATGTATTAGTAATAGGAAGTGAAAAAGACAGCGAAGGATTAAAATATGCAACATCACAGGGGATTTATGCTGCTATAGCAATCTCTCTGGCGTTTTTCGTATTATCACTTTTCTTTTATCTTCTAAAGAAGGAAAAAGAAGATTCTGAGTTATAGTAATAAAACAGCAGTTTATAAAATTAATAGATTTAATAAGGAGTAACCATGATTAAATTTGAAGATATTCATAAAAAATATAAGAATGCCGATTATGAAGTATTAGACGGCCTGAATCTTGAGATTTCCGATGGAGAATTTATACATCTGAAAGGAAAATCAGGAAAATCAACAGTATTACATTTTATTTATTTAATGGACAGACCTACTTCAGGAAAAGTTTTTTATGGAGAAAAAGAGTTAAATAAATTGAAATTCAATTTTCAAAGAGCAAGAATAAGAAGAAAAATCGGATATGTAGATCAGGATTTATGGCTTTTGGACGACAGAACCGTTTATGAGAACATAAAAATTTCTACTGATCTGTTAAAAGTGAAAAGTAAAGAAAGAAAAGAACGTGTAGACGAAATACTGGCATACTTTGATCTTGAAAACATAAAAAAACAGAAAATCGGACAGCTTTCTTACCAGGAAAAGATCCTTGTAGAGCTTTCGAGAGAACTGGTAAAAAAGCCGGAATTACTCATTCTGGATGAAGTATTTGAAAAATTGAAAAAAAATAATAAAGAAAAATTATTAAAACATCTTTATAAAATAAATGAAGAAGGGACTACTGTCATAGCAGTTACTTCAGAAGAAAATTTATTTGACGAAAGAATAAGGGTTATAGATTTAGATGGAGGTAAGACTGATGTTGAATCCGATTAGTGAAATGTTTAGAAATGTAAACAAGGAAAAGGGTATGTTCTTCTCTTCATTAATATCCCTCATGGTAGTTTTCACACTGCTGGATGTATTATTAATCTTTTTTTATAACCTGAATGATTTTAAGGCAAAGCTGGACGTATCGAATCAGGTAATAATTTATGTAAAAACTATGGCAGAGCCTGAGCTGCAGGATTTTCAGGTAAAATTAAATTCCACAAAGGGAATAAAAGCAATAAAATTTGAACCAAAAGAAAGAGCTTTGGAAAAGCTTCAAAGTGAACTGGGAGTGGAGCTGACAGATCAGGAAAATCCATTGAGCGATAGTTTTTATCTGTATGTATCCAAAAATGCAAATGTAGAGGAATTAAAAAATACGATAAAATCTTATCCGGAAGTACAGGAGCTGGATATGAGAACCACAGCAATACAAAACTCGCTGAAATTTGACAAAAGTCTGGACAATATACTGTTATTCGGACTGGCTGGAATCGGGATATTTGCCGTAATATTAATATTTAACCTGACAAGCGTAGGAATAAAAGCAAGAAAAAAAGATGTAGGAACACTTACGCATATTGGTGTGAGCAATAACTTTATCAGACTTACATATTTTCTTGAAGGAGCTTTTTTAATCGGACTTGCTTCAATGGGTGGCTTTCTGATATTCAGAAAGGTATACGGCTTTATACTGCAGGGAATTAATTTGTTAAATTCAGGAGCTGTGCCAAGAGCATCAAGAGGTGAGCTTATAGCATTATTCTTAATTTCATTTGTGCTGGGAATCTTTATTACAGCAGTAGTAAATTTCTCAAGTACAAGAAGATATCTTAAGTTTTATAAGAGGTAGATAATATGAGGAAAAAAACTAAGGTTGCATTTATTTTTATTCTTGTTTTCTCAATTATTTACACAGATCAAAAAGATAAAAATAATGCCCGGATCAAACAGATAAATACACAAATTAATCAGAACAATCAGAAAATAAATAAAAATTCCGGCGAAATAAACAAGGCTAAAAAAGATGAGAATGTAACAACAAGCCAGCTGAGAAATATAGAAGCCCAGATAAAAAAACTGCAGGCTGAATATGATGATGCACAGAAAAGATATACTGATGTACTGCGTGAAATAGGTAAAAATGATGATGAAATAAGAAAAGACATAAATGAAATAAACAAAAATTCTGAAATAATAAATGTAAATAAAGAGGATCTGGCAAAAAAGATAATAATCTGGGACAGGGTAAGAAGAAGAAAAGAAACTCTGGATCTGTTTTCCGATTCAAGTGTAGTTGTTCAGGATAAAAGAAATCATGATTTGAAAATATTTTTGAATAAACAAAAACAATATATTCAGGTAGTGGAAAAAACCAAAGAAGGCGTAGAAAGTGAAAAAAAACAGGTAGAATCATTAAAATCACAAAATCAGGCTCAGGCATCGCGGATTATGTCAGCAAGAAATGATCTGGAATCAAAAAATAAGCAGCTGAATGCGGCTAAACAGGAACAAAACAGAATTATAGCAGCACTTAGAACAAAACAGAATAAACTTTCCAGTGAAAATAAAACTATTCAGCAGTCAAACAGCAAACTTATTTCGGAAAGAAGAAAGCTGGAAGCAGAAATTCAGGCTATCATAGCAAGAGAAATCAGAGCACAGCAGCTAGCAGCACAAAGAGCAGAAGAAGAAAGAATAAGACTGGCTGAAGCGGAAAGAATAAGAAGAGAGGCAGAAAAAGGAGGAGCGAGCGGAGAAAGAAATAATTCAAATCTTTCAGGAGAAAAACCGACGACAACAACTGCAAGCAATACCGGTAAAACTACACCAGCAGCTACATACAGCCCTCCGAAAGGAACAGGAAGCCTGATGATGCCAATGTCCGGAAGAATAGTAACAAATTACGGACAGGAGAAAATTCAGGGACTGACAAGTAAAGGTATAGAAATAAGAGGAAGTGTGGGACAGGCAGTAAAAGCAGCTGATTCAGGAAATGTTATATATTCGGGATCACTGAATAATTTGGGAAATGTAGTCATAATAGACCACGGAAATCTTATTACCGTATATGGAAATCTCTCAGGAGTAAGTGTTTCAAAAGGACAGAAAGTCTCAAAAGGGCAGAGCATAGGAACTCTTGGACGTGATATAAACAGAGAGGCAAATTTATACTTTGAAACAAGAAAAGGAGTAAATACGGTAAATCCGATGAATTACTTATAAAGAGGTTTCGAAATGAAAATAAAAATAATAAAAAAGGATGACTTAAAAGACAGTCATTATCTGAAAGTATTTTATTCGTATTTAGAAGAGAAGAAAATAGAAATAGTATATAAAACAGAAGAATGCGATTTGATAGTTACTTTTGGCGGGGACGGGACTATACTGGCAGCAGCCCAGCAGGTACTGGCAAAAGACATTCCTGTGCTTGCTGTCCATATGGGGAGTCTCGGCTACTTAGCATATACCAGAGACAGTGAAGCAGTATACGTACTGGACAAATTTTTAAATAATGATTATGAAATAGAGGAAAGAAGGTTTTTAGAGGTAAGACATAACGAGAAGACACATTATGCCCTGAATGAGCTGGTAATTGCTAAAGGCGGGATAAAGTCGACACTGTTATCCGTGAATGTCTATGCTAATAATACTCTAATAAATAAATACAGGGCGGATGGTATAATAGTAGCCACTCCTACAGGCTCTACGGCTTATTCTCTTTCAGCAGGAGGGCCTATAGTGCATCCGGGACTTAATTCTGTTTCACTTACACCGCTTGCACCGCAGAGTCTGAATGCACGGCCTATAATAGTGGACGGCAAGGAAGTTCTGTCATTTAAGCTGGATTCAAGAGATAATGATATACATCTGAATATAGACGGACAGATTCACTTCAAGGTCAATAAAGATGATAAAATAGAAACACGGCTGTCAGATAAAGTAGTAAAACTTATAAAACCTGAAAACAGGGATTACTTCATGATATTAAGGGAAAAGTTAAAGTGGGGAGATTCCATATAATATTTTAGACGGGGTAAAAATATGTTAAGAGAACTCAGATTAAACAACTTGGCTATTATAAAAAATGTTGATTTAAATTTTGAAAATGGATTTGTAGCTCTTACGGGTGAAACCGGGGCTGGAAAATCCATTATTTTGGACGGAATTTCACTTTTAATAGGTGAAAGAAGCAGTTCGGACATGATAAGATCAGGCGAGGAAAAACTTACGGCTGAAGCAGTATTTGATCTGACTGAAGAGCAGGTGAAAATATTAAATGATCTGGACTTTGATATAGAGGACGAGGAGCTTATAATAACAAGAAATCTTTCAAGAGACGGAAAATCAAAGGTACTGGTAAACGGCATGAGAGTGCCTGTATCGAAATTAAAGGAAATTATGAGTCATGTTCTGGATCTCGTAGGACAGCATAATCATCAGTATCTGCTGAATAAGAATTATCATTTGTTATTACTGGATAAATTCTTAAGTAAAGACGGACTGGAACTAAAAGAGAATATAAAGAAAACAATACAAAAAATAAGCAGCCTTAGTAAAAAAATTAATGAAATAGAAGAAATTAAAAGACAGATAGAAGAAAAAAAGGATATTTATGAATTTCATTTAAGCGAAATAGATGCTTTGGAGCTCAAATCCGGTGAAGACGACGAGCTGGAGGAAGAGTATAAAATATTGTTTAATGCCGGAAAAATAAAAGATAAACTTGCAGATTCCATTTTGAATCTAAAGGACAGCGAGTTATCAATTTTGCGTACTTTACAGAAGACACGCAAGAATTTTGAACAGCTGCTGAATATAAGCGTATCCTATCAGGAAGTCCATGATAATCTGGAAAAGCTTTATTATGAGCTGGATGATATTGCGTATACTGTAGAAGATATGATGGATGAGGTTTCTACTGATGAAAACAGACTGGAAACAGTAGTAAGCAGAATTGACAGCATAAATAAATTAAAAATGAAGTACGGCTCTACAATAAAAGAGATTTTGGAATATAAGGAAGATATAGAGGAAAAGCTCGGATTGATAAGCTTTGAAAATGATGAGCTTGATAAATTTAAAGCAGAAAAACAGAAAGAAACAGAAAAATATTTCAGCCTTGCGGAGAAATTAAGCAAAAAGAGAAAAGATGTGGCGAAGGATATAGAAACTAAGCTGAAAAAAGAACTTAAAGATTTAAAAATGGAAAATGCAGTTTTTAAGATTCACTTTGAAAAGAAAGACGAACTAAGGGAAAAAGGAACGGATAATGTAGAATTTATGATATCCGCGAATCTTGGCGAGGAATTAAAGCCGCTTGGGAAAATTGCTTCCGGGGGAGAAATTTCAAGGATTATGCTCGCATTAAAAATAATTTTTTCTAAAGTAGATAATATATCAGTTTTGATTTTTGATGAAATTGATACTGGAATAGCAGGAGAAACTGTAAAAAAAGTAGCTGAAAAGCTAAAAATGATTTCAAATGATGTACAGGTGATCTGTGTTACACATTCACCGCAGATAGCAGCCAAAGGAAATCAACAGTTTTTCATAAAAAAAGAAGTGGAAAATAAAATTACTGAAACAAAGGTAGTACCGCTGAATGAGGAAGAAAGGGTGAGAGAAATCGCAAGAATGATATCCGGCGATGACTATTCAGATATATCAATTCAGCATGCAAAAGAAATACTGGGTGTTTAATATGGAAAATAAAACTGTAGCAATGGAATTTCTGGATTATCTGAGATATGAAAAGGGAAGTTCGGAGAATACTCTAAGCAGTTATAAACGGGATCTTAATTTGTTTTTTTCAGAGGTGCCGAAAAATTTTCAGAGTATAGAGGACGAGGAAGTAATTGAGTATGTAGATAAACTGTCCAAAACTGTGAAAAGAAATACTGTACTGAGGAAAATAGCTTCAATAAGAGCGTTTTACAAATTTTGCTATATAAATAAATATATAACGGATAATCCTACAGAATCTCTGAAAAATCTGAAAAGAGAGTTCAAGCTTCCGGAAGTATTAAAATTAAGTGAGATAAAGGACATAATTGATGCAATTCCAAATACTCCGGAAGGTGTCAGAGATAAAATAATAATAAAAATTCTCGTAGCAACAGGAGCAAGAATTTCAGAGGTTTTAACTCTTGATATAAAAGACGTGGAAAATCAGGATTATGAATTTATCAGAGTCTTGGGAAAAGGATCAAAATACAGACTTATTCCAATATATTCACAGCTTGAGGAAGAGATCAAGGCTTATATAGAAAATGACAGAAAAATACTGGTTCTGGAAAGAAAAGAAAAAGAAAGCGAAAATAAAAATAAGAAAAAAGGTCATGAATTAGAGTATAAACTATTTTTAGGAACAAGACGTGAAAATTTTTGGAAAAGATTAAAAAAATATGCCAAAAATGCAAAAATAGAGAAAAACGTTTATCCTCATATATTCAGACATTCAGTAGCAACTATGCTTATAAATAACGGTGCAGATATCAGGATAGTGCAGGAGATACTCGGACATGTCAATATTTCCACTACTGAAATATATACACATGTAGGAAAAAGAGAGTTGAAAGAGATTTATAATAAAGTAAAAATCGGCGATGAAGAATAACAGCCGTATTCAAAGAAAATCATGTTATTACGATATGTAAAATGTTAGATGAAGAAGTTCCAGGTCATTAAGCAATAAAGGTTATATTGTTTGATGAGAGCTTTTAATTAATTGAATAAATATAGTGTCAGTATAGAAGCTAAAAAGTAAAATATTCCTCTTTTAATATTACGGGGTATATTTTTATTTTATAAAAAAATTTATAATGGTATACTATATATATAAAATAAATAATATATCAGAGCTTAAAAATAAAGATTAGAAGAAATAAAGAAAATACTAAGAAAAAATTAAGTCTGCAAAGCAGTGCTTAATGGTATTATATATAGAATAAAGAAGATGTAGAAGAGAAGGAAAAACATGAAATTTAAGAAAGAGATACTGGATAAAATTCCATTTAAAGAGACAAATTATATTTTTGGTCTTGTTTTTATTTATATACTGATTTTACCTAACTTATTTCCGTTAAGTAATGTAATGACAGCTATTTTTGTAGGTGTCTATTGTTATAATACAAATAAAAAAGGTTTTAGTAAAAGCAGAGCAATAAAAAGATATGTCATGTATTTTTTATCTTTATCACTTTTACTTTTCATATGTTATTTTTCTACACATAACTGGATTCTGCTTATAGTTTTGGGTTTTCTGGTTACATTTATTATCACTTTCTTTGGAATGGAGGAATATATACCCGGCTTAAAGGACTATTTTCCTACATTGTATGTATTTGCTATTTATCAGGGAAATCTTCCGGAGCTTTCGCTTGTTTTCACAAAAATAGAGGTAATGTTCGTAGCAATATTTATTTCGGCAGTATACGGAATTGTAATGAATAAAGGGAAGCCGATAGACAGAATAACAGAATGTATAGACAAGTATCTGATGGCTGCTATAGAGGAAACAGAACAGTATCTTGCCGGAAATAAGCAGAACTATGACAGAGTGATTGAAAATACCCGTGAAGCATATAATGAATGCCTAAAGGAGTATTATAAGTCCAGTGAGGGGATATATCTGGTATCTCTGTTAAGCAGGGAGATAATGCGACTGATGCTAAAGCTGCATTTTTTAATAGAGAACATAAGAATAAATCCTAATTCAGACAAGAAAAAAATGACAGAAATGCTTTACTTTTTCGGACTAATGTTATATGAAAATAATAAATTCAATAAGAATGACTTCGTATGGAATGATAAGGAGGAAGTAGAATTTTTTTATGATGTGTACAATCTGAAAAGAAAAGTATATGAAAAAAATGATGTTGGAATTAAGCTGAAATTTTTTCCTGTTTACAGAAAAGACGAATTTATATACTGGTTCAAATCGAATTTTAGCAGGAAATCAATATTATTCAGATATTCCATGAGACTGGCAATACTGATGACAACGTCTTTCATAACTGCAAAGCTGCTGAATTCACCAATGGGATACTGGCTTCCCATGACAAGCGTACTGCTGTCCCAGCCATATTTTGAAGAAACGTACAAGCGTGTGGTAGCAAGAGTAATAGGAACATTTATAGGGCTGTTTCTGGCCTCATATCTTTTTAAGGATATAAATTCTCAGACATTAATATATACACTGGTTCTTATACTTAATTATATTATATTTCTTATAGTAGGACTAAACTATTTTATTGCCGTAATAGTAATTACAATAACAGCAATGCTTTCTACAAAAGGGATACAGACTCAGGAGGTATTGTTCTGGAACAGGGGAGTAATGACATTTCTCGCCGGATTATATTCTTTTCTGGTAAGCTATATATTTAAGAGTACTGCTCAAAAAGAGATAAAATATAATTTTACAAATTTACTTAAAATAAGAGTAGAAATGCTAGATATAATACTGAATCGTCATAAAGGGGCAAAGGATAACAGGAAATTTGACAGGCTTATGATTAATTCAAATATGTACAGAGAAAAAATTATTTTTCAGCTGAGAAAAAAACCGGATAAAGAAAATATCGAATTTTTGGGAATGGATACTATAATAACAGAAAGGCTTATAGCACTTCATATGGCTATAGACCTGAAAGCTCTGACTAAGGATGAGCGGGAAAGCCTGGCGATCCTGCGGAAAGTATGGCTCTATACATATACATTCTTTAACAGCGGAAATATAACAAATCCAAAAGCATTTCTGGAATTAAATCTTAATGTCAGAAAGATGGAAAACAAACAGAATAATGATATTTATAAATTATTATCCATAAGCTATAATTATCTGTTGAAAGTAATAAAATACAGTAAAAATGATCCAAAACAAAAAAGAAAATTAAATTTTTTCAGAAAAGTAACAGGTGTATCAAATTTTCTCTTTAAATAAAAAAACTCGAAAAACAATGAAAATTATGCTAAACTGAACTTAGAATATATGTGTGGAGAGTGTAGTATAATTAGAATTGCTGTAAAACTATCTTTACCATAACTGAAAGATCTTATTGCAAAATCTGAATTCTTTGAATACAGGCAGACTGGCTTTATAGCAGAACGGATGGTGAAGTTACTGATGAGAGAAAAAACTATAACGATTTGCAGAAATTCTGCTCCGTATGAAATGGATGAAAAAAATACCGGCAATAATTTTATGCTGTGGAAATTGACGGATAAAGAATTTGAAAAATTATGGAAACTTAATATCTGGGAAAAACTGGGAGAAGTCTGTAATCTAAATGTAGGCAGATTTAATGATGTGGAGTTTACCGGGGAAAATCTTTACAGGGCAAGAGATTTTCTGATGAAAGAAAGCCTTAAGCATGATACACCCGAAATTAGAAAATTAAGAGATTTTTTTGAAAATGGGATATTAAGAAAGAGCGGAGTCAGTTTCTCATTTTAATTAATAAATCATAAAAAAACCTGAGATTACATAATCTCAGGCTTTTTATTTATTTTATTGAAGTTTTATAGATTCCCATATTTTTTGCTGCTTTTCCAAAGCTTCATTAGAAAGAGCTTTTGGCAGCTTCGAATTATTAATAACATCCTCAAATGTAACATAAGGTTTTACAGAAGAACTTTCTTCAACGCCTTTTATTACTGAAGGGGCTCTGAATACCTCATAAACTTTTTTGAAATTTTCAGGTCTGTAAAGATATTCTAAAAACTTATATGCATTTTCTTTATTTGGGGAATTAGCAAGGATAGCCATACTGTCAATGTACATCATTGCACCTTTAGGTATAAAATAATCTGTAGTTTCGGCATCTTCTTCCGACAGCTCCTCGAAATAATTTTCTGCATATCCGTGAGAAATATAAAATTCTCCGCTGGCAAAGTTTTTACCAAAAGTAGTAGAATCAAACTTAGCTAAATTCTTTTTCCATTCAAGAAGCTTACTTTTTGCAGCTTCCAGTTCCTGATCATTTGAAGTTTCAGCAGAATAACCAAGGTACTGTAAAGTAGCACCAAGCGTTTCCCTCATATCATCCAGCATAGTCATTCTTCCTTTATACTGTGACATAGCAAAGATATCAAATGATTTCGGATAGTCTTTTATGTATTTTGTATTTACTGCGATTCCCGTAGCTGAAAATGTATATGGAAGCGAGTATTGAAACTGAGGATCGTATGACTCTGAAAATTTAGCGATTTCATCCATTTTCAAATTCGAATAAACATCTTTCAGTTTTTCTTTATCAAGTTTCATGAGCATACCTTCTTCTCTCATAACAGATAAAATATCTGTGGAAGGGGAAACAATATCATATCCTCTTGCACCGGATTTAAGCTTAGCATACATTTGCTCATTGGTATCATAATAATCCAGCTGAACCTTTATTCCGGTTTCCTGTTCAAAACCATCAAGAACTTCTTTTGGAATAAAATATGTCCAAGTATAGATACTTAAAGTCTTAGACTCCTTATCGGCATCTTTTCCGCCACCGCATGAAAATAAAGTAAACAGCATAAAGCTTATTAAAAATAGTTTTTTCAATTTAAACATCACATCCTTAAAAAAAATATACAAAAAAAGTTTAACAAATACTAAACTTAAAGTCAAGTAATATAAACTTTTTTTTGTGATGAAAAAATAATGATCAGGATAAAAATCAATAAAATAAAGGCTTTGATAGTGGAGAAAAATAAAAAAAATTTCGTATATTTTTTTCAAAAATAAAAGTGTAAAAAATTATATTAATTCTAAAATATTTTATATCAGTGTAAAATAAAAAATATGTTAGATATGTGTTTAGAATAAAGAAGAAAAATTTAAAATAAATGTACAAACCATAAAAAAAGAGAAAAATAATAAAATTATAAGGAAGAAATTGTATTATATATATGCTAGAAAAGATAATAATAATTTTTTATTTGAAGTCAGGGGTGGTAGCCTGACTTTTTTTTGTTATTAAAAATAAAAACAGCTGTTATAAAAGGCTCAGATAATAATTGGAAAATTTATTTATAAAAATGTTGACGTTTATAAAAATAAATAGTAAAATTGTTTTGAAGAACAGGGTAAATAAAAAACTTGAAATTATCCAAATTCTTTTCTTCTCATTTCCCCCCGATAGAAAGATCTAGTTAACTTCTAATCTGTAAAAAAAATCCAATTTTCGAAAAATAAAATTTCTTTTTTAGTGGTAAAAAATTCTGGCATCTCTAAAAATTTCTTAAACCATTTCATTTCTGTATAAAAATGTTTTTTATGGAAAACAGGAGGTAATTATGAAAAAAATTCTATTATTACCTGTAATTTTAACGTTCATAATAGGCTGTGGAAGCTCCGGCGGCGGAAGCTCGGGAGGTGAGACAAGTCCTCCTTCACCTGTTAATCCTTCAATACCATATAACAGGAGTGACCCTCATACAGTGAAAGAAGTTCACAGCAGCGGTTATGACGGAAGTAATATTTCAGTCGGAATTATAGATTCGACTTTTGATGTGAATAATCCGGAATTTCGTGATAAAACTGGAAAATCCAGATTAAGTGCTGACCCCGGATATGAAGAAAGTAAAAATATACACGGAAGTCTTGTGGCAGAAATAGTAGGCGGCAGGACAATGGGAATTGCACCAAATGTAAAAATTCTGGGTGCATCTGCGGGAATGAGCTGTTCAAACGGTGAGGACCGCTGCATAAAAACAGATTTGGATATGTATGCAAAACTTTATGATAAAGGGGCGAGGATATATAATCAATCTTTCGGAACAGAGTCACTTTCAATAACAAATGCAAGCAAATCAAACTTTTCTCTTTTAAATTCTCTAAATAATTTTTATGAAAAAAAATCAACCAGTGACAGTCTTTTTATATGGGCGACTGGGAATCAGGGCAAAAAAGAGCCGCAGCTGGAAGCGGGAATACCTTATTTATATCCGCAAATGGAAAAAGGATGGATTGCGGTAACAGCAATAGATTCAGAAACAGGGCTTATCAGTGATTATTCAAACAGATGCGGAGTAGCTAAAAACTGGTGCATTTCCGCAGTAGGTGATTATACTTTCAATGTGAGAAATGTGGCAGGATCCGGAACATCATTTTCAGCACCTGTTGTAACGGGAGTTGCAGTATTGGTAAATCAGAAATATCCTTGGATGAACGGAGATCTTCTGAGGCAGACTATATTATCAACAGCTTCTGATATGGGAACGGCTGGAACGGATGAAGTATATGGCTGGGGCCTTGTAAATGCAGCAAAAGCATTAAAAGGACCTGCTTTGTTTGATAAAAACCTTGCGCTGGACAATCATGTGCAAATAAAATTTGAAGAAATAACATCAGTTTTTGAAAATGATATAAGCGGAAATGCAGGAATAATAAAAGAGGGAAGCGGAATATTGATTTTATCGGGAAAAAATACTTATACAGGTGAAAATGTAATAAACGGCGGAGAATTAAGAGTGACAGGAGAAGTAGCATCGCAGGTAAAAATTAATAACGGCGGGATTTTTACAACAGACGGCGGGACTGTTGCAAATAATGTTATTAATAACAGCGGAAATTTTAGAAATATTGGAAATGGGGGAGTAATTACCGGAGATTACACAGCTGATAATAATTCGGTTCTAGAAAATGAGCTAGGTGCCGAACTGAGGATAAAAGGCAGAGTATTTCTCGGAAATTCTAAATTAAAGATACTTATTCCGGACGGGAAAGAAAATAATTATGGTTATATAAGCGAAACGGGAAGAAAAAATAAGATAATAAAAGCAGATATGGGGATATCTGATAATTTTGGGGAAGTAGAAGTACCGGAACTGTTAATTCCCGAGCTCAAATACGGAGAGAGCTATGTGGAATTAGATATAAAGAGAAAAGATGTATCTGAGTATGCAGCTGCTGTATACAGTCTAGATAAAACACGGATAAATTCTTCAGAAAATCTTGAACAGCTATTCAGAGTTTTAGATAATTCTTATGAAAATAAAGAGATGCTGGTGCATGCCGCAGAGATTCAGAAAATGAACGCTGGAGAACTTTCTAAGGCTTTAGATAGTATTTCAGGGCAGATATATGCATCGTCTCAGGCACTGACATTTCAGCAGTCACAGGCAGTGAACAGAGAACTGTCTAATAGAATGAGCATGCTCGGAAGAGAAAAGGGGAAAACCGGAGTATGGTTCAGCGGAATAGCATCTTCAGGGCGTTTATATGAATCGGGATATGCTAAGGCTGATACATATTTATATGGCATGCAGGCCGGAATTGATAAATATGTAACTAATAATACAGTATTAGGAGCAGCTGTGGCTTTTTCCGAGGCTAAAGCAGATTTTGACAAATATGCAGGAGAATCAGAGAGCCAGAATATAGGGGTTTCTGTGTATGGAAAACATAATTTCGGAGGCAGAAATTTTTATGTTATGGGAAGAGCCGGTGCAGCATACATATCTTCAGATGTAGAAAGGGAAATTTTACTCAGGGACAAAAGTAAAAATATGGAAGTATCACATGATGATTACGGATTATCATTATACAGTGAAATAGGATATAGATTTGATAATAGAAAAAAATCATCTGTGACACCATTTCTGGGTATTCAGTATGACAGCCTGAAAAGGGGAGACTTTTCGGAAAACGAAAGTTTAATGGGTCTAAAGGCAGAAAGCAAATCATATAATCAGACTTCTGTGGTTGCAGGAATAAGGGCAGAAGGAGATTTTCAATGGGCAGCAGGAAAAAGCACACTATCAGGTCATGTTACAGTGCAGGAAAGCCTGAATAACGAAGATTTAAGTTTTGAGGCTTCTTACACAGGCATGCCGGAAGAAAAGTTCACTGTGGAAGGAATAGGGCTTTCTGACACGACTGCCTGGATAGGAGTAGGAATAGATACAGATACAGGCTCAGGATGGTCATGGTATGCAAATTATGATATGCAGATAGAAAGAGATAAAATATCAAATAACATATTTTCTGTGGGTGTGAAGATAAATCTTGACTGATAAACAAAAACCGGGCGAGAGCTGATAAATATAAAATGAACTAAAAAAACCGCTGTATTATACAGCGGTTTTACAGTTAAATGACGTATACTCTAACATCATTTATCTTAAAAAGGGTTTATCGCCCATCTAAATGTCTTGTTATAGTATCCACCATCCAAGCTTGAAACCATAACTCTTTTTCCGCCAGATGATGCGTGAATGAACTGACTGTCTCCCATGTAGATTCCTACGTGTGAAATTCGACCTCTGCCAGTAGTTTCAAAGAAAACTAAATCTCCTTTTTTCATGTTCATAGAAGATATTCTCGGCTTATAAGTAGCCTGATCACTTGAAACTCTTGGTAGACTAATGTCAGCAGCATTCTGGAATACAAATCTTACAAATCCCGAACAATCGAATACATTCGGCCCCGTAGCACCCCATACATAAGTTGCACCTAATTTAGTTTTTGCAAAATCTATAATTCTGTCTCTGACAGTTCCTGATCTAGTAGAATCTGAACTACTGTAAGAAGCCTTAGCAGTATTTGGATCCTTTACCTTTATATCTAAGCTTGAAGCAAATGACTCGTCTCTGTTTATGAAGTTGTTAACACCATTATTATCACTTCTTTTAGCATACAATGCAACCGTTAACGTAAGTATGCATATAATTAATGATAATTTTTTCATTGTTTTCCTCCTAAAAAATTGATACTAAAGTTTACCACATATATATTGAGATGTCAAACCTTAGATTATGCTTAGATGCTTTTGTTATTGAGTTTAAAGGTGTTTAAGGTGTGAAAAAATTTTTGATTTTTTATAAAAATATGAATTTTTTAAACTAATATATAATTTTACATAGTGTCATATTTAATTTTAAAGATGTGAAAAAATAATTTTTTATAATTCACAATTATTTTTCTTATATCATCAATTAAATATAAAGATTTTAATGAATTATACTATAAATGTAAACTATACATAATGGAAAAAAGATGTTATTTGTAAAACCATGTACAGTTCACAGATAGAGTCCTTAAGATAAACGTTAGGTATATTTTATATAAGAAAATAATAATGACATATAAAAATTATATCATTTCAGGAATTGAAATAATAGGAAAAGTCTGATAATATATAAATAATTTATGAAGAATAAAAAATACTTTTACACAATATATAATAAATTTGTTTGAAAACTTAACAGGTATTTTTAATTTAAACTGAAAAACAGTAATAAAGCTATGAAAATAAGGAAGAGGTGTATTATGTACAAGGTTTTAGTAGGAGAATTTATTGATGACAATGCAGTTAAAATTTTGAAGGCACAGCCGAATATAACAACAGATATGAGAATAGGTATATCCAGGGAAGAAATTCTTGATATTATAGAAAACTATGATGCTTTAATAGTAAGAAGCGTTATTAAAGTAGATAAAGAGCTTCTGGATAAGGGAAAAAAACTGAAAATAGTAGGACGTGCAGGTAACGGAATAGATAATATAGATGTAAAGGAGGCTACAAACCATGGAGTAATTGTAGCAAATACACCTGACAGCAATACCGTTTCGGCATGTGAATTAGCAATAACACTGCTGCTTGCCACTGCAAGAAATATTCTCCCGGCAGACAGATATCTGAAATCTGGGAAATGGGACAGAGAAATATTCGTCGGAAATGAGGTTTTTCACAAAACTTTGGGAATAATCGGTCTGGGAAGAATAGGATCACTGGTAGCTACAAGAATGAAAGCTTTTGGAATGGATCTGATAGCATATGATCCTTATATATCAGATGAAAGATTCAAAAGATATGAATGTAAAAAGGCCGAAACTCTGGACGAGCTTTTGAAAGTCTCTGATTTTATAACAATTCATACGCCAAAGACATCAGAAACACTGAAAATAATAAGTTATGATCAGATAGAAAAAATGAAGGACAATGTAAGACTGGTTAATGCTGCAAGAGGAGGAGTTTTTGATGAGGCAGCTGTTGCAGCCGGTCTGGAAAGCGGAAAAATAGCAAGCTACGGATTTGATGTGCATGAGAAGGAGCCGAGAAGCGAGAGTCCTTTATATGCCTTTGATAATGTAGTAACAACACCTCATATAGGAGCGACTACATATGAAGCTCAGGAAAATGTGGGGAAACAGGTAGTAAAACAGGTAATAAACGGACTAAACGGCGAAATAGTGGAAACAGCAGTGAATCTGCCTACAATGGGAAGAGAAGAATTTGCTGTAATAAAGCCTTATATACAATTTGTGGAAAAACTTGGGAAAATATATTATCAGATAAAAAAAGGTGCAATAAAATTTGTAAATCTCATATACTATGGCAATATAAGCACTCAGGAAACTGCAATAATTGATTCTTCATTCATGAAGGGGCTTTTATATCCGGTATTAAAGGAAGAAGTTAATTATATTAACTCTTTGGTTCTGGCGGAGAAAAGAGATATAAAATTTCATTCTATAAAAAAAGAAGAAAAATACTATAATTATCCTGATGTAATAAAAATAGAGGTAGTAGGCGAAAGCGGGGAAAAATTCAGTATTGTAGGAATTATCGGCGGAAATAACGAGGAAAGAATAGTAGAGATAAATGATTATCCGATAGATGTGGTAATATCTGAAAATATGCTTCTCGTAGAAAATAATGATGTGCCCGGAGTTATAGGAAATGTTGGTAGAATATTAGGAGAAGAACAGGTAAATATAGCTACAATGCATGTAGGAAGAAAAGAAAACAGTGCAATTATGCTCCTTACTGTAGATGATGTGGTGGAAGAAAAATCAATTAAAAAGCTTGAAGAATTTGAGCAGATAAGAAAAGTAAAATATCTGAATCTCTAATTTTAGACGGTTTTTGGCAAAATGAATTTTGGTTCCGCAGGAAATCCGGACTGGTTATATTTTTTTCAATAATGGTAAAACAGGATATAACAGCGGTATTCTGACAGCATAAAAGTAGGAGGAGAAATGAAAAAATTCAAAGTAACAGTTCCGGCAACGAGTGCAAATATAGGAGTGGGATATGACTGTCTCGGTGTAGCACTGGATTACTATCTGGAACTTATGGTATCAGAGAGTGAAAGTATAGAATATCTTGAAAACGGCGAGGAGTTCTCTATTCCTCTTGAAGAAAATTATATTTATTCCACGATAAAATTAATAGAAGAAAAGTATAATAAAAAAGTCCCGAATTATAAGGTAGAAATAATTAAAAATGAAATACCGGTTTCAAGAGGATTGGGAAGCAGTTCCAGTGCAATAATTGCTGGCATTTTAATAGCAGATAAATTTCTCGGGGGAATTTTATCAGAAGATGACATGGCAAAGCTGGCAACAGAAATAGAAGGACATCCCGATAATGTGCTGCCTGCTATTTTTGGCGGTATGATACTGGCATCTCATGACAGTGAAAATTTCTATTATTCAAGAATACCCTTTGATAATAATATATATTTTTATGTTATGATTCCTGACTTCAAGCTTTCTACAGAGAAAGCGAGAGCAGTACTGCCGAAGGAATATAAAGTTTCGGACCTTATAAGCAATGCATCAAAGCTGGGTCTTCTTATTGACAGTTTTCACAGAAAGAATTATGATGACCTGAGATTTCTTCTTGATGATAAAGTGCATCAACCGTATAGGTTTTCACTGATAAATAATTCAGAAGATATATTCAATTATTCGGAAAAACACGGAGCTCTTGGAGAATATATAAGCGGTGCGGGTCCAACACTGATTTCACTGAATTATAAAGATGCCGGATTTTTTTCAGCCATGAAAAAAGAACTTGAAAATCTTCCGGATAAATGGAGTCTGGAAATGAAAAAAATATGTACAAGGGGAGCTGAAACAGAGGATATTAGAGAATAAAAAATATTTGGCATGATTTGATTAATGATGAAATCGTATTAGTAATTTATAAATAAAAAAAGAGAAAAAAATAATTATTTTCTCTTTTTTACTTTGTTTTAATTATTGTAGAGATATCAAAAAATAAAAAAAGCGGGCAATTTTACAAAATATTTATTTATAAAAAATTTTTTATAAAAATAATTTCAGCTAATACTTCATTAAGAAATAAACAGGAATCTCAGTTTTTATAAATAATTCGGGTATCAAAATTTTGTTTGACGAAATAAGAAAATAAAAAAAGCTTTGTTGACACTATGTCAAGAAAATGTTACTATATAGAATAAAAGTATCGTCGTACAAGGTTTATCAAAACACTTGTATAAAAAAATATTTATGATAAAATACATATAAATAAACATTACAACAATAAAAAAAATTAAGGCAGATGAGAATGATGATTTCATATTTAGGAGTTGATACAGGATCAACGACAGTTAAAGCAGTACTGCTGGATGAAAAACAAAATATAATTTATAAACGTTATGAAAGACACTTTTCACAGATAAAAGAAACGTTGTATACGATTTTGAAGGATATGGAAGAGATACTGAAAGACAGTGATGTCAAAGTTGCCATAACAGGATCCGGCGGTATGAAGCTGGCAGAGGATTTAGGAATTCCTTTTATTCAGGAGGTCCTTGCCGGCAGTAAAGCAGTAAAAAATTATATACCACATACAGATGTGGCCATAGAGCTTGGCGGTGAAGATGCCAAGATAACTTTTTTTGAAGAAATTCTGGATCAGAAGATGAACGGAAGCTGTGCCGGCGGTACAGGAGCTTTTATAGACCAAATGGCAACACTTCTTGAGACTGATGCTGCAGGACTGAATGAACTGTCTAAAAATCATAAAAGACTATATTCAATTGCTTCAAGATGCGGAGTATTTGCTAAAACAGACGTACAGCCGCTCCTGAATGAAGGAGCCATGAAGGAGGACGTTGCCGCTTCTGTATTTCAGGCTGTGGTACACCAGACGATAACAGGTCTTGCACAGGGAAAAAAAATAAAAGGAAATGTTGCTTTTTTGGGAGGACCTCTATACTTTCTTTCTGAATTAAGAGAGAGATTTAAGGAAACTCTGGAATTAAAAGAGGAACAGGTACTTCTTCCGGAAAATTCGCAGTATTATGTGGCTATAGGTACTGCTCTTGCGCTGTTTGAAGAAGAAAATAACAGTGTTAATTATGATGAATTTATAAAAAGGTATGCTGACATTATTAGTAAAAAGTCAGATGCAGAGATAGAAAAAACTGATCCCCTGTTTGAAGACGAGGAGGATTACAAGAGATTCAGAGACAGACACAGTACAGCAAAGGCAAATGTAAAAAATATCAGCGAATACAGCGGTAATGCTTATCTGGGGATAGATGCCGGTTCTACAACGACAAAAATGGTGCTTCTTGATAAGGAAAACAGCATTTTATGGTCTTTCTACGGGAGCAACAAGGGAAATCCCGTAAAAATTGTACAGGAACAGCTGCAGGAAATTTACACTCTGACAAAGGACAGAATAAGAATCAGAAAAGCAGTAACGACAGGATACGGAGAAGCACTTATAAAAAACGCTTTTAATCTTGATATGGGCGAAGTAGAAACTATAGCTCACTATAAGGCTGCGAGATATTTTAATCCCGATGTGGATTTTGTAATAGATATCGGCGGACAGGACATGAAAAGTTTTAAAATAAATAACGGAGTAATAGAGTCAATAATGCTGAATGAAGCATGCTCGTCAGGATGCGGGTCGTTCATAGAAACTTTTGCAAAATCACTTAATATGGAAATAGAAGACTTTTCGCAAAAAGGTCTCAGAGCCGTAGCTCCTGTAGATTTGGGTACACGCTGCACCGTATTTATGAATTCTAAAATAAAACAGGTTCAGAAAGAAGGTGTTTCCATAGAGGATCTGTCAGCCGGACTATCTATTTCCGTGGTAAAAAATGCCCTTTATAAGGTAATAAGAGTAAAGAATCCTGATGATCTGGGGAAAAATATAGTAGTTCAGGGTGGTACTTTTTATAATGATTCTGTATTAAGAGCATTTGAAATGCTTCTGGGAAGAGAAGTAGTAAGACCTGCAATTTCCGGTTTAATGGGGGCTTTTGGTTCGGCATTGATTGCACATGAGAAAGCAAGGCATGATGAGGAATATTCCAAAATACTCAGTGAAAAAGAACTGGAAACTTTTGTACATGATTCAAGTACTGCAAGATGCGGTTTGTGTACGAATAACTGTCTGATGACAATAAATAAATTCGGCAGCAGAAAATATATTTCTGGAAACAGATGTGAAAGACCATTAGGAAAAGGCGAGATAAATGATAAGCTGCCGAATCTGTTCGATTATAAATATAAAAGAACTTTTGACTATTATGAACCTCTTGAGGATGATAAAAGCTACAGAGGAGAAATAGGAATACCAAGGGCTCTGAATATGTATGAAAATTTTCCTCTTTGGTTTACTGTATTTACGAATTTAGGATTTAAAGTAGTCTTATCGGATAAATCTACCAAAGAGCTGATAACAAAAGGAATGGACAGTATTGCATCGGATACTATATGTTATCCTGCAAAGCTGACTAACGGGCACATAAAGAATCTAATATCAAAGGGAATAAAAACAATATTTTATCCTTGTGTTCCGTATAATATTAAAGAAGATGAAACAGCCACTAATCACTATAACTGTCCGATTGTGAATTCATATCCGGAAGTAATAGGAGCGAATATAGATGAATTAAAGGAGCTGGATTATATAAGCCCGTATCTGCCTATATATGATAAAAAAATGACTGTTGAAATTCTTCATAAAATACTAAGCGAAAAGTATGACATAAAAAAATCGGAATTAAAAGAAGCCGTGGAAAAAGGTTATGAGGAACTACATAATTATAAAGAGGACATACGTCATTCCGGCGAAAAGGCACTTAAGTATGCCAAGGAAAATAATCTGAAATCGGTAATACTTGCAGGAAGAGTCTATCATCTTGATGCCGAAACACATCACGGTATACCGGAGCTTTTGAATTCATTCAATCTGGTTGTATTAACAGAAGATTCTATAGCACATCTCGGAGAAATAAAAAAGCCGCTCCATGTGGTAGATCAGTGGACATATCACTCAAGACTTTATAAAGCGGCAAGTTTTGCGGCAAAAGAGGAAAACGTGGAGCTTATTCAGCTGAATTCATTTGGGTGCGGGCTTGATGCTATCACTACAGATGAAGTAAAAAGAATTCTTGAGGAAAATAATAAAGTATACACTCTTTTGAAAATAGATGAGATAACGAATCTGGGAGCAGTAAAAATAAGAATAAGATCACTTTTGGCATCTATGTCTGAAAAAGAGCAGCTTGAGAGTAAGTGTTCTTCCTGTGCAGTTACAGACAATGCGGAGTATGAAAGACCGGTATTTACAAAAGAAATGAAAAAAACACATAAAATACTTATACCTCAGATGGCTCCTTTCCATTTTCAGTTTTTGGAAACGGCACTAAATATAGCAGGGTACAATACAGAGGTACTGGCTAATGAAAGTAAGAATGTAGTGGAGGAAGGATTGAAATATATACATAATGATGCCTGCTATCCGTCTATTATAGTGGTGGGGCAATTTATAGACGCATTGAAATCAGGAAAGTATGATCTCGATAAAGTGGCGCTTATAATATCACAGACAGGCGGCGGATGCAGGGCAACCAACTATATTTCTTTTCTGAGAAAAGCTTTGAAGGATAACAGACTTGAGCATATACCGGTAATATCATTTAATATATCAGGATTGGAAAAGAATCCCGGGTTTAAACTAAATACAAAAATACTGAAGGATTTTCTTCACGGTGTCCTGTATGGTGATTTATTAATGAGACTTGTCTATAAAACAAGACCTTATGAAAAAAATAAGGGTGATACAGATAAAGTTTATGAAGGATGGATAAACAGATTAAAGTCTTCGCTGGAAAATACAGAAAATAAAAAAACATTTAATAAAAATATAAAACAGATAATCAAAGATTTTCAAAATATAGAGATAACAGACGAAGTCAAGCCTAAGGTAGGAATAGTGGGAGAAATACTGGTGAAATTTCAGCCGCTTGCTAATAACTATCTTGTGGATTTCCTTGAAAAAGAGGGGGCGGAAGTTTCTGTCCCTGAATTATATGATTTCTTCCTGTATACTTTACAGGTAGGAAAACTCGAATACAGGAATTATAAGAAGAATTTAAAAAGAAATATAGTATCAGGATTTCTTTTGAAATATCTCCAGCAATACAGAAATACTATTATAGAGGAACTAAAAAATACGAGATTCAAGGCTCCTAAAAGAATAGAGGAAATGGAAGAGCTGAGAGAAGGCTATGTGTCTTCACTGAACAATATGGGTGAAGGTTGGCTTCTGACAGCAGAAATGCTTCATCTTATAGAAGACGGAGTAAATAATATAGTCTGTGTCCAGCCCTTCGGATGTCTTCCTAATCATGTAAGCGGAAAAGGGATGATAAAGAAAATAAGGGATCTGAATCCCACATCTAATATAATGCCTATAGATTATGATCCCGGGGCAAGCGAGGTAAATCAAATAAACAGAATAAGATTAATGCTGTCAAATGCAAAAATAATATAATAAAAAACTGTGTCCTGTTAAAAACGGACACGTTTTTTTTATAAATAATTTTTTTATAAGCATGTCTGAAAAAGTAAGCAGTTTTAATATGAGGATTATAATTTTTACAATATAAAATAGAGAATAAGAAAAAAATTATCTTTTATTTTAAATTTTAATATGTTATTATAAAATATCCGTAGTATAAAGTACTGGCGGATTATTATAAAAAAGTAAGCCGTATTTTTTTGAAAGGTACAATGGAAGCGGACATGTCTCTGATAAAAAAGAGAATGTCATCTTTGAGTGAAAAATCATGTATAAATAATAAAACGAAAAGCAGGTGTTATATCGAAAATTTATTATTGACATAAATATGTCATGTAAAAATTCGGCTGTTCTGATTTTCGTTATTTTCTAAAAAAATCTGTAGAACAAGTTGTTTTTTTAGAAATATGCTGAAAAATAGGAAATATAATCTTAAAAATATGAAAAAATTAGCAGACATATAGTATAATGTTATTCACAAATTAGTCAAAGGCCGTGTTTTCTTCTTCTGTACGGCAGAATGAGAAGATATTCGGTATTGTCTGGCTAAAAGTGTACAGAATACTGTATTAGAAGATATCTGTTGTTTTGATAATTTTGAAAGGAACTCTGATAATGAAAAAGAAAATTTTACTTACAATACTTGCATTTAGCTTTATCTTATCTGCAAATACAGAACAGACAGGTATTTTCGAAATTCCTGATGATATAAAAACAGTCATGAGAGACAATTCGTACAGACAAGAGGGACCCGTAAAATTATCAGAACTGGTTTTAGTAAGGGTAAAATATGTTAATTTTGAAAATGTGGAAAGAACCGGGGGAATAATTATACATAAAAAGCTTGCCGGGGATATAGAAGCAATCTTTGGTGAATTATATGAAGCAAAGTTCCCTATAGATAAAATCAGATTAATAGATGAGTATGGGAACTCTGACGAACTATCCATGGAAGATAATAATACATACGCATTTTCTGTAAGACCGAAAACGGGAAAAAAATCTTTTTCAAAGCATGCGTACGGTTTTGCTGTGGATATTAATCCCGTACAAAATCCTTATATTAAAAATAATGTAATAGAGCCTAAAAATTCCATAGATTATCTTGATAGAAAAAGTATAAGAAAAGGTATGATAGTCAAGGGGGATGTCTGTTATAACGCATTTAAAAAAAGAGGCTGGACCTGGGGAGGAGAATGGAAATCTCTAAAAGATTACCAGCATTTTGAAAAGAGTCTGTAAAATTTTTATATTAAAAACAGTATATTTAATTAAATTTTTGCATAATTATATATAGACCGGATAAATTCTTAAAGTATGGAAAGCAAAGCATTTGTAACTTGCTTTTAAGAATTTATTATGTTAAAATAACATGATGAATAACATGTAGTACGGAGGAAGAGAATTGAAAAAATTTTTTCTTGTACCTTTATTGCTTATTTATATAAATTGTTCAAGTGCAGCAGTAAATTATACCACTGAAAACAAGGCATTATTGGGGGAAACTATTGCTGAGCTTAGACAAACTGCGGTTAATAATCAATATGAAGAATTAGAAAAGTATTTCTTACCTACATTTAAAAATAATATAGTCCTGAAATATCTGAAACAATATGATCTTTCAAAAGTGAATATAATAGTTTCGGAACCTAGTTTCGAGAGAAACGGAAGAGCTAAAAATGTTATGATACTGAATTATGCTTCTGAAAGCATGTATTTTAACATAACATGGAAATTTGTCGAAGATGAATGGAAGATACAGAATGTAGCTGAGAGAAAGTAGAGAGGAGAAACGAAGAATGACATTTGTCTGGATAATAGTAGCAATTATATTTCTTCTTTTGACTTTCTTTATAGGGTATCTAATTAGTAGATCTGTAGTAGAAAAAGAGTATAAAAATACATATGGAGAACTGAATAACTTAAAAGGGGAAATATTCAATGCTAAAAGAGAGTTAGATGATACTAAAAAAGAAGTTGAAAGAGAAGTGGAATCTTATAGAAAAGAGGAATTAATAAAAGTAAAAGAAGAGATGCTCGGTGTAAAAAAAGAAGCTGATGAAGAAGTAAGGCTGATGAAAGCCGAAGTATCCGTAAAAGAAGAAAGACTGCTGAAAAGAGAGGAGAATCTTGAAGCAAGATCGGGAAGACTAGAGGAAAGAGAGCTTAAGCTGGAAGAACAGAAGGAAATTCTGATAACTAAGGAGCAAACTCTGAGCGACCTGATACAGAAAGAGGAAACTGAGCTTACAAGAATATCCGAGCTGACTAAGGAAGAAGCGTCAGAGGTAATACTGAACAGACTTCAGGGTGAGCTGGAGCATGATAAGGCAGTAATGATAAGAGATTTTGAGCATAATATCGAAAGAGATAAAGAAAGAATTTCAAAAAGAATAATGTCTACAGCAATATCAAAAGCAGCTGCAGATTATGTAGTAGACTCTACAATTTCTGTAATTCAGCTGCCGAGTGAAGAGATGAAAGGAAGAATCATCGGCCGTGAAGGAAGAAATATCAGAGCGATAGAAGCTGTAACAGGTGTAGATCTTATTATAGATGATACACCAGAAGCAGTGGTTCTGTCTTCATTTGACGGTGTAAGAAGAGAAGTAGCCAGAATAACTCTGGAAAAGCTGATCTCAGACGGAAGAATACATCCGACAAAAATAGAAGAAGTAGTAGAAAAAGCAAAAGAAGAAGTAGACGAAAAAATAATGGAAGCAGCAGAACATGCTATTTTGGAAGTAGGAATACCGACTCTTCCGAATCAGGTTCTAAAAGTACTGGGGAAATTAAAATACAGAACATCATTTGGACAGAATATATTACAGCATTCAATAGAAGTAGCACATATAGCAGCTACACTTGCAGCAGAGCTGGGAGCTAACGTAGAAGTAGCCAAAAGGGCAGGACTTCTTCATGACATTGGGAAGGCATTTTCACATGAGCAGGAAGGATCACATGCACTAAACGGAGGAGAATTTCTGAGAAAATTTTCTAAGGAAAACGAAACTGTTATAAATGCAGTGGAAGCACATCATAACGAAGTGGAACAGCTGAGTGTGGAAGCAGTTCTTGTTCAGGCGGCGGATTCGATTTCGGCTTCAAGACCGGGAGCAAGAAGGGAAACATTATCAAATTATCTGAAAAGGCTGGAGCAGCTTGAAGAAATAGCGAATAATTACGAAGGAATCGAAAGCTCGTATGCAATTCAGGCAGGAAGAGAGATAAGACTTATAGTAAACCCTGAAAGAATAGATGACGATAAATCAACATTGATAGCGAGGGAAGTAGCTAAAGAGATAGAGGATAAAATGCAGTATCCGGGACAGATAAAAGTAACAGTAGTAAGAGAAACAAGAGCAGTTGAATATGCTAAATAATACAGACGGTTTGAAAAAACCGTCCTTAATTTTATAAAATTTATTCTGTTATTTAGAAAGGAAAATATTTGCATGAAATTGTTAATAATAGGAGACCTGGTGGGGGAACCCGGCAGAGAAGCACTGGCGAAATATTTGGATAATAAAAGGGAGTTGTTTGACTTTATTGTAGTCAACGGGGAAAATGTAGCAGGCGGTTTTGGCATAACACCAAAAATTGCCAGTAAAGTATTTAATCTGGGAGTAGACGTAGTCACGCTGGGTAATCATACTTGGGACAGAAGAGAAATTTATCCTTATTTAGATGAAACAGAAAAAATGATAAGACCATTGAACTTTGCACCGGGAACACCGGGAAAAGGATATACAATAGTAGAAAAGAACGGAAAAAAACTGGCAGTTATTAATATACAGGGCAAGGTATTTATGCCTCCTATAGCATGCCCTTTTTTGGCAGTGGACGAATTACTGCCAGAAATAAAAAAAATAACAAACAATATAATAGTAGACTTCCATGGAGAAGCAACATCTGAAAAACAGGCAATGGGATGGAATCTTGACGGACAGGTGTCACTTGTGTACGGTACACATACACATACGCAGACAGCAGATGAAAGAATACTTCACAGAGGTACAGGCTATATAACTGATATTGGTATGACCGGCGGACACGACGGAATACTGGGTATGAACAAGAAAGAAAGTATACAGAAATTCAAGGACGGTCTTCCTGCCAGATGGAGCGTATGTAAAGAAAATATAAAAATAAACGGTATAATAGTAGATATAAATGAATATGGGAGAACAGAGAAAATAGAAAGACTGAATCTGCATATTTCAATATAAGAGGAGCTCAAAATGAAAATTTTACTATCAAATGATGACGGAATTTTTGCTAAAGGGATAGAAACTCTGGCTATGGTTCTAATAGAAAGAGGACATGATGTATATGTAGTGGCCCCTGATGAAGATGCCAGCGGTACAGGACACGGACTTACAATTAATAAACCTTTGAGATACAGAAAATATAATATAAACGGAAACTTTTTCGGTTATATGGTAAATGGAAAGCCTGCAGACTGTGTAAAACTTGCAAGATGGGAAATATACAGGGATGTAGATTTTGATTTTATGATAAGCGGTATAAACAGGGGAGCAAATCTGGGAGTAGATTTATTTTATTCCGGTACTTTTGGTGCTGCGTCTGAAGCTGCACTTCTTGGGGTGAGATCCATAGCTTTGTCTTTGTCAGAGCCCTTTGATCACGGGAAAAACTATCTTACAGCGGCAGTTTTTGCGGCAGATTTTATAGAAAAAATAAAAGATTTTCAGTTTCCGAGATATAAGCTTCTAAATATAAATGTACCAAATGTAAAGACAGAGGAATTAAAAGGCTATAAGTTTACTATTCAGGGTGACAGAAACTATAAAGAGAATTTTGATAAAAGATTTGATCCGAACGGACACGAATATTTCTGGATAACAGGAAATGCAGTGGAATATTCGTCTAATTACCACAGTGACTATTATGTACTGAAGGATAATTATGTCTCTATTACACCTGTAGCATTAGATCTGACAGATGAAAAATTCGGACTTCAGATAGAAAAGGAATTAAATAAATGAAATGGCTTAGAGTAAAAGTAGATTATTATTCAGATTTTATAAAAGAAACAAAAGAAAAAATAATAGGTATTTTCTCCGAACTGGGAGTAAACGAATTTGAATTCATTGATTTTTTTACTGAAAATGCTCTGGATTTTCATAAGGAAAGCATAGTTAATGATACATGGACGATAATAGGATACTTTCCAAATAATAAATTTGCACGGTTAAAGTTAAAAATGCTGTCGGAAAAGCTGGAAGAACTGTCTGAAACTGAAGAGATGATATTTACTGTTTATACTAATGAATGTGATGAAAATGAATGGAAAGACGAATGGAAAAAATATTTTCATACTACTAAGATAACAGATAAAATTGTTATAAAGCCTTCTTGGGAAGATTATACCCCAAGTGAGGGCGAGACCGTCATAAAAATAGATCCCGGCATGGCTTTTGGAACCGGAACTCACGAGACTACCTCGCTTTGCATAAAAATGCTGGAAAAATATGCACAAGGAAAGAAAAATCTTCTTGATATAGGATGCGGTTCAGGTATATTGATGATAGTAGGGGCAAAGCTTGGTGCAGAGAAAGTGGACGGTATAGATATAGATCCAGCAGTGGAAAGTGTTGCCAAAGAGAATCTTGAGGATAATGAAATAGATAATTTTAGTGTAGTGATAGGAAATCTGGTAGATGATACTGATAAAAAATACGATATTGTAGTTTCAAATATTCTGGCTGATACACTTATGGCACTTTTGGATGATATAGAAAAAGTTTTGGAGCCGGGAGCTTTGGTAATATTTTCGGGAATCTTAAAAACCAGAAAGCATGAAATACTGGAAAAAACTGAAAAGCATAATTTTGAACAAATAGATGAAAAAGAAGAAAACGGATGGATTTCTTATGTTTTTGAATATAAATAAAGAGGTTTTGATATGATAATAGCAGTGGATGGTCCGGCTGGAAGCGGGAAGAGTACCGTCTCAAAAATGATAGCCGACGAGCTGGGGATTACATACCTGGATACTGGGGCAATGTACAGATTATTTGCATATAAGTTAATGAAAGAAAATATAGATTTTTCCGATCGTGAAAAAGAACTGAAACTATTGGAAGATTTGAACATAGATATGAAGGATAACAGATTTTATCTGGACAATGAAGATGTAACGGATAAAATAAGAACAAGGGAAACTTCCAGCAATGCTTCAAAAATTTCTGTTGTGAAAGAAGTAAGAGAAAAAATGGTGGAGCTTCAAAGGGAATTTTCAAAATCAAAGGATGTAATTCTGGACGGGCGTGATATCGGAACAGTAGTATTTCCTAACGCAGACCTGAAAGTGTATCTGAATGCAGATCCGGAAATACGTGCTGAGAGAAGATGTAAGGAACTGAGAAATAAGGGAGAAAATGTGGAATATGAGGAAATTCTCAGGGAAATAACAAAAAGGGATTACAATGATATGCACAGAAAAGAAAGTCCGCTTAAAATTGCAGAGGATGCCGTAATCTTAGATTCAACTTCCTTGAGTGCAGAAGAAATAAAGGACAAAATAAAGAAGCTGGTTGAGGAAAAAACGAAAAAAATTTAAATTTTTAAAAATAAGTATTCTTTTATAAGAAGCTCTGAAAGCTTCTAAAATAGATAAGTCTATCAATTGGGAATGTTCCTTAGACAGTAAATGTAAAATAAATTAGCAAAAAATAGTAAAAAAGTGTTGTAAATTGTGCTATAAAAGGTGTATAATAAACATGACTAAAATTTAGGAGGTAGTTATATGTCAAAGAAAGAGTTTATTGAGGCATATGCAAAAGCAACTGGAGAGACAAAAAAGAGATCAGAAGAATTAGTAAATGAATTTTTAGGAACTGTGGAAAAATCTCTAACTAAAGGGGAAACAGTTCAATTCGTAGGATGGGGAACTTTCGGAGTTCAAAAAAGAGCTGCTAGAAAAGGAAGAAACCCGCAAACAGGAAAAGAAATTAAAATAGCTGCTAAAAAAGTAGTAAAATTCAAAGTTGGAAAAAAATTAGCTGATAAAGTTGCTGCTAAGTAAATAAAAAACAGGTTGTCTGATGTGGACAGCCTTTTTATTTTATATGATAAATTTTCAGTAAATGTTTCAATTCATTTCTAAAACTGCTCTCACATATATATTAAAATTTTTTCTTTTAAAAGTATTTAATTAAATAAAATAAAATTTGTGAACAACTTTATTTATAAATGAAAATAATACCACATAAACAAAATATATTAGACGGTAAGTGAAAAACAATGCTACTATATAAGATAATATGTATTATAAATAGAGGAGGAATTATGAACGAGAAAAATTTAAGTAACACGCCGTCAGGAGGGAAGTTCGAAAAGATAAGCGCATTTGAACCGGCAACTCTTGTACTGGGTGTTATACTTGCTGTATTATCGGCAATAATCTGTATGCAGATAATAGGAAAGGTTGGTGTAACGCCGAATACGTCGCTAATAGGTGCAATAATAGCTATGGTAATAGCAAGAATACCTTTATCCGTATTTAAAAAATTCAAGTCGCTTGAACGACAGAATATGGTGCAGACAATAGTATCCGGAGCCGGATTTTCGGCAGCAAACTGCGGATTGCTGGCTGTGGGGATATTTATAGTTCTTGGAAAAAATGAATTTATACTGCCAATGGCAATAGGATCAATAATAGGAGTATCAATATCAATTTTTGTGGTTGGAAAAATATTTGATTCGGAAATATTTCCCGCTGATGAAGCATGGCCTCCGGGAGTAGCTACAGCACAAGCACTGGAAGCCGGAGATGAGGGCGGAACTAAAGGAATAAAACTGCTGATAGGTATAGTAATAGGGGCATTATGCGGACTTTTCAAAGTACCTTTCGGAAAAGTACCTTTTAATATACCCGCAGCAGGAATTGGGATAGTTTTCATAGCAAATATTTTTTCAATGATCGGACTCGGAGTAGGTTTATTAATAAGAGGATATTCTACAGTATTATTTGGAGGTCTGGAACTGGGAAAAACTTCCATACCAAGCGGTATTATGATAGGAGCAGGACTTATGGCTCTTATTCAGTCACTGATTATTATACTAAAAGATACAAAACACAAAAATAAAGATACGGATGTACATACAAAAATTACTGTTACAAAAACTGAAGCTAAGAAAACAATCGTAATGGGATTCTTTTTGTATCTGGCAGGAGCGGTAGTAATAGCAGTTATTTCAGGAATAGTTACACAAATGAGTATATTTATGCTTATTCTGTGGGTGTTATGGGCAGCAATCTCATGTACAGTGGCAATATTGATAGTAGGAATGGCTGCAATGCATTCAGGATGGTTTCCGGCTTTTGCTATCACTACTATATTTATGACAATAGGTATCTTTTTAAAATTTCCATTGATTTCGCTTGCACTCCTTACAGGATATATAAGTTCTACAGGGCCTTGTTTTGCAGATATGGGTTATGACCTGAAAACTGGATGGATCATCAGAGGAAGAGGAAAAAATGTAGAGCATGAGAAATATGGAAGAAAGCAACAGGTAATAATTGAGATGATAGGCGGAATCATAGGAATAATTGTAGTTCTTGCCACTTTGAAAATGTTTGTTTTCGGACAGGAAACACCTCTTTTGGCACCGGTAAGTAAAACTTTTGCAGAAGCAATAAGCAAGGCTTCGGATCCTCAGGTGTTAAAGGCGCTGTTATTATGGGCGGTACCGGGTGCTGCACTTCAGCTTTTAGGGGGACCAAAAAGAATGGTAGGAGTTTTGTTTGCTACAGGTCTTCTTATAAATAATCCTATTTACGGAATAGGTGTAATAGCAGCTGTAATAGTCAGACTTATATTCGGCAATAAAGTTATAGAATTTATAGATGCAGGATTAATAGCCGGTGACGGACTTGGAGGATTTGTTTATGCCCTTTTAGTAGCCATTGGAATTATGAGTAAGTAAAAGAACTCGGAAAGCAGGAATTAGTTATGATTTTGAATGAAGAAGTATTAAAACATGCTTTGATAGGAGGAACTATACTCGGGGGAGGCGGCGGAGGCTCAAGAGAAGAAGGTATTCTTCTCGGCAGAGAAGCCCTTAAATACGGAAGTCCGGAATTAATGCCTATTGAAGTACTAAAAGACGAGGATATAGTGGTAACAGTATCTGCAGTGGGAGCTCCCGCAGCAAAGGATAAATATATAACAGGTGATGACTATGTACGGACTATAGAGCTTTTGAAGAAAATTTCCGGTAAAGATATAGCTGGAATAATTACAAATGAAAACGGGGGAATAGCAACAATCAACGGGTGGCTCCAATCAGCAAAATTGGGAATACCGCTTATAGATGCCCCGTGTAACGGAAGAGCACATCCTACAGGAGTAATGGGCAGTATAGGACTGCACAGTCTGGAAAATTATGTGACTTATCAGGCAGCAGCAGGCGGGAACAAAGAAAACGGAATGTATACAGAGATAATGACAAAGGGAAGCATAGATAATACTGCAAAGCTGGTAAGACAGGCGGCAATAGCTGCGGGCGGTCTGGTAGCAGTAGCAAGAAATCCCGTAAGTGTAAAATATCTAAAAAAGAATGCGGCAATAGGTGGTATTCATCACGCAATAGAATTAGGGAAAGCTTTTTATGAAGGTCTGGAAGAATCCGGCGAGAAGGCAGTGAAAAATGTAGCAGAGGTATTAAACGGAATTATACTTACAGAAGGAACTATAAGAAGATTTAATCTGAATACTTCCGGAGGATTTGATGTAGGAAGCCTTTGGGTAAATGAATATGAGCTTACTTTTTGGAATGAATATATGACTGCCGAGGCAGACGGAAAAAGAATAGCAACTTTTCCTGATTTGATAATGACTTTTGATAAAAATACGGGCTTTCCCGTAACAAGTGCTGAAATAAAAAATGGTCAGGAAATAATAATAATAAAAGCAGATAAATCAAATCTGAAACTGGGAAGCGGCATGAAGGATAAAAAGCTTTTTGAAGATGTAGAAAAAATATTGGACAAAGAAATAATAAAATATGTATTTTAGGAGGGAAATGAAGTGCTTTTAAAACAATTGATGGATGTATATGAAGTTATTGACCGTGCAGATGCAAGCGGGAGTCTTGTAAAGGAGCTTTTGGAATCTTACGGCGGAAAAAATATAACGGTAAAAAAAATAACAGGAGAAAAGGGCTCTACTGATTTTGTAAAAATAAAAATAGAGGGAAAGAATGGTAAAAGTAAGGGGGGAGATGCTCCTACTATTGGAATACTGGGAAGATTGGGCGGTATTGGTGCAAGACCTGTAATGACTGGAATGGTATCAGATGCTGACGGAGCAATGGTAGCCCTTTCGGTAGCAGCTAAAATTTTGGATATGCAGAATAAAGGAGATTATCTTGAGGGAGATGTTATAGTAGGAACACATATATGTCCGGACGCGCCGACACAGCCGCATGAGCCGGTACCGTTTATGGGTTCGCCTGTAGACATGGCTACTGTTAATAAAGAAGAAATAAGTGATGAAATGGATGCTATTTTATCAATAGATACTACAAAAGGGAATAAGGTTATCAATACGAGAGGATTTGCAATATCGCCTACAGTAAAAGAAGGGTATATTCTTAAAGTAAGCAGTGATCTTCTTACTTTTATGGAAATAACAACTGGAAAGCTTCCGGCAGTATTTCCGCTTTCAATTCAGGATATAACGCCTTACGGAAATGATCTTTATCACCTGAACAGCATACTGCAGCCTGCTACTGCGACTTCTGCACCCGTGGTGGGAATAGCAATAACAACAGAAGTGCCTGTTCCGGGATGTGCAACGGGAGCAAGCCATTTTATAGATATGGAAGCGGCAGGAAGATTCAGCCTGGAAGTAGCAAAGGCATTTGGTAAGAATCAGTGTGACTTTTACGATAAGGAAGAATTCGGTAAAATAATAAGCAAGTACGGAGAAATGAAGCATTTTCAGACTTTTGGAAAGTAGGTCCGATATGAAAAAGAAAATAGGTGCCATAACAATAGGACAGTCACCAAGAATAGACGTGATTCCGGAAATGCAGGAAATTCTTGGGGAAAATGTAATAATTCTTGAAGCAGGTGCTCTTGACGGACTGACAAAAAAAGATATAGAAAAATTTCAGCCTGATGAAAATGACTATGTTCTTGTTTCAAGATTGAATGACGGTTCACATGTAAAATTCGGAAAATCCTATATTATTCCAAGACTGCAAAACTGCATAAACAGTCTGGAAGAACAGGGAGCAGAATTGATAATAGTAATTTGCACAGGATATTTCGGAAATCTTCTGACTTCAAAAGTTCCGCTTATCTATCCGCAGAAAATTTTGTATTCATTAGTACCTAATTTTAGTGTAAACGGAAAAATAGGTGTAATAGTACCTGAAGAGGATCAGATAGATCAGATGGGGAAAAAATGGGAAGAAACCGGATTAGAAGTAAGTGCTGCCGCAGGTTCTCCATATAAAGGAATAGAAGAGGTAAAAATGGCAGCCCAAAAATTAAAAACAGAAAATGTAGATGTAATTGTGCTTGATTGTATAGGCTACAATAAAAAGATGAAGCTGGCAGCAGAAGAGATTACAGGGAAGCCTGTAGTTTTATCAAGAACAATGGTAGCCAGAGTTGCTTCGGAATTAACCGGAGAATGGAGGTAGAAAATGGATTTATCACAGGGAAGTAAAACCGTGGTAGAAAATTGTCTGAAGATAAAAAAAGATGAAAAAGTATTAATAGTAACTGATGAAAATAAGCTGAAAATGGGACAGGCTTTATTTGAGGCAGTAAAAAATGCAGGGGCAAATCCTTTTCTTATGATGAGCAGACCAGGGAAGGTAAGCGGGGAAGAACCTGATGAGTTAATAGCGAAGGCTATGCTTGATGCAGATGTGGTAATCTGTCCTACTACAGTTTCCATGACACATACTAATGCAAGAATAAATGCTGTAAAAAACGGAGCAAGAGTAGCTACAATGCCTGGAATAACAGAGGAAATGTTTTCTAAGGGTGCGATAACAGCTGATTATGACGAGGTAGAAAAGCTTACTCTCAGAATGACCGATATGCTGACTAATGCAAGAAGTGCAAAGATAGTAAAAGGAGAGTATTCTCTGACAATGAGTCTGAAGGACAGGAAAGGTGTACCTAGTACAGGAGTATATGATAAAAAAGGGACAGCAGGCAATCTTCCTTCAGGAGAGGCTTACATTGCACCTGTAGAAGGTACTGCAGACGGAGAAATGCTCATAGATGGAAGTATGGTAGGAATAGGAAAGCTCAGCAGCCCTTTATATATGAGAATAGAAAACGGGCATTTGAAGGAAGTAAAAGGAGAAAATTCGGAAAAGATATCAATACTTCTGGAAAATGAAAATAATTCATCTCTGGGTGAGCTTGGAATAGGAACAAATAAGAGTGCTGTATTATGCGGGATAATACTGGAAGATGAGAAAGTATACGGAACAGTGCATATTGCTTTTGGAACAAATACGTCTTTCGGGGGAACAGTGAAGGCAGACTGTCATATGGACGGTGTTATTCTAAAGCCGGATCTGTATCTGGATGAAGTTTTGGTAATGAAAAACGGAGAAATAATAGTATAGTAAGAATAAAGCCGTCAAATTCTGACGGCTTTTTATATAATTATTCAGGTTTTCTAAAGATTATGTTTTTCCCATAAAAGAGCGGAATCTTTCAGGGAAAGGGAACTGTCGGAAATAAAGTTTCTGCAGTTAGTTTCTTTGGTAAGCAGGGAATTTTCAGTTATTTCCAATGAATATATACCATGCTCAAAGCTTTCATAAAAAAATTCATGCAGTATGAAAAGAGCTTCTTTAGGTATAATTGCTTCTTTTTTGTCTTTATATATTTTTAGATGCTGAAAACAGCTTTCTTTAAAAAGATAAATTTTTATTTCGGAAAGATCTCTGTTAAATGAATGGAAAAACTTTAGTATATCGGTTTCTGAAACTTCGGTATCTTTCATTTGGTAATACGGAAGAGTATTTTTAGTATTGTCTTTTTCATAGTATTTTTCGTCTATATAATCATTCCACATATCAAAAAAATAATCCAGCCCGATAATATTATTTCCGAATATTCTGGATAAAACACCGGAGTATCCTATTGTACCGGTAACATAGACAGAGTACGTTTCAAGACACCATTTATGAGAAAAATCATGCAGGTTTCTAAAGTAAAAACCGGGAATCACTGAATTCTCTGGAATATTCCTGTCAGACTCTAAATTCATGATTATTCCCTGAATATACATATTCAGAATATCCAGTGAAATATTAGTTCCGAAATACATTCCGGGACGTGTACGGACAGAATTAAAAAGAATATTTATTTTTTTCAGGATAGTTTTACTTATATACGGGTCTTGAAATAAATAACTATATTTCATAAGTTCATCAGTCCTTTTAATTTAATATAATAAAATTATAACATAAAATATTTGTATTTTGCTGTAAAGAAAATAAACATATCCAGAAACAGGACAATACAGAATAAAAAATTTCTGTATAATAATTTTATTCTGTTAGATATATCAAGGTATATAAAATTATTTTTTTAAGATATTCATATCAAAATCATAAAAATTACTTATAATATCTGATATCCAGTGGATCTTTTCAGCTTTTTCCCGTTCTTCGGGAGTAGAAGCAACTGCAATTATCTTACCTGCTCCGGCATTATGTGCTGAGGTAAGACCGGCTTTAGAGTCCTCGAAAACAAGACAGTCTTCAGGATTAACTCCTATAGTTTCGGCAGCCTTGATATAAATGGCAGGATCCGGTTTACCCGGCAACGTATTATCGTTATAAATAATTTTTTCTGTATCAAACCATTTTTCAAGGGAAAATGATTTTATATAAAATTCCAGATTTACAATTTCCGAAGCTGTGGCAATAGTGTGCGGTATATTTTCTTTACAGATATAATCCAGCAGCTCCTCGGCACCGGGAACAAGCCTGAAATTAGCCGTATCTTCCAAAACTAGTCTTCTGTATATTTTTTCTTTTTCCTGTTCAAGAGATAAAACCTCTTCATTGGAAAGTGTTCTTTTATACAGATACTCAAGAGCCTTTTTATTGACAATACCATGGATATTTTTTTCAAATTCTTCATCGGATATCTCTTTATTACAAAATTCTTTTATAAAAATGTGCCAAGCTTTTTCATGTTTGTCAGAATCAAATAAAAGAGTACCATTAAAATCAAAAATAATTCCTTTTATTTTCATTGATATCATTCCTTATAATTTTTTATTTTATAAATTAATTTTTATATAAAATAAACGGAAATATATAAAAAATATTTACACTTAATAGTAGCAAATAACTAAAGAAATTACAATGGTAAATTAAAAAGATACTTATAATACAGAAAAAAGACTAATGATAAAAAAATTACTCAGTAAAAAAAAACTTATTTATGAGGTATAATGTAGTATGGAAAAATTCTAAGGACAAATGTCCTAGCATTATGAAAAAAATAAGTATAAAATTAAGGATGAGTAATGCTGTAAAATAAGTTTTTTATTAAAATACTGTATATATTGAAATTATTTGAGAGGAGGAATTTATGAGCTATAAAATTATAGGGCAAAGTGTGGAAAGATGGGATGCAATAGCAAAAGTACAGGGAAAAGCAGACTATACAGCAGATTTGCCTAAGAAAAATGTATTATACGGAAAAATTTTGAGAGCAACTATAGCCCATGGATTAGTAAAAAAATTAGATGTTAGTGAAGCACTGAAAGTAGAGGGAGTAATAAAGGTTCTGACTCCTGATGATCTGCCGGATTTGAAATTTCCCACAGCAGGTCACCCGTATACTCTGGATCCCAAGCTGGCAGATATTGCAGACAGAAATATTCTTACGAAAAGAGTCAGACTGTATGGTGATGAGATAGCGGCAGTGATAGCAGAAAATGAACTGGCAGCAGAAAAAGCACTGGAAAAAATAAAAGTAGAGTATGAAGAATTTCCATTTTATCTTTCGCCGGAGGAAGCGCTTGCTGAAGGTGCAGTGGAAATTCATGATGGTTCAAAAAATTTAATAGCTTCTACAAAGGCAGTGGTGGGAGACTTAAAAAAAGGACTTGAAGAAGCTGATCATATAATAGAGGGCGAATACAAAACACAAATAGTACAGCACTGTCATATGGAAAACCAGATTGCTTATGCTTACAAAGGTTCGGATCAAAGATGGGTTTGTGTATCGTCTACACAAATACCTCATATTTGCCGTCGTATTTTAGGTGAAGCATTTGGAATGCCTTGGGGAAAATTCAGGGTAGTAAAACCATTTATAGGAGGAGGCTTCGGTAATAAACAGGATGTTACTATAGAACCGCTTGCAGTGGCTATGAGTATGGCAGTCGGCGGAGAACCTGTTATGGTAGAGCTTCAGAGAGAAGAAAGCATTGCATGGACAAGAGTAAGGCATGCTATATCGTATAAAGTAAAGCTGGGAGTAAAAAAAGACGGTACGATAACTGCTCTGGAAATGGATGCGGTATCAAATAACGGTGCATATGCATCACACGGTCATTCAATAGCCGGAAAAGGAGCAGGAATATTACAGTCATTATATAAAATGCCAAATATGGAGTATAACTCAAAAACTGTGTATACGAATACAGCTTCTGCAGGAGCAATGCGTGGATACGGGGTTCCTCAGGTTATATTTGCAATGGAATCTATAATAGAAAAAGCAGCTAAGGAGCTGGGAATTGATCCTGTGGAATTAAGACTCAAAAACTTGGTAGGACCGAATACGGAAAATCCTGTGAGTCATGTTATGTTCTTTTCTAATAAATTAAAAGAATGTGTAGAAGAAGGAATGAAAAATTTTAGCTGGGACGAAAGAAAAAAACAGGCTGACAGTCAAAAAACAGGTGATTTTAGAAGAGGAGTGGGTATGGCAGTATTTGCCTATGCCACAGGAGTATATCCAAAAAGCCTTGAGATAGGCGGATGCCGCCTTACGCTGAATCAGGACGGAACGGTAAAATTAATGGTAGGAGCTACAGAAATAGGACAGGGATCTGATACGGTATTTAAGCAAATGGTAGCTGAAACTACAGGAATACCATATGATCATATTTATACAGACATGAATACAGATACAGATTACTCACCTTTTGATACAGGAGCCTATGCTTCAAGACAGAGCTATGTATCAGGAATGGCAGTAAGAAAAGCTGCTATAGAGCTTAAAGAAAAAATACTTGATGCTGTTAAGAAATTTGACGATATAGATCAGCTGCATACAGATATAGTAAACGGAAATATAGTATATAAGCACAGCGGAGAAGTAATCCAAAGTGTCGGTGATCTTGCTTTGAAATCGTATTATGACCTGGCTAACGGAGAATGTATAACAGCAGAGGTTTCAAATAATTTTCACAGCAACTCTAATGCAATGGGAGCTACTTTTGCAGATGTAGAGGTAGATATAAAAACTGGGAAAGTAAAAATTCTGAATATATTAAATGTTCATGATTCCGGCCATATACTAAATCCTCTGCTGGCAAGCGGTCAGGTAGAAGGCGGTATGGGAATGGCTGTTGCTTATGCTCTGGCTGAAGAACTGAGATATGATGAAAAAACAGGTGCACCGCTGAATAATAACCTGCTTGATTATAAGATGCCTACTTCTATGGATCTTCCGGATATGGAAACGTTATTTGTGGAAGAAGACGATCCTATGGGGCCTTATGGAAATAAAGCCCTTGGAGAACCGCCTATATGCAGTCCTGCTGCAGCGATCAGAAATGCTGTTTTGGACGCAATAGGTATAGAGGTTGACGAACTCCCTATAAAGCCTCAGAAATTAATGGAAATATTAAAAAATAACGGAATAGTTTAGGAGGGTAAAAGGAATGTATGATATAAAGACATATACTGAGGTAAAAACTGTACAGGAAGCTGTAGAACTGCTTGCAGATAATGAAAATGCGCAGATAATAGCCGGAGGAACTGATGTTCTTATTAAATCAAGAGAGAGAAAAAACGGATATGTTGGAAGAGATTTAATTGGAATTACAAGAATTCCGGAATTAAAGGAAATAAAAATAAATAGCAGCGGTGATATAATCATAGGCGCTGCGGCTACCTTTACAGAAGTAGAGGGTAACGAATTTATAATAAAAAATGTAAAAAGCTTATCTGATGCAGTGGGAAGCGTAGGCGGTCCACAGATAAGAAACGTGGGGACAGTAGGCGGAAATATATGTAACGGAGCCACTTCAGCGGATAGTGCCTCTACATTATTTGCTTATAATGCAGTGCTTATGATAACAGGGAAAAACGGGAATAAAGAAGTAAGCATAAAAGATTTTTATCTCGGACCCGGAAAAGTTCTTCTTGAACGGGGAGATATACTTACAGCAGTAAAAATAACAAAAGAAAATTACGAAGGATATAAAGGTCATTATATAAAATTCAGTCCCAGACAGGCAATGGATATAGCTACACTTGGATGCTCGGTTTTATTGAAAGAAAATAACGGAACCATTGAAGATATGAGAATTGCTTACGGAGTAGCAGGACCTACACCGCTTCGGGCTGCAAGTGCCGAGGAATTCGCCAAAGGAAAACCGATAAATGATGAAATACTAAATGAAATAGGGAAAATATGTCTTGAAAGTGCAAGAGCAAGAGATTCATGGAGAGCTTCCAAGGCATTCAGGGAACAGCTGGTGGAAGAACTGCCTAAAAGAGCTGTAAAAGCTATAATCGGAGGTGGCAGATAATGGTAAAAAGTATTACATTTACTGTGAACGGAAAAGAATATAATATAAATGTGGATATAAGAAAATCACTTCTTGAAGTACTCAGGGAAGAACTGAATTATACAGGAGCAAAGCAGGGATGTGCAGTGGGTGAATGCGGGGCATGTACTGTAATTATAGACGGAGTTACTGCGGATTCATGTATATATCTTGCAGTCTGGGCAGACGGAAAGAATATAAAAACAATAGAAGGCGTGTCAGATCGCGGCGGAAATTTATCTGATATTCAGGAAAGCTACATAGATGCAGGAGCGGTACAATGTGGATTTTGCACTCCAGGTCTGATACTTTCCACTGAAGTTCTTTTGGAAAATAATCCGGAGCCTTCAAAAGATGAGATCAGAAGAGGGCTTTCAGGGAACCTGTGCAGATGTACTGGATACCAGAAAATAATAGATGCCGTAGAAAAAACCGTAGAAAAAAGAAAAGGATAAATAAATCGGGAAACTGCCTTTAAACGGGCAGTTTTTTCTATTTAAGCTTAAAATAAATGATATAAAAATCAAAAGTGCAGAGCAGTTTTCTTTGTTGATTTTTGGAAATAAAATTTTTTGTAAAATTAGAAATTTAGGTCATAAAATGTTATAATACAAATTGACAAAATAATTTCAAAACGAAGATGAAAAAATAAGGAGTAGGAATGATATTAAAAAAACATTATCTGGAAAAGTTAACGGTAATATTTGCAATAAAAGAAGACTATGACCACAGGGAAGTTTATTATTATGAAAACAGAAGATTCGAAGGAGAACTTCATATGTATTATGATGATAAAAAGCAACAGCTGGAGAGCATAGAAAGATTTAAAAACGGTAAAAAATCCGGTGTTCAGGAAAAATATTACGAAAATGGTATCTTAAAAGCTTCGGAAAATTATATAGACGGTCTGGAAGAAGGGAAGTATGAAGAATACTTTGAAGACGGAGAAGTAAAATTAAATTGTTTTTATATAGAGGGTAAAAGAAACGGGAAATTACAGGAGTTTTATAAAGAAGGCGGTCTGAAAGAGGAAAATAATTATTATTACGGGAATCTTGACGGAATTTCTTCAAAATTTCATAAAAACGGAAAGCTTTCACATACAGGAATGTATAAAGAGGATTTGAAAACAGGGATTTGGAATTTTTATGATGAAAATGAAAACCTCAGAAGAAAAGAAATATGGAAAGACGGAAAGCTGAACGGACAGAGAATAGAACTGGAAAATGAAAATGTTCAGATGAGTTCCAATTATGTGGACGGCGAGCTTGACGGCGAATTCATAATATATGGTAAAAATAAGAATATAATACATCTGATTCATTATGAAAAGGGACGGAAAAACGGAAAAGAGATTCTTTATAATGAAGCAGGAAAAGTGAAAAAAGAAACAGATTATAAAAATAATATGAAATACGGAACGGAAAAAGAATATTCCGATGACGGGGAAATTCTTCTTTTGGAAGCCAATTATGTGGAAGGACTGCTGCATGGGAGCTATGTGAGCTTTCATGAAGACGGAAACAGAAAATTCGAGGGAAGAGCCATGGATGGTAAATTTCACGGAGAAGCTTATTTCTATGATAAAAATGGTGATCTTGAATCGGAAGTTATTTATGAACATGGGGAAGTAGCAAGAAAAATAGAGCATAAAAAATAATATTAAGATTTATGGTGGGATTATATGTTATTTATTTATAATATAGTAAGATTTTTTTTATATCCTTTTTTATTTATTGCAGCAATTTTCAAGAAAAAAATCAGAGCTTTTTTTTATAAAAGAATCAGAGTAGAAAAAATAAAAAGAGATAAGTATTACTGGATTCATCTGTCGTCAGTGGGTGAAATGAATTTAGCGGAGAAATTAATAGAAAACATTTTGGACAGAAATAAAAAAATTTATTTGACAGTGATGACCGATACAGGAATGGAGTTATTCAGAAAAAGATATTCAGGGAACCCTAATATAAAAGGGGCTTATTTTCCGCTGGATGACTATTTTCTGATAAAAAAAACAGTAAATATGCTGGATATAGAAAAACTGATTATAATAGAAACTGAAATCTGGCCGAATCTTTATGGAATTGTATCTGAAAAGTCAGAGGTAATCGTGGTGAACGGACGTATTTCCGATAAAACCTTTGATAAATACAAGAAAATCAAAGGAATGATCTCAGCTACTTTGAATAAATGCAGTAAAATCCTTGTTCAAAGTAATCTTGATCTTCAGAGATATAAGGAATTGGGAGTAAGGGAAGAAATACTGAAAGTATATCCAAATTTGAAATACAGTATAGATTATCCTGTTTTGGATACTGAACAGAAGGAAGAACTGGAAGAAAGAATAAAAATAAACGGAAGAAAGCTCATAACTGCAGGAAGCACAAGAGAAGGAGAAGAAAAAATCCTTATAGATATATTCAAAAAAATAAATGAGGCTGAAAAATATCAGATGGTACTGGTGCCAAGACATATACAGCGAACCGAAGAAGTAGCAGCATTATGTGAAGGTCTTGATTTTTCACTTTATTCCGAAAATAAAAAGACTGAAATAATAATAGTAGATAAAATGGGAATTCTTCGTGAGATGTATCAGATATCTGATTTGGTATTTGTAGGCGGAACATTTGTTGAGATAGGGGGACATTCAATTCTTGAGCCTCTTTATTACGGGAAGGTGCCTATAATAGGAAAATATTATTCCAATATTAAAGATGTGGCGGAAAATGCAAAACCGCTTAATCTGGTAAATATAGCAGAAACAGAAAGTGAGCTGGAAGCTTTTTTTCTGGATTCCGATAATAGCAAAAACAGGGAAACAAGCGAATTTTTTAAAAAATATAATAAAATAGATGAGATAATCAAAGAAATTTTATAACAGAATAAAGGAGATAGCGTGGAAAATAAGCAGAAGAAAGAATTATGGGAATATTTTTTCAATTATCCAAAAAAACATTATAATATCTATATGGAGAAAATGACTGAATATCCTGAATACATAATATATGACGAAGAGATAACAGACAGTAAAAAAAATAAATGGAATGAGTATTTCGGAAATGACAATCCGGTATATCTGGAAATAGGATGCGGAAGCGGAAATTTTACAGCGAGTAATGCGCAGAAATTTCCCGGGAAAAACTATATTGCTCTTGAGCTTAGATTCAAAAGGCTGGTAATGGCAGCTGTAAAATCTAAAAAGAGAGAACTGAAAAATATTGTTTTTCTGAGAAAAAGAGGAGAAAAGCTTCTTGATTTTTTAGGTAAGGATGAGATATCAGGATTATATATAAATTTTCCTGACCCGTGGACCGGATCAGAGCATAAAAGACTTATAAATAAAGAATTGTTTGATAGGCTGGATATTATAATGAAGCCATCGGGGAAATTATTTTTTAAGACCGATCATGAGGGGTATTATTATGATACACTGGAGCTGGTAAAAGGGCTGGCTAAATATGAAATAGTATTTCATACAGATGATCTTTACAATACAGAAAAGGTTAAGGATAATATTCAGACTGAATTCGAACAGATGTTTCTAAGCAAGCATAATATGAATATAAAATATATAGAAATAGTGAAAAAGTAACAGATTTGCACATCCTGAAAGGAGAGGAACATGAAAATCAAGAGCAGAAAGGTAGCAGTAATAGGAGTGGGGAATGTAGGGTCACATGTGGCTTTCAGTCTTGTGACACGCGGTATAACCGATGAACTGATATTGATAGATATAAAGGAAGATAAGGTAAAGAGTGAAATGTTAGATCTTAAAGATTCGCTTGCCAATCTTAATTCTAATGTAACAATAAAGATACAGAATTATTCGGAGCTTAAGGATGCAGAGATAGTAGTGATAGCAGCAGGGCCTCTTCCGAGATTTGAGCAGACAAGGCTGGATACTCTGGATGACGGGATAAAAATAATAGATGATATTATGCCGAAAATACTTGAAAGCGGTTTTTCGGGGATATTTTTGGTAATAACAAATCCTTGCGATGTGATAACTCATTATGTATTGGAGAAATCAGGATTTCCAAAGAGCAGAGTTATAGGAACCGGTACTTCTCTTGACAGTGCAAGATTCAGAAGAATAACAGGAGATATTCTTGGAATAGATCCTAAGAGTGTATCAGGGTATTCTTTGGGTGAACACGGAGATTCACAGATGATTCCATGGTCGCATATTTATGTGGGGGGGAAACCCTTCAAGCAGTATATAGAGTCCAAAGAAGAATTGAAAAATACAGATTTAGATAAAATATTAAAAGATACATCTTATGCAGGCTGGGAAGTATTGCTAGGAAAAGGAGCCACGTGTTTTGGCATAGGAACAGCAGCTTCTGCATTGATAAAGTCTATATTTAATAATGAATATAGTGTGCACCCTGTTTCAGTATTTCTTGACGGAGAATATGAACTAAAAAATGTATGTTTAAGTGTGCCTGTAATACTTGGAAATAAAGGGGTAGAGGAAATAATAGAACTTAAGCTTACCGAAGAGGAACAGAAACAGTTAAACAGATCAGCGGAAGTGATAAAGACATACATAGGGAAAATAAATAAAAAGATAATATAAGATATATAAAGATTTCAGGAAACTTTCAGTATAAAAGAATGTAAAAATTTTGTATAATTCTACTGTAATGCTTTATTTGTTATTAGACAAATGACGGCATTCATTTCAATAAATGGATTTATTTTCAATGCTTACTATACTGTTACAATCCTTTCTTCTGTTTTGTAACTAAAAATAAATCAGTATGAAAATTGATGTAAAGGAGGTTTAGAAAATTTTTGGCATAGATATAGCAATAACAGAAGGACTTCAAAGGTTACAGATACCTGTACTTAATGAAGTTATGATATTTTTTTCCGGTATTGGAAATTTGGGAATAGTCTGGATAGTTTTGGCATTAGTTCTCGTTATGAGGAGGAAAACCCGCAACTATGGAATAATTCTGCTTCTGGCTTTACTAATTACAGCGATTCTCGGAGAAGGGATATTAAAAAATATTATAAAAAGAAACAGACCTTTTATAGTATTAAATGATCTGAAACTTCTAATACCGCCGCCGGGCTCTTATTCATTTCCGTCCGGGCATACAGCTTCTTCATTTACAGCATTTGGAGTATTTTATTTTTTAAACTTAAGGTATAAATGGCCGGTATTTTTTATAGCATTTTTTATAGCTTTTTCAAGAATATATCTGGGAGTGCACTATTTTACGGATATTATAGGAGGAATAATTCTGGGTATGGGTGTTGCATACATGGTATGCAGTTACTATAAAAAAAATTCAGACAGAATAAATTCAAATAAAATAATAAGGAAATTATTCAATTAAAAAATGAATATAATCAGTTTTGGTAAAAATCTTTTGAACATATTTTTATGGTGTCAGAGGATTTTTTTATTTTATCTTTTGGGCAGATACCCAGAGTAAGTTGAATGACAATATCTTTTTTAAAAATGAAAATAAATGTAAAAATACAATAAAATTTTATTTTAGAGATACTGTTAAAAATATGGAAATATAATTTTATTAAACTAAATGACAATAAAAATAAAGGGTTGCTAGTTTTATAAAAAAGAAAACATATTATTTATATTATATAAAAATAAATAATACAAATAATCAACTTGTAAAACAAATCAATTTATGATAATATCATAATTGAAGGAGAAATAAATGGAATACACAAGTAATAGTAAAACATTGCTGGGGAAACTGAAAGAAGGGAATCCTCTGGCTTTAAGGAGAATGTATGCACAATACAGGCAGAACATCTACTTTCCGGAAATTGACATTTATAAGAGCCTGTATAAGTCAGATGTCGAGATATTATTTATTTATTTGAGAAAAGGTTTTTATGAATCTGAAATAATAGAAGCATTAAATGAATATAACGATTTTATAAAACAATTACGGAGATAAATTTATTAAAACTAAGGCTATTATTTTACTCTTGGTTATTTTTTTATTTGTATGATAAAAAATTATTTGATTTATGATTTATGAGATATATTTAAAAAGATATTTTCTGTCGACCCCTGATAGGGGTAAAAGTACTATAGATCGACAACATTAAAATAATCAGTATTTTGATTGATATTTCACCCTAAATATGACATACTTTTGTCAAGATTGGAATAGACGAAAAAAAGAGATCGACAAAAACTGATAATCAAGGTATAATAAATAAAAGGTTCTTAGAGGCTGGACTATTAATATAACTATCTTAGAATGTAAATTTCAAAAAGATAATATATTATAACATGGATTTAACAGCTATTAATATAACTATCTTAGAATGTAAATGAGTGTACTTTTGACACCCTATTTTGATTGAGTTTTCTATTAATATAACTATCTTAGAGCAAAAAATAATAGTTGTTATTTCATACTAAAAGCATAAATAGCAATGTGAATTTATCAAAAATATATTTGAAAACATAACTTAAATATTGAAAAAATAACTATTTAAAAAAATTCTAACAAAATAAAATCACTTCAGATTTTAAAACAGCTTTCCTGAAAATTTATGGAAGGCTTTTTTTATACATATGTTCAAATATAAAAATAAAATAAAATATCCGCTCTACCTGCAATTTTCATAAAACTTTCAGTTATATCACAGTCAGGTCTATTTATTGGATTATATAATGATAGTATAATAAACAGGCAGGAGTAAAAGGATGTTAAATATTATGGATCAAACAGCAGTAAATGCTGTAAAATTAATTCAAAATCCATTGCTGGACAAGATAATGGTATTTTTTACTTCATTGGGAGATAACGGTATTATATGGATAATCTTAATGATAGTATTACTGTCAGGAAAGAAAACAAGAAATAAAGGAGTAGTACTGTTAATAACAGTTATAACGGTTTTCATTCTCACTAATTATCTGAAAGAGGAATTTCACAGGGTAAGACCGTATGAATACATGAATTTCATACCTAAAGTAAAAACTTCCGGGACATCTTCATTTCCTTCAGCACATAGTGCAGTAGCATTTGCAGTTTTCGGAGTATATTATTTTTATAACCTGAGGTATAAATATGTGATAGGAGTTATTGCACTTATTATAGCAGTGTCAAGATTTTATCTCGAGGTTCATTACTTAAGCGATGTCTTGGCGGGAATAGCTTTAGGTCTCACTGTTTCATATATATTGTTTCATGTTAATGAAATAATCTTAAAATCTGTAAAGATAAATAATGTTTACAATATATTAAAAAGATTTTTTACAGGAGAAAGTCAGCAATAATTACGGTGGAAATAAAAGGATTAAATAAAATATAAGAATTTTAAATAAAAAATTTATCTAAAAAACTACTCGGAATATTGCTGCAAAAGGCGGCGATTAATAAAAAAAAATTTAGTAAAATAAAAATAAAATCTATTGACTTGCTTCTTTATATTTGTTAAACTAATAGAAATGTTTAAAATAAAGAGAGGAGTAAGTCGGGAAATGGAACTAAACATATTAAAAGAAAAAATTGTTGAAAAGTTAAAAGATATTTTTAAAAGTTCTGATTATTTTACTTACTTATTTGTACTCTTAATTACTAAGATTATAAAATATTTTAATATTTATACTTACTTTATATTTTTAAATAATAAACATAATAGGAATAATGGTTATTTTAGTTAATAATTATTATTCTTTTTTTATGATATACATTTTAGGAGGAATTATGAAAGCAAAACTGATTTTAGAAAACGGCATGATTTTTCACGGTGAAGCTTTCGGTTATCTGGAAGAAACAGTGGGTGAACTTGTATTTACCACAGTTATGACAGGATATCAGGAAGTACTTACAGATCCGTCTTATCACGGGCAGATAGTGGTTATGACTTATCCGCTTATAGGAAACTATGGAATTAATCTGGAGGACATGCAGTCTGACAGGGTAAGGGTAAAAGGGTTTATTATAAAAGAGGATGCAAAACTCCCGAATAATTTCAGGTGTGAGATAACGCTTGAGGCATATTTAAAGCAAAATAAAGTAATGGGACTAAAAAATATAGATACAAGACACCTAACAAGGATAATAAGGGATACTGGGACAAAAAAAGCAGTTATTACTACCAGAGATTTGTCACAGGAAGAACTCGGGAATATATTTTTTTCATTCTCAAATTCTGATGCCGTAAAGCAGGTTACAAGAAAAGATATACTTAAAATAGAGGGCAGTAAAGAAAAAATAGCAATAATAGATTTTGGAATAAAAAAACACATAATAGAATCTTTCGCAAAGAGAAACTGTGATATAAGAGTATTTCCTGCATATACTGACTATGAAACAATCATGGAGTATAATCCGGACGCATTGTTTCTTTCAAACGGTCCCGGAGATCCGGAAGATCTTCCGGAAGCAATAGAACTGGTAAAAAAAGTAATAGGAAAAAAACCTGTAATAGGAATATGTCTGGGACATCAGATAGCAGCACTGGCAATGGGCGGAAAAACAGCAAAAATGAGATTCGGGCACAGGGGAGGAAACCATCCGGTAAAAGACATAGAAAAAAATAAAATATATATAAGCTCACAGAATCACGGCTATAAAGTAACCGAGCTTCCGGAAGGAACAGTGCTTAGTCATGTGAATCTAAATGATAATTCCATTGAGGGAATGAAAAATAAGGAGCTGAAGGTGTATACAGTACAGTTTCACCCGGAAGCTTCTCCGGGTCCGGAAGAAACTGCATATATTTTTGATGATTTTCTTAATATGATAAGAGAGGGATAAAAACGAAATTTAGCTGTCTTTACAGATATTATAAAGTAGTTGAACAGAGGTAAAATAAACCATCGGCAGGAGGAAAAAATGAAAAACGATTCCATAAAAAAAGTACTTGTAATAGGGTCAGGACCTATAGTTATAGGTCAGGCGGCAGAGTTTGACTATTCAGGTACACAGGCATGTGAAGCCTTGAGAGAAGAAGGCATAGAGGTAGTATTGATAAATTCAAATCCGGCAACTATAATGACAGATAGTAAAACGGCTGATAAGATATATATAGAACCAATGAATATACAGACTATAGAAAAAATAATAGCACGAGAAAAACCAGACTCACTTCTTCCCGGAATGGGCGGTCAGACGGCCCTGAATCTGGCTGTGGAGCTAAAAGATGCGGGAATACTGGAAAAGTATAATGTAAATATAATAGGAACTTCTATAGAATCTATAAAAAAGGGTGAGGACAGAGAGCTTTTCAGAGAAAGTATGATGAAAATAGGAGAACCGGTAATAGATTCCAGTATAGTGACAAACCTTGAGGACGGACAGGATTTTGCCGCAAAGATAGGATATCCTGTAGTAGTAAGACCGGCATATACTCTTGGGGGAAGCGGAGGCGGTATAGCCGGAAGTCCTGAAGAACTGAAGGATATACTTTTGAAAGGATTGCAATTATCAAGAGTGGGACAGGTTCTTGTAGAGAAATCAATACTTGGATGGAAAGAGATAGAATACGAAGTAATACGGGATAAAGACGGGAACTGTATAACTGTCTGCAACATGGAAAATATCGATCCTGTAGGGATACATACAGGAGATTCGATAGTAACAGCACCGTCACAGACACTTTCGGACAAAGAATATCAGATGCTGCGTACATCATCGATAAAAATAATAAATGAAATAGGGATAGTGGGAGGATGTAATGTTCAGTTTGCACTGAATCCCCTGTCATTTGAATATGCCATAATAGAAATAAACCCGAGGGTTTCAAGATCATCAGCGCTTGCTTCCAAAGCAACAGGCTATCCCATAGCAAGGGTAGCGGCAAAGCTTTCGCTGGGATATACGCTGGATGAGGTGAAAAATGAAGTGACTGGGGAGACATTTGCATGCCATGAGCCTGCTATAGACTATGTGGTAGTAAAAATACCAAAGTGGCCTTTTGATAAATTTCAGAAGGTAGACAGAAAGCTTGGAACGAAGATGATGGCCACTGGAGAAATAATGGCTATAGGAAATAATTTTGAAAGTGCCTTTCTGAAAGGGATAAGATCACTGGAAATAAACCGTGATAATCTGATGCATCCGGCATCGGCGAAAAGAAGTCTTGAAGAACTGAAAGAAAGAATACAAAAGCCAGATGATGAGAGAATATTTGATCTTGCAGAAATGCTGAGAAGAGGTTATGTAAAAAGACAGCTTGCCAGACTTACAGGAATAGATATTTTCTTTATAGAGAAGATAGAATGGATAGTAAAACAGGAAGAACAGCTAAAGGATATGACATTTAACGATCTGAATATGGAATATCTGAAAAAATTAAAGAGAAAAGGTTTTTCCGATAAGGGAATAGCGGAGCTTATGGGAATAAGCACAGAAGATATAAGACTGAAAAGAAAAGAATACGGTATAAAACCGGTATATAAAATGGTAGATACATGTGCAGCAGAATTTGAGGCGGTTTCCCCATATTATTATTCTACTTATGACAAATATGACGAAGTGGTGGTAAGTGACAGAAGGAAGATAATAGTAATAGGGTCAGGGCCTATACGGATAGGACAGGGTATAGAGTTTGACTATTGTACTGTTCATAATATAGCAGCACTGAAAAAAATGGGAATAGAATCAATTATAATTAATAATAATCCGGAAACTGTATCAACAGATTTTTCCACAGCTGATAAGCTTTATTTTGAGCCGCTTACAGCTGAGGATGTTTTGGAAATAGTGGAAAAAGAAAAGCCGGAAGGAGTTATACTTCAGTTTGGCGGTCAGACTGCAATAAAGCTCGCAGGAGAACTCACAAAAAAAGGAATAAAAATAATAGGGACATCTTTTGAAAAAATAGATGAGGCAGAGGACAGAGAAAAGTTTGATAAACTTACTGACAGATTGAAAATAAAAAAACCGGAGGGCAAGGCAGTATGGACGGCAGAAGAGGGCGTGAAGACAGCAGAAGCTATAGAATATCCCGTTCTGGTAAGACCGTCTTATGTACTCGGCGGACAGGGAATGGAAATATGCTATGACGAATGCAACCTGAGAAAATATCTGGAATCTGCATTTTACAGAGACAGTGAAAATCCCGTTCTTATAGATAAGTATCTAAACGGGGCGGAGATAGAAGTAGACGCTATATGTGACGGTGAGGACATATTGATTCCGAGCATTATGGAACATCTTGAGAGAGCTGGTGTCCACTCGGGAGATTCCATAACTGTGTGTCCTACTCAGAACGTAAGTGAGGATATAAAGAAAAAAGTAGAGGAAATAACAAAAGTACTTGCCAGAGAGCTGGAAATTCTCGGGATGATAAATATACAATTTATTGCATACAAAGAGGAGCTTTATATAATCGAGGTAAATCCAAGATCATCAAGAACTGTTCCATATGTATCTAAAATAACAGGTATTCCGGTAATTGAACTGGCAACAAGAGCAGCTCTGGGAGAAAAGCTGAAGGATATGGGATATGGAACTGGAGTGTATAAGGAGCCTAAACTGATAGCAGTAAAAGTACCTGTATTTTCCACTGAAAAGATAGAAGGAATTGAAATATCACTGGGACCGGAGATGAAGTCTACCGGTGAAGTACTGGGTGTAGGGAAGACATACGAGGAAGCTGTCTACAAAGGACTTCTTGCTGCAGATAAAAAATATCCGGAAAGCGGGAAAAAAGCCCTTGTTACTCTGAATGACAATGATAAGGCTGAATTTCTGCCGCTTGCAAAAAAGCTTGCCAAGCAAAATTATAAGCTGTCTGCGACAGAAGGAACATATAAATTTTTAAAAGAACACGGCATAGAATCCGAGGTAATAAATAAAATCAGCGGAGACTCGCCTAACATACTTGATAAGCTGAAAAACAGAGAAATAGACATATTGATAAATACACCTACCAAAGCAAATGATTCACAAAGAGACGGTTTTAAAATAAGAAGAACTGCTGTGGAATACGGGATAGAGGTACTTACATCACTGGACACTCTAAATGCAGTATTAGGGATACTGGAAAAAGGACTGCATAAAAAAGAAACAGAAATTTATGAAATGAACAGTCAAAAATAGTAATTATGACAGCAGTAATAAAATGGAAATATACACTAATTCTAAAATATAAGGAGGACATGTTTTGAAAAAGTCTAGAAAAGATATTATATCTATGAGGGATTTTAGTAAAGAGGAGATACTTCACATTTTGAAAATATCTGAAGAAGTGGAAAACGATGAGAATAAGGGGGAGCTGTTAAAAGGCAAAATTATATCGACTTTATTTTTCGAACCAAGTACAAGAACAAGACTGTCATTTCAGTCAGCAGCACAAAGACTCGGGGCTCAGGTACTGGGATTTGACTCGCCGGACGGGACATCGGTAAAAAAAGGTGAAACATTGTCAGATACGATAAAAATGGCAGAGTCATACTCAGACTTAATAGTAATAAGACATCCTCTTGACGGTTCTGCAAGAGTAGCGGCAGAAGCTTCAAAGGTGCCTGTACTGAATGCGGGAGACGGCGTTAATCAGCATCCAAGCCAGACTTTACTTGACCTGTATACGATTCTTAAAGAAAAAAAGACTTTGGATAACATGAAAATAGCTTTTGTAGGAGATCTGAAATATGGAAGAACAGTACATTCACTGGTAAAGGCCATAAGTCATTTTAATCCGAAAATATACTTTATAGCACCTGAAATACTGAGAATACCCGAATATATACTGGATGATCTGGAAGAACTGGGAATAGAATATGAAGTACTTGAAGATTTCAGGGAATGTCTTGCAGACATAGATGTATTTTATATGACAAGGGTTCAGAGAGAAAGATTTCCCGACGAGGAAGAGTATGAAAAAGTAAAAGGAATATATGTTATCTCAAAAGAGAATATAATAGGGAAGTGTAAGGATGATATGATAATATTACATCCGCTTCCAAGAGTAGACGAGATAAATACAGATCTGGACGATACAAAACATGCGCTTTATTTTAAGCAGGCAAAAAACGGAGTTCCCGTAAGACAGGCAATGATGCTGACAGCACTGGGAATAAAAGAAAAGATAGAAGGGTAGTGAAAATATGGAATTACAAATATCTGCAATAAAAAACGGAACTGTAATAGATCATCTTCCTACAGATACTGCTTTGAAAGTAGTAGAAATACTGGATTTGAAAAATTTCAGGGAAACTGTGACGGTGGCATTTAATCTTACAAGCAATTCACTGGGGAAAAAAGGGATAGTAAAGGTAGCATGCAGAACTCTTACAAAAGAAGAGCTGGAGAAAATATCTCTTATAGCTCCGGGAGCTACAATAAATATAATAGAAGACTTCAAGGTAAAAGAAAAAAAGGAAGTACCCGAGCCTAAGGAAATAAACGGGATAGTAAAGTGCAATAACAGCAGATGCATAACGAACAGCGAGAAGGTAGAAATAAAATTTTTAAATGAAAGTGACAGTCACGGAAGAAAATATAGATGTATATATTGTGAAAAAGTGATAAAATATACAGATATAATATTAAAGTAAAAAACTGATAAAAGGAGGGCAAATGAAAAATTTTTTAAATGATGTAAAAATTCTGGAAAACAGAGAGATTGGAAAAGATAATTATCTTTTAAGGGTAAAAATGAACGACGAATGTATAGTACCGGAAGCCGGTCAGTTTTATCTGCTGAAATGCCGTGACGGGGCTAAGATTCTGAAAAGGGCAATAAGTCTTCATTATATAGACGAAGATGAGAGAATTCTTGAGTTCGTATATAAAATAACAGGAAAAGGTACTAAAGAGATATCAGAATATAAAAAAGACGAATATATAAATATACAAGGGCCTTTGGGAAAAGGGTTCGGTACCGGGATAAAAGATAAAACTGCTGTAGTCATAGGCGGAGGAATAGGACTTGCCCCTTTAAAGCAGCTTATCAAAAATATAAAGGAAAGCAACAGAATAGTTTTCATAGCAGGGGGAAGAGATATGGAAGCCTTGAAAATACTGGAAAATTTTGATAGTGAAAATATCGATTTGAAAATATGCAGTGATGACGGGAGTATAGGTAAGAAGGCTTTTGTAACGGAGCTTCTTGAAAGCTATCTGAAAAACGGGGCAGCTGATATAATTTATACATGCGGCCCTCATATAATGATGGAAAAAATAGCAGAAATTGCAGAAAAAAATAATGTACAATGCGAAGTTTCCATGGAAGAGAGAATGGCGTGCGGAGTAAAGGCGTGTGTGGGATGCTCGATAAAAACTACAGAGGGTATGAAAAAGGTATGCCATGACGGTCCTGTATTTAACAGTAAAATTATAATAAAAAGCCTTTCTCGTATGACAGAGGAAGAGTGCAGTGCGAAATGTATATAAATAATAAAACGGGAAAAAATAAATGCGAGGTGGAATTTTGAATTTTTTAAAAATGAATTTTGCCGGTCTGGATCTGGAAAATCCGATAATGACTGCAAGCGGATGTTTCGGATTCGGACTGGAATATAAGGATTATTTTGATCCAAATGAACTTGGTGCAGTTTTGATAAAAGGACTCACTCCAGAGCCGAGAGAAGGAAATTATGGAATAAGAATAGCAGAAACTCCTGCCGGAATGCTGAATTCAGTAGGCTTGGAAAATCCCGGGATAGATTATTTTGAAAGAGAAACAGCGCCGTTGCTGGAAAGAGAACTAAAAGTTCCTGTAATTGCGAATATAAACGGAAAAATTCTGGAAGAGTATATAGAAATAGCTGAAAGAGCAGAAGCTATAGATGTAATAAAAGCGATAGAGCTGAATATATCATGTCCTAATGTAAAAGACGGGGGTATGGCATTCGGGGCTAATCCTGATATGGCAGCAAAAGTAACAAGGGAAGTAAGAAGGGTCACTAAAAAACCTTTGATAGTAAAGCTTTCACCTAATGTTACTGATATAGCGGGAATAGCAAAATTAGTGGAAGCCGAGGGTGCAGATGCGCTTTCTTTGATCAATACACTGCTGGGCATGTCCATAGATATAAATAAAAAGAAGCCTCTGCTCGGCAATATATTCGGCGGTTTATCAGGACCGGCAGTGAAGCCTGTAGCTTTGCGAATGGTATATCAGGTATCTAATGCGGTATCAATTCCTTTGCTTGGTATGGGAGGAATAAGCACTGCGGAAGATGCTCTGGAATTTTTTATGGCAGGCGCCTCGGCAATATCTGTAGGAACAGGATTTTTTCAGAATCCTCTTGCAGCTGTTGAGATAAAACAGGGACTTATCAACTATTGTACTGAAAATAATCTGTCTAATATAAATGAAATAGTGGCATATGCTCATACAGATGACGGAAAGGCTTATAGAAAAAGAATTTTTTCAAAATAAAAACGGAGGGTAAAATATGAAGGCGAGAAAAAAAGTAATAACAGCACTGGATTATAAAAATATGGATGATGTAAAAAATCTTGTGGAGCTTCTGGGAGATGAAATAGAGTATTATAAAGCCGGACTTGAGATATTTCTGAATACAGGCGGGGAAATAGTAGATTATCTGCATTCCCTGAATAAAAAAATTTTTTTGGATTTGAAATTTCATGATATAAATAATACTACTAAAATGGCATGTGAATTTGCAGCAAGAAAAGGAGTATTTATCTTTAATATACACGCATCATGCGGTACAGAAACAATGTATGAAATTTCAAAGATGTTAAAGGATATGAATTCTAAAAGTCTGTGTATAGCCGTGACAGTATTGACAAGTATGACAGAGGAAAAAATGCAGGAAATTTTTATGACAGATGCGAGTCTTGACAATATGGTAATGAATATGGCTGAGCTTACTGGTAAAAGCGGTCTTCACGGTGTAGTTTGTTCTGCATGGGAAGCAGCAAAAGTAAAAGAAAGATGCGGTGAAAATTTTGTTACAGTATGTCCCGGTGTAAGACCGGCATGGTCTGCTTCTGATGATCAGAAAAGAATAATGACACCTGCCGAGGCTGTAAAAAACGGTGCAGATTATCTTGTAATAGGAAGACCGATCACTAAGGCGGATGATCCTAAAAAGGCTGCAATGAGAATACTGGAAGAGATAGAAGCTGTATTATAGATAAAAATATAAAAAGGGCGGTGAACTAATGCTGTTACGAAACGGAACGCTGGTTAACGGAGAAAAAGCAGATATTTTGATTATAAACGGCAAAATACATCTTATAAAAAAAGAGATAGAAATTAAGGAAGCCGGGAGAATATTTACTGAAATAACCGGGAAGAAATTAGAGGAGATAGACCTTAAATACAGATATATAATGCCCGGAGTTATAGATGTGCATACGCATATGAGAGACCCGGGCTTTACACAAAAAGAGGATTTTATAAGCGGTTCCAAAGCTTGTGCCAAAGCTGGAATAACTACATTTATAGATATGCCTAATACTAATCCGGCAACTATAACAGAAGAGGCACTGGAAATGAAGAGAAAGAGTGCCGGCGAAAAATCTGCCGTGAATTACGGGTTTCACTTTGGAGGAAGCAGTGATAATAATTCGCAAGAAATCGGGAAAGCAAAAGGTGTTTTGTCAACAAAGGTATTTTTAAATGTAAGTACGGGAAAAATGCTTGTAGAGGATGACAAGGTGCTGGAAAGTATAGTAAAAGCTGCAAATTTTTTAACTGTTCATGCTGAAGGCGAAATGATAAACAAGGCTCTTGAATTTAATAAAAAGTTTGGAAAAGGACTTTATATATGCCATGTATCTTCGAGGGAAGAAATGGAAATAATAGAAAAAGCAAAGGCTGATAACATATTTAATAATGAAAATCATCCGATTTTTGCCGAGGTTACACCTCATCATTTGTTTTTGGACGAAGAAATGAAGGATTCAGATGAGGAAAAAAAGATGCTTTACAGAATGAAGCCTGAGCTAAAGACAAAATCAGACAGGGAATATCTGTGGCAGAGTATAGAGAATGGGACTGTAGATACCATAGGAACTGATCATGCACCTCATTTAAAAAGTGAAAAAATGGAAAAAATAACTTTTGGAATGCCAGGAGTAGAAACTTCGCTTGCATTAATGCTTACAGCATATAATCGGGGGAAAATAAGCCTTGTAAAGATACAGGAATTAATGTGTGAAAATCCTGCTAGAATATTTGGGATAAAGAATAAAGGCGTATTGAAAGAAGGATATGATGCTGATATAATAGCAGTGGATACAGAGCAGGAGTGGCTGGTAAAAAAAGAAGAGCTTTTGTCAAAGTGCGGCTGGTCTCCATATGAAGGCTGGAAATTAAAAGGTAAGAATATACTTACTATAGTTAACGGCAATATTGTTTATAAAGACGGGAAAATATTTGAAAATAAAGGGAAGGAAGTAGAAATTGATGAATAAAAAAGAGCAGACAGCAAAAATTCTTTTTGATTTGAAAGCAGTGAAAATAAATGTAAAAGAGCCTTTTACATTCTCTTCGGGGATAAAAAGTCCTATATATTGTGATAACAGAGTGATACTGGGATATCCGGAGGCAAGAGAGCAGATAGTACAGGGATTTTTAGATATAATAGATACAGAGAATACTGATGTGATAGCAGGTGTAGCAACTGCAGGCATTTCATGGGCGGCTTTTATAGCAGAAAAATTAGGAAAGCCAATGGCCTATGTAAGAAGCAAGCCTAAAGGTCATGGAGTGGGAAGACAAATAGAAGGGGCAGAAACAGCTGGGAAAAGAGTAGCTGTAATAGAAGATCTGATATCTACAGGGGGCAGCAGTATTAATGCAGCAGAAGTGCTTAGAAATTCAGGTGCGGATAGCGTGGAAGTAAAAGCTATATTTTCCTATAATTTCAAAAGTGCTTTTGAAAATTTTGAAAAAATTAACTGTAAATGGGATATAATATCGGATTTTGATATTTTGATAGAGCTTTTGAAAAACGAAAAATATCTTAATGAAACAGAAGCAAAAACAGCTTTGGAATGGAATAAAAATCCTGAAAGCTGGGGAAAATAATGAAAAAATTCCTGTTGAAGATGTCGCAGGAATTTTTTTATGAAAGATAAATGCTGTAATATGGTGTAAATATATGGAATATTTCATATCAGATAAATAATTTGATAATATCTTTCATAGTTTTGGATAAATAGTTTTCTCTCTGCTTAAGAACAATAATTCCGTAATTTAATTTCATTTCCAGATCCTCCAGCTCGAAAAAATTCAAATTCGTATTTATTACCAATGATTCCGGAAGTATTGCAATTCTGTCTGATTTGACCATATCAGGAATAAGGATTTGATTCGAACATATAAAGACTTGTTTTAATCTGCCGGTCAGATTATTTTTATCAAGAGCTTTCATAAAAGCCCGGTTTGTAATACACGTTTTATCTCCTATAACTATCGGATACTGCAGAATATCTGATAGCTGAATGATTTCTTTAGACAATAACGGGTGAGAAGGCGGAAGAGCAAATCCAAAATTTTCATCTCTTATTTTGGAAAATTTTGTCTTTGGGTGATTTTCTTCCTTTTCTGTGCTGAAAGCAAAATCAATTTTTCTTTGAATCAAAGAATTATACATTTGTTCTGTGTTTCCCAGCAGAAATTCGATATTCATATGAGGCTTGTTTTCCTGAGTCCAGTCCATAATAAGATCGGCAGTCTGAGAAGCATATATTTCCAATACCCCTATGCGGAGTGTCCCGATTTCTTCTTTTTCAATATCTGACGCCACACCTTTGAAATAATTCCAATGATCCAGAAGATTATCCAGCTGACTGTATAAAAGCTCACCCTGTCTGGTTAATTTTGCATCCCAGCCGCGTATAAATAATTTAAATCCGAGTGATTTTTCCAATTGCTTGATATGATTCGTAATTGTAGGCTGTGTATAATATAACAAATCAGCGGCTTTAGAGAAAGTTCCGCTTTCTACTATAGTTTTGAAAGATATTAATTCTTTAATTTCCATATTATTTCTCCCAACTTTATAAAAATATTTTATATTTTCAGATAAAATAATTAATTATCTTTATTAATGTGACTATTGTACAATAATTATATTAATAAAGTAAAGGAGGAAATATATGCCGTTTTTAAAAATATATTATAAAAAAGAAATATCAGATGAAACAGTTAATAAAGTAAATGATTCAATTCATAAATCACTAATGGATTGTTTTGATGTTCCGGAAGATGACATTTTTCACATCTGGCTGCCTTTTAATGCAGCAGATTCAAAGATAGACAGTTATTATGTATTATCAGAAGGCAAAAAAAGAAGTGACAGCTTTTTATATATAGATATCTTATGTGCAGAGGGCAGAACCACAGAACAAAAAAATAAACTGTATCTTTCAGTGTCCGGACAGATAGCTGATAAAACAAATATTTCGGCAGAAGATATTTTTATTACACTTAAAGAAATTCCAAGAGAAAACTGGTCATTCGGTGAGGGGAAGGCACAGGCAGTTACAGAGAAAAGAGAAAAAAAATCTCTTACAGCTGGAAATTCAGGAGGGGTAATATTGAATGGAAATCCTGTTTTAGACAGTTATACGAGAGATATGCTATTTGGCGAGGTTTGGATGGATGAAACCTTAGATCAGAAAACAAGAAGCTTCATTACATTAACAGCACTAGCAGCGATTGGAAATACCGAGCAAATGAAATTTCATATTCAGACTGCGTATAAAAACGGAGTCAAACGAGAGGAATTAATTGCATTAACAACACATCTGGCATTTTATATAGGATGGCCGCAGGCTGTACAGCTTTTGAATCAAATATCAGATGATTTCAAATATAACCCGGAATTTTAGCCGGAAAAGAAAGCCAGAGACTGAAGCTGGCTTTTTAAACTGTACTTAATTTTGTTTTAGCAATATAAAAAAATTAATTTATTAGAAAAGGTAAGACAAATTTATAGGAAAAAGTATTTTTAAAAGAGAAATAATAAAGCATATAAAAGAATGCAGGTTTAATTATTATTTCGAAACAGAATATTTATAAATAAACAAAAGATAAAAATATATTTTAAAAATAAAACATTTTGAAAATAAAATAAAAATAACTTGACAAAAATATAAATTTGTAATACAATTAAGAACAAAATTTTAATAGAAATTTAGAAAATAAATTTAAGAGAGTGGAAGGAATAAAACATGAAAAATAAGAAGATGTTATTTTTCTTGACATTAAATGCGGCATCGACGTTATTTGCTGATACAAATAAAGCGGAAACAATAAAAAATAACAGGTTATATCAAAATATGTTAAAGAATATAAATGTAAATAAATCAAATGAAAAAAATTATAAACTTATAGAACGAATACTCAAACAAAAAAATAAAGAACTGAAAGATTTATACTTACAGGGAGACTATATTGTTAAACCTGAGTATCTGGAATGGCAGGTATTCTTCAGCGGTTTCTATAATAATAAACAGCGTAATGATAATACTATGGAAAATGCCCTGTATTATTCCAATCCTAAAACTACCGGAGATAGTAACAAGATAAACAGGGAAATATATGAAAGTATTATAAAAAGCGGAATAAGCGATGATATTTTATTCTCTATACTAAATGGAAATAAAGAACTGTACTCAGTGCTTACAGCGGATCAAAAAATTCTGGTTGATAAACTGTTCTCGGGCAGTCAGCATGCAACACAGGGAAACTTTAAGCCTTATTATAAAGACAGTGATTATAAAGTAGTAGATCTGGGTCTTAGTATAGATGTTAAAGGTGTAGACAGAGAAGTATCCGATATAAAGGTCTCGGATATAATTGTACCAAATATTCAGTCTAATATGATAGAGGTCTCAATTCCTGATGAATTAGATATACCAGTATTGGATATAGTATCATTTAATCCTAGTATACCTAATATCACCACAATAAACTTCAATCCGATTCCGATTCTGAATCTGAACGGAACAGGCGGTGGAAACGGAGGAACAACAGGTTTTTTCCCATACGGTGACTCTAATGGAAGTAATTCCATAATATCACAAATGGATATAACAAGCGGTACAATAACTGTAAGAACACAGGGAAATGATGAATGGGCGGCGACGAATCCGGGATTTTATAATTATACATTAGATAATGTGATAGGAACTCCGTCGGCAGGTTTGAAATATGATATGAGACAGATTTATGATCCTGTAGCCGGAACATGGGAGGAAGAGCTGGCAGTACTTCCAACGGGAATATATACCGATTCAATTCTTAATTATAAGGATATTTACGGAATGTATGTACAGGGTATATTTAAAGTAGTAGATAACCCGATAACAAGATTAGGTGCAGCAGGTGGAAATCCGGAAGATTTGAAAGTAACACTTGAGGGTGATGTGCCTGATGCGGAATATCTGGTACAAATCCTGCATTATGACGAGCATTATATGGGATATGACCCTGAAACAGGAGAAATGCTGAAATATACACTGACAGATATGGAAAATAACGGATGGATAACAGCAGCAGAAAAGCAGGAGCTGGGAGATAAATTTTTAGATACCTCGCTGGAACATACAGCAGATAACAGATGGTTTCAGTATGTGGAAAATAACGGAACATGGGAACTAAAGGGATCAAATGTAGTGGCGGTAAATCTGCAGGCACACGGAGCATATGAAGAAGCAAACAGTTACTTTACCAACAGGGGAACAATAACAGGGCTGAATGAAGCAAGTACAGTTAATAATCTGTTAGGAAAACAAGTAGCATTTATGTTTACTGAAGGCGATGTGTATAATAAACAGGAGGGTTTTGACAATACAGGAAAAATAGAGATGAGAGCACCGGAAAGCGTAATATTTCTGATGACTAATAATGCATCTTCCGGTTATTTCACAGAAGATATGAACAGTGAGGGTGAACATAATAAATATGTCGGCGCAGGTAAACATGTAATGATGAATAACGGAGATATGAAGCTTTACGGGAACAGCAGTGTGGGCTTCTATACAAATAACGCTACATACAGTCATTATAATTACAGTATGGATTATCATGAAGACGGAAGCTGGAATTGGTATGAGTCAGGAAACGGGCTGTTCAGATCAGAGCTTCAGCTTTATAAACCAATAACTGTTCTCGGAGATCAGAGCATAGGACTTGATATAGAAAGAAGCATTAATTTTGAAAATTCAAAGTTGAAAGTAGATGTAGGGACAGAGGATCCAAGACAGGCTGTTGCCAATTCATCAGGATATAACGGTTTGGAAAACAGCGGTAATATTTCAGGCGGAAACAGCAGTTATACCGAAAATTCCGTAGGAGCCTATATAAATATGAGCTTTGAAAAAAATAACAGTACAATAAGCGTAAATGACTGCAGAAGCGGAACATGTATAAGTACTTATGAAAATAAAGCAAAGCCTATAGTATTGAATGACTATTATTTTAATGTAGGAGAATATTCAAGAGGCGGAGCAGCTGTGAGAGTGGAGGAACATGCAGATGTAACACTCGGTTCCTCGGCAGACAGTGCAAAGTCAAATATAATAAATCTCCTTGCAGGTGGGGAAAATAATGCCGGAATATATATTTCCGGGACAGAAGCACAGGTGAAAACCAATGGAATGATATTAAATATAGACGGTAAAGCACAGGTAGGATCACAGGTAGAAAATGACGGGAAATTTTTTCATAACAATGGAATTATAAATGTAAACGGTGTTAATAATACGGGAGTGGCTGTAAGAAGCAGCGGAACCGGGGAATTGAACAATAATGGTATTGTCAATACAGGTATGAGCAATCTGGGAGTATATAATGACGGCACATTTAATATGAACGGAGGAAGTATAGTATCAAACGGTCTTGCTTCAGTGGGAATATACAGTGAAACCGGAAATACAGATACAAATCTGAAAGGCGGCAGCATAAGAGCCGAAAACGGAGGGATAGGTCTTTACGCAGGTAACGGTTCCGTGATGAATCTGCATGAAGGTTTAAATTTAAGCTCGGGAAATAAAGGATTATTATTTTATAACTATGATAATTCCACAGTTTCAGGAAAATATGATCTTACAGGAACTGTCGGAGCTTCTGTGGAAAACGGCGGAAGTGCATTTTATGTAAAAGAAGGGACTTCAATAACAGATTATCTGAATAATTCATTTACAGGAAGCGGGAAACTTGAATTAACAATGGATTCAGGATCAAAGTTATATATTCTTGAAGGGACTGGAACAACACTGAGTTTGAGTTCTCTTGACGGAATGGTAAATCCCGGCTCTTCGCTTACAAACAATGTAATAATAAGCTCTGCAAGTGCAAGTGATTATATACCGCTGTCAATGAATAAAGGAGCACTGATTTTGGACAGAAATGTAAATCTGGACAGCAGCAGTGAATTATATAAGAGATCAGAATTTTCATCTGTAAAAGTGGATTTAACAAGCGGGAATTCAATAACAGGTTCTCAGTCTGACCAGACTGGTATAGCACAAAGAAACTATGAGAATTCTTCTGGTAAAGATGCGGTGAAAATAACTAATGACGGTTCAATAGCTCTCACAGGAAATAATGCTGTAGGAATTGCTTCTGATTATGGTCATGTGGTAAATAACAGCACAGTGAAAACTACCGGGGAGAAATCCGTGGCAATATATTCGGCAAATGGAACAACAACGGAAAATAACGGGGAAATTGTAATAGGAGGAAATAACAGTGCCGGAATTTACGGAGCAAATTATCTGGACGGGATAAATTCGTCAGCAGTATTAAAGTATGGTGATGATAAGATAGATATTTCCAATAACGGCAGAATTATTTCTGAAGGAAACGGGAAAGTATACGGAATTTATGCTGATAATAAATATTTATCAAGAAATGATTCAGCTGTCAGACTGGGAAGCGGCTCTAATATAGACCTGTCATCTTCAAACGGAGGAGTAGGGATATATGCTAACAATACTAGGCTGACAGGAGAAGGAATTCTGAGTGTAGGTAACAGCGGAGTAGGGCTTTATGCCAAAGACAGTGATGTAAACCTGAATAATTTTACGCTGAACCTAAACGGAGATAAGGCACTCGGCTTCTATCTGGACGGAAATACTAATTTTACAGGAAACGGCAATATAAATATAAACGGTAACGGAATACTGGTATTTAACATAAATTCAAACGGAACATTTACAAATGATTTTATTATAAATTCATCGGCAGGTTCTACATATACACTTGGAAATGTAGCGGATAATACATTCAGATATACAGGAAGTGCCAGTCTTGCCGGAAACGGAAGTTTTATATACGGAAAAAATTCCGCAGTGCTTTTAGATACGGGTTCTGTGATAAATGCCGCAGAGGATAATGTGGTGGGGATTTCTATGGAAGGGCAGTATAACGGGAGTCTTCCTTCAGGATTTCAAAGCGGAGTTGATGCAGAAAATAAAGGGGATATTACATTAACAGGAAGTAATTCAGCCGGAATTTATGCTGTAAATTCTTCAAGAGTGAAAAATAGCGGAAATATTACTGTAGGAAACAATTCGGCCGGAATAAGCACAAAAGGAACAGCTTCTTCGGCAGTTAACAGCGGGACTATTTCAATAGGAGAAATTTCAACAGGAATTTACGGTTCAGAGAGCAGTTTTGCAGAAAATACAGCTGATGGAAAAATATTAAGCAATGCTTCCGAAACAGCAGGTATATATATGGACGGTTCAGCGACAGCTCAGCTTGTAAATAACGGTCTTGTAGAACTAAACGGCGATAAATCAAGAGGGATTTATGTAAAAGGAAATGGTGTAAAAACTATTACAAATAACGGAACGATAAAAATAGGGAATTCATCAGATATAAATAATCCCGGAATAGGAATTTACAGTACTGCTTCAGGAAATACTATACTGAATTCCGGAAATATATTAACCGGAAATAATTCTGTGGGAATTTATGCCGACGGCGGAACTGTAAACCAAAGCGGTCTGATAATGACAGGCAGCAGCGGAACAGGTATTTATGGTGACAGAGCCAATATCGTATTAAATGCAGGTTCAGAAATAAATGTCGGAAATGATAAAGCAGCAGGTATTTACGCATTAAACGGAACAAGTATAATAAGCAACGGAAAGCTGACAGCAGGGGAAAACAGCTACGGATATGCATTGAAATCCGGATCGGGGCTGGAAAATAATTCTGAAATAACATTGAAAAATAATTCAGTATTTGTTTACGGGGATTCAGCCGGAAATATTAAAAATAATGCCGGAATTACAATGGATGGTTCTGATATAACAGGATTTTATACGGTAAATGGCGGAAATATAGAAAATAACGGAAGTATTAACGGTATTACCGGAACAGCCAATATAGGTATTTATTCACAAAACGGAACTGTAAGAAATACCGGTGAAATAATACTCGGGAATTCAGTAATAAATGATTTTATGGATACGAAAAAGAATAAGTATACTGTGGGTATATTTGGAGAGAATTCAAATGTATATAACAGCGGAAATGTAAAAGTAGGATATTACGGAATCGGTGTCTACGGCTCGGGCGGACGTGTAGAAAACCACGGAAATATCACATCTGATGCAGAAGGGGCAATAGGACTCTTTATAGAAAAAGGCACGCTTGAAAACTTTGGTGATATAACATTAAACGGACAAAATTCAATAGGAATATACGCAAATAAACTTTCGACTGTAACAAATCACGGAGTAATAACTATGAACGGGGAATCTTCACAGGGAGTTTACCTGAATATAGGTTCGGTTCTTGAAAATAACGGTGTAATAAATATAAACGCCGGAAAAAGTCAGGGAATACTCATAAAAGGCGGGGGAGACCTTGTCAATAATACAGGGGGAATTATTAATCTCGGTATAGGTGCCGAAGGTTCTGAGACAGTTTCCTACGGAAGTGCTACAGATTATCCGATTCCAAGTATAGTAAACGGCGGAATAATAAATGTATCCGAGAATTTTGAATTAAACGGTATAGATATATCAATAAAAGTAAATCCTGAAACAATAAGCACACCGACATTATCAGAGGATATGGGAGCAGACTTTGTATCCGATGCGGTAAAATTCTATGCACCTTCATTTGATACATCGGAACCTATAGGGATCTTAAGCGGATTTGCATCCGGCACACATGCTGAAGTGTATAAACTGAAAGATGTATTTAATCCGATGACAGATGACGGAGGACCGAATTCAGGGCTGGTAAAGGTAAGAAGCAAATCTCTGACTTGGTCTGCAACACCTGTTCTAAACTCAAGCGGGAAAGTAGATATATGGATGCAGAAAATTCCGTATGATAATTTTACAAGCGGATTATGGTATGAAGACTTTGGACGTGCTCTTGATACAAAATATGTAGGGTCAAACGGTAATACGGGACTAATATTTGACAAGATTGATACAATAGAAACAGAGCCGGATTTCAGAAAAACAATGTCTAATCTTGCGGGAGACATATATGCGAATATGAATCAAAGAGAGGAAACGATAGGCGAAATATTTGAAAATTCACTAAATTTAATGCAGGATTCTAAAAATAATACAAAAGAAAATGTAAAATTAAATGTTATAACAGGAAAAGGAAGATCAAAAGAAGAAACTGACGGAGTAGTGGATTATGATTATACTACTGTGGGAATACAGGCTTTGAGAGAAGTGGAAAGAACTTACAGACATAAATTCGGATACTCTTTGGGATATGCACATACTGATTTTGATCTGAAGGACGGAAATAACAGTAAAGAAAAAGCAGATACACTGCAGCTGGGATTCCACAATAACTATAATTTTAATAACTGGATACTGAAAAATGATATTACAGGAAGAGCAAGCTTTTATAATATAGATAGAAATCTAAACTGGACAAATTCAGAAAACTCGAATATGACAGGTGACTATCAGGTATATAGCGTGACAAGCGACAATAATCTGGGTAAAGAATTTTCAATTGGCAAAAATTCAAGCATTACACCATACGGCGGAGTAAAGCTTATGTATATTAACAGACCGTCATTCAGTGAATCAGGTCTTGAAGCACTTCAGGTGGACGGGAATGATGCATGGAGCATAAAACCGAAAGCTGGTTTTGAGCTAAAAACAGCCGTACCTTTGGGGTCGAAAGATTCATGGAAATTAAAAGGAGCACTTGATGTCGCTTATGAATATGAACTGGCAGATCTGAATGAAAGAGAATATGCGAAACTTGTAAATGTAGAGACTGATTATCATAAACTGGCTAAGCCTGCCGATGATAAAGGACAGTTAAGGACAAAAGCAAGTATCGGAGTGGAAATAGAAGACAGATACGGTGTATTTGTAACTGGTGAATATAAATTAGGGGAGCATAATCAGGATGAATACAGAGCAGGAATAACATTAAAAGCAATATTTTAAACTATAGAAGAAGCGGGAACAATTAAATCCTGCTTCTTTTTTTTATAAACAGGATCTTTTATTCGGAAACTGATACTTAGCTTGATTTTATTTTTTGCGGCAGGTATAATAAACTAAGGATTTTTCTGCGGAGCGGAAATGTCTGGTCTTGTTATCAAAACTTGTGTTTATATTTTAATTAACGAAAGGATTGATGGAGAATGGAAAGAAAAAAGACAGTCGATATTGTTACTGTTACGCTTATTGAGCGCCCTGCCCGCAGGCTGATGCTGCTAAGATCGGTCAAAGCATCTGATTATTTTTCTTACTGTGAAGAAATGGGCTGTGACTGGGAAGAAATATTAAATAATATTCCGGATAAACTTGACAGTGCTGCTATTCTCACACTTCCGGATAAACTGGTAAAAACTGGAACTTCTGCAATAGCAGCAGGAATAGAGGTGCCTGCGGATTATTCGGGGAAACTTCCGGAAAAATATGAAATTATAGAGCTTCCAGCCTGTGAAATGCTTTATTTTCAGGGGATGCCTTATGAAGATAAAGAAGGATTCATAAGAGCCATAGAAATAGTGAATAAAGCAATAGAAGAATATAAACCGGAGATGTTCGGATATAAGTTTGCTTGTGATTTAATACCGGAGTTTAATTTCGGCGCTTTACCGGAAAAAGGCGCAAGAATAATGAAGCCGGTCAAAGCACTGTAAGCTGAAATGAAACTTATTTTTGATATGGAATCTTATATATATTTTTAATAATAAGAATAAACAAATATGTATGATCTTTTTTTTATTTATGATAGAATATGAAAACAAACAGAAAAAGTTCAAGGAGTTTTTTATGAAAAGGAAATTTTTTATTGTAATAACATTTATGATTTTCTCATTTTGTCTTTTGGCTGATACGGAAAATCTGAAATCCGGGATAATAAGCCTGAATGAAAAAAAATATGATGAATCGGAAAAATATCTGTTAAAAGCACTAAATGAAGATGGAAATAAAAATGCATATTTTTATCTGGGATTACTGTATAATGATGTGGGGAAATATGATCTTGCAGAAGAATACTATAAAAAAGCCATTGATGAAGGCAGTAAAAATGCACTGAATAACCTGGCGATGATATATATGGATCAGGAAAAATATGATCTTGCGGAAGAATGTTATAAAATGGCAGTTGTAAAAAATGTAAAAGGTTCGGTATATAACCTTGCTAATCTGTACTATATTCTGGAAAAATATGATCTAGCAAAAAGATATTATACAATTGCAGCCCAGGAGGGAGATGCCGATGCATGGGAAATGCTTCGGATTATAGAGCTTGAGGTATCAAGAGTATATTATTAAATCAGCAGCGAGATACTGCAGAGCATGTTATTCCGTTAACTAATATTTTGTATCAGGCATCTGGTTTCAGTTTGCGGCAGAGACATAAAAAAAAGTTGATTTGTATGAATAGAATAATGTATAATATTTTAATAACGGGAATATTTTGTAATAAATTTTGAGTTTAATATTATAAAATATAGAAGTCTGTATCACAGGACTTCTATTATTTTTTGAAAGAAACAATAATGTAAGGAGGAAAAAATGGAAAACAGCATATCATTAGAAAAAGACAGTATAGGAAAATTATTATTTAAATTTTCCATACCTGCAGTGGTGGGGATGCTCGTAAATGCACTATACGGAGCGGTCGACACTATATTCGTGGGACAGTTCGTCGGAACCAATGCACTGGCAGGAGTAGGCGTAACTTTTCCTATTACAAATACCATTATGGCAGTGGGAATGTTGGTAGGTATAGGAGCAGCAGCAAGAATTTCCATATCTTTGGGGCAAAAGAAAAAAAACAGGGCAGAAAAATATCTTGGAAATGCAGTAGTTTTGATGATCATAGGATATGCTTTGGTGGGCATTTTGGGGAAAGTCATGATTACGGGCATATTGGGCTATCTGGAGCTGAATCCGGAAGTAGCGGCTTATGCTAATAAATTTACCAATATAATGTTAATAGGATCAATATTTCAGATAGTAGGTCTGGGACTCAATAATGTAATAAGAAGCTGCGGAAGTCCGAAAATAGCAATGTTTACTATGATTATAGGCGGTATTACAAATATAATACTTGATTATATATTTATAGTTCCGTTTAAAATGGGTGTAGCAGGTGCTGCATGGGCAACTATAATAGCACAGGCTGTGAGCTGTATCTGGGTTACGGCGTATTTTTTCGGGAAAAGCAGTCTGCTGAAAATGAAATTGAAAAACTTTAAGCTTTCATCTTATATTGTATGGTCAATAGTATCGATAGGATTCGCACCGTTTATGCTGCAGATGGCGGGAAGTCTGATTCAGTTTATTTTGAGCAAACAAATAGTTTATGCATACAGTTCCGGAGAGTCGGATCTTGTAATAGGAGTAATGGCAGTAATAAGCAGAGTTACAATAATCTTATTAATGCCTGTATTCGGTGTAAATCAGGGAGCACAGCCGATAATAGGTTTTAATTACGGCGCAAGGCAGTATGACAGGGTAAAAAAGACCTTGAAGCTGGCAATGATAGTCTCTACAGTGCTTTGTGTATCTTCTTTTATAGTAATTCAAACAATGCCGGAAGTTCTTTTAGGGCTTTTTATAAGCAAAAATGATATGAAGGCTATAGAAATCGGTACACATGCAATAAGAATATACTGTCTGGGATTTGCAGTTGTAGGATTTCAGGTAATATCATCGAGCTTTTTTCAGTCAATAGGAAAAGCAGCGATCTCTATGGTACTGTCCATGTCAAGACAGATAATACTGCTGATACCGTTTTTATTAATTCTTCCAAGATTTATGGGATCTGAAGGTATCTGGATAGCAGCGCCTATGTCTGACTTTCTGGCATTTATACTTTCAGTAACTATGATCAGCTGGGAAATGAGAAAAATCAGAAGAATGGAGCTTTCTGTTTAGCAGATTGCTAAAAATATACTAAATTAAAGAAACAATACCGGACAACATGAGATGATATGTACTGTGAAAATAAGATATAAAGTAAATCTCGGGAGTGATATTATGAAAAAGATAGGGCACAGAGGAGTAAGAGGTATTAAGCCGGAAAATACTCTGGAAAGTATATTAGAAGCCGTTAATCTGGGATTTGATATGGCTGAGATAGATATCCAGATGACGAAAGACGGGAAAATTATAGTGTTTCATGATTATGATCTAAAGAGACTTTTTAACAGTAATAAAAAAATATCAGAACTCACATATGAGGAATTGCTGACAATTACAGATGAAATTCCTTTATTAAAAGAAGTGATAAAAAATATAAAAGATAAAAATATGGAACTAAATATTGAAATAAAAGAATTATTTCAAAAAAACGGAATTATTGAAGAACTTATATACCTGCTTGAAAGATATTCATTCAAAGAAAAGGTTCTTATTTCGAGCTTTGACCATGTAATTCTGAAAGAGATAAAAAAGAGGGATAAAATGCTGAAAACAGCTGTGCTGGTCGCTTCAAGACCGGCAGATCCCGTATCCGTGATAAAAGCTGCAGAAGCAGACGGTTATAACTCGCTTTATTATTTTATGGATAAAGAAATAATAAGCGAGTGTCATAAACACGGTTATTTCGTGAATATATGGACTGTAAATACAAAAGCAGAAGCAGAATATTATAAAAATATGGGAGTAGACGGAATAATTTCAGACTATAATCTGTTTTAGGAAAAAGTATAGTGAAGTATGGAAAGGTAACTGGAGGAAAATGGTGAAGGATAAGCCGAGCAGACGTGAAAGTAACGAAAGTACGGCAAAGATAAAAAAAATAATAAGCAGTAATCTGGAAAATTTTGAAAGATATAAGATTGTTTATGCTGTGCAAAAGAAAAAAAGTCTGTTTAAAAAGGAGTATAGAACTTATTTAACAGCTTATAATGACAGAACGAAGGATATAGTATTTTTGAAAATGGACAGTGAAATTAAAAAAGTGGAAGAAATCAGCGAAGTGGAGCAGGATGACGTAATTTATGCAAAAATAACTAAAGATAATAAATATAAGCTTTCTACACATAACAAGGAATTTGAATTTGAGGTTCCGGAATTTATATTAAAAAATCAAAATCTGCTGCCGGTTTTGCAAAAAGAAGAATCGGAAGCTTTTAGGGACTTTTTTGAAAATGCCTTGATTACGATAAAAAAGGTCAAAGTAACATCAGTTGGGAAAAAAAATAATATTTAATATTATCAGACAAAATAAAAAAATAATTATCAAAATCTGTTACGCAAATTGCCTTAGTTTGATAAAATAATTGACAAGTATGCCGGATTTATGATACTATATTCTGGTATACGCCTTAAGAAGGTCAGCTAATGCCTTATCTTAAGCGATTTGAAATTATGGAGGTGAAAACATGTACGCAGTTATTAAGACAGGTGGAAAACAATACAAAGTTCAGGAAGGTACAGTTTTAGAAGTTGAGAAATTAGCAGCGGATGTTGATTCTGATGTAGAATTAACGGATGTATTAATGATTATCGATGGTGATAAAGTAGAAGTAGGAAAGCCTTTAGTTAATACAGCTAAAGTAGTCGCTACAGTAAAGGCACACGGTAAAGGTGATAAAAAGATCAACTTCAAGTATAACAAAAAAACTTACTACAGAAAAAAAGGTCATAGACAGCAGTTTACTAGAATTGAAATAAAATCTATTACTGTTTAATCATGATTAAAATAAACATTTACCGGAAAAACGGGAAAATTATAAGATTTATCGTAAAGGGCCACGCAAATTACGGGGAGTACGGTGAGGATATAGTTTGTTCAGCAGTGACGACATCTGCTACACAGACTTTAAATGGTATATTGGAATTATTAAAATTAGAACCGGACTATAAATATAGTGAAGGATTGATAGACTGTAATTTTGCAAATATTGATTTAAAGGGAAACGAAGCTGAACTGAATATATTGTTAGAATCTATGTATAAAATGCTGGAAGGAATATCCAAAGAGTATTCCGATAAAGTAAAATTAATAGAGAAGGAGGAGTCCTAATGTTATTAAAATTAAATTTACAGTTATTCGCATCTAAGAAAGGTCAAGGATCTACTAAAAACGGTAGAGACAGTAATCCTAAATATTTAGGTGTAAAGAGAACTGATGGTGAACTAGTAAAAGCCGGAAATATAATAGTAAGACAAAGAGGTACTAAATTTCACGCAGGGACAAACATGGGTCTTGGAAGAGACTACACATTATTCGCTCTGACTGACGGATATGTGAAATTCGAGAAATTCGGAAAAAATAAAAAAAGAGTTAGTGTATACTCTGAAAGAGCATAGATGTAAAATGAGCTTTTATAAGGCTCATTTTTTTATAAGTTTAATTTTCAGATATTCTTTCCTGTCAGAACAGGGAATTTAGTCTTGAAAAAGATAAAAAAAATATATATAATTAAGTAAAATTATATGGGAGTTTACACAGGATGGTAAAAAGTTATGATTTTTAAAGATATTTTTGTATATCCGGAGCCTGTTGATTATGACAGCACCGTGGTAACGAGCTTCAAAATGCAAAGCTGGAGCATATGCTTATATTTAATAAGGGAAATAAAAACTAAAAAAATTATATCAGATAATTTTAACAGAATTTGTTTTATTGGTAAGGAAAAACCTTTTAACGAAGGTTTTGTCAATTCTTGTAATGTGCTGTCAGTCGATGTTCCGTTTGATCTGAATGAATACAGTACAAGACCCTTAGATTCTCTGAATGAATTATTTATTCAAATGCTGTCATACGGTATTAACATATGTATTTCCAAGCATAAGCTTCCACTTGATTTTCTTTTGAAATCACTGGAAGAATTTAGAAGAAACGGATATGAAAACAAATGGACATGGAGAAGAAAAAGAATAAAGGGAACAGCTCTAACCTGTGAGATTATATGTGAAGTGACAATGGATAAATTTTATGCGGAATTTATTGTATCAGATAAAACAACAATAATATACAGAAGGGATATATTGACAGATAAACCAAGCTGGATTTCAAATTCATATTTTTTGAAGAATAAATTTTTAATTAGAGATGATAAAATATTGTTAGCAGATAATTTAGGAAAAATAACATTTGAGGAAAAAATATCTAAATTAAAAAAATTGATATAAATATGTTTTAAGAAAAATTTGAAGGATTTACTTTTAAAAAAATATGATATAATAGTTATGAAAACATATAGTAACAAAATTTCAGGATTTAGTTCCTGCTTTGGGATACAATAAATGCAGTAGACGATTTTTTTATACAGAAAAAATTTTAAATTAAGAAATAAATATGATAGAATTATATAAAAACATCAGGAGAAAAAAATAAAAAAAATTATTGTGCTTGATTGTGATAAAGTAAGGGATTGTTAAAATAAATTTTTTATAGAAGGAGAAAATATACATGGGAAGATATGATGATGACTTTAGTGTATTTGAAGAAAAAAGAGACAGAGATATGGCAAGAGAAAGAATAGAAAGAACAGAAAGAAATTACGGGAAAAAACCGGTACATAAAGTAGTGTACGCTTTGCTTGCTATTTTTTTGGGATGGCTGGGAATACATAAATTTTATGCGGGAAAACCTGTACAGGGTGTACTGTGCATATTATTTTGCTGGACTTACATACCGGGAATAATTGGTTTTATAGAAGGAATAGCTGCTCTGCTGAAAAATTCAGGACCAGATGATATAATTTATTTATAATAAAAGCCGCCGTGAACAATAATAACGGCTTTTTTAGCGGATTAATATAAATATTTCACAATTTTCTGATCATATTATATACTTGATGCTTATTAATATTAATAAAAATCAGGAAAAAATGAATTATGAATATATTTAATATATAGATCATATAGTGAAAATATATTTGAGTTTATCTCAAAAAATGTTATACTAGATAATATAAAGATATTGGAGGAAATAAAATGAAAAGTTGGAGTTGGCAAATTTTACCTTAAAAAATTGAATATTTTTCATATTAGGTTTATTTGTTTTACTTTTTTTTATTTTATGTATAAAATTATTTTATAGATATATCATAAGCCTGTAGGGGCTTTTTTTATTCTTTCGGACACTGTAGGGAGGTAATCGGAATGAAAGAAGCTATAGTCTTGCTTCACGGATTAGGAAGAAGAAAAACTTCAATGAACAAAATAGAAAAACATTTTAAAGAAGAATATGATGTATATAATATTGGATATAATTCATTAAAATATCCCATTGAAATACTTGTAGAAAAATATCTGACGGAGATAGTAAACGAGCTTAATGATAAGGGGCAGAAAATAAATTTTGTAACACATTCAATGGGAGGAATACTGGTAAGATACCTGTTTAAGACCCATGAAATAAAAAATCCCGGACGTGTGGTAATGTTAGCCCCGCCGAATAAAGGAAGCGAGCTGGCAAATAAATTTTATAAGATACACGGTCCTGCATGTGCACAGATAATGAGGAGCAGAAACAGCTTTGTAAACAGACTCGGGGAGATAAACTTTGAATGCGGTATAATAGCCGGCGGAAGAAACTATTATTTTTTTCTGGATAAGTATTTTAAGGGAAAGAAAAACGACGGAATAGTAGCTGTTGATTCTACCAAGGTCAAAGGACAAAAATCATTTATAGAGCTGGAAAAAGGACACACGATGATTATGTATTCTGATGAAGTCATAAAAAAGATAGAGCATTTTATAAAAAACGGAAAGTTTTTAGGATAATAAATTAAAGGAGGCTGACATGAAAGCAAGAAATGTGTTTATAACAGGTGCAAGTTCCGGTATAGGGAAGGCTACAGCTTATAAATTCGCTGAATACGGGGATAATCTGATACTATGTGCAAGAAGAAAAGAAAATCTCAATGAGATTGCACAGGATATAAAGAACAAGTGGCGCAGCCATGTACACATATATGAGCTGGATGTTACAAACTACGAAGATGTTAGCAGCGTAGTAAAGGATCTGGAAGATAAAGATATAAAAATAGACATTCTTGTGAATAATGCCGGACTCGCAAGCGGACTGGACAAGTTTCAGGACAGCAGCATTGAAGACATAGAGAAAATGATAAATACCAATCTGAAGGGTCTCATTTATGTAACAAGAAAAGTTATAGAACAGATGGCCGGGGAAAATTCGGGACATATTATAAATATGGGTTCCACAGCAGGTATTTATGCATATGAAAAAGCAGCGGTATACTGTGCAAGCAAAGCAGCAGTGAAAACACTGAGTGACGGAATAAGAATAGACATAATAGATAAAGACATAAAAATAACAACAATACAGCCGGGAATAGTACAGACAGATTTTAGCGAAGTAAGATTTCACGGTGACAGTGAAAGGGCAGAAGGAGTTTATAAAGGGATAGAGGCATTACAGCCTGAGGATATAGCCGATGTAGTCCTTTATGTGGCGAACCAGCCTAAAAGGGTGCAGATAACAGATGTGACAATAATGGCTAATCAGCAGGGAACAGGATTTAATATCTATAGAAAATAACAGGAGCTGATAATTATGAAAAAAAATATTTTAAGTATAATAATGATGTTTGCGGGGCTGCTACTATTTACGGCCTGCGGAAGTAAAGAGGAACAAAAAACAGAAGAGCCGAAAACAGAAACACAGACAGAACAAAAGAAAGTGTATAAAATAGGCGTGACACAAATAGTGGATCACCCGGCATTAAATGATTCCAAAATGGGATTCATAGATGCACTGAAGGATGCAGGACTCGAAACGGAAATAGATGATAAAGTAGCTAATGGAGAGATACCTACACAGCAGCTTATAGCAAAGCAGTTTGCAGAAGACAAAAAAGATCTTATTTTCGCAATAGCAACACCGTCGGCACAGGCAGCAGCATCATCTACAGACACAATTCCCGTAGTATTTGCATCTGTATCTGATCCGGAAGGAGCAGGGCTTACAGATAAGGCAAATGTAACAGGAACAAGCGGTGTACCCGAAATAGAAAAAAATCTTGAGCTGCTGAAAAAAGTGTTTCCTAATGTGAAAAAAGTAGGGATTATATATAATACTTCTGAACAGAATTCTGTATTTCAGGTAGAGATAGCAGAACAGGCAGGAAAAAGATTAGGAATAGAAATACTTGCTGAGGGAGTTACTTCAGCACCGGAATTTATGTCTGCACTTGAAAAACTAAGCAGAGATATAGATGTATTCTTTGCAATACAGGATAATACTCTTTCAAGCAGCTTTCCGGCTTTACTGGAAAAAATGAATGCCCTTAAAATACCTATCTTTGGCGCTAATGCTGTGTATACAGACAGAGGAGCATTAATATCACAGGGAACTACAGATTATGATATAGGCTATAGAGCTGGGGAGATGGCTGCAGCTATACTAAAGGGCGAGAAGACTCCTAAAGATATTACAATAGAAGTAGTTCAGAAGCCTAAGATTTCAGTAAATAAAAAGAATATGGAGCTTCTTGGGATAAAAATACCTGATGATGTAATGAAAGAAGCAACTATAACAGAATAAAACACATATAAAAATACACCTGTAGACTTTTTTGATAAAGAAGTTAAGGTGTATTTTTTTGGAAAAAATATATTCAAAACCATCCATTAAACAGTGTTTCGGAGTATAGGGAAATAAAAAAACAGAACAGCCTTTTATACGGCTGTTCTGATATTATATAATTACATGATTTTTTCAGAGTTAATTTTCAATAAAGTATTATTTGGAAGAATTAAAAATAATTCGTTGAAAATATTTGATTTTTTTATTATTTTTGAATTTTGATTATAATCTACAACATTGAAAAGAACAAGAAAGTTCTCAATAATACGAAATTCAAAAGCACTTTTACAAATTTCATTGAAGTCTATGTCCGCATCCATATCGATATCTGCGAATTCTTCCAAATCCAGCGGTACATTTAAAGCAGGAAAAGCATTTATCATCTTACTGTAATAAAAATCAAGACTTCTGGGAATATCACCGTATTTTCCTATGAGAAGTACAAAAAAAGGGAAGACCTGTGAAAAATCAAAATCGGGATAATCATCCATATATGCAAGATTGTAGCTTTGATAAAAGCTTGTGTAAATTAATTTCAGCAGGTCAAAATCCTGATTAAGCATATTTTTTCCGAGCCTCGTGAGTGAAATGGCTCCTTTGTGTGTTTTGACAAGCTTGGCTACATAACATATTACTTTGGTAAGATGTATGTAGGGAATGTCCATTTCGTTTAATGCTTTTACACTTTTATTTTCCAGTGATGCATCATCAATAAAGCTTTTACTGTAAAGCTCTTTTATGTATTTCGGGGGAAAATTTCCCGCAGCTGTTAATTTTATTTCTCCTTCTCGGTTTATTATACTAAGAAAATACTTTATAGAATTAAAAAATGGTATATCCTTAAATGAGAGTCTGGAAAAATCATTCCTAAAATTAATTATACTGTCATCTTCAAAACTATGGTTAAGAATATTTGACATTTCAGAAGGAGAATAGTTTTCAAATTTTTCAACAGGACGAGTATTGTAGTTTAAACTCGCGTTTTTCAGCATTTCATCTAGTTTATTATACTCAAACATCATTTCTTCCTTTCTGGTAATTTTATTTTTGAACAATTTAACTTAAGACATTATAACATCATTTTACAAATAATGTATTAGAAACTCCTTATAAAATCAGCTGTAAGAGCAGAAAAATCAATGAAATTTTATAGAGGTATGTTTAATTAAATAGACAGGGCCTCTATATAAGCAGTGTTTACAGCAGTTAACAACCGTTAATCCCAGAATCTTAAGTTTATTAATTATAAAAGCAAAAGAGCCGGTCCCGATTTTAATATCAAGAATTTATTTTTATTTTTTAAAATACAAACTAAAAAAAAGCAATATAAAATATTTAATTATCTAAATAAAATTCAAAATGGATTGATAATCAAAATTATGATATAATGAATATAAATTATTTTTTTTGTGAGGAATAGAATGAAATTTTCAGTATTAGGAAGCAGCAGCAGCGGCAATTCCAGTTTTATAGAGATGGGAAACAAGAGATTTTTGATTGATGCGGGTTTCAGCGGGAAAAAAACAATAGAAAAGCTGGAGTCAATAAATAAAAATATAAGCGATATAAACGGTATACTAATAACACACGAACACAGCGATCATATTCAGGGACTGGGAGTACTCAGCAGAAAACACGATCTGCCGATATATATTTCCAGACAGAGTTATTATTCGATCAAAGAAAAGATAGGGAAAATAGAAGATAAAAACCTTAATTTTATAGAGCAGGATCTGATATTCGGGGAATGCTTCGTAAAGAGCTTTGATGTAATGCATGATGCGGAAAGATGTCTGGGTTTTTCGTTTGAATACAACAGTAAAAAACTTACTTATGCCAGTGATATAGGATTTGCTGACAAAGTAGTAAAGGAAAATTTTAAAAATAGTGATGTTATAGTGCTTGAGAGTAATTATGACCTGAATATGCTGATGAACGGACCGTATCACTGGAATCTGAAAAACAGGGTAAAGAGTAAAAACGGTCATTTATCAAACGGGGAGGCCGCTAAATTAATCATGGAAGTGGCAACAAGCAGACTGAAAAAAGTATACCTGCTTCATATAAGCGGGGATAATAATACTCCGGAGCTGGCTTATAACACAGTAAAAGAACTTTTGGACAGGGAAAAAATCAATGTGGAGCTGGAAGTAGTTACAGAGAAAGCAACGCTGATATATGAGGTATTATAATGAATATTTGGGATGAACTGGAAATGGAGATAAATATATGCCATAAATGTCCTCTTGAAAAAGTGAGAAGCAATCCCATACTGGGAAAAGGGGACAAAACAAGCAAGGTAATGTTTGTACTGGATCAGATAAGCGAACAGGAAGATAACAGAGGAATACTCCTTATAGATAAAAAAGGAGAGTATTTTCTAAAGTTTTTGGAGTTTTCAAAATTTGATACCGATAAGGTATATATGACGAATCTTTTTAAATGTACTGCCAAGGGAGAGCTTGCCGAAAAGAGGATAATAAAAGCATGTGAGGAATACCTGCTTACGCAGATAGCACTTGTAAATCCAAAAATTATAGTAACAGTAGGAGAATTGGTAACAAGACAGTTTATAAAAGAGGATTTTAACGATATGAGAGATATTGTGGGGAAAGAATTTCCTTATGCGGGAGGAATAAGAATACTGCCTGTCTATGATCTTATGTATTTATTTAAGGCTACTGACAAAGAAAAATGGCAGTTAGTAAAGATATTAGAGAAACTAAATAATATATTAGATTCTTGAAGTAAAAAGCGATAATAAAATCAATTAAATTAAGATACAGGTCCCGCCAGTATCTATAGAAAACTAAATACCAGAAGGAGAATAAAGAAAATGATAGGAATAGGAATAGTAGGACTTCCAAATGTAGGAAAGTCTACTTTATTTAATGCAATTACGAAAACACAGAATGCTGAAGCGGCAAATTATCCCTTTGCAACAATAGAACCCAATATAGGTATGGTAAGCGTGCCTGACAGCAGACTGGAAGAGCTGGCAAAGATAATAAATCCTCAGAGAACTCTAGGGGCAACAGTAGAGTTTATAGATATAGCAGGGCTTGTAAAAGGAGCTTCAAAAGGGGAAGGACTGGGAAACCAGTTTTTGACAAACATAAGAAATACAGCTGCAATATGTCAGGTAGTAAGATGTTTTGATGATCCTAATATTGTGCATGTGGAAGGGTCGGTAGATCCTATAAGAGATATAGAAACTATTAATGCAGAGCTTATTTTTGCAGATTTGGATACAGTGGAAAGAGCCATGCAGAAAAATACAAAGCTGGCAAGAGGCGGTAATAACGAAGCCAAAACACTGCTGACTGTTTTGGAAAAATGCAAAAAAGAACTGGAAGAATTCAGACTGTTGAAAAATTTTGAATTCAGCGAAATCGAAGAAGAACTTCTGAAGACATACCAGCTGCTTACAAAAAAGCCTATGATGTTTGCTGCCAACGTATCTGAAGAAGATCTGGCAAAAGGAACAAATGAATATGTGGAAATAGTAAGAGAATTTGCAAAACAGTATGACAGCGAAGTAGTCGTTTTTTCCGCAAAAGTGGAGGCAGAGCTTATAGAAATAGAGGATGAGGAAGAAAGACAGGAATTTATAGATGAGCTGGGGATAACAGAACCAAGTCTGAACAGACTTATCAGAGCAGGGTTTAAGCTTTTGGGATTAATTACATATTTTACCGCAGGCGAGAAAGAAGTAAGAGCATGGACGGTAAGACAGGGAACTAATGCACAAAATTCCGCCGGGGAGATCCATACAGATATACAAAGAGGATTTATCAGGGCAGAAGTAGTGGCATATGATAAATTTATAGAGAATAACGGTTGGCAGGGGTCAAAGGAAAAAGGAACAATGAGACTGGAAGGTAAGGAATACATAGTAAATGACGGAGATGTGATGTATTTCAGATTTAATGTTTAGAATAAAAAGGAGAGCAGAGTATGAAATTTGATATTAAGCAACTCACACTGGATAATCTTTTGGCAATATTTGAAAAACACGGTTTGAATATAATAATAGCACTGACTGTATATTATGTGGGAAGATACGGGAAAAGCTATATTGATAAAGCAGTTAACAGATTTTTGGAAAGAACCCATATGGAGAGAAGTATATCAAGTTTTATAAAATCGGTTTACTCGCTTATATATTATGTGATTTTATTTTATATAATTATAGATATATTAGGTATAGATCTTTCATCAATAACAACATTGCTGGGAGCTCTCGGTATTGTTCTGGGATTCGCCTTTAAGGAAACGCTCGGGAATTTTTGCGGCGGACTGATGATTCTTGTATTTAAGCCTTTTAAAGTGGGACATGTGGTGGAATACGGAAAATATATCGGTGAAATAGTAGCGATAGAATTATTTTATACAAGAATGAAAAATTTTCAGAATGAATTGGTAATTATTCCTAACGGGATAATTACAAATAATGTAATAAGAAATTTATCAAAAAATAAAGTAAGAAGACTTGATCTGACATATGGAGTAGGATATAAAAGCGATATACGTCAGGTAAAAAAAATTCTGGATGAAATTATAGCCGGTCATCCCAAGATTCTGAAAAGTCCTGAGCCTGTTGCGAGACTGGGTGAAATGGGTGATTCTGCATTAAATTTTGTTGTATATGTATATGTAAAGAATGAAGACTATGGTACTGTAAAATATGACTTAAATGAAGGAATAAAAATAAAATTTGATGAACATAATATAGAAATTCCATTTCCTCAAATGGATATATATATCGGCAAGAAAGAGAGTGATGATAGTGGAAATTAAACTTTTTGTAAATATGGATACACAGGGAAATACTTATTTAGTTATCGACGAAGATAAAAACTGCTGTATGATAGATCCGGGAAGCCTGAAAATGAAGAAAATAATTTCATATATGAAAGAAAATGACCTTAATCTGACCGGAATACTGCTTACACACGGGCATTACGATCATATAATAGGGATTCCTGATATAATTGATTATAAAAAAGTACCTGTTTATATAGGGGAAAAAGATATAGAATTCTTATATGATTCTACATTATCGTTATCTTTATGGTATGATCTTGATTTTAAGCTTTCCAAAAATGTAGAAGTAATAGGTGTCAATGAAGGAGATAAGGTATGCGGGCTTGAAGTTATTGCCACTCCGGGGCATTCTCAAGGCGGTGTATGTTATCTGAACAGAGAGGAGAAATTCTTATTTTCCGGAGATACTATTTTCAAAATGACATACGGGAGAACAGATTTCCCCACAGGAAGCCTTTCGGCATTAAGAGAATCTATAAGTAAAATATTAAAGCTGGACGGTGATATAGTGGTTTATCCGGGACACGGAGGAGAAACTGAAATAAAGGAAGAGAGAGTTTATCACGTCTTTAGCTAGATAAAATAATTGAAAAATTTTAAAAATAAAAAATGAGGGTATTTTCCATAAGGAAACCCTCATTTTATTTATAAAATTTTTATTTTTATGTTTTACTTATGATTAATTAAAAACCAAATTTATAGTTCAGACCGAACAGAAGGGAAAAGTTGCTGCTGCCTCTGGTAAGCAGACTGTCTGATACTTCACTGGAATATTGATTATATTCTCCTGAAAATACCAATTCTATATTATCTGTGATATTAGAGTATCCTTTTATACCTGTAGCTATTTTATAAGAGCTGCCGGGTGTATAAGGGTCTGTATTTATTAGTTTTGCTGATTCACTGTCTGTTATTCCGAAATAATAGTCAGTGTAATTTTGGCTGAGATACTGCATATTTATAAAAGGAGCCATGAGAGTTTTCTTTCCAAGCGGAACAGGCTGTGCTACTTCAAGACCTGCAAGGGTTCCGTTGCTCTCGCTCAGAACATCTGCCGAGATAAAGCCGGTAAATGTAAGTTTCGTAGGACCCAGAAAAAATCTTCCTCTTAAACCTACATGAAGATCGTCTTTTCTGTCATCCATATTCTTGAGAGGATCTTTGAAATCATCAGAATCATAACCTGTAAATAAATTATATCTTCCATAAACAGTAAGTCTTAAATCTTCATTCTGATAAAAATGATATCCTGCTTCCAAAGGAGCTATAAAATAAAAACTTTCATATTGCAGGGCCACTGCAGGAACAGGGTAAAACTGATATTTATCCTCAAAATTATATATATCTTTTCTAAAAAAACCACCTAAACCAATTTTTACGAAATTTTCTTTTGAATATACAAAAAATGAAATAAACATAAGAAGAATCACGGCTTTTTTCAAAACAAACCTCCAAAAGTTTTTTTATTATAACTAATTATACCATAAATTAGATATTAAAAAACTGAAAACTTTCTGAAAATATAAAAAAAGCAAATAAAATTATTTGATTTATTTTAAAAATTATTTACAATCCAATAATAAAATGATATCCTTTAGGAATATGGGATAATAGTTTAATGGGAAAACACCAGTAAACGAACAAAGTATTATTATGCGAGGATCATATTTTTTTATGATCCCGTGCTTGGAATACTATTCTAAAGTATCTAAAGTAATAAGAAAAGTTCTGGCATTATTAGTTCGAATCTAATTTATTCCACCATAGAATTGGAAGGTTTGGTTCAAATCCAATACGGAATGCGGGGCATTCCGATAGCTCGTCGGCAAGAGCATCCAACTTCAAATACGCGTTTGACTCGGGATCAAAAGTGCGAAAAACAGCCAATCTGTCACATTGGATATGTAAAAAAGAAAGAAAATAGGTATTCAGGGAAAAATCCCGTATAAATGCACTGCATTTATGCTGCTGCAAAAATTTTGCAAGCCGGCAGATACCGTGTTACAGATCTTTTTATCTAAATTATCCGTATTTTATAATATTATTTATAGGTACCTGATATAAATCTTTTATAATAATACTGTTTTTTTACATATAAAGACAAGTAAGACTTAAGCCGGATTCCATTTATGCGGCAGAGTGGGAATTTTCCCGACAATGCCTGAAAAAAAGGAGGAATTATGAAGTATGTAATAAATGAAGGACAGAGAGCCTTGGTTTTTAAAGAGGGAAAACTTGTAGATTATCTAAAAGAAGGAACTTATAATAATTTTGGTTTTTTTAATAAAATTTTTGATGTGCATGAATGTGAGGGACAGCTGAAATCAGAAAAAAAACTTGATATTTTATTAAAAAATGAAAAGCTGAAAGAAGAACTGGATGTAATAGAAGTAGATGAACACGAGCTTCTTTTATATTACAGGGATAATAAATTTTCCGGGGCATACTATCAGGGAAAATATGCATTCTGGAAAGTACTCGGCGAGAACAGTTTTAGAAAACTGGACTTAACACAGCTGTTTAAAATAGATACCAAATTAAAAAATGTATTTTCTCAGTGGACTTTGAATTCATCTTTCGATACTGTAGAAGTAGAGGACTATAATATGGTACTTTATTACAAAAACGGTGTATTTGATGATGTATTTTTTGAAGGGGAGTATGCGGTATCAAAAAAATATTACAGAAACAGCTTTACAAAATTTGATCTGAGAACACCTATTGTATATAATAATACAATGAAAAAGATGTTTGATAAAAATCCAGAACTTATAGATAGTTTTGATATAAAAAAGGTAAAGGAAAAAGAGCTTTTGATATGGTCACAAAACGGTATTTATAAAGGGAAATACCTCACAGGGGAATATCTGTTCTGGAATAAACTGGAAAAAAATGAATTTGATATTATAGATATGAATATGGACGGCGAGATTGACAAGAAATATCATAACATACTGGAAAAATTAACAGGTACATATTCTAAATTTGATATAAAGGATTATGAAGCAGGGCTTTTGATAAAGAACAGCCAGTATGAAAAGACTCTGACACCGGGAATTTATTATTTTTGGAATGGTACTGACAAAAAAGAACTGATAAATGTAGATTTGCGTTTGAAACAAACAGATTTACAGGGGCAGGAAATTCTTACAAAAGACAAGATAACATTAAGACTGAATTTTGTTACCCAATATAGAGTTACAGACCCTTTGAAAAATTATAAAAAGATAAATAATCTGGAAAATCAGATTTATATACTTTTGCAGATAGTATTAAGGGAATATGTAGGAATGCAGAATCTGGAGCAGCTTTTGGAAAGTAAAAACGAGATAGCAGAATTTGTTCTGGAAAGAATAAAAAAAGAAGAAGAAAAATACGGCGTAGAATTTTTGGAAGCAGGAATAAAGGATATAATTCTTCCGGGAGATATAAAGGAAATTCTGAATACAGTTCTTATAGCAGAAAAAAGTGCATTGGCAAATACCATAAAAAGAAGGGAAGAAACAGCATCTACAAGAAGTCTTCTTAATACTGCAAAGGTAATGGAGGAAAATAAAACTTTATACAGACTGAAAGAAATGGAATATATAGAAAAGATAGTGGAAAAAATAGGGAATATAGAAATAAGCGGAAATGGCAACATACTGGAAGAACTGGGGAAAATATTTTCCCGTAAATAGATTTTTGATTGCTCCTGCAGACAGGTAAAATAACATAATTGCAGGAGCATTTTTCTTTTTTTATAATTCGGTATTCATATAATTGACACCAACACATTACTTTTAGTATAATAAGCAGTGAAGGTGGTTAATATATCTAAAATTTATTTTTATATGAAATGTAAATTTAAATATATTAATATTTTCAGGACTGAATACCGGAGTAATACTAAATAAGGCTTTTATAAATAACAGATATTAGTTATTTTAAATATAATTCAGACAGAATTCTAGGAGGGTAAATATTGAAAAACAAGATTCTGGTTTTATTGATCTTTACTGGTATAGTATCGTTTTCCAATAAAACAAATAATTTGAGCCAGGACTATAAAAATATAATAGACCAGGCTAAAAAAGATGCGAAGATTAATTATAAACTATTATACGGATATACAAACAAGTGGTGGCTGGGGTATAATGACGAGGCGCTTAATAATTTTATAGGCAATGCATTTACTGCAAGTACAAATGCAAAAACAATGCAGAAGAAAATGTCTGATATACAAAACAGCAGCAGCAGGACAAAATCAGAAGAAAGTACGGATAAAACTGAGAGAATAAACAGAAAAACTAATGAAGTAAGACTGGTTTCCGGAAATTTTTACGGGCCTGACAGTCTGAAAATCAGGCTGATTTATCCTGCAGATCTAATAAACAGGCTGGATGCCATGACTTCAAATAAAAATTCTGAGCTGGAAGTACTCGAGCTTGAAGCAAAATGGGCATCAAGCAGTGTTTCTATGCTTGCGGCAAAATTATACGGATATTATATATACCTTGAAAATGAAGAAAAAAATATCAAAGAAAGACTGGACATTCTTGCAGAGCTGGAAAAGCTCGAGGAAATAAAGCTCAGTCTGAAACGCGGTGACGGTGAAAGTCTTATAAATGTCCAGAATTTAAAAATAAAGCTTGAAAATCAGCTTTTGGAAAATGCTTCAAATAAAAAAACAACGGAAAGAAGCATGGAGATTCTTTTGGGCGGCAATAAACAGGATGTAAAAAATATCACAGCAGGTATAAAAAATAATCCAGATACTGGAATATACAAAAAGATAAGAAGACCTGACAGAGTACCGTCAGACAGTATAAAAGACAGAATTGATGCAGGCTTTTATCTTATGATAATAAAAGCGGAAAGAGACAGCCTGTATTCATATACTGCACCGGGATATGATAATTTCTGGATTACAGGTGATAGTGAGGATATAACTTCATATGAGCAGACAGCCAAAAGAGAAAAAATAACTGACAGTCTTTATTTTCAGAGATATGAAGAAAATAACTTTTTTGATCAAAAACCGGCTGCCGGTCTGCTAAAGACAATAACACAGTACAATAGTGCAATATTAAATTCATATAATGAGGTAAATACCGCTCTTGGCAATGCTAAGACAGACTATTCGGCTCTGGTAAATGATGATAAAGCTTTTGAAGAGCAGAAAGGTATTTTAGCAGATAAAAAAAATAAGCTGGATGCAGGAATGGTATCAAAATATGATTATTATAATATTCAGTACAATTATCTGACACAGGAATTAAGCAACATACAGCTCGGTTTTAAATCATTTATCAGTGAAGTAGATTTTATCTATAATTTAGGAGGTCAGAATGGAACCGGCAAAAAATAAAAAAAGCAGTATAAACAGGGTAGAAATAATAGCTGAAGACAGGACAAAATACTTCGGCGAAATTAGTCGGCAAACAGAACAAAAATATATAGAACCTGAAGCTGAAAAAGCAGATTTGAATATAAATGTTCCGAAGAATTTAAACAGTCCCCTCACTATGGGAAAAAAAGATATAGATGACTATCAGCGGAGAAATCATCAGGAATATAAAGGTGATATTAGAAAATTACTTTTTGCAGCACTGTTTTTTCTTATTATCGGAGCAGCTGGGGGCGGAATTTATTATTTCAGAGATAAGATATCTATTAATATGCCTAAATTTACCAAGGCAGAGACAAAGGAAATAAAAGGAACCATACTCGGAGATGAAAAAACTGTTACTTCACAGATTAACGGAAGAATAACAGAAATGAATCTGGGAAAAGGAACTCCGGTAAAACAGGGAGAGCTTTTGATTACTCTGGAGAATCCTGAATATAAAACCGAGCTTGATAAAGCGGAAAAAGAATTGCGCGGAGCATTGGCAAGGAATGCATATACAGAAGTAACAACAGAAGAAGTGAAAGCAGTGCCTGTTACTACGAAGAAGACAGTAGTGCCGGCTTCAGGAAAAAAAACATATTCCAAAGAAATACTTGCAGCTGAAGAAAAATTTAAAAGTGACAGAGAGGCCTATAATGCAGGCTTGATAAGCAAAGTAGAATATGAACAGAGTCTTGCTGAAATAAACAGAGCGAGAGAAAGAGAGAAAAATGCACCTCCTGCTGTAGTAACCGAAACTAAGGTAGTAAACACCAAAGTTACAGGTAAAAAATCAGTTCCCGTAGAAAAGGAAAAAGTACTGGCTTCTGCTGAAGTACTGGCTGCAATAGAAAAGTACAAAGAAGCTTACATCAATTATGAAAGTACAAAAATATTTGCCGTGAATTCAGGTGTAACTACTGAATTATATGTGACTCAGGGACAGGATGTAGTTTCGGGACAGGAATTATTTAAAACAGTAAATTCAAGCTATCTTCATACTGATGTTATGATTCCTGATAAGGAGCTCGGTAAGGCAGGAAGTGGAAGTATTGTGAAACTTACCAGCAGTGTGGATAACAAAGAATATGAAGGAGTAATAGTCAGTACAAAGCCTATACCTGAAAAAGGTATGAATTCTGTGAGAATAGCTGTAAATAATAAAGGAAAAAATACACTGATAAGTGTAGGAAGCTATGTTAATGTAAAAGTTACCAAGAAAAAAGCTTCTCAGGATTTGATAGACTCATTAAAAAACATACAGCAGGAAAGCAAAAAGGATGTTTTGACTGCAGCCAAGGAAGAGGCAGATAAAAAGGTTCAGGAAATAATAGGAGAGATTTTGAAATAGAACAGACAACAGAAACTGTCGGTTATGAATCGGCAGTTTTAATTTTATAGCAAATTTTTTGATTATAATTATTATAAAATTGTATTCGTTTATCTGAAATTATAAAATAAATTTATTTTCATTAAATTGATTGACAACTTAAAATGATATTGATACAATATTACAATAAAAAAATAAAAGTGAACGGGATGGTGTAAGGAAAAAATGTTTCAAAGGAATAAAAAAACATTATTAATATTAACAGCAATGCTTTTGACAAGCGGTGTTACGGCAAAATCAGAGGAGATAAATGATGAATTTCTTCTGCTGGGTACTTATTTTAAAAACTTTTCAAGTAAGGCGGACAGCTATCAAAAGAAAAATGATGACTCAGAACCGGATTCTAATACTGATTCAGATGATGAATCTGATGTTATCCCGCCGGAACCAGCTCCGGAGCCAATTTCAGATCCCTTTCCAGTAGTGAAACAAAATAATGTAGTAAAAGCTGAAAAGAATATGAGCGGGGAAATACTAAAATATAATGTGTCAGACGATATTAATTCATTAGGGCAGGAAGCATTATGGATGACTGACAAAAATACATTTGTATATAATAATAAAATTCTTGACTCCGATTCTGATTATACAGTATTAGTAGAAAATGAGGCATATTTTGAAAATAACGGAACAATAAAAGGGAGCAATGCCGGGGTAAAATTATCAGGAATTTCCAAAATGATTAATAATTCTGTAATAGAAAATTCAGGTGATATAGGAGTTGAGGTATCTGAGGGTTCATATTTTGAAAATAACGGAATAATAAAAAACGGTAAAAATTATGGAATTTTGGTATATGGAAAAAATTCGGAAGCAATAAACACTAAAAGCGGAATAATAGAGAATGGTGATATAAATGATAAAAATACCGGACTTGCTGGGATATATGCTGGTGAAGGCGGAACCGGAAGAAATATGGGAATTGTAAAGAATACTTCTTATTATGGAATATATGTAACAGGAGCAGGATCCGCAGGAATAAATGAGAGTACCGGAGTAATAAGTAACGGGGCAGCATATGGATACGGATATTTTGGTATGTATGCAGATGATTCTGGAATGATAATAAATCAAGGATTAATAATGAATGCCAATTGTCGTGGAATGTATGCGAAAGGTATTGGTACTACAGCAATAAATGAAATCAGCGGAGTAATAAAAAACGGATCAGCGGAAAAACCATATGTGTATGATATAGGCGGTATGCAGGCAGCATCAGGGGCTTTAGCGATAAATAAAGGAAGGATAGAAACTGTAGGAATGTATGGTATGACATCTTCACAGACCGGATCACATGCTGTTAATGAAGCTACAGGTGTCATAGCTAATACTTCTCTTTATGGAATGTATGCGGAATCGGGTGGAAAAGCGACTAATTACGGTGAGATAAAAAATGATCAGGATGGCATGTACGTGACAGGTTCAGGAAGTACAGTCATAAATGAAGCTACCGGGGTTATAGCAAATGACGGATACTACGGCATACGTGCCGTGACTGGAGGGACAGCTTATAATAAAGGAATAATACAAAATACTTTATCTTTTGGAATGTATGCAAATAATAAAAATTCAGTTATAGTAAATGAAACAGATGGAATTATACAAAACAGCGGAAATTCAGGGATGGCTGCAGCGAACGGCGGAGCAGCATATAATTATGGAACAATAAAAAATAAAGGTAATTACGGAATGGATATAAACAGCACTTCAACAGGAGTGAATAACGGAATAATTCATCTAACAGGAAACAATAAAACAGGAGTGAATGTGCTAAACTCAAGTTTTATAAATAACGGCACAATAATTCTTGAAGGAAAAAATAATATAGGTATAAGAGCAGCAAACAGTACTATAACGCTAACTCCAAACTCTGTAATTACATTAACTGACGGAATTACAACAGATACAGTTGTATATGAAAATACCGATTTTGATTCAAAAGGTGAAAAGAATACAAGCACATTGGGGAAATTTTATTCTCTTGATTCAAAATCAACACTTGTAAATAGCGGTTCTATAGTTGGGAAAACAATTAATATAAATGGTGAAAGTAAATTTATAATGGACAGTCAAACCGGTAAGATACAGGCAGATAATTTAGTTTTGGAAACAGATATGTACATAAATTCGCAGGCGATGCTTAATTCTTCAAAAAGTATTTATGAAATTAATAATCTTAATGTAGAGAAGATAACAGGAGACGGAAAAATAATTTCTGATGCTGAGCTTTTTACAGCAAATACAGAAAAAACTGATAAAGGGTATAAAATTGTTCTTACAAGAAAGAATTTTCAAGATGTTTATCTGGGAGATCTGGGTAAGGTTCTGGAAGATAATTATCAAGGCTCAGAAAGCAATAGAACAAGAAATAAAGTATATAATGCATTAAAGCAGGCTTCGAATGCAGAGCAGCTGGAAACAGCCTTTGATGAATTAACAGCTGCTCCGCTTACAGGAAATCAGGTTTATCAGCAGTATACGCAAAATAAAATGATAAATAACAGTTTGAATACAATGCTGAATAAAAGAGATGAAAATATAAGCGGGACATATGTTAATGTATTCGGGAGCAATTCAAATACGAATAATTATAATAATGTAAAGGGTTATGACAGCGGAACTTCAGGAATTCTTCTTGGAAGAATGGAGAAAATAACATCTAAAACAGCAGTAGGAGCTTTTTTTGGATATGTAAATGCTGAGTATAACTATAAGGATAATGGAAAATCACAGCAAATTACAGATACATGGATATTATCAGGAGCAGTCGAGCAGAAATTAACTCCGAATTTCAAGTGGACATCTGTAATAAGCTATAACACAAGTGATAATGATACAGAAAGAAAACTAACATATGATAACAGCAATACAACCTTAACAGGAAATTTCCGTTCATGGTCCGCGGGCGGAAGCAGCAGTCTGGAATATAAACAGAAAATAAATAACTATATTGACTTAAAACCAACAATAGGAATAATACTTGATTATATAGAGCAGTCGGCATACAGTGAAGAAGGAGGGACAGGAGTAAATGCAGACTCATATAACGGTTTTTCAGCAAAAGCAGCAGCAGGAGTAAGGGCAGATTTTACGGCATTTCAAAATAATAATCATAAATTTATGATACAGCCTAGAATATTGTATACATATGAAATGGGAGATCCTTATGACAGTAAACAGATAACAATGACAGATTTTGTCGGAATGATAGGGATAGAAAACAGAACAGCAGAAAGAAATGATCTGGATCTCGGAGTTGATCTGCAGTATATATATAAAGACAAGCTTTCATTTTATGCAGGTTATGAAAGCGGAGTGCTTTCTGACGACAGACTTCAGACAATAACCGGCGGATTTAAAATAATGTTTTAATGTATAAGAAACCATATCAGAATTATAATAAAATTTTGATATGTTTTTTTTATAATCATAGAAAATATATGTTTAATAATCTGGAAGACATGAAATTTGTTTTATAAAATAATTGTGTTATAATAGTAGAAATAAAAAGAATAAAGAGGTTTTTTATGGAAAATAAGAAAGAAAGTTTTTTTTATGAGGAAAGTGAAATAGAAGCTTTGGAAAATCATATCGAAGAATATTTCGGGAAGTTTCATAATGTATTTCATGAAATGATTTCTCCTGATATTCATGTGGATATAGCAATAATACCGCCTGATAAAGGAAGGGATTTTTATACGCTTGTAACTATGGGTATGGGGGCATATAAAATGAATATTCCTGACGGACTGAAAGAATACAGGCTGGAAAGAGCAGAATTAATGGTAACACTTCCGTCTGACTGGGAAATAAACAATAATGCCGAGGAGTGGTATTGGCCGTTAAGATGGCTGAAAATACTTGCCAGATTTCCTTTAGAGGAAAATACATGGCTTGGATGGGGACATACTATTCCTAACGGAGAGCCTTTTGTTGAAAATACTGATTTATCGGGAATTTTACTTTTGAATCCTTATTCAGATGATGAAAGAGCAGGGAGTATGGCTCTGCCAAACGGAGAAACAGTGAATTTTTATCAGATGTTTCCGGTTTATGAAGAAGAAATGGAATTTAAAAGAGCCAATAATGCCGAGGTACTTTTGGATTTATTCGGTGATGATTTTAGTCATATTGTGGATATAAACAGAGAAAATATGAAAGAATGGAAGCCTAAAAAAGATTTTTATCTGAGAAAAGAAGAAATAAGGGATATTCTTCAGTATGAAGGTGCTGCTGGGTGCTTTGCCACTGACAGAATAACGGTTGACGGGGAAAAAGTCGGATATATGTACAGGGAAGAAGCAGATTTTGACGGAGACAGCGGATGGCGTTTTACTGCCGGGGATGAGAGTGACGAATATATGGATAATCCTGATAATTCGGGTATTTATCATTTGAATACAATAGCTAATTATGATATGGAAATTATTCCTTTTTTAGACTCAGAAATAAATACAGCATATATCAGAAATGAAAACGGAGAATTTCAAAAAATAGAAGAATGGGAACCGGGAGAAGAATAATCAGAAAAGGAGAAAATTATGAAACCAACTAATGAATGGATGAAAATATGGAAAGAAAAAAGAGATATTCTTTCAGGTCCGAATGATCTCAATGAATACTTTGAACTTGATGAAATAGCAGGACAGAAGCTGGACTGGCTTTCTTTCGGAAAGGTGTCTGTACCAAGCGGAGAAATTCTGGTAAGAGATCCGCTTGTTTATCTTAATAAAGACGAAGAGCCTTATTTTGAAAAGGTTCCTACAGGGGAGTTTGAAGCAGTAGGGGCTGTTGTTGTGTCAGAAGAGGATTGTGCCAGATACGCAGCTGTCAGAGTAAAATTCAATGATAATAAAGCTGTCAGATTCGGAGAAGCTTTATTGGGACATGAAGATATAAAGGATCTGGAAGAGGGAGAATATTTCGGTTTTAATGTGGATGCAGGCTTGGGGACTATTCTTGATAAAGAAACTCTTCTTGCTTTTGATGAATTTTTTATGAACTGGCATAAGGAAAATCCGGAAGGAAATATTTATGATGATTATTTTGCAGATATTTTTAAAAAGAATTATGAAGAAAATCCAAAATATCAGCGTGACGGCGGAGATTGGATAAATTGGTGCGTACCCGGGACAAATCTGTATATGCCTATATTTCAAAGCGGTTTTGGAGACGGGACATATCCTGTTTATTTCGGATATGATGAAAATGACAGTATCTGCTGTCTTATAATTGAGTTTATAGATATAAAAATGGCTTATGAAGATGAGGAACAGTAATATTTGTTTTAGGAAAATCAGTCGCAGAATTTATAAATACAAATAAAAAAATATTGTAGCTAATCTGATCGGAAGAACTGTTAAGAGATTTGAAAAAAATCTGTGATATAAGTAGTTTTATAATAAAAAAATAAATTTATACAGAAAGGAAGTATAATATGAAAAAGAAGTTATTAATTTTAGCAGGATTATTTATGTTTTTTCAATTAGGATTTTCATTAAGCTGTTTTTTTCCGCATTACAGTACTGATAAGGGGAAAATAGTTTATATTGGTCTGGGGGAGAGAAAAATAGCGGAAGAAGCAGATACAGAAACTTTTAAAGAGCTGGATAATGTATTCGGCATAGACAAAAATTATGTTTATTATATGGGGAAAGCTTTGAAAAATATAGACAGAAATACTTTTGAACCTACAGACTGGTTTATACCTGTACCGAATGACCCTGTGTGGGGAATAGGGTGTCAGACTTCATATATTACAGAGTTTAAAGATAAAAACGGAGTGTATAAAACAGAAGATTTGAGAAACAGAAAAGATTAATTTGAGAATTTCACAGAGTAAAATAAAAATGAGCTTTACTGCTCATTTTTTTATGTCAGAAAATTATTTCTTTCTGGTAATAATTCCTTTGCTTGTAAATGAAAGAGGAGTATCAGGAAAATCACTTTCCGTAAGCTCAATTATTTTTTGAAGAGCTCTGTTTTTAGGATCAATTTTCGGACCGCTTCCTTTTACCTGATATGTAGAGATAATCTGTCCTTCTACAAAATTTCCGTTTTCATCCAGCTTTATTTTGAAAATAGGAGAAATTCCTTTCACACCTGTAAGACTAAAATTTCCATAAGTAGCAAAATTTCCTGAACTGTAAGATATGAATTTATCATTATATAATTCTACAGCTCTTATAACATGCGGACCATGACCGAAAACAATATCGGCACCCGCATCAACCATTTTACGGGCAAAATCATGTACATCTCCTCTGTTCTCACCGAAAAATATTTCATTTCTTTTGGGAACATGCTGAAATTGATCGCCTTCAGCACCGCCGTGAAAAGAGATAATAACTATATCAGAGTTTTCCTTTAGTTGTTTTACAATTTTTTCGGCATATGGAATGTCGTTTATGCTTACAGTACCGTTATTAGGTGCAAAAGCAGCAAAGCCGTATTTAATTCCCTCTTTTTCAAAGATAATGAATTCATCAGTTCCAAGAAGTCCGGCATATTTAATTCCAAGTTTATCAAGATTTTCCTTTGTTTCTGCTCTTCCTACAGGACCAAAATCCCCGTTATGGTTATTGGCAATGCTCATTACATCAAATCCTGCATCTGACAGGTATTGACCGAAAGAAGAGGGGGTTCTGAAAACATAACATACAGAAGGGTCAGAGCAGCTTTTCGGATTTCCGCCACTGTCAAAAAGAGTTCCTTCAAGGTTTCCGAATGTAATATCAGAATCTTTAAGATAAGTTTCTACATCTTTTAATATATTTTCATTTCCGGGCGGAAGTGACGAATCGGAAGGATAATTGCTTCCCAGCATAATATCTCCAACAGCAGTAATGGTGATTATTTTTTTCTGTTCTACCGGTGCTTCCTCGGTTATATTATCAGATAAATTATTTTCGTTGTCTATTTCAATTGTTTTCTCTTTTTTCCCACATGAAAATAAAAATAAAAACAAAAATAAGGATACAAAAAATTTTTTCATTTTCAAACTCCTTTTAAAGCTATTTTTATATAGTATATCATAAATATTATCAATTTATGTTAAATAATAACATTTTAAATTTAAATATAGAGTTAAAATAATGAATGAAATAGAAAAAGTCAACAATTTTTTGAATAAATACATTAATTTAATTTACTTTTTACTTAAAAAATGCTATTATTGGGGTGTTATATGACTGTAAAAGTAAATTCAGAAGTTTAGATAGATAGGAAGATGTAAGGTAAGGAGGTATGACTGAATGAAATATGTAATAGGCGAGGGAGAAAGAGTTCTGGTATTTAAGAATGAGAGACTGGTGGAATACCTGAAAAGCGGAACTTATAAAATTTCCCGTTTATCAAATAAAAAATATGAAAAATATGTTTGTGAAGGTTTGTTTGAAACTGAGAGAAATCTGGATTTTCTTCTTCAGTATGAGAGACTGGCTGAGGAACTGCAGGTTTTGGATGTTCAGGAAGATGAAATATTAATATATTATAAGGACGGAATATTCCAAGGCGGTTTTTACGAAGGTAAATATGCATTCTGGAATGTCGTGGGAAGAAATTCATATGCAAAGCTGGATTTGAAAACAGCATTTGAAATGGATGAAAAAGTAAAAAATGTCTTTTCCAAGACAAAACTGGGCGAGATGTTTGATATAATAGAAATAGAGGATTATCATATAGCTCTTTATTTTAAAAGCGGAGTATATGAAAAAGTATTGAAAAGCGGAACATACGCAGCTTCAAAGAAATATTTCAAAAATACTTTTCAGAAAATAGACCTGAGAGAGGTCATGGTTTATGACGAAACAATGGAAAAAATCTTTGATACAGAACCTGAAATGATTCATGATTTTGATATAAAAAAAGTAAGGGAAAAAGAGCTTTTGCTCTGGTATCAGGATGATCTTTTTAAAGGAAAGTGTCTTGCAGGAAGCTATCTTTTCTGGAATAAACTGAAAGATAATTATTTTGAGATAATAGATCTGAATAACGGAATAGAAATAGATGAAAAGTATCTGGATATTCTGGATAAGCTCGAAGGCGTATATACCAAGTATGAAGTAAAAGACTATGAGGCCGGTCTGCTGATTATAGATAATCAGTACAGAAAAACGTTAAAATCAGGAGTGTATTATTTTTGGAATGGTCATCAGAAAATAGAGGTATATCCTGTAGATCTGAGAATAAAACAGCTGGACATGCAGGGTGAGGAAATCCTTACCAAGGACAGAGTGCTGCTGAAGTTTAACTTTATAGCACAATACAGAGTAGTAGATCCTATTACCAACTATAAAGAAATAAATAATGTAGAGAACCAGATATATATACTTGTTCAGATGATCTTAAGAGGATATGTGGGTGTAAACTATCTGGAAGACCTTTTGGAAAATAGAATAGAGATAGGAAAATATGTTCTGGAAAAAGTAAAAAAAGAGGAAAGAAAGTATGGGATAGAGCTTCTGGATGCAGGAATAAAGGATATAAAGCTGGCAGAAATGAGTGGTTTGGAAAATGCGGCATACAGAGAACCGGTAAAAAAAGAAAAAGAGCCTGAATCTGAATTTTTAGTAAAAGAAGAAGTTCCGGAGGAAGTAAAAGTAGATATCGAAAATATAATAAAAAAAGAACCTGAATATATGGAAAAGCTGGAAGAAAAAGAGGAAGCCGAAGCAGCTGCGGAAAATAACGAAACAGAGGAAATAGAACCGGAAGCAGTGCAGGAAGAGGAACAAGAACAGGAAAAAATTTCAGAAGAAAGTGCAAGTGCAATTTTGGAAGAATTAAGTAAAATTCTGGCAAAAAATAGTAAAAAATAATAATATATACAGATAAAAATCCCGTGATAAAAATTACGGGATTTTTTTATAAACAGAATTTTAAAGTTTATTGTTGATTTTAGAATAAAAATTTTAGATATAAAATAAATAAAATATGGAAATATCACTATTTTAGTTACTAAAAAAGCTCTTTAATTTTAACAGGATTTCTGTATCTCCGAATACTTTATAACTGTCTTTTTCATATTCTGAGCCGTTTGTTTTTCCCTCTGAAAACTGAAGCCATAAAGTGAAAGGAATTTCGATCCGTGTAGTATACGGCAGAAAATCTTCGGTCTTTACTGTACAGGTTTCCTTTTCCAGTAAAAGCTGATATGTTTTATTCAGATCGGTAAAGTGCATTTCAAAAACAATATCTTTAATAAACATACTTGAATCACATAAAGCAGCCATCTGCCTTAGAAAAAGTTCCAGACGGTCCGTGTCCGACACATCTCCATCCTCTGTATTATCGAGCTCCCAGCTCATATTGGCCAGTTTTATAAAGATTTCCGGAGGATAAAAAAGCTTATCTAATTTATGAAGCGTTTCCTCTGAAAATGATTTATGCTGAAAATATTCTTTTCCTGCTGCCCTGACATCAGATAAATAACTGTTAATGCGTCCTGATAATTCAGGTACGTTGAGCAGTTCTCCTTCAGGACAGATTATTTTGCTTAATTTTTTCCCGAACATAATTTCAAATTGTTTGAATAAAGCATCATAATTGCCCTTTACCGAATAAAATCCGCAGCTGGAGATAAGAAGATGCATCTGGTGTGATAAATCATAACGGCCCGGGTGTCCGCAGCTCTGATTTTCTTTTATATTAATAGACGGGAGGCTCGTCGGTAGGAGACGGTCAAGAAATGCCTTGATTTTCGAAGGCATTCCAAAATAATAAAGCGGAAAGCTCCATATTATGAGATCAGAATTAATATACATTTTTATCAATTCTGACATATCATCATCAATAATACAGATACCGGGAGTTTTTTTCCAGCAGATATAGCAGCCCAGACAATGTTCTATTTTCTTTTGGCTGATATTCACTAAATTTATATTATTTTCCTGTGTTGTATTTATCCCGTCCAAAAAAGCATTTGTTATTTTTACGGTATTGCTTCTTTCACCTTTCGGGCTGCCGTTTAATACTAATATATTCATAATAATTCCTCCAAAATTTTTATAGCTTCATCAGCAAATTCAAGAGATGTTTTCAGATGTTTCTCCCCAAAAAGAACAGTAAGATTCCAATATATGCTTTTACCTTTTTCTTCTTCTCTTTCACTGTAAAACTTGATGTTATTATTGGCTTTTTCCAGATTTTTTAATTCAGACAGACACTTCTTTTTGTATGCTCTGAACATTTCTATATTTTCTTTTATATTTTTTTGATCGGAAAAGAATATCTTCATAAGAAAAGTACTGCGGGTCTGGAATTCACTGTCAAAATTATTTTCCAGCAGCCAGTTATGCAGCTCTGTTCTGCCGGAATCAGTGAGTGAATATATTCTTTTATTGGGTCTTTCAGTCTGGAAAACTGTTTTGGAAGTAAGCCAGCCGGATTTCTCCATATGATTAAGTTCACGATAAATCTGACTTGTCTGTGCCTTCCAAAAAAAATCAAGAGAGCCGTTAAACGTTCTGTCCAGCTCATATCCTGTCATTTCTCCATAGTTTAACAGACCTAATAATCCATGCTTTAGTGACAAAATAACACCTCCTTATGATATTCTACTTATAGTATATTATACAAGTGGAATATAGTCAAGGAAAAATAATAGAATTTTTTAATAAAAAAGTCAGCAGAAATACAATATTTTCAGAAGGGAAATAATACATTGGTATAAATTATTACTTCAAAAAAAGATATCTGTAAAGATTGTTGAACAGTATAGACAGAAAAATAACGGTTTATAACTTGAAACTGCAATATTTGGTTGATAAAATGCAGTGTTTTTTCAGAAAAATATTTGACCCTATAGTTCTACTATAATCTTTATTTAAAAGCCGTAATATGCTATAATATTTAAAAAATGAAAAGGTGAAATTAAAATGAAAAAATTATATATCGGAATTCTAGGTTCATTTTTAATATTTAATACAGTGTCTTATTCATCGCTGTCTGATGTTATTAACAAAATAGACAATGCTGTAAATCCAAAACTGAGATTTGATGTGGGCAAAGCATCAGGAGTATGGTATTTGCTTTATGACAATGATATAAAAACAAAAAATCTTGAGAACATAACAATAGATCTCGCACAGGAAGGCGAGGGATACAGCTATATTACCAAAAGCTATAATCCTAAAAGAAATGTATGGATAAAAGAAGAAAAAAGGGCCTGGATACAAGAAGACAAGAAAAGCGTTTATTTTTATGTAAGAAGAAACGGTCCGATAAACTACAAAAATGAAATTTTATATTTTGATGATGATATGAAGTATCTTGTTATTTATTTTAAGAAAGAAAATATAATAAGAGTTCTGACAAGAAGTGAGATGCCGAGCAGTGAAAAGATAAATGAAATAATGACGGAAGTAAAAAAGCAGGGCTATAATGTATCAAGACTGAAGAAAATAAGCTATAATCCTGCTGTATTTGACGAGGAAGAATTGAGAAAGGCAGAGGAAGAAAGAGAGTTTTATGAAAGATTGAGCAGATTCGGAGAAAGCGGTACAATAAACTTCGACGAGGCTGTAGAAATACCTAAAAACTAATTTTAAAGGAGAAAAATGAAAAAAATTATAATATGTTTTAGCACATTTATAGGTATACTAATATTTTTATTTTTACTTTTTTTTATGATGATGCTTACACCTGTAAAAGAATTTAAAAATAAATATGTAGTGGTGAGAAAGGGTGAGAGTTTTAACCAAATCTATAATGATCTTGGAATAAAATATACCCTGACTGATAAGGTATACCTGAAAATTACCGGCAATGGCTCAAAAGCAAGGGTCGGCTCTTATAAATTTGACGGAAAAGTAAGCAGAATGGAGATCATCAGTAAAATTGTAAGCGGAAAAAGTGATGAAATAAGACTGACTATACCGGAAGGATTTTCTAACAGACAGGTATTTGAGAGAATAGAAAAGCTGGGACTTGGAACAAAAGAAAAGCTGGAGCAGGCACTAAAAAAAGCAGATTTTCCTTATCCGCATCCGAATAATAATTATGAAGGATATTTTTACCCTGAAACTTACTTTTTTTATGAAGGAACAAGTGAAAAGGAAGTAGTAGACGCTATTCTAAAAGAATTTTTGAAAAATTATCCTCCTGAAAAATATCCGGATAAAGATGATTTTTATAATAAATTAAAGCTGGCATCAATAGTAGAACTGGAAGTAGCGAAAAAAGAAGATAAAACAAAAGTAGCTGGGATATTTTTAAAAAGGCTGGAAATAAATATGAGGCTTGAATCAGATGCGACATTAAAGTATGAGCTCGGAAGACAGGCATACAGAAAAGAACTTCTTACGGATATGTCTCCATATAACAGTTATAAGCATAAAGGCTTACCTCCTACTCCGGTGTCAAATCCTTCGAAAGAAACTTTTGATGCTGTAGTGAATGCGGAAATAACCGGAGATTTATTCTTTTTTACATATAAGGGAGGAACTTATTATTCAAAAACTCATGATGAGCATTTGAGAAAAAGAAAGGAGACTGGGCAGTTAAAATAATATGAAACTAAAAATAATATTAACAGCTGTTTTCCTTATGATTTATGGCCTGCTTTCTGCAAAAGAGATGAAAATAGCCATTTTAAGCAATTCGGGAAATCAGTTATATGTGAGAGCAAATAATGAAATAGAAGTTTTTTCCAACGGAGTACTTCTCGGCAAAAAAAGAGAAGTGAAATTTTCTGCAGGAAAAAATGCAGTAACTTATGAAGGGCAGTCTTACAGTGATATAGTACTAAAGCCTGAGGGAACTGACTTTTTATATATAAGCAAGAGCGGGAAGAGTTTCGACGGTTATCGGGGAAATTTTGACCTGATTATCGAAAACGGAAGAATAGTTCCTGTAAATCTTGTAGAAATGGATCAGTATCTTTACAGTGTGATACCTTCGGAAATAGGGAAAAAATTTCCTGATGAAGCTGTAAAGGCTCAAATAGTAACATCTAGAACATATTCTTATTATAATGCCAAAAATTCAAAATTCAAAAATTATGATATGGTAGATAATGTAAATTCACAGGTGTATAAAGGAATAGCAGCAGAAGATGAAAAAATCAACAGTCTTATAGACAAAACTAAAAATATAGTAATGACATATAAGGGTGAACCCATCAATGCAATATTTCACGATGACAGCGGAGGATTTACGGCTAATGTGGAAGATGTATGGGGAGGTGTACCTGTAGAATATCTGAAAGCAGTGGATGATTCGGGAAATATAATGGATTCTCCGAGAAGATACTGGACTTATACTATTACAAAAGACAGATTAAGAAAAATATTCGGTGTTTATCCTGAGGTAATAGAAGTGGAAAGAAAAGATAACAGAATAAAAAAACTGTTTCTAACAGGAAGCGGAAAAACAGTAACAGTTACCGGAAATGAATTTAGAAAAAGACTTGGTTATACCAATATTTTCAGCACTGTATTTGATTATTCAGATAACGGGGGAGCATTTACATTTAACGGAAACGGTTCAGGACACGGAGTAGGACTGTCTCAGTGGGGAGCTTATGCTCAGGCGGAAAAAAATAAAAAATACGACCAGATTTTGCAATACTATTTTACAGGAATAAAAATAGAGGAATATAGAGATGCTGGATTTTAGAATAACCGATAAATTAAAAAAAATTATTGGAAAATATGAATTACTGAAAAAAAATGATAAGGTATTAATCGCTTTTTCAGGAGGACCGGATTCGGTTTTTCTTTTTCACTGTATAAATTTTTTCAGGGAAAGTCTTGGACTTGAACTGGAATTAGTATATGTAAATCATAAACTCAGAGAAGATGCAGATGAAGATATAAAATTTGTAAAAGAATTTGCAGAAAAATATGAGGTAAGGTATCATATAAGAGAGGCAGATGTAAAAGAAACTGCGGTCAGAGAAAAAATTTCCGAGGAGGAGGCCGGAAGAGAAGAACGATACAGAATATTTTTTGATATTATGAAAGAAAATAATATTGATAAAATAGCTACAGGCCATAATCTGGACGATAATATCGAGACTTTTATATTCAGGCTTCTGAGAGGAACAGCATTAAACGGCTTAAAGGGGATTCCTGTAAAAAGGGGAGCAATTATCAGACCTATACTGGAATTCAGAAAAGATTATATTTTAGAGGTGTTGGATGGTGCAGATGAAGAATACAGACTGGATTCTACGAATTTTGAAACAAAATATACCAGAAATAAAATCAGAAATTTGATTTTTCCTTTGTTCAGCGAGGTTAATCCTTTGTTCAGGGAAAAAATAGCCGGATTGATTGAAGAGATAAATAATTTTGAAGATATTGAAAAAAGCAAAGAAGCTGTATTGTGGCTTTCAGACTTAAGGAAAATGGATAAAACCATGCAGAATAAAAGGATTTTTGATTTGATTTCCATGTATGACATAGAGATAAACAGGGAAAAAATCAGACAGATAGGAGAATTGATAAATTCAAAAGGAAATAAAGAAATAAATTTAGGAAATAACTTTATACTTTACAAAAATTATGATAAACTAGAGGTGATTTTTCAAAATGAATATGTACCTCTTCCGGAAGAGCTTATACTGGAAGAAGGAATAATGACAGAATGGGGAGATTATCTGCTTGAGGTAACAAAAAGAGATATAAAAGAGAGTTCTCGGGAAAACGGAAAGATAATTTTTCTCGGGGATAAAACAAATATAAAAGTAAGAAGCAGAAAAGAGGGAGACAGAATATATCTGAAAAATCTGGGATATAAAAAAATAAAAAAGATATTAATTGATGAAAAAATTGAAAAAAAAGAGAGGGAGAGGATCCCTGTAATTGAATTAGATAATGAAATAGCTGCAATAGGCGATATAAAAATATCAGGGAAATTAGAACTAAGCAGAAATGCCGTTAGCAAAGAACAGATGAAATTAATTATTAGGAGGAAAAATGCAAAATAATAATGATAAAAAAGATGATATATCGAAAAGACTCGAAGAGCTGAAAAAGCAAAGGAGGGAACAAAATAATAAAAATAATAACAATAATCAGAAGCCCCCTTATAGCAAACTTCCGTTTATTTTGGGTCTGGTCCTGCTTATTCTGGTTTTGACCACTGCACCGAATCTTACCGATAAGCTGAATACTTCAATGCAAAACGTAAAAGAGATACAGTATACTGAATTTATCAATAAGATCAAAGACGGACAAATACAGGAAGTAGAAGAAAAGGACGATTTCATAACAACAAAGTTAAAAGAAAACAATAAAGATGTAATCTATAAAGCAAGAAAAATTACTGACAGAGTGGGAGAAGACACTAATCTGATGGGTGTAATAGAATCAAAAAATATTAACTTGAAAGTACAGCAGCCCACAGGGCCAAATTATTTCTGGCCTCTGGTATTTAACTTTTTACCGTTTGTCATAATAATAGGAGCATTTGTTTATCTAAGTAAAAAAATGTCAAATGGTCAGGGAGGACCCGGTCAGATATTTAACTTTGGGAAAACAAAAACAAATAAAAAAGAAAATATATCTAAAGTAAAATTTGATGATGTAGCAGGTGTAGACGAGGCTAAGGAAGAATTGAAAGAAATTGTGGAATTTTTAAGAAATCCTGAAAAATTTACCAAAGCAGGAGCAAGAGTGCCAAAAGGAGTTCTGCTTCTGGGACGTCCGGGAACGGGAAAAACGTTACTAGCCAAAGCAGTAGCAGGCGAATCGGGAGCCTCATTCTTCAGCATATCAGGTTCTGAATTCGTAGAAATGTTCGTAGGGGTCGGAGCTTCAAGAGTAAGAGATTTATTTGAAAAAGCTAAGAAGAGCAGACCGGCAATCATATTTATAGATGAGATTGATGCTGTGGGACGTAAAAGAGGAACAGGAAAACACGGCGGAAATGATGAAAGAGAACAGACACTGAATCAGCTGCTTGTAGAAATGGACGGTTTTGAAACTGATGAAAAAATCATAGTAGTAGCTGCGACAAACAGAGAAGATGTATTAGATCCTGCATTATTAAGAGCAGGAAGATTCGACAGAAGAATAAGCGTAGATGCGCCGGATGTACAGGGAAGAATAGCTATTCTTGAGGTACATGCGAAAAATAAAAAGCTGGCTGATGATGTAAAATTAGAGGATATAGCAAAAATAACTCCGGGATTCGTAGGTGCCGATCTGGAAAATCTTCTTAATGAAGCTGCAATTCTTGCTGCAAGAGAAGGAAGAGATGTAATAAACATGGGTGACCTTGATGAAGCTGTAGATAAAATCGGAATGGGTCTGGGTCAGAAATCTAAGATAATAAAGCCGGAAGAAAAAAGACTGCTTGCATATCATGAAGCAGGACATGCTCTGGTGACAGAACTGACACCAAATGCCGATCCTGTACATAAAGTGACTATAATTCCAAGAGGAAGTGCAGGAGGATTTATGATGCCGCTTCCTGAAGAAAAGCTTGTTACAGGCAGTAAGGAAATAATAGCAAGTATGAGAGTATCACTGGGAGGAAGAGCTTCGGAAGAGCTTGTACTGGACGATGTAAGTACAGGAGCATACTCAGATATAAAACATGTTACTAATCTTGCTAAAGCTTATGTAACAAAAGTAGGTATGAGTAAAGAGCTGGGACCTATAAATTTTGAACCGCTTAATGACGGGGAATTTATGTTCGGAAACGGAATGAGTGATGAAACAGCCAGAGAAATAGATATGGAAGTAAGAAATCTCGTAAAAAGAGAATATGAAAATACTTTAAATTTATTAAGAGAAAACAGGGATAAATTAGATCAGGTTGCGGAACTTCTTCTGAAAAAAGAAACAATAACAGGTGCGGAAGTAAGAGCAATAATTACAGGGAAAACTGTGGAAGAAATAGAAAAAGATGATAATTCATCTAATATTGTTACAAAATTAAATGAAGCAGAAAACGAAATAGAAAAATCTGTAGAAGAAGACAGTAAAATGGGAAATGCAACTCTTAGTGAAAATGTATAAAATTAATATAAAAGGGTCTGTATTGTTTGAATACAATACAGACCTGATTTTTTTATAGTCTGGTTTATAGATTATAAAGCTCCTTAAATTTTGAAATCAAATAGAATGAACCGCATACTATAAGAACTTTTTTATTCAGGGAAAGAGCTTTTCTGGTAATTTTTTCCAAATCATCATCAAAATAGTATTCAATAGAGGGATCATTCCTTTTTATAACATTCTTTAATTCTTCTGAAGTAAATCCTCTGTGACTTTCACTTAATGAAGTACAAAAAATATTATCTGTAAATTCTTCTGCAAGAGAAAAGATTTCATTAATATTTTTATCTTTTAAAACGGAAATAATCACAGCAGTTTCACTTTTAGGATAAAGAGAAAGAATATTATCTCTCAGAACTTTCACTGAATCGGTATTATGAGCTGCATCAAGGATAATTAACGGATCCTTTGAATAAATCTCAAATCTTCCCGGCCATTTTACATCGGAAATACCTTTTGCAATAATAGAATCTTCGATTTTAAGTATTTTAGCGGTTTCATAAACCAGTAAAAAATTCCAGCCCTGAAAAATACCATATAACGGAATTTCAAAAATACTGTTATTAAGAGAAATTTTTGTATGTAAGGTAGTTTTATCAAGTGAAATATCAATATTTTTATATTTTGTCATAATGTCAACAAAATTATCTGTTTTATTTTTTACTGCTTCTGTGAGTTCGGAGTGGTTGCCCGCAAAGATACAAATTTGTCCGTCATGTACTATCCCTGCTTTTTCAAAGGCAATTTCCTTAAGCGTGTTGCCTAAAACAGCTGTGTGATCAAAGCTTATATTAGTAATGACCGACAAATATGAATTGCCGGTATTCGTAGCATCAAGACGTCCGCCAAGACCGCATTCTATAATTGTGTAGTCAGGTTTTAGCTTATTAAAATAACAAAACATTATTATTGTGGTAACTTCAAAAAAATTCAGATAAATATTATATTTTTCTGTAATTTTTTCAATTATATCAAAAAATCCTGCTATTTCTTCATCAGGAATCTCTTTTTTATTATAGACAATTCTTTCATTAAATTTGATAATATGCGGAGAAGTAAATTTTCCTACATTATATCCTGCCGTTATGAGAACAGATTCCAGCATGGAAGCGGCAGAGCCTTTTCCGTTTGTTCCGGCAATATGTATTATTTTTAGATTCTTTTCGGGATTTCCTAATTTCTTCAATACAAATTTTATATTATTCAGATTTTTTTTTGGAACTGCCCTTAGTTTGAAAATTTTATTTAATATATTATCAATATTCATTTTATCACCAAGAATAATTATACACGAAATAAGAAAATATATAAAGATAAAAAAGAGGTTTATATTCAAAAAATATATAAATATTAAACAGATATAAAAATTTTGATGCTGCTTATTTTGATATATTGAGAGATAAAAAATAAGAGCAGTAAACTATTATAAAAAAATTTTTGTAATAATAAATGATAAATACTTTTATAAAAATAAAATACATGGTAAACTGTAACTGGGATGAAAAATAATTTTTTTGTGAGGTGACAGCAATGAAAAAAGCATTATTGTTAATTGATTTACAAAAAGATTTTTGCAGGGGAGGTGCTTTGGAAGTAAGAAACAGTGATGATGTAATAGAAACAGCAAACAGAGCAATAAAAGCATTTGTCAAAAACAAAAATCTGATCATTGCTACAAAGGACTGGCATCCGGCAGGACATAAAAGTTTTGCAGTAAATTCTTCTGCAAATATTGGAGAAACAGGTATGCTAAACGGACTTCCTCAGGTATGGTGGCCTGTACACTGTGTGGAGAACACTCCGGGAGCTGAATTTCATGACAGGTTAAACAGGAAAAATATAAGTAAAATAGTGTATAAGGGAAGAGATACAGAAGTAGACAGCTACAGCGGATTTTTTGATAACGGTCGAAAAAATAAGACGGATTTGAACTGCTTTCTTGGAGAAAATGAAGTACAGGAACTGTATATAATGGGTCTTGCGACGGATTATTGTGTGAAGTATACAGTTATGGATGCTTTGAAACTGGGATATAAAGTCTGGCTTATAGAAGACGGGTGCATGGGAGTAAATATTAATCCTGATGACAGTCAGAAAGCCGTGGAAGAAATGAAGAAGAATGGTGTCTTACTAATTAATTCAATTAATTTGACATAAAATAATTAATTGAATATAACTGAAAGTTTAGACTGCCTGTACTAGAGAATAAAGAAGAGAATAAATCTTATGAGGAAAAATTTCTGAAAATTAGGTAGATTGTAAGAAAATATCAGCTTTGTCCTGAAAAGTATATATTTCAGCTAAGCTGGGGAAATGTAACGGTTATAATTTTAAATCAGGAGGTTTACTATGATTCATTTAGATTTAGAGCAGTTAAAAAATTTAGGAAAAGAAAATTTGAAAAAACAAAGAATATATTATATTATTCTGGGGATTCTCTTTGCAGTCGCAGGAGTTTTGTGTTTTGCGAAGCCGGTAGTTTCAGGCTGGGCAATAAGTGTACTAATGGGGATTTTATTCATAGCAGGAGGAATTATACTGATACTTACGACTTTATTCTTTAAAAATCTGCAGAATATATGGTCTCTGATACTGGAAATACTTTTAGGTATTGCTTATATTTTTCTGGGATATGAATTTTTGAAAAATCCGTTAGTAGGTGTATTATCACTGGCTTTCTTCATAGGCTTTATGTTTTTGGCAGCCGGGATAATGAGGATTACAATAGCATATTCTAATAAAGGATATCCGGGAATGGGTTTGTTTATATTTACAGGAATAGTGGAAATACTGCTTGCTGTTTTTCTGATAATATCATGGCCGCAAAATTCAATAGCACTTATAGCAGCATTTCTGGGAGTACAGTTCATATGTAATTCAGTGGATTATTTCACTATAAGCAGTTATATAAAAAAATTAATTGATTAATAAAAGATAAGAAATAAAATATATATCCTTTTCCGGGACACGAAAACTTTGTAACGGGAAAGGATATTTTTTTTTCTGCATTTATGATATAATTTAGTCTGAATGATTAAAAATTTTAGGAGGATTTTTTTATGGTCGGTATAATCGGTGCAATGTCTGAAGAAGTTAATATAATAAAGGACGAGATGCAGTTCAGTTATGAGGAGATAATAGGTAAATTTACATTTTATATAGGAAGTCTTAGAAATAGAAAAATAGTACTGGCAGAGTCTGGAATAGGAAAAGTGAATGCTGCTATGCTGGCAACTATAATGATAGTAAAATTTAATGTAAAGGCTGTATGCTTTTCAGGAGTAGCCGGAGCATTGGACAGTAAGCTTAAAGTCGGAGATGTAGTAATAGGAGAAAAAATGCTTCAGCATGATATGGATGTAAGAGAATTTGGTTTGAAAAAAGGTGAAATTCCAAGAATGGATACTTCAGTATTTTTATCAAACGATAGATTAATGGAGATAGTAAAAGAATACAAACTGTCAAATAATAAAATTTATTCGGGAACTATAATTTCAGGAGATCAGTTCATAAGCCTAAAACAGGCAAAACAGGAACTGGCAGCCGAATTTAATGCAATGTGCGTGGATATGGAAAGTGCTGCAGTAGCACAGGTCTGCCACAGACTGGATAAAAAATGTCTTGTAATAAGATCGATTTCAGATTCTGTAACAGATGATTCCACAATGGAGTATTCACAGTTTACGGAGCTGGCCGCGAATAATTCCAAAGAGCTGGTATGTCATCTTGCAGAAGTGCTGTCACAGGAACAAATATAAAAAAATCGGGAGAGAATATGAGAAGAAACAATGGGTTCTTAAGTTTTTTTATCTTTTTGATATTTCTTACATATGTATTTTATCTTACATATGGATTTTTTAAGCAGCGTAAAGAAGTAACAAATGATATTGTTTCGAAGTTAAAAATAAGAAGAGATGATTTTTATCAGGACTCTGAAAAAGCACCTATTGCAGAAGGTGAACAGATACAGGAAGTTCAGGCGGAGAAAACAGAAGCAGATAAAAATAATGCTGAAAACACTCCGGAAGCTGTTCCGGCAGAAAATCAGCCTGAGAGTACAGAAGCTGCTCCGGAAGAAACGCCGAAACCAAAGGAAGAAAGTACTGAAGCTAAGACAAAGGCCTATATCAGAGTAGCAACATATAATAAAAAAACTGATGCAGACGAAGCACTTAAAAAATTAGACGGTGACTTTAAAATAAGAAACAGCAAAACAAGCAGCGGAAAAGAAGTCTATATTATTATTTCCAAGACTGTATCTTCAAATGAAGATTTGGAAAAACTGAAGGAAAAGGTTAAGAATTACAGTTATCAGATAATAAATCAAAAGTAGTATTTTATCTGGGTTGGAAAGATATAAATAAAATCTGACATGAACAGTCATATGTTACTTTAATATTTGAGCCGGATAAAAAGCTAGGAGAATAAAATGGTAGAAATTTCTGCACTGGAGATAAGAAAATATCTCGCTCTGGAAGAAGTATACAAAAACTGTGAGCTGAAAGATATGAAAATTACTGCTCCAAAAATTCAGAAAATGCTTGGGAACTTAGTATCAGATGCAATATCTGGGAATAATAACTGTATTAATATCATGGGAAATGAAGAGCTTGAATATCTAAAAAAAGAGAACGCTGAAGAGAGAAAAAGAAAGCTGAAAAATTACTTTGGAACTTCTCCGGTCTTTATAATTTTATCTGACGGAATAAATATCAGTGAAATTATGAGTTTCGTAAAAGCGGAGAACACAGATTGTGTGATATTAAGAACAGCAGCAGGTTTTCAGGAAATAAACAGAAGTTTGAAAAAAGTTATCAGGAAGAAAATGAGACAGGAAACTGTTCTGGAAAATACATTATTTTTGGAAATATTTGGAATGGGAGTTTTGATACAGGGTGATAAAAACCTTCGAAATTCATTGGTTTTGGAGCTCATAAAGAAAAAACACAGTTTTATTTCAAATAACGGTGTAAGAGTAATAAAGTATCAAAGTAATGAAATATTCGGAAAAAATATGATAAATGATTACAGTAAATATATATTAAAAATGACCAGCGGAGTGGAGTTTGATATTTTAAAAAATTTTGGAACTGCAGTAGGAAGAAGAAGTAAAAGGATAGATATGCTTCTTATACTGGAGAACTGGTCGCCTAAAAAGAAATTTGAACGCTTAGGGCTGGATGAGGAATTTGAAAAAATACTGGATATAAATATACCTAAAACCATTGTTCCCATAAAAACTGGAAGAAGTCTTTCGGTAATAGTGGAAGCTGTGGCGTTAAACCACAGATTGAAATCAATGGGAGAAAATTCTTCAATGACCTTTTTCGATGAAACTAAAAAGCTGATTGGGAGAAATAAAATGAGGGCTGAAAAAATTTCAGATAAGAAACTTTTTCTTATAGAAACTTTTGAAAATAAAGCCGGATTAAAGAAAATAGCAGGTAAAGAAAGTGAACTTTTTATTGACAGTCCGGTATTATATTATCCCGTATTTGAAGCATCAGATCTGCAAAACGGCATAGACAGGCTTCATGTTTTTGATGAGGATATATCTGTTCGTCTGGAAAAATTTTCAGATACTGAGAGAACTAAAATACTGGAGAAATATTTTGAAAGAAAAATAAGCGGTATTTTAATAAATAAAGAAAGCTCTGTAAAAAATGAAATTTTGAAATATTGTGAAATGAAAAATATAAATTTATATGAGAATACAGATGAATTCAATATAACTCTGGATCTGGCAGAGGATCTGCTTGAATTTGAGGTTTCACCGCACACTACAGTCCATGGTGTTTTAATGGAAATATACGGGCTGGGAGTATTGATTACAGGAAAAAGCGGTGTCGGAAAAAGTGAAACAGGATTGGAACTGGTAACAAGAGGGCATCGGCTTATAGCAGATGACAGAGTGGAAATAGTGCTTACACCTGATAAAATTCTAAAGGGATATTGCGGGGAAATACCGTATTTCATGGAATTAAGAGGAGTAGGAATCGTTAATGTGAAATCTCTTTATGGGATAGGTGCGGTAAAAGAGAGCAAATCTATAAATATGGTAGTGGAAATAGTAGAGGATGAAGCAAGTGAATTTATAGGAAACCTGACACTTACAGAAAGTTTTTTGGAAAAAGAAATAGTAAAGAAAATAATACATATAAATACAGGGAGAAATACTGCCACACTGGTAGAAGCAGTAGCCTTGGATTATAAGGGGAAAAGGCTGGAAATAGGAGGAAAATTTTGAAAGAGGGAATTTTGAAAAAAACATATACAATATTTTTTCTGGTATTGGGGAATTTTTTGACGGCATATGCAACGATACATTTTTTGCTGCCCGCAAAAATATCTCCGGGAGGGGTTTCAGGAGTAGCGACAATTGTGTTTCATCTGTTTAAGATAAGTCCGGTTATTACAACAGCAGTAATTAATATTCCGCTTATATTGATATCAATGAAAATGTTCGGGAAAAGATACGGATATAAGACAATATTAAGTATAGGACTTTTAATATTTTTTACATATATACTTATAAAAATACTGGGGACAGAGGGACTTCTGCATGAAAACGGTGAGACCGGTGATCTTATGCTTCCTGTAATTTATGGCGGGATTATTTCGGGAATCGGGGTAGGCTTAGTTATTAAGGTGGGAGGAAGTACCGGTGGAACAGTAATTATAGCAAGTATAATAAACAAGCTGTTCAGAATATCGATTGGGAACTCACTGGCACTGGCAGATCTGATGGTAGTACTGGCAGCAGCCTTTTCAATGGGTGTGGAGATAGCTCTATATTCCATAATCTGTCTTTTTATAACAGGACGTGTGGTAAATGTAATAACAGAAGGTGAAAGCTATGCCAAGATGGTATATATTATTTCTGACAAATATCTGGATATAAAAAAAGTCATAATAACTGATATGGAGCTTGGCGGAACCCTTATAAAGGCCAGCGGAATGTTTACAGATGACGAGAAAAAAATGATCATTACAGTAGTTCATAACAGAAAGCTTTCTGAATTAAAATCTTATATAAAAGAGATAGATAAAGAGGCTTTTGTAATAATAACCGAAGCTGATCAGGTATTAGGCGAAGGATTTATTGAGTAACAGTTTATAAAAAAAGGAGAGAAAAAATGGAGCTGAAAAGGATTGCCGATGAAATAAAAGAAGCACAAAACATAGTGCTGACAATACATGTGAATTCTGACGGAGACTGTATAGGAGCAGCTTTGGCACTAATGCTGATACTGGACAGATATAACAAGAAAAATTTCAGTGACAAAATATATAAAATGAAAAATGTACGTCTGGTTTTGGATGATAAGCTGCCTAAATTCATGGAACATTTTAAGGAAAGAGCACTTGTAGAATATTATCCTAATTTTCAAATGGAAAATATTGATCTGCTTATAGCAATAGATTCTGCCAACATTGAAAGAATTGGCAATGCAGCTGAACTTAGAAAAAATGCAAAAAAGATGATAAATATAGATCATCATATAAGCAATACAAAGTATGCTGATATAAACTATGTAGAAAATGTATCTTCCACATCAGAGATAATCTATAGATTTCTTGATCTTTTTGATATAGAGCTGGATAAGGAAATAGCTTCCTTTCTTTATCTGGGAATAATAAATGATACGGGAAATTTTACGCATAGTAATGTAACACCGGAAACTTTTCTTATATCTTCGGAATTAATTAAGACAGGTATAGACAATAGTGAAATAACTGATGTTCTTTTTGGTGTAACATTGGGAAAAGCCAGACTTCTTGGCGAGGTATACAGAAATTTTGAAATAGATAAAGAATTAAAATTTGCTTATTATTATTTATCGGATAAAAAAGCTGAGGAATTAAAAATAGGCAGAGATGAAACAGACGGAATGTCAGAAACACTTCTTGATCTGGTCGGAATAGAAGCTTCACTATTTTTGAAAGATGAAAAAGAAGAAAAGGTAAAAGGAAGTCTGAGAAGCAAAAGCAGCTATGACGTAAATGAGATAGGAATGAGTTTCGGCGGAGGCGGCCACAAGAAGGCGGCAGGTTTTAATACAGCTGAAAACCCTGAAAAAGTAATAGGGAAAGTAAAAGAAGAACTGAAAAAACAATTGACAAAGCAATAAAAATAAGATATACTAGAATAGTTGCGGGAGTAGCTCAGTTGGTAGAGCGTCAGCCTTCCAAGCTGAATGTCGCGAGTTCGACCCTCGTCTCCCGCTCCATTTTTTTAGCGGATACTTAAGTTAAAGTAAGGAAAGCGAATTAAAGATTGTTTATTTCTTTTATATCTGAGTTTATTAGGTGTGTCGCTGAAAAATAAATTTATTTGTTTATTATTAAGTTGAATTTTAGGTAATTCAATTTTTTTTTATTTCTTTAGAAATTATTTTATTTGAATTATCAGCTTCTTTTTCTATTTTCTTTTTCAATTCTGCTTATCTTTTAAATTTTCTATATCTTTTATAGGGAGTATTCCTTCAAGTAAATCAGACATAAGAAGAGTATCTTTATCCAGTATCTTTATCATCTAATTTCAAAATATTATTTATAACAATAGGTTCTGCTTTTTCTACATTAAGTCTTCTGCTACAATAATCACATATGTAGTAATAATAAATTTTTTATATTTTGTAATTTTATTTCCCCGAGGTTACATTTCTTGGCTCGTGGATATAAATATAAGTTGCTTATAGAGCATAAAGAGATTTATATTAATTATTTTGAAGCTTTTAAAGGGTATAAGAATTTTGGATAATAAAAATTGAATGTTTAGTCTAGAATTAAAAACTATGTTATAATATAAAAAATTATCTTAGGAGGTTTTAAGTGATAAGAAAGTTAATGATTTTAGCAGGAGTATTTATATTATTTCAATTTGGTTTTTCAAAGATTGATATGAAGGAGTGGCAAAAACATAAGGAAGATTTATTGAATTCTGAAATAACAGTGGAAGAAGCATATCAAGAATTAGTAGAAGCAGACAGCTTAGGTTATGATTTTTACAATATATATTTGAATGTGTTACTTAAGCAAACTAATTCAGAACAATTATTAGAAAAGGTGTTTGAAAATTCCAAAACTAATGCAGGAAGAATAGTAGTTTTACAAGGTATTTATGAGAAAAATAGTAAAAAATATAAAGAATTAAAAAATAAACTTAATGGAGAGGTTACTATATTTTATGGCTGTTATAGTGTTCCAGAAAATGCAAAGGAATATATAGAAAAGATTGAAAAATTACATATAAATGAGGGAGGTAATAAATGAGAAATAAATTATTGATTTTAATTAGTCTTCCTATATTTTTTCAATTAGGAATCTCTTGTTGTTCAGCATCAGAATATAAAATAGAGAATGGTAAAATATTTTGGAAACAAGATCTAAAGGTAAAACAAGAATTAAAAGATGTAGACTTAGAAACTTTTGAAGACTTGGACGGAAGTGTGAAATTAAATGCACATTTTGCGAAAGATAAAAATCATGTTTATTATCAAGGGAAAATTATAAAAGAAATAGATTCTAAAACTTTTGAAGTAGTAAAATGTAATATTCCAACAAAAGGAGATCCAAGAGGAGATTGTGTAAATTATATAAAAATATTTAAAGATAAAAATGGAGTTTATCAAATAGAAGATATTCGAAAAGGAGTATTAGAATTAATAGACTAATTATAAAAATGATATAAAAAATAAGAATGTTTATTTATTCTATATATGTTAGAATATATAAAAAAAATAATATGGAGGGAATATGAAGAAAGTTCTAATAGTATTATTAGTACTATTAACAAGTTTTGGGTTTAGTGAAAATTTGGATAAGTATGAATCAAAAAGAGTTTTTGATAAAAGTATACAATTTATTTTAGATGGTAATTATGAAAAGTTAAAAAATGATACTGAAATGAGTAGAGTAGCGGGGAACATAACAGACGCTGCAGAAGCAATATTTGCAAAAGCACGTCCTATGTTAAAAGAACATAAATACAAAGTTATAGATGTAAAAGAAAAAAAAGACATAAGTGAATTAACTGTAAAGGTAGAATATAAAGTATATGAGAATGTATCACAGGAAGAGTCAGAAAATTTTATGATAAAATTCCAAGAAGAATTAGATGAAGAAACTGAGGAAGCTGCTGATATTTACGATAAGAAAGTTCAGAAACTTTTACAAGATAATATAAAATCTAAAGGGATAATAAAGGACAAAATAATAAAAGTTTATATGGATAAAGAATATGGTTATTGGGATCTTGCAACAGACAAAAATGAGGATTTGTTACTTACTTTATTTTCAGTAATTGATTCACTGGGATTGTATTGATAATAGGGAAACATATAAATTAAATATAGTGCAAGAATATTATTAAGAATATTTTTCAATCTGTAAGAGACCCAAGAGGACTTAATATGTAGCAATGCATATTAGGTTCTTTTTTTATTAGTAAGGAAAGTAAATTTAAATTTAATGTATTTGAATTAAGTAAAATAGATAAGATAACAAATTTTGATAGATATGAGATATGAATGAAGAGTGAAAGCTCCTTATCTATTAAAAAATGAACATCACAAAATTAGGTTGAGAGAAAATGAAATAAAAAATTATAACAGGGTAATTTAAATAGATGATAGCAATATAAAAATAGAAAGAATTTGTAAAATAATTTTCTTTTAAAGTTGTGGAGATTCCCTTTTTTTATTTATGAAAAGTGTCATTTAAGTTAAAGTATTGAATTGATATGATAAGAAAATTATTATATTTAAAATAATAAAACAATTGACAATTGTATAAATCTATGATACTAATAATTTATTGAAAAAATAATTAATATTAGGAGGAATAATGAAAAAAATATTGCTGATTATTGGAATATTAGCCGGTTCGCTGGCATATGCAGAGGGGAACATAATTGAAATCAGAGGAGGTTATGATTTGACAAGTACTACTAATTTTGATAAAGATATTTATTCTGAATATGACTTGGACAAATTTGTAGAAAATGGATTTCATTTTGGTGTTGAATACAGAAGAGAAGTATTAACTAATTTTCAAATAGGTGCGGGTCTAGAATATAGACTAAGCAGCTTGGATCAGCCTGGAAATGTGAGGGCTACAAATGAAAATATAGACTACAGTTATGATTCTGGTAATTTATCTAGTATACCGCTGTATGTAACTGCAAGATATGTTTTTAGAAATTCTACGGATATTAATCCATATATTAAGGTTAACTTAGGATATTCAATTAATTCAGGTGATACGAGTGTAAATTTAAATAATTTTTATAGCGGAAAATTAGTGGAAGAATATAAGTCAGAAATGAAAAATGGTATATTTTATGGATTAGGATTTGGAGTAGAGTATAAAAACTTTTTAGTGGATTTGACATACGATATAACACATTCGAAAGCTGAAGAAAAAATATATAATTATGAGGATAAAGAAGGCTTTAGCTATGACTATGATTTTGATATACAGAAACTAACTTTATCATTTGGATATCAGTTTAATTTTTAAGATATCAGATAATGATTAATTAATGGATTCAGACAGTATTTAAAAGAATACTGTCCTTTTTTATTACAAAAAGATTAGGTACTTATTGTCAAAATAGTAAAAAATAATTGACAATAATAAATATATTGTTGTATAATAACAATTAACTAAGGAAAATCAAAGAATATAAATTAATTTTAAAATAGCAAATAGAAGAAATATTAATAGTAACATATTAGGGTAACACTAATAACAATTACTAAGTATCTCGTTTATTTGTTATTTTTTTTAAAGGAGAAAAAAATGAAGAGGAAAATAATAGCAGTTTTTTTATTGGGGAATATTGTATTTTCAGCAGGAGTGGGAGATATAATAGAAAGAAACAATGCTGCAATAGAAAATGAAAGAAGACAGCAGGAGCTGGAGAGAAGGCAAAAGGAACTGGAAAGAGAGAACTTCGGGAAAGAGCCTCAGATAATAGACGGTACTGATGAGATTGATACAAGTGTAAGGTTCTTTATCAGAAAGATAGAAGTACAGGACGAATATAATCTTCTAAGTAAAGTAGAAATAAAAGTCGTAACAAGAAAATATATTAACAGAAAGCTGAGCTCCAAGGATATAAATAAGCTTATGACAGATCTTAATAATAAATATATAGAAAAGGGATATATAACAACAAGGGTAAGGCTTGACGAAACACAAAACCTAAGTGAGGGAACAATAAGACTGATAACAATACCCGGAACAGTGGAAGGAGCAAGTCTTAATGAAAATACCTTCTCTGACAGGATGAAGGTATTTATGTCAGTTCCAAAGAATAAGAAGAGAATATTAAGATTACAGGATACAGAACAAGCTACAGATCAGTTTAACAGGGTATCAAGTAATAATGTAGAGATAAAAATAGCACCTGGACAGGAAGCAGGAGGCTCTATACTACAAATAGAAAACCAGCAGACCAGGACATTTAATGCAAATATCTCATATAATAACTATGGAGATGAATCAACAGGAAGAGACAGAGCAAAGATAGATATTACGAAGGATAATCTTTTGGGAATAAATGACAGTTTTTATGCCTCATATCAGAGAGGGAGGAATAAAAGACCTCTGAGAAATGATTATACAGGCTCGTCATCAATACCGCCGGGAACGATAATCAAGGATAAGGATGATCTTCTTCCTGCAGATACAGAAGCGGAACCGGAAAAGTTCAATGAGGACTGGTCATTGAATTATTCATTTCCGTTCAGATACTGGACATTCAGTACAGGCTACAGTCATTCGTACTATATAAGCAGCAGTGAAGGATATAACGGACTGTATGATACAAGCGGGAGATCAACCCAGTTTAATCTGAATGCAGACAAAGTGGTATATAGGAATAAAATGAGTAAGATAAGTATAAACGGAGGACTAAAGCTAAAGACAAACCAGAATTACTTTGAAGATGTCCAGCTTGTGGACAGGAGACTGACAATAGGAAGTCTTGGAATAAATTACAGCAGAGGTTTCTTTGGAGGAATACTGGGATTTGATGTGTCGTATGACAGAGGACTGCCGTGGTTCAGATCAGCAGATGATCATGAAAAAGAAATCTATGATCCTAAGGGAAGATTTGACAAATATGGGCTTAATATAAACTGGTATAAGCCGATGACAATAGGAAAGCAAAGATTTACCTATAGACTGGTAGGAGTGGGACAATATACACAGGATGTACTTTATGGAAGTGAAAAGATAAGCATGGGAGATGAATATACAATAAGAGGATATAAAGGAGATTCCATATCGGGGGATAAAGGATATTATGTAAAAAATGAGCTGTCATATAACTTAAATATATCCAAGATAGGGAGTATATCGCCATATATAGGTTATGACTTTGGAGAGAGCTGGAATAATGAGGTACATGATATATACAGATATGGATATATGAGAGGATTTGCAGTAGGAGTAAAGTATTACGGGGAAATATTTAATTTTGATATAGCATATACGAAACCTGATAAGGCATCGGGTTATGTGAGTAAGCCTGAAGATGAGGTATATGTGACATTTGGAATAAAATTTTAATAAAAAGGTGAGGAGATTATGAAGAGAGGAAAAAGGTATAACATTGTAAAAAGAAATGTAGCAGTAGGGCTACTGCTTGGAATGTTAAACAGCATGCTGTTTGCAGATATAAAGGTAGATAAAAATATACCGCAGAAAACAAATGTAGACAGAGCTCAGAATGGTGCTAACATCATCAATATTAATACTCCTAATAATAAAGGAATTAGTGTTAATGATTTTAGTGAGTTTAGAACAAAAGACCCTACAGTATTTAATAACTTTGGTCAGGGAGTAGGGAGAAGTTATCTCGCAGGAATGATGGCAGCTAACCCAAATCTCACAAAAGAACAGGCAGCAAGATTAATATTAAACAGGGTAGGCGGAAATAACAGAGTAGAGATAGAAAACTGGCTTGAAGTGATGTCGGAAAACAAAACTGATATAATATTTTCATCACAGAATGGTTTTTATTTAAATAATACAGGCTTCATAAATTTTGATAAAGCAATATTTACAACATCAAGAGTAGACTTAGACGGTAACGGAGATCTTCTTCCTTTTAATATAAGAGGAGGAAAAATAGAGATTGGTCGTGAAGGAATAAATGCAGAAGGAGTAAGATATTTAGCACTACTATCAAGACAGATGTATATAGATGGACAGATATATGCAAAGAATGCAGATATTGACTTGATAGCAGGAGACTTTGACTATAATCCTCATACAAGAGATTATACAAAACAGGGGGTAAGTAATAATGAGCTTTTGATATCTTCATCAGCATTCGGTTCAATCTATGGAAATCAGATAAAGATAGTAGGAGTAAATGGAAATATTGGTGTTGCAGGCGATGTCATTTCAGAACGTGTATTAAAAATTAATGCTGACGGGACAATTGTCACAAATAAAACACAGGCTAAAGAAGCCATGGAAGTAAAAGCTAAAGAATTTACCCAGAACACTTCTACATATACAGAAGGAAACCTTACAATAGATGCAGATAAGGTAACTTTGAAAGGAAACGGAACACAGGCCGGCAATATATTAATAACAGGTGATCTTGAAAATGAAGTAAATATCTATTCAGGAAATGATATTAATATTGGAAAAGGTCTGGTGAATAAATCCGGACAAATAGTAGCCGAGAGAAACATATCAATAAATGGAAAAACAGATAACAAAGACTTACTTTATGCCAAAAATAATATAACAATAGGAAAAGAATTAAATAATACAGGAAATATACAGAGTAACGGAAGTATAAAAACAGGAGGAAATACAACAAATACAGGAAAGATACTATCGGAAAAAGAGCTTGAAATTAATGGAAAACTGACTTCATCAGGAACTGTATACGGGAAAAATAAGGCAGATATAAAAGGAGATCTTGATAACAGCGGAGATATCCAGAGTGAAGGAAACATAACAGCAGGGAATACAAAAAATACTGGAAGAATAATCTCTGATAAAAATATAGAAATATCAGGGAATCTTGAAACAGAAGAAACAGTATATGCTAAAGAAAATCTGAATGTAGCAGGAAATCTTGTTAATAAAAAGGAAATATATCTGTAGAAAAAGATGCAACAAATCAGGGAAGACTTTTATCAGATAAGGAATTAAAGATAAAAGGGAATACAGACAACAGCGGAGCCCTTTACGGAAAAGACAGAATATCACTGGATAAAAATCTTACAAATACAGGAAATATACAGACATCGGGAGATTTGTCAGCTAAAGATACAATAAATACTGGAACAATGATATCAGAAGGAAATGTAACATTAGGTGTACTTGATAACAGCGGAGAAATAACATCAAATAAGAAGCTGACAACTACAACACTGGAAAACAGATCAGGAGCCAAGATAAGTACAGGAGAAGGAATACAGAATAACAGAACAAGAAATCTTGGGGAAATAAATACCAATGATGATTTTGTAATATCAGGAAATCTTGAGAACTACAGTGTAATGAATATAGGTGGTTTATTAGATACAAATAATTTATTAAATACAGGAAGCTTAAAAGCAGTAGATAAGATATATACATCAGGAGTATCATTTAATAACTCAGGAGAGATACTGACAACACTGCTTGATATAAACAGTACAGGAATATTGAATACCAATAAAATAACAGTAATAGATAATGCAAAACTTAATGGAAGCAATGTAACGAATAACGGATATATAAGCGGGACAAATATAGAGATAATAACAGCAGGATTGACTAATACAGGGACTCTTGCAGCAGATGAACTGATAAAAGTTAATAATACCACAATAAATAATACAGGATATATAGGTTCCAACAGTAAAGTGAATTTATCAGGATCAAATCTAACAAACAGCGGTACAGTAGAATCATCAGAAATAGAGCTGTATAATATGTCAGGATACAGTAACACAAATCTGATAAGAGGCGGAAATGTATCCTTAACAACAACAGGAAACCTGACTTTAACAGGGACACTTCATGGAGAGAACTGGCTTCAGGTACATGGTTATGACATATTAAATGCAGGAACAACAACAGGAACAGGGTATATAGAGATAAAAGGAAGAGATATTACTAATAATACCTGGCTTTCTTCAAATACAGTAGTAGTAGAAGGAACAGGGAATGTAGTAAATAACAATATAATAGAAGGAGAAAACGGGAGAATATCCGGATATAATATTGTAAATAATGATTTAATAGCTTTTTCAGATCAGTTAGGATTAATTGCAGCAGATAAAATAACGAATAATGCAGGAAAAGCAATTTATGGCGGAAATCTTTTAGATGCCCAGTTTAATACACTTGAAAACTTAAGCGGAGAGCTGTTATCAACAGGAGTGATAAATTTAAGAGGAAACTATCTTCTGAATCAGACAGGAATGATACAAAGTTCGGGAGATATATCATTAAATGTAACAAAGATAGATAATATAGGAAGAGTAGACGGACTTAATGATTATGAGATATATTATGAAACATGGGACGGACAGATACTTACACAGGCAGAAGTAATGAGCAGATGGCTGGGCGAGGAGCATGGAGAAAATAAATCCAATAAACTGGAAGGTCTGTATAAAACAGGACTGCTTGCAGCACTGGATAATGCAGAGTATCAGTTTTTACTGGCAAATATGTTTTTGGATGACCTATGGAACCTTGAACCCGGAGCAGCAGACTATAAGCATTTCAGTCAGGGAGTAGTAGAGGGATATTTTGACAGATATCCAATGTCAAATGGTTTATATATAAGGACAAGTTCGGCACAGTTTCCGGGAGTAGCTTTAAAAGGAAAGATAAAGAGTAATGCAGTAACTACATATGCCAATATATCAGCAGGAAACAATATTGAAATAATAGCAAATGAACTAAATAATAAGGACGGAAAAATATCAGCAGGAAATACAGCAGAATTAACAGCAGCAACAATAAGAAACCAGACAACATTGGGAGATTTAGTCCAGTTAAAAGACGGGGTAGAATACTATAAACAGGAACATTACGGAAGCGGAAGCAGCAGAAAGTATCATGTAAAGTACTGGAGAGGTATAGAAAATGGAGACCAGTCTTATGTAACAGGACAGGCGAGTGTAATAGAGGCAAGAAATCTTATCATAAATACAGGAAATCTTGAGCTGACATCAGGAGTAGATACATCAAAACAAATAATAGACGGAAGTACGACAAGCGGAGGTCTTGTAGGAAATAAGACAGTAAATACAGGAGTAAGCAATGGAACAGGATTAGTAAATATAGTAAAGAATATGACACCTGTGACAGATATAATAATATCGGGAGTATTGCCGATAGATCCTTTGGGAGCAGTAAGCAGTCTGTTTACAATGACACAAAAGCCAGACAATAATAATATAACTCAGGGAGATGCAACATCAAAATATCTGATAGAAACAAGAAGTAAGTATATAAATCTTGGAGAGTTTTATGGAAGTGACTATTACCTGTCAAGAATAGGATATGATGAAAATGGTGACTGGAACAGGGCAAGAAGACTGGGAGATGCATATTATGAATATCTTCTGGTAACAAGAACCATATCTGATAAGCTTGGGACAAGATTTATCAATGGTCTTAGTGACAGTGAGCTTATGAAGGCAATGCTTGATAATTCAGTAGAATTACAAAAGGATTTACAGTTATCAGTAGGAGTGGCATTAACTCCAGATCAGGTAAAAGCTTTGAAAAGTGATGTAATCTGGTATGAATATGAAGTAGTAAACGGGGAAAAAGTTCTTGTGCCAAAGGTATATTTAAGTCAGGCTACACTTGCTACAATAGATACAGACGGAAGAAACAAAGTAGGGGGACTTGAACTAACAGTAATAAATGCAGATGAATTAAGAAATAACGGACAGATAATAGGAAACGGCGGAGTAACTTATGTAAATGCAGGAAGAGTCTATAATGTAACAAGTACAAATGAGCTTGCAGAAATAAAGGGAAATGATGTAACAGTAATAGCTACAGCAGGAAATATAGAAAATATAGGCGGAAGAATAAAAGGAATAGATTCAGTAACATTATCAGCAGAAAATGGAGATATAATAAACAGTTCAAGTATAGTGACGGCAAATCAGTATACAAACAGCTTAAACAGTACAAGCCATGACAGTATATTAAGTGCAGGAAGTATAGAATCAGACGGTACAACATACATAGGAGCTAAAAACTATATATCGGAAGCTGGAATTGTAAGCGGAACAACAACTGTAATAGATGTAAAAGAGAATATATCGATAGGGAGTATTACATTAAATGGTTCTGACAGATCAGGAGCAGACAGCGGGAATTATGCAAATTATGATTCAGTACAGAAGATAGGATCTGAAATAACAGGAACAGAAGCAGTAATATTGGAAGCAGGAAAAGATATAGCAATAAAGGGAAGTACAGTAGCTTCTGATGGTTTAGTTCAAATGACAGCGGAGAATATAAACATATTGAATGAAGTAGAATCAATAGAAAAAGAAACAAAACAGACAGATGACGGATTTATGTCAAGTTATGAGATGGAAGAAAAGAGTTATCAGGAATATGCAGCAGCAAGTACTGTAATAGGAAATAATATAATTCTTGATGCAGGTAATGACATAAATGTAAGGGCATCAAATATAATAGCAGTGAAAGAAGGACTGGAGAATACCGGCGGAAATATATCAATGACAGCCGGGAATAATGTAAATATACTGGTTGATACTTTAGAGAACAGTTATTCATTTAAAGAAAAGACAAGCGGGTTTAGTTCAAGCTTTGCAAGCGGTGGAGGAAGCTTTACAGCAGGAGTGAGTTACAGTCAGACCAGTCTGGAACAGCAGAGAAACGGAACAACAGTAGCAGTATCTACAATAGTCTCAGAGGGAAATACAGTAATAGATGCAGGAAACAGAGTAAGAACAGAAGCAATGCAGGCTAATATTGGAGAAAACCTTGTTATTAGAGGAGTAAACGGAGTAGAATTATTAGATGCACAGGAAGTATACAATGAAACAATAAAGCAGAAAAGTACAAGTATAGGAGTAAGTGTAAATGTAGGATTTACTCCTGCTCAATTAGCAAATACAGTAAGTAATGTAGCGGATAATGTGAAAGATTACGGATTTGATAATCCTTCACAAACAATAAATACATTAGGGAATGGATTTCAGGATTTAAGAGATGTAGCAGGATTAACACAGAATCTAAGAAACTGGTATGGAGGAAATGGTTATACTGGTTTAAAAGGATTGCTTACAGATGGATTACATAATCCGGTAAGTGGTGGAAATAACTTACAAAATGCAGCAAAAGGATTAGTAAATGCTTCAGTGTCGGCAAGTTACAGTCAGAGCAGCTATGAATCGAATACAAGCGGGTCAAATTCAGTGGCGGGAAATATAAATGTAGGAAAGAATTTTATACTACAGTCAGACGGAGATGTAACACTTGTAAACCAGAAGATAAATGTAGGAGAGAACTTTGTAGTAGATGCCAATAATTTTATTGTAAGAGCAGGAGAGAATACATATAAGAATGATACAAAATCAAGTTCAACAGGTGGAAGTGTAGGATATGATATAGTAAATCAGAATGTAATAGGTGGATTAAATATATCAGGAGGAAACAGCAATACAAGTTCTAAGTACTTTGATAATTCTGTAATAAATGTAGGTGGAACTTTCCAGTTAACGACTAAAGAGGATGCATTATTTGCAGGAGTGAATGTAACAGCGGATAAAATAAACTTTGATATTGGAAGAGATTTGAGTATAATATCCTTACAGGATGAATATACATCAGATGGAAAGAATTGGGGAGCTGGTTTAAATGTATCAGGAAAACTAGAAGGAACACAATATCAAACAGGATCATCAAGACCATCATTAGGTGGTAATTATGGAGAAAACCATCAGGATAGCAAATGGGTAAACAATCAGACTACAATAATAGCAGAGAATGGCGGAAATATTAAGGTAGGAGAAACTTTAACTAATATCGGAGCCGTAATAGGTGGGGCATATCCTGTAATTATAGACTACGATGAATTATTCGAAAAAAAGGTAGTTATAAATAAAAAAAGTTTTAAAGTTTATAATTATAGTATTCTTAAAAATGAAAAACCAAAACTTCAATATGAAAAAAAAATCGAAGAAGATGATTATAATGAAATAAAAAAAATAGCGTATGAAACTATAACGAATAGTTGGTCAGAAGGTTGTTCAATACGTAATGATGGGTACCATCGACCAGGTGGAGATGAGAAGTTAAGATTTATATATTCCAAATTAGAAGTGGAGGGAGTATATATATGTTTGTATGGATCAACTGAAATATTACAATATTTAAATAATAAATATAATTTGAATATAGAATGGTCTAAAAAAGTAATATTTTATTGATGAAATATTATGATATTAATCTTTGGAAAAAAGAGAAAATTATACAAAGCTTCAGAAAAAAGGTTAGTTGGAACAAAATGGGTAAGGAACCCTTTATCAGAAGAGTTTCCAGAAAATAACTCATAAATATTAATATAGAAAATGCTGATATAGTCAGCATTTTTGGTAAATAAAGAATAGTTTTTTTGATTTCATTGTTACATAGAAATTCAGTAAAGGAGGAGGTTAAAAGTGAGTAACAAAAGAAAAAAGGAATATATCAAAGAATTTTTGATATGCTGCTTGGAATCTTCTTCATTATATGAGTTTTATATACATGCTGATACAGAACTGAGTAGTTTTAAAGATTTATGTAATATAGCAATCTATTTAATAAATAAAGGTATTGTTATCTGCTCTGATGCTGAAGGATTATTAAGTTCTCAAAAGGCGCATGAGTACTTAGAAATAGAAGAAAATTGGAAGAAAATTATAGGGCATGGTGAATTAGTTTTAGTCGAGGAACCAGGAATTAGGTATTTTAATGAACAAATTTATGAAACTGAAATAGACAATGGTGATTTTCCAAACTTCAAAATGAAAGAAATACTTTAAGTTTACAAAAGCATATTAAAATCAATTTATGTATAATAATTAATCAACAAAAGGGACTGTCTTATCTAGACGGGACCATTTTTAATGCTTAAAAATACTGGGGTTTTCTATTCAGGATAATATTCTTTTTTATACACTGTTGAATTTGTAATACAATATTTAAAATAAATTTAAAAAAATCCTTGAAAAAAATAAAGTTTAAGGTATAATTAAATGCAGTTTTACAATAAAGAATAATTCAAAACATAAAGGGGAGAATAAGAAGGAAATTTAAATGGAGAATATAAACAAATGAAAAGAATTTTGATAATATTGGGATACGGCTATTTTTAGTAAAAAGGATAGTAGTTTATAGATTAACGCATACATATAATGTTGGAAAAGATAAGGATTATGAAGAAGTTAGGACGATAGGATTATATTCAACCAAAAAGAAAGCGAAACAAGTTATGGGAAGTTATATGAAAAAGAAAGCTTATGGAAGACCTACATTAACTGGAAAGAAAAAACTTAAATTTGAACAAACGGTGTATGATAAACAAGTTGATCCAGATGGTATTTTAAGAGAACCTAATATAGGAGAAATAATTCCTTGGAAGCCTGGAGAGCCAAGAAAAGGAATTGTTGACTTTGGGCACAATTCTGGTTCTTCATATAAAGAAATTTTTGAAAAATATAAACACGTGAAATAACCCTTGATGAATTGAAAGATTTTCAATTTAATCCTGATAATTATCGATTAGAAACTCCGGCTGCAAATCGAAGTCACGAGTATGAGTAAAAAAAGGAGAGGTACATTGAAGATATTAAATGAATTTGATGCTGTTCGTTATGGTACATATGAAGATTTTTTACATTTTTATTCAGGTGATATTAACACTATGGATAAATATGTAAATTTAAATTTACTAAGTCTTACTTTGGTAAATGATAAAAATGAGTTAGAAAAACTAAAATAATAAAATTTCTTTTATCTGAAAGAATTGATATTAATTTTAAAGATGATAAATTTAAACGAAATGCTCTTCATTGGTTCTATTTTAGTAATTATAGACCTTCAATAGATTATATGTTAGAAGTAACAAAATTATTAATTAATGGTGGGATTGATATCAATGCTTTGGATAAATATAAAGTGATTCCATTAAAATATGCTATTACAATAACAAAACTACCAAGTAATGAATTAAAACCAATTTATGAAATTTTTTTAAAACATGGATCAAATTATAAAAATATAGATGTTTTTGGGAAAACTTGTTTAGATTATGTAAAAGAACTATCTTGGCGAAATGATGTGATAAAAATAATAAAGGAGTTTGAAGATGGAAATAAAAAATGAAAATTATGGTGGTTTTATTGTTTCTAAGAATATTCTTTATGGAAAGCCTATTAGATATTCTTTTAGGGAAGAAAGTTCTATTCCTCAATTAAATGGTTGGAATTTCTATGCTATTGATGAAGATAATACATAAGTAATAGTGACAATTTCATAATTTTAAGTGCAAAATCAATGTATGATATTAATCCAATAATTTTAGAACTTTTTCATGCTCCCTATGGAACGGATTTATGTTGGTTGTATGAAAACGATATTCATACTGGTTTTTACGACCTCAAACTTGAAAAAGAATTTTCTATTGTTGAAATGATAAACATGATAAATAGTAAATAAAATTAATATCTGCAATTTAAAAGATTTAAACTAAGGATAATGTCACTATTTGATATTATCCTTTTTATATATTGTAAAATTTGTAATACAATATTTAAAATAAATTTAAAAAAATCCTTGAAAAAAATAAAATTTAAGGTATAATTAAATGTAGTTTTGTAATAAGAAAATATATAAAAGGGTGTTGTTGTGTAATATTTAAGAGAAGAAATAGTAAAATGTTTTTATGAAATAAAAAGTAAATTAGGAAGAGTTTCTATAGGAAAAGAATTTAAATTGATAAGTCCGGTAAGAAGAAGCTGGGGAAATTACAATGCCTTTCTTAAGGATATCGGAGAAAAAACTCTTAATGAAAGAACAAAAGAAAAGTATATTAATCAGGTGAAAAAGTTTGTAGATGATAATGGAAGAAAGCCTTTATCAGCTGAATTTAGTAAAAATATGCTTACAATAGTCAGAATATTCGGTTACTGGAATAATTTATTACTGGAAGCAGGAATAAAAGAGATAAGGATAGTGAACCGGTCAAATATGACAGATGATGAATTACTGGAGTATTATATTAATCTTTGTAATAAAGAGAATAGATTAATAACAAGCAAAGAGCTTGATAAAAATCCGGTGTATTTAAATAGTCATATCTTTGGAAGCAAATTTGGCAGCTTCGGAGAATTTTTAAAAGTAACTATAAATGATGAGAGATTAAAAATCAAAGATAAAAAATGTAAAATACGTACTGAAAAATATACTCAGGAAGAATTAGCATATCATATAAAGCAATATCTGGAAAGTGAAACAATTATAACAATTCGAACATTTAAGCAATATCTAAAAGTAAATAAGTTAGCAAGTATTAATACATATAAGAATAGGTTTAGAACAAGGTCTTTTAAGGAATTGATAAAAGTGTAAAAATTTTTTATATAAATCAATCAAAAAGGGAGTGTGAGAAAATGTCTGAAAATATTGGAATATACACAATCAGAACAGACAGAACATCAAAGGACTTATTATTGGAAAGATTAAAAGAAAAAGAAATATGCATGGGATGGGGTGGAGGAATAACTGATATTGATCTTGACGCAGGTAAGGAGACATTCAGAGAAAATATTGTTAAGGTTTATAAGGATATTACTCCAAGAAGAATAGGGAATTTGGCAAGAGGTTTAACGGAGATAAAGGAAAATGACATATTGATGATACCTAACTTGCCTGAGGCCGGGAAATTTATAGTTGGAGTTGCTGAAAAAGATCCTTATAGACATGATAAGGAAGATAACAGCCATTTAAATCACAGAATAAAGTTGAAAGAAATATACGGACTTGATGGTAATTTAGATATGAAAAATGAAAAAGTAAGTGAGTGGTATGCAAAACTATGGGTAATGAGACTGCCAATATATCCAAATTATCATCATCATGACTGTATTGAGAATCTTTTGGAAGGTTTGAGAAGTGGAGAAATAAAAGAGTTAGAAGCATCAGCATTAGAGGAGTATTTAGGATCAAAACTCGATAAGTATGTAAAAGAAATGAAGGAAGATTTGTTAAAAGCACCACTTACAGGTCCTTTATCTTTTGAAAGAATATGTGAAAAAATAGTAGAGTTTCATGGTTATAAAATAAGTAGTAGAAATAAGTATGACAGGAAAGGCGGAGATGCTGATTTAATAGCTTCGAAAGAAGAAAACTCCCCATTTGAGAGAAGAATTGAAAATATATATATTCAAATAAAAAAATATTCAGGTAACACAGATAAAGGAGCATTAGAACAAATAGAGAAATTAGCTAAAATGAATGAGAATGATGCAAAGTGTGTGATGTCACTTGGAGAATTTGATAAAGAGACTGAAAAATATGCTGAAGAAAAAGAAATTATATTAATTCCAGGAGATGAGATTTGTAGAATGCTGCTGCAGGTAATTTCAAAAAGTTAGAAGGGAGTTATGAATGAAAGATTCTAAAGTTGAATTAAGTGACAAAGATTTGGAAGTGCTTCTTAAAGAATTTACTAGTTTTTTAGATCAAAAGCATAGTTCTGGAGATAAAACAACAAAAGGAGTGGGAAATCTTAAATACAATATATGTAACACTAATAAGTATGTTTATAAGGATTTCATAGTTCGTGGCGGAATAGGCCAAGGAAATTTGAGAAGTGGTGACTTGGGAATGGCTTTTCTTTATGGGAAGAATACAATGAAAGAAGGAGTATATATTTGGCTAACTTATAGACCGGAGAGCAAAGAAATTATAATTAAATTAGGGAGTAGCTGGACTCATGATTCTAAATTAAAACCTGAAGAGAAGGAAAGCTTCAATAACGATTGGTGTAATGAAGAACATAAAAATAATTTAAATTATAGATTATTAACCAAAGATATATCAGAATTATTAGATATATTTTTAACTGATGAGAAAATTCAAAAGTTCCTATAAAGTTACTAAGCTTTTTAAGCGTAATTAAAAAATGATATATGAATATATTTTATTAGATTCAATGGGAAGGAAGGAAAAAATGATCATATTTGAGGGGAAGATAGTTTATGATGAAGATGATAACGAGTATTGTTTAGAAAAACAAATAGGAGAAGGGGGATTTGGAAAGGTATATTTAGCAAAATGGAAATCAGATAATAAAAAATTTGCAATAAAAATATTAGATAATTCCTTTTCAAATGAAAAAGCTTATACCTCTTTTATAAATGAAATAACTTTAGCTTCTAAAATATCATCTCGAAATGTTATAAAATATGAATATACACATACTGGAGAAATTTTTAAAGAATTAGGACCTTATATTATAATGGAATATGCAGATAACGGATCTTTAGAAGAAACTCTAGTAAGACAGAAAAAGATTGAAAGGCAGTTTAGTAATGAAGAGTTGAAAAATATTTTTTTAAATTTAGCCAAAGGAATGAAAGATATTAATTCTAAATTGATTCATAGAGATATTAAACCTGAGAATATATTGTGGGTAGGAGAAATTTTAAAAATTAGTGATTTTGGAATTTCTAAAGTTTCTAGTGATATAACAAGAACAAAAACTTTTAAAGGATATGGTAGTAAAAAGTATAGTGCTCCTGAAGTTTGGCAAATGGATAGGACTACAATAAAAACGGATATATATTCGATGGGAATAGTGTTTTACGAATTAGCAACTTTAAACTATCCTTATGAAGTAAAGAATTCTAAATATAATGAAGTACATTTATATAAGAATATTTTGCCATTGCAACAATTTAATGAAAATCTTTCAGTAGAATTTATCGTACTAATTAATAAAATGTTAAAAAAGAAAGCTAATGAAAGATTTGAAAATTGGGATGAGATAATAGATTTTATAAATACTGTTTCAATTTCAGAGAAAATTATTGAGTTGGAAGATATAGTGAATGAGGCTGTGAGTAAGCAGATATTATGTGATATAGAGAAGGAAAAAGAGAGTTTGAAAATAGAAAGAAGAAATCAAGAAAAAACGGATTTTTATAGTATGGTGTATTATCAATATAAAACAGATATATTAGAAAAAATTTCAGAATTTGGGGAAAAAAATACAATAGTAATGAGATAAGAGTACTTAAAAGAAAAAATGAAAATAACAGATTTTTCGGATGCCAATTTATTTATCCAAATAATAATAGTGTAAAAATAGAATTTGAAGTTATATATTTAGAAAATTTCAAAAGAAGAATTAATGATTATTTTAATGAAGAAAGGGAAGAATATTATATTCCAGAATGCAATGGAATGAAAGTTTATTTATGGGGTTCAGTTAAAGGACCAGATAATAAGGGATATAATATATTACTTGTAAAAGATGAGGAAGAATATTATGGAAAATGGATTAAATTAGAAAATACGAATAATTTTTGTCGTCCTGAAAAAATGAGATTAGAACCTTTTGCATTTGAATTGGAAGAATTAAAAGAAGAAATAAATTATATAAAAGCAACACACATATATAAAACCAATATTAAAGAATTTAATAGTAAGCATTTAATAGAATTTATAGGAAAGTATTTTTAACTAAATTATCAGAAAAGGAGAAAAATGGAATTATTATATGTATGGATTTTAGGTTATGAAGATATTATTGTAAATCAAGAGCTTAATTTTTCTGGTGGAAAATATGAGATAAATTTTTTGATGAATTCAAAAAAAGTGATTGATTTTAGTAAACGAGAAATTATAGAACATATGAAATTGGAAAAAGAATTTACTTTGAGTGTAGAGGCTAGTGAGAATTATATAAAAAATCAATCTTTTTATGATGATTTTTGGTCAAAGAAAATATCAAATATTTCTGTTATTGTTGGTAAAAATGGATCTGGAAAATCTACTATACTTAAAAAACTTCTTGACATAGATTATTTAGGTTTTGATGGAATCTATATAATAAAAAGTGGTGAATCAATCACATTATACTATAATAAAAGAACACCTGCGTTTCGAGAACCAAATATAAATATAAAACATGATAATACAATAGATTTTATATATATAGATAAATATAAAAAAGAAGGAGAAGAGGATGCAAAACTAAAACTGCAAAAACTTTTTTTATTCGTTAAAATTCCAATAATAGAAAGTTATGAAACATTCTTAGAATTACCAAATTCATTAGTTGGAAATAGACTATTTGAAAAGGAAGAAATAGAAAAAATACTAAGAAAAAATGATTTTATGGTATTAAAGGGAATAGAGAATTTAAAGAAAATGGGAGTTTTTACAAAAGATTTTTATATATACAAAAATTTAACATTGAAAAATTTATATTTTAGATATGAGAGTATGGACGAAGAAACAAATGAAAATTTGTTAACCTTAGATATATTGAAAAAAGGTTGGGAATTAGAGTATAAAAAATATAAAAATAATGAAATAAATAGAGAAGAGTTAAATGTTATTTTTTCAATTTATATAGAATTTCAGTATCATATAGAAAAATTAATAAAAATATTCAATCAAGAAAGGGATTTTTTGAATAAAGATAATATTAAAAAATTTGAGTTGAAGAATATAGATAATTTGATTGATTTATTGGAAGAGGATGAGAAAAATAAAATTAAGAGCTTAAAAGATGGATTTGAGTTGTCAATTAAAAAAGTAGATGAGTATATTAGAATAAAAAATGGAGGATATGATGTTGAAGAATTAATAAAGGAATTTTATCAAAGTAATTTAACGATAATAACAGGATTACCTTTTGTGTTCTTTAATGTTGAAGTAGGATTAAGTTCAGGAGAGAAATTGTTAAGTTATTTATTTCAATATATAAAAGAAGAAATTGGAAAATGGACAGATGAGTTTGAATCATTGGGAGAATTTATAATTTTACTTGATGAACCAGATCTTGGGCTTCATCCTGAATGGCAGAGAAAATTTATCTTTTATTTGATAGAATTTTTTGATAAATGTATGGATGCAGGGTTTAAACATCATATAATAATAACAACGCATTCACCATTAGTTTTATCAGATATTCCAAAAAAAAATACTATTTTTTTAGAAAGAGTAGAAGTCAACAAAATAGATGAAAGAGAAGAAAAAGGTATTACAAAAGTTTTAAATCATGATAATATAAAAACAGAAACTTATGCTTCAAATATATATTCTTTATATAAAAATTCGTTTTTTTTGGAAAAAACAATTGGAGAAACATCATATAACCGATTGACAGATATAAAAGAAAATTTAGAGAGAGTTATTAAAGGAGATACGAATATAAAATACACAAAAGAAGAAACTGCATTAGTTATAAGTTTAGTGGGAGAGGCAATAATAAAAGGGAAATTTGAAGCATTATATAAAGAAGCATATATGAAAAATGATACAAATGCTGAAATAGAGTATTATGAAAAAAAAATACAAGAATTGAAAGAAATAGGTGATCATCATGATAAAAATTGAAAGTGTTGATATTCCTAAAGAGTTACAAAATGAAATAAAAGACTATTTCAAACCTAAAACTGTAGAAAAAACAAAGGGAAAGCGAAAACCAAGAACCAAAAAAGATAAAGTATATGAAAAAGTTAAAGATTATATATTTAAAAAACCACAAGAAATAAATGAAATAATAAAAAGAATGGGAACTGTAAATGGAGATAAAGAAATAAATGATGTTTATGATGGATTTAAAATAAAAATACAAGCATTTTATTTTGATATATTAAAATTGAGAGTATGCCCCTATTGTAACGAAACACCCATTTATTATATAGAAAATAGTTCTAAGAACTATCAAAACTTTGAATTTGACCATATTATGCCTAAGGATAAATATCCATATCTAGCTTTATCATTATATAATCTTGTTCCAGTATGTAAATATTGTAATTCAAAGAAAGGAAATAAAGAAGGATTACCTAATATTTATTTAGATGAAATAATGTACAATTATAATATAATTCCAAGAGATGATGGTGATTTTATTAATTTAGAAGATTTTAAAATAATAAAAAGAAATTTATTGAATGCAGATAATTTAGATAAATTATTACATTTAGAAAATCGATATAATCTTAGTTTACATAAAGAGTATTTGGTAAATCTATTAAAGAAAATAGAATATTATAATAAAGATAGAATAGATGATTTATTGGACTCAGGGTTATTTTCCACTAAAGATGAGATTTTGAATCGAGTATTTGAAGAAATCAGGATAATTGCAAATGATTCAAATAAACCTAGACATAAATTGACAAGAGATATTTTAGAACAATTTAAAGTATTAGGGATCATAGAAAATTATTATTAAGGGGAAAAGAATGCAGGAGTGTAAAAAAATGGTGTTATTTATCCTAATCAATTTTATTTTCTACTTTTTAGTAAAAATTACATATAATATATTATTTAAGTTAGAAAATGTGTATCTTCTGATAATAATATTAATATTAGCCTTTATATTTGGGATTTTAAAATATAATAAGAATAAGTTGAAGATTCTCTACTTTTTATTTCTAGGATTTCTATTTTTGATAACTCAATATGTTTTAAGTATAATTGATTTTGAAACTGGAAATATAAATTTGATAGAAATAGGGCTGAGTAATATTAATATTGGTAATATATTAGAGATCTTGGAAAAAATAATATTAAAATATAAAATTCAACTTGCTGTAGGAATTTTAATAATTTGTATTTTTATTGTAAGTATAATTTATTATATGAAGAATAAGAATAAAATAGAAAGTGAAAAAAATGAATTATTCCCTGAAAGAAAAAAAGATTTGATAGAATTAAAAACATTACTAGATTATGGTGAGAAATCAATATTAATTGATGATAAATGGGGAAATGGAAAAACCTTTTTTATAAGAAAATTTATGGAAAAATATAATAAAGAATTTGAGTTTATATATATAAAGGCTCCTTATTTTACAGATAAGTTAGAATTTAGAAAAAAAATCTTGAATGAAATAAAGATTGTTTTAAATAAAAATGGCTTTTTAAGTTCAAATTTTAAAGAATTAACAAAATATTTCGGTATAGAGTTTAAAGGAATAGTTTTTAAAGGAATAGAGGAAACCTATGATACTATTATTAGAAATATAAATAATGAAATATCAAAAATGGATAAAAAGATTATTTTAATATTAGATGATTTAGACAGAATAGACTCAAACAATCATATAATTGAGACTTTAAATTTTATTGGAGAGATAAACTTAGAATTGGAAAAAAATTTTTCTCTTATAACACTTACTTCAAAGAATAAATTGATTCAAATATTAAACAGTAATGATATAGAAGGTGAAATGTATTATGATAAATACTTTTCTATAGAAATGCAATTGAGAAAGCTAAGTTTTGAGGATCTTGTTGAATATTTTTCAGGATTATATAGTCTAAAAAATAGAGAAATAAAGATATTGAAGGAGATTAAAAATAAATTTTCAGAAAAAAATGGAGTATTAGAATATTTTAAGAAAAAAGAAAAGAGAAAATCTAATTTAATTGAAGAATGGAATGAAAGTATTAAAAAAGAGTTTTTGGATAGAATAACTATAAGAAATATAGAGAAAATAATAATAAATTTAAGAAAAATAGAATTAGATGCTGATTTTATTGATGATTATATACAAGATTATATTTTATTGAAAACCATTCAAACTTTAGTTCCAACATGGTGGGAAAAGATGAAGTTAGAGCCAAATTTGAAAAAATATAAATTTAATGAAAAAATTACAGAAAAAAAAGAGCTAGAAAATAAATTTCTTGACCAAGAATTTATATTTGACTTTATTGATGATAGAAATATTAGATTTAGAAACTTAATAAATTATGAAGTTGGGGGATATACAGAGAAAATTTCTATTTATGATAGACAACGAAATGAGATACTTAATAATACTAAACAAGATTTCATATACCAAGATTATTTTAATATTGCATCTATATTTTCATTTAAGGAAGATGATAAAGTAAAAATATTGGTTAGTTTATTAGAAAATAAAACTTTGTCTCAGTTAGAGATTTTATTTCTTTTGGTAAAGTTTAAAATTAGTTACTATATTAAATATGAAAATTTTAATGATTTTAAAAAGGATTTAGAATTAGAAAGAAGTAGAGTTGAAGATAGAGAGTATAAAATGTATATTTTTTATGAAATACTAAAATTTTTGAAAGTAAATTTATTTTTTATGAAATCTCAAGATAATAGTATAGAAAATAACTTTAATGATAGTGATTTAGATAATATTAATCAAAATAAAGAAAAATTACTAAAATTTTTTAGAGAAAATCTTATAAATAAAAGAAAAGAGAAAGAATTGCAAGAGATTTTAGACTATCTAATAAGCTTCAAAATAAAAAGAGTAACAGAATTAAGTGAAAAAGGAAAAATTTGGAACATAAAAAGAAAAGAAAAAATAAGTGAAAGATTGAGTAATATAACAGAATATTTGGATTATTTTAGTTTAGACCAGCTTATGATTGATATTGCTTTTGAGAGTGGAGTAAATTTTGATGAAATAAAACAACTATTTTTAGAAGTACTTGAAGAGGAATATATAGAGAAAAATAAGTTTTATGAAAAGATATACGAAGAAATAAAAACATTAAATTGATATAGGAGATTACATTTCTAAAAAAATTGCACTTTTTCGGAAATATGATATAATAATATTGAAAACAATATGTAACGTTTAAAATCTTGGGATAAAAGGCTAGACTACGGTTCAGCTTTTTTGTTATAATATTTTGTGGCTTCCCAAGAGCCATAAACTTACATATTGGAGGAATACAAATGTTGAAAGTATTTCTCACCCCCTTAGGGGATGAGCCGTTCTTATTGAAGGCTTTTTTTATTTATATTTTCAAAATTAATATAATTTTATGGTATAATTACACTAAATAACTTTATAAGGAGGTTTATGATTGGAAAAAACTGAAAGAATAGAAAAAAAGTTTTGTAACAAATGTAATGGGAAGAGAAATCATAAATATCAAGTAGATTTTTTATTTGAAGATTCCGAAATTATTGAAAATATGTTTGGAGTAGAGTGGAGTGAGAATTGGATCATTTGGCAATGTATGGGTTGTGATGAAATAGTCATTGAAAAAGTTGATTATTTTTCTGAAGATAGAGATGAAGAAGGCAATCCTATTTTAACAAATACTTTCTATCCAACAAGAAATATAAAATCATTAAAGAAAAAAACATATATAAAAATACCACAAAAATTAAGAGTTATTTATAATGAAATAATTGATAGTTATAATAACTCATGTTTATTACTTTGTTCAATTGGGCTAAGAACTTTACTTGAAGCTGTTTGTGTAGATAAAGGTATAGTTAGTGGAAATTTAATGAATAAAATAGTTAACTCTACTTTTATTACTGATAATATAAAAAAGAATTTACATGGAATCAGATACTTAGGAAATGATGCGACTCATGATTTTATTTCACCTAAAAAAGAGGACTTAGAATTAACAATAAAAATACTTGAGGATATACTAAATACTGTATATGATTTAGATTATAAGAGTACGATTATGTATAATAAATTTAAGAAGATTACATAAAATTTCTTTAAATAATATAATTATAAAAAAGTTATTTGAGTAGGGAAGTGATCAAAATAGAAATAATAACTCATAACAGCTGGAAATTTAATCCTATAAATATGTCAATACCATTAGAGTACAATCGTGTATTATCTTTTAATGAATTGAAACTATTAAAAAGAGGGTTAAAGCCAAAAGTAATGGAAGACAAGTGGTTTGTGTTTCAGGAAAAGAATATTATATATTTTGTTCGGAGCTGGACTGGATATTGTATTTTCTCCATAGAAGTAAAAGTATTGACTGATGAAACTGTCTTACTCCATAAAGCTATAATGGAAAGTGATAAAAGTATTTATAGAGGAGATATACCGGATAGTATACTTGATGATTTAATATCAATGGTAATAAGATATAACAATAAACGATAAATTAGGAAGGTATAATAAAAAAATACTGTTATTCATTGTATAAATAATATTTATTTAGAGAATTTAAGTAGGGGAGGATAATACTAATGGGTCATAAAATAAATGCTTTTTTAGGATGTGATAGTACTATAAACAGATTGGCTAAAAATTGGTCCAGAAATTCAATACAACTGTCTCAAGGTTTATCAATGCTTTTTTTAACGGATAATTTATTTGAAGATATTGTCAGGTTATCAAATTTAAAAGATGAGGTATCTGTTGAACATTTTGAGTCTTTGACACCTGCTGTTTTCTCATTATTGGAAACATATTCACATAATGGAAAAATAGCATATTTTGAGACTGATTATTTTGGTGGAGTGGGTGAACAATCTGCTGTATTATTTGAAAATGGTGTACAAAAATTTCCAATTCAATATACTAATGATTTTGGTGGACAGAAGAATGATGAAGAGAGAGCCATAAATTTTATATTAAAAGAACTTGGTGTATCTAAACTAGAAGGTCAAGATGAGTTTGATAGCATTAAATTATATAGTTATCGGCAAATGATCTAGGGGTTAGAGAGAATGCAATAATATAAATAACCATATTTTTAAAAACTTGCACTTTTTCGGAAATATGATATAATAATATTGAAAACGAGTATAAAGATTTAAAATTTTGTGACAATTAAGCTGGACGCGAGTCTGGCTTTTTTGTTATAAAATAATTTGTGGTTTCACAAAAACCATAAATCTTTATACTGGGAGGACACCTATACGTACATTAGCAATAGTTACTTATATTATTTATAGTAATTACTAAAGTACTGTATTAACAGTTCCTCAGCCCCTTTGGGGCCTTTTTGTTTTATATCATAATTTTTTGAATAGCATTTCCCTTAAATAATCAATTAAGGAACTAAAAGTTATGTGTCGAAATTTCCCTAATAAATTTCCTACAATAAATGAACCCTGAAAAAATTCATGTATACGTAAAATAGGATATATTTCTAATTCAATAATATATATTAATAAAGTTAAATTAATAATCACAGCAGAAATAAAAGGAATTTTTTTATTATGCTTCAATAAAAAATAACTAGAAAAAAGTAAGAAAAATAGTGGAGGCAATAAAATTAAGATATGAATTTTAAAAAAATAATAGAATTCATATATAGTTAGTAATTCAAAACTTGAAATAATCGATATAAAGATTATAATAAATGCAATAGTAATTTTTTTCATAAATATCTTCCTTGAAATAATTTGATATAACCAAATAATCAATAAATTATAATTCATTTATTAAATAAAAGCAATAAAATATTATTAAGAGTAGAGTATAATAAAAAGCCCCAAAAGGGACTTTTATGCGGATAGAATGCTTACAATATTCTTCAGAATATCAATAACTTTAATATAATACCTGAAAGTTTCAACTTCCTTACTGGAATACTTAGACTTATCATAAAAAATTTTCCCGTATTCTTCAGTACGGAGATTATGTTTTTTAGTTAATCTTCCAACCATATTAGCTGAGATACCAAGTATTTTACCAATTTCAGTAGCACTATACGTTATTTCACCGGCAACAGGTAACGGGAGTAGAAAATTCCCGGTTAATACCTTAGTGGCATGAGCATTGAGTATCTGTTTATATTCGGGAATCAGGATACTGTCAGCCATATTATTAAGAAATTCAGCAGTTTTAAGTTGGATTTCTTTTTCTTTAGTTCAAGTTCTTTGGGAGTTTGGTTTATTGAGTAGATGCCAGTTTTTCTTAGTGAAGGTAATACATCATGAGTTACCCATTTAGTAAATTGATTAGCTTGTGGTTTGTCACTTCTAAAAATTACTTTATATAATCCACTTTCATTAATGATATTAGTAATCCCTGATAAGCTCCCTAAGTCAAACTTAGCCACCTCGTCTTCATCTAATCTTTTGATCACACTACTAGGATTTGAAAGTTCTAATATCTTACATATATCAATTAATACAAACCAAACTTCATTTTCTATCAATACAGTTCTTACTTTTCCAAATTCTTTACTTTGAAATATCTGAAGTTTATCCATGAAGTACCACCTCACTTGGAGTAAGGTACATTTTATTGATATTAGATATTCCGGAAGTAGCTCCATGTTCAAAATAGGTTTTCTTTGCTGTGAATAGTACAGTTTCAAAAGTGTTAATAAGTTGTTGAATGTCATTTTTAGTATATTCAGTTTTAGAATTGATATTTTCAATTAAGTTATAAAAGCTATCTTCCATTTTAGACAGATCATCTTTTAAATGACCATAATCATACATGCTTTCTATATGAGATAGCATAAAGTCTTTAATATTATTGTGCATAAAAAAAGCTCCTAAAAATATTGTGTTTTTAATATTTTTGGAGTATAATATACATAGAATGTGTGGTATATTATACCCCTTTTAAGCCAACTTTGCCGAGTTGGCTTCTTTTTAGTTTTAACATATTTTCTCCTTTCTATTCAGATTATATCATTTTATATCATTAAATTTATTTTTGTCAAATTTAAATTTTTTATTTCATTTTGTCAAGTGAGTGAATAAAATAAAATGGACTAGCTAATAATCTAATCCATCAAGCGTATAATTCCTTTTATTTCACCATAAATTTTTATTTGACTGGGTAAATTTTTCTTTGAATTTGAAATTGCAAAAATATCATAATTAACTGAGATTATAAATGAGTTATAACTAGCAATATCATTTTCAGAATATATTTTTCTGATTGTTCCAATCCCTACTTTATTTACTTTATTAGAAAATAAAATAGATGTTTCTGATATTTCATTAAATGACTCAGAAGTTTTTTTTACGATAACTACATCATTTTTGAAAAAATCATGAGAGTAATCTTCTTTTAACTTATAGGCAAAAAAACTTTCATCAAATTGAATATTTTCAGTTGGAAGTATGTAATCAACAATATTTTCAGCATTTAAATCACCATATATAGGGATTTTATAGTATGGTTTATCTTTTAATATGTTCAGATCATATAATAATTTTTGAGGATCAATTCCAACTAAATCATAATAGTTAAGCAAAAGTTCCAGATTTGTTTTTTTATATTCTCCATCTTCTAGTTTTTTTAAGTAAGAAGGTGAAATTTTTAAAATTTCAGAAGCATCAAGTAGAGTATATCCAATCTCTTTTCTTTTTTCTTTTAAAAATTGTAATATTTGATTTTGTTTTTCGACATTAAAGTCTATCATATCAATTCTCCCAATCGAATATTTTGTTGACGTATATCAATATCTGTTGACAAACGTATACAACTTATTTTAAGCCATTTTATGTATAAATGCAAGATAAGTATTTTTTAGTTATCTTTCAAATTATAGGTTCTTAGCCATAGTTTATTTTAGTATGTTGATTTTATAAAGAAACTCTATAACGCTAGAGTTAAGTTCTTTATGTATTTGTTCTCTATCTTTCTTTCCATCAATACAAATTATTTCATCCTCACTATTTTCTAAAATTTCAGCTGCTTCTTTCTTACATAACGGAAGAAATGAAAAATGTCCTGAATCTTTAATTGCTTTAAAAGATGTATGTTTTTTATCAAGTCTTTTATTAATAGCATTTATTTGAAGATCAATTTCATTATTACCGGGAATAAAAAAATCAGAAGAAATCAAAAGTATTGGAACACTGATATTATTTAAACTTTCATCGGTAAATGAATGTGAAAGTATAGGATCAATTGAGATAACAAATGAAAATCGTCTATCTAAATATGACTTCTCAAAATTTTCTTTATTATCTTTCAATACATTAGGATAAAATACACAATCAGGAAAGTTCTTATTATCTTTACAAAAATTTATGTATTTATTATAATCAAGTTTTACTCCTGCGAGAGCCAAAGCACTATAACCACCTTTAGAATATCCTAATATTCCAATTGAATCTTTTGATATATTATTGATGAATTTCTTTTCTTTTAAGACCTGATCTAATAAAAAAGAGGTGTCAGCATTTTGAATCCAGGGCTTTATGGAAATTGTCTCCGGAGGATATATATTCTCATCATCACTAAGGTAATTTGTGGCAACAATGATTATTCCTTTTGAAGTTAAATCTGCAACAAGATAATTTAAGCTGGTATTATTTCCACCACTTCCATGAATAAGAAATATTAAGGGAAATTTTCCAGAAGCTATAGAAGCATCTTTTTGAAATTTATTACTAATAAAAATTTTATTATCATTAACAAGTATTTCATTTTTATCAATATCTAAAGTAGGATAGTATACTTTGGTGTGAAAAATCCTATTTCTTTTTTCATCTTTATACGATATATCAGTGATTGCTGAATTATATGAGAAAATAGTTATTTTAAAAATAAATAGAAATATAAAAAGTTTACTTATATGATTCAATATAGTACCTCCAAAAATAGATTTTTATTATAAGATTTTAAGTTATTTTATATAATTACAAGATAGAATCAATATCAATGAAAGTATTTTCTACATCCATCATTCTTTTTAATTCTTTACCTAAAGCATAGTGATTAGGTAAATCTTTCTTTAAAACACATATTATATTTCCGGCTTCTCCCTGGGAAAGACATGTGAGTTGTAAATATTCATTGTTACCATAAATCTCTGATATCAGATATTCATAGTAATCTTTAGAATTATCTGAAACATTCAAACCAATATTATATAACCTTACAATTGTTCCAGACCATATTTTAGCATTATCATTTAATTGAGAAATAGGAGTATAATTCATTCTTACCTCATTCTTAGTTTTTTTGTATTTTACTTTTAGACATCCACTCTTTTACTTGATCAATAATTTCTTTATGTGTCTTTTTTTGCCATTCGAGATCATTACTTACTAATATTCCTAATCTTTCAGGAGAGTCATAAGATTCAAAATACATGAAAGTATCACGGCTCCATATAAGTTGTAAATTAGTTATTTTGTAATTTATAACACTTTCTTCTATTGGAGGGGTTGTTATATTTTCAAGAAAATTATGTATTCTTTTAGCATTAACCTTAAGTGTACTTAAATTATCAATAAAATATAGATCACTTAAATATTCAACAGATTCTTCAACAGTATGATTTTTAATATAATCTGCATACTTTGTCCCAAAACTGGTTTTTCTGGCAGCTTCACTTTCAGATAAAAAAGCAGATAAACTATCTTCTTTTTTTAGTTTCAATATTTTATCAACATCACTGCAAAATAAAACCATATTTTCTTTTTGTAATTTTGTATATTGATCAGTTTTATTTTCTAATTTATTTATAACAGCACTAGTCTTACTTGCACATCCAGTTAATAAACTTATAAATAATAATAACCAATAAAATTTCTTCATATGTCACCTCTTCACAAAATTTTGGAAAAGTTTTTCCAGTGGAATAAACTTATCATTATTGATGTCATCGTTAAATTGTATCATAATTTCCATAGTAGTAGGCATAAATTTATTTAAATTATCATCTATATATGTATCTGATAAAGATGAGCTGACATAAGTATTATTCAGTATAAGAAAAGTTCCGGTAGAGATACTTTTTATAGGCTATACCCTTTATATTCCTTAATTCCTAATTCCTCCATCATAGCCACAATTTCCTGTGACTTTTCATATAGTTCATTCATTTTTTCTTTAGTCATGTTTTCCTCCTGATTAAATTTATTTGACAGGAGAAACCTAAAAAAGGTATAATCTATTTGCGGTAGAGTGCCTTTTATTAGGTGCTCCTTTTTTATTCTTTCATATGTTATCTAAATCATTCATTCCATTTATTTTTTTTAATTGCTCTGTTATTTCACTTATAAAATCTGTTAAAATTAAACATTCTATTGAACCTGAATCTTTCATTACTTCGACTTTATCAATTTCATTCTTGAGTGAAATTTGTATAAGAGGAAAGCTTTTAACAATAAGTTGTTCCATAAGTTTGATAGTATCAGGGTGTAAATTTATCAATTGTTCTAAAAATAAATTAAATACTTTATTGTAATATTCTAATGGTGAGAAATCCTTCCAGTCTAGGATTTCTTCAAATGTATTTTCAGCTTTAAAAAATTTATTGAAGTAATTTTGATATTCTAATAGAGCATAAAATAATTTAGAATTAGCTTTTCTACGAATAGAAAAGTTTTCGAGAATAATTTTTTCTTTTGTTTCTAATTTTATTCTTTTTAAATTGAAGTAGTTTGTAATGATCATAGTAGTTATCGAAACTAATGCAATAATAATAGAATTTAAGATTGGTAATTTTAAAAATTCAGTAGAGCTAGACTTTGATACTCCTGATATAACAATATGGTTTAACAAAATAACAATAATAATTGATAAAACAATGACAACAATTGTATTTTTCTTCATGGAATCCTCCTGATAATTTATTTTACAGTACGAAAAAAGCTGTAGTAAATGGAACTATAAGTATTATATTCTTTTAGTACAATATATAAAGTGTTAAATTCTTCAGGAGTTGGATTGAAATATATGAAAGATTTTCTATTATCAGTAATATTTTCTTCACCAGATTGATATTTATCTTTATATTTGTTATATATCCTTAGGGCATTTTCCTTGGAAGTATCAGTAATTCCTATCCATTGTACAAGTTTTAAATTATTGTAAAAAAGATCAACTCTCTGCAATTTTTCTCCTTCGAAATAAATATCAGGATCAATGAGTGTAAAATATGAATTATCAGAAGTATAATAGTTGTAATTATTGTAATATTTATAAAAATCCTCTGGTGAAGACTCCCATTTTAGCTTATCAAAGCCATCAATACTAAAAGAATAAGTGACTAACAGTAAGAATAATAATATTTTCTTCATTATAAAACTCCTTTTATTTTATTATACTTAATAAGATAAAACCAATACCCGGTAAAAGCAAGATGCCAAGTTTTCTTAGTTTCACTATATATGATATCCTCATCAATATTATATTTATCCCGGAACTTTTCCAGTTCTTCTTTTGATGCATACAACTCGCAATGATTATCAAAAATTTTGTACTTCATTCCTTGAATATCAATCTTATCTTCAATATAATAAGCTTTCATCTTTTCAATTTTAGTTCCCTTATTAAGTGGAATCCCGTTTCTTAAATAGACTAAGAAAGAAGTCTCGTTATAATCAAATTTGATGGCAGCATCTTTTGCTGTAATTCCTTTTTTATAGAGATCAAATAACAGCTTATTTTCCTTATATTCTGCATAGTTTTCATGATCAGTAAGGAAATCTTCATATGTATAATTAAGTTCATTAACTACATCAACTCTGCTGGCTATTGAAGTCAGTTTGGCATGTATCCTGTAATTGACAAGTTCATATACATATTGTCTTGGAAAAATCCCTTCTAGTTCTTTCTTTGAATATTTACTAAATAACTTTTCAAGTAAAATCACTTGTAACCCTCCTTGGAATATGCTATAAGTATTATAGCATAAAGTTAAAAAAAAGTGGAATATATATTTGTTTTACATTAGCTTATTTCGTCGAGGAGGAAGAGTCTATAATGTAACAAGCACAAATGAGCTTGCAGAAATAAAGGGAAATGAAGTAACAGTAATAGCTACAGCAGGAAATATAGAAAATATAGGGGGAAGAATAAAAGGAATAGATTCTGTGACGTTATCAGCAGAAAACGGAGATATAATAAACAGTTCGAGTATAGTGACGGCAAATCAGTATACAAACAGCTTAAACAATACAAGCCATGACAGTATATTAAGTGCAGGAAGTATAGAATCGAATGGTACAACATACATAGGAGCTAAAAACTATATATCGGAAGCTGGAATTGTAAGCGGTACAACAACTGTAATAGATGTAAAAGAGAATATATCGATAGGAAGTATTACATTAAATGGCTCTGACAGATCAGGAGCAGACAGCGGGAATTATGCAAATTATGATTCAGTACAGAAGATAGGATCTGAAATAACAGGAACAGAAGCAGTAATATTGGAAGCAGGAAAAGATATAGCAATAAAGGGAAGTACAGTAGCTTCTGATGGTTTAGTTCAAATGACAGCAGAGAATATAAACATATTGAACGAAGTAGAATCAATAAAAAAAGAAACAAAACAGACAGACAACGGATTTATGTCAAGTTATGAGATGGAAGAAAAGAGTTATCAGGAATATGCAGCAGCAAGTACTGTAATAGGAAATAATATAATTCTTGATGCAGGTAATGACATAAATGTAAGGGCATCAAATATAATAGCAGTGAAAGAAGGACTGGAGAATACCGGCGGAAATATATCAATGACAGCCGGGAATAATGTAAATATACTGGTTGATACTTTAGAGAACAGTTATTCATTTAAAGAAAAGACAAGCGGGTTTAGTTCAAGCTTTGCAAGCGGTGGAGGAAGCTTTACAGCAGGAGTGAGCTATAGTCAAAATAGTCTCGAACAGCAGAGAAACGGAACAACAATAGCAGTATCCACAATAATATCAGAGTGAAATACAGTAATAGATGCAGGAAATAGAGTAAGAATAGAAGCAATACAGGCTAATATCGGAGAAAACCTTGTGATAAGGGGAGTAAACGGGATAGAACTTCTTGATGCACAAGAAGTCTATAATGAAACGGTAAAGCAGAAAAGTACGGGTGTAGGTGTAAGTGTAAATGTAGGATTTACTTCTGCTCAATTAGCGAATACAGTAAGTAATGTATCAGATAATGTGAAAGATTACGGATTTGATAATCCTTCCCAAATAATAAATACATTAGGGAATGGATTTCAGGATTTCAGAGATTTGGGAGGATTAAGCAGTAATTTAAGATCATGGTATGAGGGAATAGGATATATTTCAACAAAAAATATATTTGAACATGGAGATTTATCACCTGACAACTTAAGAAATGCAGCAAAGGGATTGGTAAGTGCATCAGTATCAGCAAGTTACAGTCAGAGCAGCTATGAATCGCAAATTCAGTGGCGGGAAATATAAATGTAGGAAAGAATTTTATACTGCAGTCAGACGGAGATGTAACACTTGTAAATCAGAAGATAAATGTAGGAGAGAACTTTGTAGTAGATGCCAATAATTTTATTGTAAGAGCAGGAGAGAATACATATAAGAATGATACGAAATCAAATTCAACAGGTGGAAGTGTAGGATATGATATAGTAAATCAGAATGTAATAGGCGGATTAAATGTATCAGGAGGAAACAGCAATACAAGTTCTAAATATTATGATAATTCTGTAATAAATGTGGGAGGAACTTTCCAGTTAACGACTAAAGAGGATGCTTTATTTGCAGGAGTGAATGTAACAGCAGATAAAATAAACTTTGATATTGGAAGAGATTTGAGTATAATATCCTTACAGGATGAATATACATCAGATGGAAAGAATTGGGGAGCAGGCTTAAATGTATCAGGAAAATTACCTGGGACAGAAGCTCAGACTGGAACAGCTAGACCGTCAATAGGTGGAAATTATGGAGAAAATCATCAGGATAGTAAATGGGTAAATAATCAGACTACAATAATAGCAGAGAATGGTGGAAATATTAAGGTAGGAGAAACTTTAACTAATATTGGAGCTGTAATAGGAAGTCTGAGTGAAGAAAATAAGCTCAGTATAGAGGCTAATAAAGTAGTAGTAGAAAATTTAAAAGACCATAATGAAGGAAGTAATTACGGAATAAGTGTAAGTGGTATTGGACTGGGAAGTAAAGAACAGGGGAATAAAACACCTATAGGGCAAACAGGAATACAGTATGGAAGCCATGATAAACAGCAGGACAGCAATGTGCTACTTTTGTTAATACAGAAGTAACAGAAGCAGGGAAGAAACTGAATCTTGAGGAACTGGGAATAAATACAGATATTAATAAAGCCCAGATAGTAACAAAAGATGAGGTAGTAGAACAGATAGATACAGTATTACACACTGATTTACTGAATGAGGTGACAAGAAATCAGGTAATTAAAGATTTGAATGGATTAGTACAGTTACCTGCAGATATAGTAAGAGCAATACAGGCTACAGCAGAAAATAAAGGAAGTAATTTCTTAGATAATTTAGTAGGAACTTTAAGAAATACAGATGCCAATCTGATAAAATATCAGGAAATGAATAAGCAGTATAAGGAATTACAGAATCTTCCAGATGAATTAAAAGCAGAAAATTCTAAACAACTTGCAACAAATATGGCAAATGCAGTTAAATCAACTTATGGAATAGAAGATAATGTAGAGATAGTGATTAATTTTACAGATCAGCCAAAAGGAGATGAAATGGCAGCATTTGTAAGGGAAGATGGAAAAATAGAGATATATCTTAATGTAAAAGAAGTAGACGTATCTAATGCATTAGGGGCAGAATTAAATCATTACAATCCAAGTAACCCATATGTTTATGATAAGACTGAGGAACAAGCAGGAAAAGGAAACATACAAGAAGAATTATTTACATCAATAGGAAGAAAACCGTTAGATAGAAGCGAAAATAGTTTTTATGAAAATATATTAAATGGAAGTAATACTTTAGAAACAGGAAATAGAGAGTATTCATCAATTGATGAAGGAAAGTTAGATTTTTGTGGTTATGTAACCCAATGTCCTGGATATAAATTTGATCATGATAAAAAACAAAGTGTGCCTGTAGAAAAGAAAGAATCCTCTATGACAATAAGAGCAGGATTAGGATTAGACCAAATTAGTAAGAATATGAATGATTTCATAAATAACAAGAATAATTATGGGAATACAGGAAAGAATAATAGTGGTTCTGGAAGAAAAGAAAAAGTTATTGTTGAGAGTAATAAAACTTTAAATAATAAAACAAAAGAGGAAACTGGAAGATCACTACCAGAATTAGTAGAAATATTTGCAGAAGCAGCAGCAAATCATATCAAGTACCCCCTGGCTATTCTAAAGAAAACTTTGATATTTTAGTAGAACAAGGATATGAAGCTAAATATTATGATGGAGCGGATTTATTAGAATATGGTGTTGTAACTAAGGAAGACTATGGTAAATATATGAAATCTATTGGTAGAGTTAAATTAGCCTCTGATAATGTACCTGTACTGGCAGCTGTATACGTAAGTACAAAAATTAGAAAAAATGGATCCTTGGAGTAGAAACCCTAAGAGCCTTTTAGATCTCTTAACTTTAGAAGAGGCAAAAGCTGGTGGCGGAGAAAAAATAATGAGTAATTTGGGCGATCTAAGATTTGAAGGATTAGAAAAATGGGAAGTAGTATTTAAAAGCCTTGATGGTCAAAAATCAGTTGTTCACTATGTTAAAAATCCAAATACTGGAGAAGTTATGGACTTCAAATTTAAATCACATAGTGAATCATTGAGAATGAGGAATAATGTTGATTAATAGTAGGAATAAAGAATTTAATATATTCTGAATTTGAAATATTGAATTATGAACTCTAAACTTAAATTGTATAGCGAGGTAATAAAATGAAAGTAATTTGTAAAAAGAATAAATTAAAAAGTTTTTCAGGGCTAAAACTTAAATTTTTAGAAAAATATTATAAATATGATTTAAGTCATGAATTAAATATAAAAATTGGAAAAATCTATAATGTTTATGGAATTATTTTTTGGGAAAATGTTCCCTTTTACTATATATATAAAGAGGATATGGATTATCCAACACCAATTTGTGGAATGTTTTTTGATTTCAAAGATAATAATTTTTCTAAATATTGGGCCTTAAGAACTATAGTAAATCCAAAAGGATTCGAGACAATAGTAGCCTTTAGAGAATGGGCTGAGGATAAAATGTTTTATGAGAATTTATTAAATGAGGAATTAGAGGAAGTAAAGTTAATGAAAAAATATAGAAAATTAATAGATGAGGAGTAAACGAGTTTTAATATATTAAATGTTGAAATTAGAGAAAAATTATAGTTAATTATTTTTTAAAAAAATACTGATTGAAAAAACACATTTTATTGTAATGATTTATGCCTCTAAAGAACATATGAAAAAAATTTACAGCAAAATAACTATTTGCATGATATTTATGAGGATAATGATAATGGGTGTATTCTTCCAATAGAAGAATGTATTGAAATGAGGATGCCTGTTGGTTGAAAAAATATAAACTAGTGAAAATGCTGGCCAAAGTCAGCATTTTCTAATAGATAAAAATAGGATTTGTCCTAATAGGAAAGGAAGGAAGATACATGAAGTTATATTTAATAGAACATATTAGAAAAGTTGAAACCTTTTCTGAAGGGAAAATAATCGGTATAACATCTACAAAGGAAAAAGTAGTAAAAGAATATAAGAAAAAAATAGGTTTTAAAAAATATAAAAATGGCTTTAAGATAAAGCGAATGGTATTAGACAAAAGTTATCATGGAAAAGGAATCAAATCTTGGTATAAAAAAGGAAGTGAAAAAAATAGTAGTTTATAGATTAATGCATGCATATAATGTAGGAAAAGATAAGGATTATGAAGAAATCAGGACGATAGGATTATATTCAACCAGAAAGAAAGCGAAACAAGTTATGGAAAGTTATATGAAAAAGAAAGGATTTAAGTCCCATATAGATGGATTTTGGATAGATAAATGGGAAGTAGACAAACATTTTGAATGGAGAGATGGTTTTATAAGTCTCTAAAATAAAAGCAGAAAGAGAATAATTATATGATAATAATTCAGTGTCCGTGTTGTGGTTATTACACAATTTCAGTGGATGAAACTCAGGATATAATAATAGATTTTTGTGAAGTTTGTGGTTGGCAATATGATTGGGTAGCTCAGAAGTATCCAGATAGAATAATAGGACCTAACCATATATCTTTAAATGATGCAAAAAAATATTATAAGATATTTGGAGTATGTTGTGAAGGATTAAGAAAAAATGATTGGCGTGATCCTTTACCAGAAGAGTTTCCAGAAAATAACTCATAAATATTAATATAAAAAATGCTGATATGGTCAGCATTTTTAGTAAATAAAGAATAGTTTTTTGATTTCATTGTTGCATAGAAATTTAGTAAAGTAGGAGGTTAAAAGTGAGTAACAAAAGAAAAAAGGAATATATCAAAGAATTTTTAGTATGCTGCTTGGAATCTTCTTCATTATATGAGTTTTATATACATGCTGATACAGAACTGAGTAGTTTTAAAGTTTTATTTAATATAACAATCCGTTTAATAAATAAGGGTATTGTTATTTCCTATGATGCTGAAGGATTATTAAGTTCTCAAAAGGCACATGAGTACTTAGAAATAGAAGAAAATTGGAAAAAAATTATAGGACATGGTGAATTAGTTTTAGTTGAGGAGTCAGGATTTAGATATTTTAATGAACGAATTTATGAAATTGAAATAGACAATAGTGATTTTCCGAACTTCAAAATGAAAGAAATACTTTAAGTTTCATAGAATCATGCAAATAGAAAATTTATATTTTTGGAAAAAGGGTGGGGGAATTCAAGATCCATTACATAATGGACCTTATGTCAGAATACCAGAAACTCAAAATGGGACTGTGAGACTATCATTAAAAGGAAATACAGTATTAAAATGTGAAGGGGAGAAAGATGACTAAAAAGGAATTTTTAAAAGAAATGTTAATATCTGCAACTGAAGGTTTGACAATATTTGATTATTATAGCGAAAATGTAAGTACTGATTTAATCGATTTTGAAAACCTTAAAATAATATTTGATTATTATTTGGAAAATGGAGTAATAGGAATTTATTATAATAGCGAATATATGAAATTAAATGTGCTAAAAGAATTTTTGAAAGATAAAGATAATTGGAGTGAAACTGATTTAGATTATCAAGTAGTATTGACTGAAAAAGGATTAAATTATTTAAATAAAGTATTTTATGAAAAAATCGATAGCAAATCTTTTCCAGAATTTAATAGAATAATTGAAAATGAAGTACTTTTTTAAAATAGGAGGAGTAGCTATGAAAATATATGAGAAAAGGGGATTCAAGTCTCATACTGCTATAACAATGAGAAACCCCAAAAAAGGCTGGGAGATTTATCAAGAATTGGAGTTAAAAAACTATTTAATAAACTAGATTTATTTATATGCCAGAATTTACCTTAATATATAAATGAAAGAGATGAAGGGAAAAATAAACACTCCTAAAGTTAATTAGGAGTGTACCCGCATTACCAAAAATTTGTAATATGTTTTTAGTGTAAATTAATATATGTTACTATATAAGTATACTAGCATCTTTTAAATATAATTTCAATATTTTTTTTCATAACTATAATAATGATTTGTTTTGAAATATATTGATTCATAATGAAAATATTATAAGTATAATCAAATGAATATATAATTATTTGTATATAAAAATAAAAGTGATTTATATGCCTTAACAAAGATGTTATAAGTATAATGTATACATGAAAAGGCTTATTATAGAAATATAGGAACGCATGTTAATATATGCATATAATAAGTCTTCTATCTTGCAAAGATAGTGGTTATAGATAATTAGAACTCATAAGAGTTCTTTTTAATTTATGGAACCAAAATTATTGACATATGTTAATAATATGGTATAATGATTTTGAAGACATAAGTATTTAAAAGGAGTGTATATGGGAAGACCTACCAAAGGAAAGAGAATAAGCAAAATTCCACAATATCAAAAATTTTATGGTGAAAATAAATTTCAAGAAAAAATAGTTTTACTTGTAGAAGAATATGAAACTATAAGATTAATTGATTATTTGGGCTATTCTCAGGAAGAGTGTGCAAAGGAGATGCATATTGCTAGAACCAGTGTCCAGTCATTATACTCTGATGCCAGAAGAAAGTTAGCAAGATTTTTGATAGAGGGAATAGGTCTAGTTATATCCGGAGGAAATTATCAATTAAAAGAATTTACAAATAAAGAAAATATTAAAGGAGATGGGAAAATGATAATTGCAGTGACATATGACAATGGAAATGTAGGGCAGCATTTTGGGAAAACAGAATTTTTTAAAATTTATAGCGTAGAAGGAAAAAATATATTATCTCAGAAAGTAATAGATACCGATGGTCATGGTCATGGAGCTTTAGCAGGATATCTTAAAAAGCTTAATGTAGAAATACTTATCTGTGGCGGACTAGGCGGAGGAGCAAGAAATGCTTTAGCAGAAAGCGGAATAAAAATTTATCCGGGTGCTATAGGGAATGCTGACAGACAAGTGGAAGCTTTTCTAGAAGGAAACTTAGACTATAATGCTGACATTGCTTGTAATCATCATAATCATGAAGATGGACATTCTTGTGGACATAATCATAAATAACTGAGTAAATAAATTATAGTAAAATATAGTTTTTTTATATTAATTCGTGAAATAGTAATAATTAGTTTTATATACGTCAGTGTTAGAAGAAAAAGAATGCAGAATTGGTATACAAAGTTCTTACAGTAATAATAGGAAAAATATTTTATAGTAATAGAGGAAATCCAATATAGATATCTGGAAATAATATACAATCAGAAGTCTCTCTGAATATCATACAGATAAAATTCTTGATATAATATAAATAAAAAACATTTCTAAAGACTTATGCTTTTCCAGAAATATGATATAACAACAGTGAAAACGAGTATAGAAATTTAAAATTTTGTGATAATTAAGCTGGATATAAATCTGGCTTTTTTTACAATAATTTGCAGTTTAAGAAAAAGTATAAATCTTTATCTCGGATATATATTAGTAATAATCACTAAAGTTCTGTATTGGCAGTTCCTCGGCTCATACTGTCTTTTTTACTATTATAGTGTAATTTCTGCAGGTTTTTATGAAGAAAGTTTATGATTGAGGTCAAATAAATTCATAGTTATTAAGCTGTTTTGAAGGAAGAATATAAAAGCAGGGACAAAATTCCCTGCATATATGAATTTTTTTAATATTTCCAGAGTTCCTCAGAATTCCTGATATTTCCTTATAATATTCCCAGATTTTTACTACAAAACCTTTTATTTACCTGGAAATTGTTTCGCGATAAATATCAAGTCTTTTGCTACTGATTTATCCAGCTTTATAATGATATTTTTACCATTGTTTAGCACTAATTCCAGTGTAACTGCTGCATTATCATCTGCACCATCAAAATCAAGCGGACTATCAAATCCGTATCTTACTTTGTAACTGGGATTGGGAAAATATCCCTTGTACTCTTTTATTATCTCTTTACCATTTTTATTCTTAATTATCATTTTTATATTACCTGTAAAATCTTTTATCTCTTTTTTTAAAGTAATATCAAATGATTGACTATCTTTTAAATTCCCGTTTGAATACTTAGAAACATTAATATCCAGTACTAAACTCTCATAACCAGGTACTTTTATCTCATAAGCAGCACCATATGAAACACCGTCAATATAGTTTCCCTGTCCATCCTCCCCCCAAAAAGTAACTCCTCCTTTTAAAGGTCCTATGCTAGGTATACCATTTGGATAATATGGAGTTGAAAATATTATTGTTCCTAAGAATAACAATAATGTTACTATATTTTTCTTCATTTTATTCCTCCTTTTTTAACCGACTATATTTAAGTTTAGCATATTTAAATATTGAATAGCAATGGAAATTCAGATAGATTTCTTAGTTTATTTCCTTTTATAAGAGAATAAACTGGTCAAAAAATAAGTTATTCTAAAATAATCATAATATTGATGAAGTTCTCGATGTCTTTGGAGTATCATGGTTATAGCTTGGGAAGAGAAATCCTTATAACGATGCAGTAACAGAATTTGTCAGCAATACTATATTTAATACTTTAATTTTATTAAAAAAGAGGCTTTAAATTATGTGGAAGCCTCTTTTGAGTTAATTTTTCGCTACAATAATTCTTTATAACGTTTTACATAAAGGTTTTTGAGTATTGTTGCAAGAAACATATATAAAATAATTGTAAGTATAAGCCATCCGAAATACTCAAACGGCAGCGGAGCAAGTCCTATTTTAGCTCCGAATTTTGTAAACGGTATTATTGTCAGTAAAGCGATACCTGTAAATGTAAGAGAAAATACAGGAAAAGATGCCCGGCTCTGAATAAAAGGAATTTTTGGTGTTCTGATCATGTGGATTACTAATGTCTGTGACCACATAGATTCAATAAACCATCCGGCCTGAAAGACTGAGATATACAAAGCTCTTAGTGCTGTCTGCGACTCTGGTATTGAATTATATAAAACACCATTTGACACATATTTTGGACAAATAATAAAATACATTAATAAGTAAGTTGTTATATCAAAAACAGAACTGGCAGGACCAATCCAGATCATAAAATTTCCTACAGATGAAGCATCCCATTTTCTTGGTATTTTCAAAAATTCTTTATCTACATTATCCCAAGGGATAGCTATACAAGAAATGTCATAAATAAGATTTAAAAATATTAAGTGAATACTCATCATTGGTAAAAAAGGGATAAATGCACTTGCTGCTAAAACAGAAAACATATTTCCAAAATTAGAGCTAGCAGTCATTTTTATATATTTAATCATATTTGCATAAGTAATTCGACCTTCTATGATACCTTGTTTCAATATAGACAAATCTTTTTCCAAAAGAATAATATCGGCAGATTCCTTTGCAATATCTACGGCTGAATCAACAGAAATACCAATATCAGAAGCTTTCATTGCAGCTGCATCATTGATTCCGTCCCCCATAAATCCGACAGTATGTCCATTTGCCCTTAGAATATCTACAATTCTTTTCTTTTGATTTGGAGATAACTTAGCAAAAACATTAGTTTCTTCCGCGAGAATACTTAGTTCGGTATCTGTGAGGCTTTCAATTTCAGAACCTAATAAAATATTGTCCGCCTTTATACCGACTTGCTTGCAAATGCAGGCAGTAACTTTATCATTATCACCTGTAAGAATTTTTGTTGTGACACCATATTCAGATAATGACTTAATAGCTGCCGCTGCCGAATCTTTAGGCGGGTCAAGAAATGCCAGATATCCCATGAGAACCATATCTGTTTCATCTTTTACGGAAAAGGAATCTGCAGGTGAAGGATTAGTTTTCTGAGCTACTGCTATTACTCTCATCCCGTCTTCATTAAGCTCATCTGCAGTTTTCAAAATCTTTTCCTTTAATTCATAGGTAATTGGCTCTATATTCCCGCTATATTCTACAAATGAGCAGACAGACAGCATTTCTTCCACAGCACCTTTGGTTATCATCTGCTTCTTCCCGTTTGAATCAGATACCACTACACTCATTCTTCTTCTGTTAAAATCAAAAGGTATCTCATCTACTTTTTCATATTTTAAGGCCAGATCTTTTAATATATCTTCTGTTCCTTTTTCTTCCAGTGTTCTGTTAATAATGGCTATATCCATAAGATTTCTCAAACCGGTCTGATAATAGCTGTTTAAAAAAGCGTGTTTTAATACCCGTGTATCTTCTTTTCCCTGAACATCCAGATGATACTCAAGGATAACCTTATTTTGTGTGATAGTCCCAGTCTTATCAGTGCACAAAATGTCCATTGCACCAAAATTCTGTATAGAATTCAGATTTTTTATAATTGTTTTTTTCTTAGACATAGCCACTGCACCTTTTGCCAAACAAGTAGTAACTATCATAGGAAGCATTTCAGGAGTTAGTCCTACAGCAATAGATATTGCAAACAAAAAAGCTTCCATCCAGTTACCTTTTGTAAATCCATTGACAAATAATACAATCGGAACCATAACAAACATAAACCGAATAAGTACCCATGATACTGAATTGACCCCCTTTTCAAAGCTTGTTATCACAGGTTTATCCGAAATAGATTTTGCCATTGTTCCAAACATTGTATTTTGGCCAGTCGATACAACAACTCCTTTTGCAGTGCCGCTGACAACATTACTGCCCATAAAAAGAAGGTTTGGAAAATCTGTAAAAGAGTCATACTCTTTTTGGACAGCAGCAGGAAATTTTTCTATAGGCTCGCTTTCTCCGGTAAGAGAAGACTGACTGATAAATAAATCCTTGGCTTTTAGAATTCTCATATCTGCCGGAATCATATCTCCGGCAGCAAGATGGATTATATCTCCCACTACAACCTCATCCAGAGATATTTCTGTTTTCCCGTTATTATCTCTTTCTACACATGTTGTAGTAGTAATCATTTCCAGTAATTTTTGGGCTGCATTTCCAGAACGTGTTTCCTGAGTAAAACGAAGCAGTCCGCTTATAATTACCATTGTTATGATAATTATCAATGTTAAAAAATCAGCTTCGTCTGCATGGTTATTCATTACGGGAATCAAAATATCCATAACAAATGATATTGTTGCAAGAAACAGGAGAATCATAGTAAAAGGATTTATAAAAGCATTAAAAATTCTATGTATAAGTGACTTTTGATTTTGATATGCTATTTTATTATCCCCAAATATTTCCCTTTGTTTTTCAATATTCTCATTTTTTAATCCAGTATCAGAAGTTCCTAATTTTTTTAAAAGATCTGTGCTTTCTATACCAGCAAGAAATTTTAGTTTTGTGGAAATATTGTTATTAAAAACATTTTCCTGAGTTTTCATTTTGTTATTTTTCATTTTCTTTCCTCCTCTAAAGTGTAATTGTTTTAGAAGAGTGAAATTTTCATAGAAACGGAATGAGTGAATAAAGAGCGTTTTGCCTGCTGTTTATCACCATATGTTTTATAAAATTTTCACTCCTGCATAATTCGCCTTCATTCATTTTCTCATTCACCGCCTTTCAGATAAAAAAATTATATATTATATTTTACAAACAGGTTAACTATTTTTTATAAAGTTCAAATTTATTTATAGCTGTAATATTTATAATGCAGATACATATCCAGCAAAATATTGCGCCGGTAAGAAAATTACTTCTGAAAAGAATTGAAAATCCGGCCAAAGCCCATATAAGACCACAGATGACAAATAAAACCCCGATATTATAACAAAGTCCTTTTATATTAATTTTTTCTTTTTCACTGGAACTGAGGTTTTTAAACCCGTTAATTTTATCCTTTATTTTCAATGTAAAAAATAAAAAACTAATAAAAATCATAATAAAAGACATTACATAACATATATACATAATTGACCACTCCTTTTTAATTATCAAATAACTGCCATTTTACCACTGAAACATCCGGCTCTATAGTCAGTCTGGAAGCAATTTTTTCAATATAACTGTCATTTTTTTCCTGTGATAAAATTCCAGCCACTATTGTTACATTTTTCTTCTCTGTTTCATCAATACTGTTCAGAGAATGCAGCAATAGGTTTTTATCTTTATCAATACAGTTTATTAGTAATATCCGGATATTATTTTCTATTTTAGGCTTACAAATAATTACTATTTCATACTCAAGGTCACCATTTTTACTATGTTTAGCAGAAAATGCATATTTATCAATTTTGTTCCCAATCGGACGGAGTAAAAGATGACATATTAATATAAATCCTGTTCCTATTACTGCCTCTGTTATGTTACCCATCCCGCAAAAACTGCCAATTGCAGCAGAACACCATAATGTTGCGGCGGTGTTAAGACCTCTTACATTTACGCTGTCTTTCATAATAACCCCGGCTCCCAAAAATCCTATTCCACTGACAATATAAGCTGATATCCTTGCATCTGCTCCGTTTCCTATTCGAATAGATAAAATACAAAAGAGAGTTGCCCCCAGCGATACAAGGGCGTTAGTACGTAAACCCGCCATTCTTTGACGCCATTGTCTCTCCAGCCCTATTAAAGTTCCTAAAATAACTGATAAAGATAATTGCATTAATAAATTCATCATTTTTCTCACCTCCGGTTAGAATTTAAATTTAAAATAAAAAAGATCCGTTAAAACACGAATCCAAAAAAACATATGTATATTTATACAATGCAGTTTATCGTTCAAGTTTTAACTTCATAGGGCAATGAAATTACATTATTCTGAGCCTTATTCGACCCAGACTGTTCAGACCTGCTAAAAATGTCTCCATCTTTTCGCGGCAGTAATCCTTATCCCTATGTTAGCCTCACCTACCGATTATACTAACAAAAAATCCTATTCTGTAAAAATAAAAAAAGTTCGTCAAAACACGAACTAAAAATTACAAATCACTATAAAATGTAATCATCGTTCAAGTTTTAACTTCATAAGGCAATGAAATTGCATTATTCTGAGCCTTATTCGACCCAGACTGTTCAGACCTGCTAAAAATGTCTCCATCTTTTCGCGGCAGCAATCCTTATCCTTATGTTAGCCTCACCTACCGATTTTTCTCAGTATACACCTGAGATATTTTTTTGTCAAGATTTTTTTTATACAAAAAAATTATTATTTTATTCAAGTGTAGTATTTATCTTGAAAAAAATATTTTATTTTATTTACAAAATATATGGTAAAAGTATTAACTATATGTCAGATATGAAATCAAATTATGCTAACATTAGAAAATATCTTATTATATCTGTTATAGATGGTTGAAAGAAAATATTATTATCTATGTCAGGCGGAATACATCAGAAAATAAAGATTTGTAATCCGCATTGCTATATCCGCTCCTTTTAGAGTAACTTACCCATCCAAATATAGAAAAAGTACGTAAAAGAGGTGCTTTATTGTACAGATAAACTTATAGACCGGCAATGATTTTATTATAGTCGATAAACACGTATGGCAAATCATTAATTATTCTGTTTTTATGCCAGTCCAGATATTCTTGATGAGGGTTAACAGATTCATTCCTCCAGTGATTTTTCACAAATTTATATCCGTCCGTCATGCTATATTTCATAAACAAATTAAACTTTGGAATCCAATATTTATCGATTATATTTGCTTGCCTGTATCCTTTTAAATATGTTGTTAAAAATGATTCTGCAAATTCTGTACGCTCTTTTTCTGGCTTTGAACGTCCGAATATTTGTACCATAAAAAAAAGAGTACGTGCAATATCATTGGCATACCAGTCAAATCGGCAGTCATCAAAATCAAATAGTTTAATATGATCATTATCAACAAAAAAGTTATATAAATGTATATCGCTGTGAATTATTCCATAAGTATCCTTTGATACTGGAAGGGCCTGAATTTCAGTATAGTATCTTCGTTCAAACAGCTGAATATCTTCATCCGAAATCAATTCATCCCTGCAAAATGTATTGTCATCTCTGTTAACACACCATTCAAACTTTTGTTTTATTAGATTTTTGCTGTATTCTTTTGTTAATCTATGCATATTTCCCATTAATATACCTAGATCAAAAAATAATTTGTCATTAAATTCCATTGGGTTATTACAGTCAGCGATTTTACCATTCGCTTTTTCAAATAAACATAAAATATAGCTTTTATCATCAGCCTGAATAATTTCATAAAGATTATTATTGATACTTTTTATAGGCTTAACTATATTATTTAGCTTATTCGTTAAATAATTTACCCAGTGTAATTCAAAATCTATATGTGATTTTTTTTGGCTGCTGTATTCTGATACCCTTAATATAAAAGGAACTTGCTCTATTTCTATTTCAAATATTAAGTTTGCGGAATTCCCCAAAATGTTTTCATTTACCACTTTAGCATTATAAAGTGATTCAGCGTGCTGTAATAATAATTTATTATTTTTACTCATATATTTTCTCCTGTTAAAAATATAAATTTTTTCAATATACAAATATACTATAAAAGAGTATTATACCATGACTTATATAAGAAAAATAGGAATATATCCAAATTAAAAAATTAGAAAATAATAACAAGCAAGATAAAAAAAATTGACAATATCTTTTTATTTGTGTTATTATTCGTATAACCGGTTTAACGAATATAAAGAATGGAGAAAAATATGGAAATGTTTATAAAAGGATTTAATTCTATAATGGATATTTTTTTTAAAATGACTTGGTTAAATGATTTGTCTGGGCTTATAGTACAAAAATTACTAAGACTTGACTTAGCTTCTCAAATAGGTGGAAGTATTCAGTTTTTTATATTTGATACTATAAAAATATTTATATTATTGACATTATTAATATATGGGATTTCTTATATACAAAGCTATTTTCCGCCCGAAAGAACTAAAAAATTATTAGGAAATATGAAAGGAATTAAAGGTAGAATAGTAGGAGCTTTATTAGGAACGATAACACCTTTCTGCAGCTGTTCGAGCATTCCTATTTTTATAGGATTTACAGCTTCAGGATTATCATTAGGAACTACTTTTTCATTTTTAATTTCCTCACCATTAGTGGATCTCGGAAGTTTTTTGTTATTAATGTCTTTTTTTGGATTTAAGATAGCGTTTGTATATGTTTTAGTGGGATTAGTACTGGCTGTTGCAGGCGGTGGTATAATAGACCATTTAAATTTAGAATCACAGGTAGAGGAATATGTGAGGGAAATGCCTGATGTTGATGGTGAGCTGGAAACCATGACAAAAAGAAAAAGACATGAGTTTGCCAAGGAACAGGTAAAAGATATATTTAAAAAAGTATGGCCTTATGTAATAATCGGAGTAGGAATAGGAGCACTGATTCATAACTGGATACCGCAGGAATTAATAGAAAATCTAATAGGGAATAATAATAAATTTGCTGTATTAATATCAACAATACTAGGAATACCGATGTATGCAGATATATTCGGTACTATTCCGATAGCAGAAGCTTTATTTTTAAAAGGAGTAGGAATAGGAACAATATTATCTTTTATGATGGCAGTTACAGCACTGTCTCTGCCTTCAGTAATAATGTTAAGTAAAGTGGTAAAGCCAAAGTTATTAACGATTTTTGTTTTAATAGTAGGTATAGGAATAATAATAATCGGATATTCTTTTAATTTTTTCGGTTATATGTTTATATAATTTAAAGGAGGAAAAAAATATGAAAATTAAAGTTTTGGGAAGCGGATGCAAAAATTGTCAAAATTTAGAAAAAAATGTTAAAGAGGCTTTGAAAGAAAGCGGAAAAGAAGCAGAGGTGGAAAAGGTAACAGATATGAAAGAGATTTTGAAATTCGGCGTAATGAAAACTCCTGCCTTGGTAATTGATGAAAAAGTAGTAATTTCCGGAAGAGTAGCAACAATAAAAGAATTAAAAGAAATTATTTAATAAAAGTATGGAGGTAAATAATGGTTAATATTGCGGACCAGTTAAAAGCTTTGTCAGATGAAACCAGATTAAGAATAGTTAATCTGTTATATGATAAGGAATTATGCGTGTGTGATATTTTAAAGGTTCTTGATATCACACAGACAAAAGCTTCAAGACATTTGGCATATCTGAAAAATAACGGTTTTGTCAGGGACAGAAAAGAAGCTCAATGGTCACATTATGCATTGATAAAAAAGGAAAATGAGCTATTAAAAGTATTGGTAGAGAATTATTTGAGAAAAGAAAGCATATATCAGGAAGATTTAGAAAATTTAGAAAAGTATTTTGCAGTTAAGAAAGAAAAATGTGATATCTAAGCAATAATTTTAAAAAAATTAAGAATTTAAATATTATTATTTCTTTAGAGTTAGAAAAAAATATATATGAGCTGTTATAGCTAAAGTTGAAAGAATTTAGATACTGTTTAGTAAGAAAGATGATATTTATCAATACTCAAATATTTATAAAAACACAAAACTCAGATAAGTCCAGTACGGACATGAGAAGGGGAAAAGAGAGCTGTATCAACACTAGGAAAAGCATTATATTCTCTAAAGCTTCAACCAGATTTTTATTGGAAATAAAATTAAAGTACGTTATTTTATTTATAGCAGCCAGGATAAAATTATTTAAATTTTCCATAAGATAAGTATTTTTCTGAGTTATTAATATTTTTAGGTAGAATATTTAGAATTTTATCTGATAGTTTATCATGTTTGCTAAGAATACTTCTTGTTATTTTTTGTAAAATGCGTTATAATAGTTTATTGAATAATATTTTTTTTATTGGTTTGACAATAGTATTTGATTATGATATAAGTATGCATCAAATACGAATAAAAATATAATATCGAATTGCCTTTTAGTAATAACTATGAGGCAATTTATAATTTAAATCATAATCTATCATTTATTTTTATGATCTGTTAAAAGAGTTTATATTTATTTATATAATAGTTGCATTTTTAAAATTTTCATGATATATTTTAATTCTAGTGCCAAACGCTAGTAACAGTGAGATAACAGAATAGCGGTTATCTCTTTTTAAATTTTTCGGATATTTTAGTTTTAAGTTTTTCGAAATCAAATAAATCAGAAAGCTTTTTTAGTATTATTAAGTTTGATCATTTTATAACAGCAAGATTTTATATTTTTATCATTTAAAATTCGTTTTCAGGTATAATTACTCTACAAAATTACTGGTTGAGCTTTTGATAAATGTTGTTTTTTGTTTATAATATGCTTTAGATATATTGATATTAGTCTAATGTTTTTAAAAATATCAATTTTTTTCCTGAAGAATTATATATAAAAATATTTTTTTTTCCTGTATTATATATATTCCCTTAAAGGTTAACGTCTACTGAACTATGTAGGTGTGTTGAAAGAAGTAGTTTAACTACTTCTTTTTTTATATTTTTATTGAAAATATAAATGTAAAATCAATATTTTATTCTTTGCATAAAATACTGAATGTATTAAACAATAAAGAGATAGTATATTTTTATATATCCGATGAGAAAAATAAAAAGGGTAATAAAGAAACTAAATAAATTAACAGATCTAGCGGAAAACTTAAAATCGAAAAAATTAAGCAAAAAACTGATAATGAATTTTATAGAGTTAAAAATAAGTATAAAGGGATTGAATAAAAATAGTATTTCTTTATCTAATTTTTCATGATGAAAAGTAATATTTGAAATAATTTCATCATAGAAGCTGATTCCGAATTTATGTATTTTTTCTTCTTGTTCATTAGGACATAGAGTTTCATTGATTTTCATAAAAGAATGTAATTTTGAATAAAGTTTTAAATTTCTGTCAAATTCAGGAAAGAATCGAATAGTTTTAGTGCTGTGAGCTAGTTTGCGATATCCGGTATGCTGTATATATTTTAAATTTGATTTTGATTTTTGAAAATACATTTGGTTAAAAATGATAAAAAAATACCTTTTGAAGTTTTTCAGGAGATTTAAATTATGAATAACATTATAAATTTTAAAAAATTGGATCATTATTCCAGATAGTAAAAAACTGAAAAAAATTTTTATATACATAAAAATCACCTCTTCATCTAATAAAATTATAGCATGAAAAAGTGAAAAGAATGAATGAAAAATTATAGATAATCTAAAAATAAAAAGAGTTATAAGTATTGGAATTCATAGCTTCAATATAAATAACCGATTTGTTGTTTCTACAAAAATAGAAGAAGGAATTAATTGATTAGGATAAAGTATAGTGTATTACAAAAAAACTGTGAATAATGAAAACTGAATATTCAATTTTATTAAACTTCACAAAAAATACATATAAAGGTGTTAAGATAAATTATTATTATAATTTCTAGGAGGTAAAATGAAAAAAGCAGTACTGGCACTATTTTTAATGTTAATGAGTTTAACGTTGGGGAATAATTTAGAGAAATATGAGTCAAAACAGGTTTTTGAACAGGGAATGAAATATTTAGTAGCCCAGGATTATAAGGCTTACAGACAAGATCCTGAAATGTTAATCTTTATGGAAATGGCATCCAATGAAAATGAATTTAAGGCAATGAGCGGATACTCAAAGAAAAATAAATATGAAGTTACAAAAGTAAGTGAATCAAAAAATAAAAGTACACTGAATGTAAAAGTAAATTATGTTTCATATGATAATCTTTCAGACGATGAATTTGTTTCAGCTTTTTTAGAATCACTTAACGATCTAGGGATTTCACCAGATAGTATTAATAATAAAAATGCAATATTGATTTATGAAAAATTATATGAAAAATATGGACATAAAGGAGTATTAAAAACAAAAAATATAAAAGTGACTATGGATAAAATTAATGGTTTGTGGAAAGTAAATTATGATAAAAATCTGGATCTTATTTCTACACTTTCAGTATTTCCGACTAAATTTTTTAATGTAATGATGAGATAAAATTGATTAATTAAATAATAAAAAACAAGACTGTTTATATTTAGTCTTGTTTTTTATTATATCTTTAAGTTATAAACTAAATTTATTAAATTGCAAATGATTAATGAAAAATCGTTTGCATTTTTTGATCAGTTATGTTAACATGCTTTGAAATTTAGAATTGGAGGGAAGTTATGCCTATTGGGATTATTACTAACGCGTCGGCAATTTTACTTGGGGGGATAATTGGAGGAATATTTGGGAAGCACTTCCCGGAACGTATACGTACAAATCTTACATTTATATTCGGCGTAGCATCAATGGCTATAGGAATAAATCTGATCGTAAAGCTGCATTCTCTGCCGAGTATTGTTCTTTCTGTTATTTTAGGGACTTTTATTGGAGAAATGATTGATTTAGAACACTGGATGGAAGTTTTTACTGTTAAAATAAAACTGTTTATAGAAAAAATTTCTGGTAAAAACAGTTCCGAGGATGATATGTTTATTCAGAAATATGTTAGTCTGGTTGTACTGTTTTGTACAGGCTCTACGGGAATTCTCGGTTCTATGGCAGAGGCTATGACCGGAGATCACAGTATCCTGCTTGCCAAGGCAGTGCTTGATATTTTTACATCAGCTATTTTTGCGGCATCATTAGGATTTTTAGTAGCTGGAATTGCTGTTCCGCAGTTTTTATTTTTTATGGCATTGTATTTATTGTCAGGCTTTATCCTTCCGCTGACTACTCCGGAAGCACTTAATGATTTTATGTCATGCGGAGGAATTATTGCCCTTGCCACAGGTTTCAGAATTTGTGAAATGAAATATATAAGAATTACAAATATGCTTCCTTCATTGTTAATTGTTATTCCTATTTCAAAATTATGGGGAATGTTTTTCTGAGAATGTTTAATAAGATAATATTTAATAAAAAAACTCTTCGGAGTTTTTTTATTATGCAGATAAATTATTATATCTGTGGTATCACCATTAATTAAAGATAAAATTCAAAGTATTTATATTTGCAATATAATCTGAAGATTATTCAAAAAATAACAAAAATATAAAAACTTTAAAAAGTTTTCTACAAAAATATCTTGACATAATTTATCAGATTAGATATAATTCGTTTAAACATATGAACACATGAATATATATTCAAATAAAAAACTTAACTCATGACTCATGGAACAGATATTGGGAGAAAAAATGATCAATAAAAAAGAAATAACTGAATTAGCAGAACTTTTTAAAATATTTTCCAGTGAGACAAGATTGAAAATATTATACCTTTTAATAGATACTGAAATGTGTGTACATGACATAGCAAAATTGATTAACATGAATCAATCGGCTGTTTCACATCAATTAGCTGTACTCAGAGAGGCACATTTAGTAAGATACGAAAGAAAAGGAAGAGTATTATTCTATTCACTAAAAAAATCATATGTTAGAAAAGTTTTAACACAAATAATTGAAACTAAAAATTCGGAGGTAGAAAAATGAAAAAAACATTCAGACTAGAAAACTTGGATTGTGCCAATTGTGCAGCAAAAATTGAAAGATCTGTTCAAAAGGTGGAAGGTGTTAACAGTGTTAATGTGAATTTTATGACTGCAAAGATGAATCTTGAACTTGTTGACGAAAATTCAGATTCTGTAATAGAGGAAATAAAAAAAACTGTAAAAAAAATAGAGTCTGCAGTTATAATTAAAAAATAAAATAAAAAAAAGGAGGGTACTGAAATGAAATATAGAAACAGGATTTTAAAAATTATAGTAGGATCATTTTTCTTTATTGTAGGTCTTTTTCCGGCTTTTGATGATAAAATGGTACTTTTGTTTCCGGGTATTAATCCCGGCATAGTATTATTATCGATTTATCTTACAGCATATTTGATTGTCGGGGGAGATGTTGTTTTAAAAGCAGTAAAAAATATATTAAACGGTCAGATTTTTGATGAAAACTTTCTAATGTCAATTGCAACTATAGGAGCCTTTATAATTGGAGAGTATCCTGAAGGGGTAGCTGTAATGCTGTTTTATCAAATCGGGGAGCTGTTTCAGGATTATGCTGTCAATAAATCCAGAAAATCAATAGCAGATCTTATGGATATAAGACCTGATTATGCAAATATAAAACGCGGCAATAAAATCATCAGAGTCGATCCTGACGAAGTTAAAGTAGGGGAAATAATTATTATAAAGCCCGGAGAAAAAATTGCATTGGATGGAAAAGTTGCCAGCGGAAATTCGACAATTAATACTTCAGCTTTAACCGGAGAATCTTTACCGCGGGAAGTCTCGGAAGGAGACGAAGTTCTAAGCGGGTGTATAAATATGAGCGGGGTAATTACCGTTAAAGTTTCCAAAGAATTCGGGGAATCAACGGTTTCTAAAATATTGGATTTAGTGGAAAATGCCAGCAGTAAAAAATCGGAATCTGAAAAATTTATAACTAAATTTGCAAAATATTATACTCCGGCAGTAGTTATAATTGCAGCTTTTCTGGCAGTTATTCCGCCGCTTATATTGAAAGATGCAGTATTTTATGACTGGTTATACAGAGCACTGATTTTCCTTGTTATATCTTGTCCCTGTGCACTTGTCATTTCAATACCGCTTGGTTTTTTCGGAGGTATCGGAGGGGCTTCGGCACACGGGGTTCTGGTAAAAGGAAGTAATTATCTGGAAGCTCTTTCCAAAACAGAAACAGTCGTTTTTGATAAAACAGGGACTTTAACAAAAGGAGTCTTTAATGTAACCGAAATAGTCACTGAGGGTATAACAAAAGAAGAGTTACTGGAAATGGCTGCTTATGCAGAAAGTTATTCGAATCATCCCATTTCAGTTTCTTTATTAAAAGCTTACGGAAAGAAAATAGACAATTCAAAAATTTCTGATGTGGAAGAAATTCCCGGACATGGCGTAAAAGCTGCTGTGTATAATAAAATTATTCTGGCAGGAAATGCTAAATTGATGAAAAGCAAAGGAATAAAGTATGCTGACAGTGATAATATAACAGGTACAATAGTTCATATAGCAATAGACGGAATTTATAAGGGATATATAGTAATATCCGATGAAATAAAAGCTGATTCAAAAAAAGCAATTGAAAATCTGAAAAAACTCGGAATTCAGAAAACTGTTATGCTGACAGGAGATTCAAGGAAAGTAGGAGAAAAGGTCGCGGAGGAATTAGGACTTGATCTGGTTTATGCTGAATTGCTTCCGGGGGATAAAGTAGAAAAGGTAGAAAAATTATTGGCAGAAAAGCCTAAAAATAAAAATCTTTCATTTGTCGGAGATGGTATAAACGATGCACCAGTACTTGCAAGGGCAGATGTTGGAATTGCCATGGGCGGATTAGGATCAGATGCAGCTATTGAAGCAGCAGATATAGTTATAATGAATGATGAACCGTCTAAGATAGCAACAACTATAAAAATTGCCAAAAAAACACTTAATATTGTAAGGCAGAATATTTTCTTTGCACTTATTGTAAAGCTGATAGTATTGATTTTAGGTGCCGGAGGTATAGCGACTATGTGGGAAGCAATTTTTGCCGATGTAGGTGTGTCAGTTCTTGCTATTTTAAATGCTATGAGAGCTATGAAATTTAAAGATGAAGAATAGTACATAATTTCAAAAATATAAAATTTAGATAAAAATCCCGCTTAACTAAATTATTATATATCAGAAAATCAGCTGTTAAAAAATTGTGATATAATAAAGCCCTTTAAAGAGGGCTTTTTATTTAAAAAAATCTTCATAATGAACAGCTGAAAGCAAATTATTTTTGTCGGATTTATCAACTTAATATCAGCTGTTAAATAAAGAGAATACTTGACATTATAAAAATCTATAATTGATATCTGTAAGTTATTTATAATAGGGAAATAACAAAAATCTAAGTATTAAAAAGTATAATTTTCTAACTAGGGAAAGTATGGATTTTAAAATTTAATAAAAGTAAGAAAAATGAAAAATATTGTTTTAAATGTCAAAATCTTAAATAAGTATATTTTTAAAATCTCCATTAACCGGATGTTATCCGAATGGGAATTTTAAATTTCTAGTGTTAGAATCACTATATAAAATAAAGAGGCAATCGGAGGTATCACTATGGTAAAGATAAAAGAAAAAGAAAACACGGGAAATAAGTTTTATACATCTCAGGAAATGCAGATAATAAAAGAAAAAATATCAGGAATAAAAACTCCTAATAATAACAGAACCCAGAAGGTGACAGATTTAATAAATAAATTCGGAGAAGAAAGTGTCAAAAAATTAATAGAAGGAGAAGTATATTTATTAAAAAATTCAATGATACTGACTGGAAATAAAGAGGGGTATAATTTGATTAACGGGAATGAGGGACAAATAACAGACTATACTTTCAAGAATCAGAATGAAATATTGAGATATTCAATGTATGAATATATAGAGCTGTTAAATAATAATACAGTATTGTAACAAAAAGAATTTTTACATCTGAATATTTTTATGAAATAAAAAAGTGATTAAAAAAAGCAGTAAACAGTTTAAAAATATTTTGAATGATACAATACTTTGCTTTTGTAAAAAATACAGATATTTGAATAAATTGATTAGAGCCGATACTATCGGCTCTTTTTTCAGCTGAATAAATAATATGTAAGATTTTCATGGAAAAAGACCGGATACATAGATTTACTATTTGGAGAAATATAGTTTTTTTATTATATAAAATGTAAAATTTTGAATAAACAGAAGTATTTCTTTATTTTTCTTATTTTGTGTGATTCTTTTGTTTTGCCTGATAATCAGGAATTAATCATAATATTAAATATATAATAATAAAAATATATATTCTGGCTTGAAAATATACTATGATTTATATATAATTTATAATAAGTTATTTGTAAAGAGGAGTGATAGCATGAAAAAAGTCAGATTATTTATTCTGGTAATGATATGTATGTCGGCTTTGGGATCATGTGGCAGCAGAAAATGCAGTACAAACGGTATTAATGTATGCGGTCCGGCAGTAAACAGATAAAATTTAGGAGGTAATAATGAAAAGTAAGTTATTGATTTTAGCAGGAATGTTATTGTTTTGTCAGCTTAGTTTTTCTCTGAGCTGTATGTACAGGGGATATTTAAAGGAGAATAATAAAGTTTTCTATGTACATGGAAAAGATAAAGAAGAATTAAAAAATATTGATTATAAGACATTTGAAGTGGTGGATTCACTGCCTCATTTTGATCTTCTTGCCAAAGATAAAAAAAATGTATATTATCAGGGAAAAGTAATTAAAGGTGTAAATCCAAAAACCTTTAAAATAGTAAAAGAAAATTTTCCCCCAGATAAGGGACCATGGAAATATGGCTGCGGTTCTTCCGGATATATTATCGAAGATAAGGGAATACAATATGAATTAAAAGAAGTATTTTAAGATGTATACCCAAGAATTCTAAAAAATACGACAGAATAAAAAGTTACAAAAGGGAGAAAATATGAAAAAAAAATTGATAATTTTAGCTGGAATGTTTATACTTTCTCAGTTTAGCTTTTCTTTAAGCTGTTTATTTAGAGGGTATATACTGGAAAATGACAAAGTGTATTATGAATCCAGAGAAAAAATACAATTGGAAGCAGCCGATTATAAATCTTTTGAAATCATAAGCTCTGTAAATTACAGTCTTTTGGCAAAGGATACAAATAATGTATATTATCAGGGAAAAATACTTGAAAATATTAATCCGCAAACATTCAAAATAATAGAAGAAATAAAGCCGGCGATAAGACCGGTGTGGGGATATGGATGCGGAAGCTCCGGTTATATACTGGAAGATAAAGGAATAAGATATGAAGTAAAAGAAGTATTATAAATAATTTATTAAGTTTAAACCCAAATATATAATTTATGAAAGGTAAAAAGGGAAGAAAAATGATAAAACAGAAATTAACAGTGGAAGGAATTCCGGCGGTTCTGTGGGGAAAGGAAAGCAAGAAGGTTTTTATAGCGGTACATGGAAATATGTCACATAAAGAAGATATTATAATTATGAAATTTGCTGAAAAAGCTGTAAGCTCAGGCTATCAGGTATTGAGCTTTGACCTTCCCGAGCACGGAGACAGAAAAAATGAAGATACATTGTGTAAGGTTCAGGAGTGTGTGTCAGAGCTTACAGCAATAATAAATTATATAAAAGAAAGATATGAAAATGTAAGCTTGTTTGCCTGCAGCATGGGAGCTTATTTTAGTCTTATGGCGTATAAAAATGAAAAATTAAGCCAGTCATTATTTTTATCCCCGGTTGTAAATATGGGTAAAATTATTGATAATATGATGCTTTGGTTTGATATCAGTGAAGAAAGACTGGAAAAAGAAAAGGAGATAATGACTCCTATAGGGCAAAGGCTTTACTGGGATTTTTATTGTTATGTAAGGTCTCATCCTGTTACTGTATGGGATATTCCGACTTCAATTTTATACGGTTCAAAAGATGATGTTTGTGAATATGAGACGATACTCCATTTTACAGAGATTTTTCATTGTAATTTGTATATCATGGATAACAGCGGGCATTTTTTTCATACAAATGAACAGCTGGAATTTTTTGATAACTGGCTGGATAAGTCAATATTATCGTAAGAATAAACGTAAACAGAATGTTTTAAAAATTTTAATTATAAAAAAGAAGTCTTTTCCGGACTTCTTTCAAATTCTTTATTATTATATTTTAACTAAACTTCTGACTAAGTGAAAAAAATCAGTCATAGTCATGGTGTGGCATGCAGTATTTACATTTAATCTTATACGCAGGATGTCTTTTTATTTCTTCATCTAAAGAATCTGCATTAAAAATATGATGTGATTTTAGTTCCTTAAGCTGACAATTTTTACGAATGTGGTCTAAATCATGACAAATTCCTGTTGAAATATCAAGAACGTATCTTTTTTTTAAATTATGAATCATAAAAAACACCTCTCTGTAGTTAGATTTACATGACTGTATTTTTACAGATACTATTAATTTATTATAACATAAATAAAAATAAAGATATAACAAATATTTACATAAAAAAAATATATTGTAAGACAAGCAGGAATACATGCTGTTTTATATAATAAAGGAGTATAGAATGAATAATAAATTCCGGACTATAATAGGGATAACAATTTTCCCGTGTTTTCTTTTTTCAAATATATATCTAAAAACAGAAAATTCAGGAAAAAAAGAAATAACAGCAAATTCAGAAGCGGGGAAACTAGTTGTTTATTCCTATAATTGTTTTCAGGTAGGATATTTCATAAAAAATAATAAAATATTTTATTATGACGGAGTCGAAGCAAAAAAAGTTCTTGAGTCAGATATTAAAACGTTTAAGCAGATTCATTCATCAATGGGCAGGGATAAGAAAAATGTCTATTACGGTGCAGAAGTAATTAAGGGACTGGATATAAAAACACTGGTAATATATTCAGATGCTCTGGAGCTCGAAGAAACAGGACCAGAAATCGGCTGTTATCCTGTGATAGATATCCGACTCAGGGATAAAAACGGAGTATACATCATAGGGACAACGCAATCAGGTAAACCAAAACTGATAAAACAGAAAAATTCTAAACAGGACTGATAAAAAGTCTTGTTTTTTAGTTGTAAATCAAGGGCTTGAAAAAGATATGTTTTTTTAAAACTGTAAATTTTGGAAAAAATATCATACAAAATAAATAAGTATTGAAAAATTAGTTATTTAAAAATAAATAAAAAAAATAAATTTGACAAAAATATATAAATTGGATAGAATTATAAAATAGATTACTGATTCCGGCATTCTGACTCAGAGATCCGGATGCGGGTAAGGTTTTTGATATTGACAGTTATTCAGCATGTTAAATATAAGTCAGCTGAGAACCAGCAGGAAAAAGAATATTTTTACAGAGGGTGTAATATGAAGATATTAAAAGTATTAAACAATAATGTTGTCACTGTGAAAACAGAAGCCGGGGAAGAAGTTATCATTATGGGATGCGGTCTGGCTTTCGGGAAAAAACGCGGTGATAATGTAGATGAGAGTAAAATAGAAAAAATATTTACACAAACAAGGGAAGATAAAAATCTGTACAAAAAACTGGAAGACACGATAGAAAGAATACCTGCTGAATATATTGATATTACTGAAAAAATAGTAAAGCTTGCAGAAGAAAAATTACAGATGAAATTAAGTGATACTATATATATTACTTTATCAGATCACATATATTTTGCAGTAAAAAGATTCGGCGACGGACAGTCACTCAAGAATATCCTGTTCTGGGAAATAAAAAGCAGCTATAAGGATGAATATCTGATAGGACAGGAAGCGCTGAAAATAATAAAAGACACTGTAGATCTTTCACTTCCCGACGATGAAGCAGGCTTTATAGCACTTCATATAGTAAATGCAGAGTTAAATGAGAATATGATGAATGTAATGATTATTACTAAAATAATAAAAGAGATTACAAATATACTAAAATATCATTTCAATGTAGAGCTGGACGAGGAAAATCAGACATATTACAGATTTATCGTTCATCTGAAATTTCTTGCACAAAGGCTTCTTAATAATACAACCTGCAATCACAGCAATGACGATGAGCTTTTTAATGTAATAAGAGCGAGCTATAAAGAATCATTTGCCTGCACGGTAAAAATATTTGAACATATTAAAAAAAATTATAATTATAGCTTTTCCAGAGATGAAATGGTATACTTAAGTATTCATATAGAAAAGCTGAGAAAAGAATGGAATTAAATAAGAATAATATAGATGGATTGTTACTTAATATTTTTTAAGGCAAGACCTGAATTATGATATATAAATTTATGATAAATTTATATATTTTAGTTTTGGTCTTTTTTTATTAATAAATTTTAGAGAAAAATCCGGGAAAGGAGTAAAAAAGATGAATTATGCAGAATTATCAGAAAAAATTATAAAAGGAGTAGGAGGGAAGGAAAATATTGCCAGTCTTGTACACTGTGCCACAAGACTCAGGTTCAAATTAAAGGACGACAGCAAGGCCGATAAAAAAAAGATAGAAAATTTTGACGGAGTTGTAACTGTAGTGCAAAGCGGCGGACAGTTCCAGATAGTCATAGGAAACAATGTAGCAAAGGTCTATAATGAAATTATGGGGAAAATACAGCTTAATACAGAAGATTCACAAAGTGAAAAAGAAGGAAATATTCTAAACAGACTGATTTCTATTATTACTTCAATATTTACGCCGTTTTTGGGGGCTATGGCAGGTGCGGGGATATTGAAAGGACTTCTGGCACTGGCAACTTATAATAATATACTTTTAAGCCCTGATTCAGGAACTTACAGAATTCTTTATGCAGCCGGTGATTCCATATTTTATTTTCTTCCGGTTCTGCTTGCAGCAACAGCAGCCGTGAAGTTTAAGACTAACAAATATGTTTCCATGGGTATAGCACTGGCATTATTATATCCGGATATGTCAGGTCTGCTCGCATCCTCAACAGGAGAAACACTTTTGGGAATACCTGTGGCAGCAGAATTTTTGGGAATACCCGTAGTGAGTGCTTCGTATGCTTCGAGCGTAATTCCTATTCTGCTGGCAATATGGCTTCAGGGATATCTTGAAAGATTCCTAGAGAAGTTTATGCCTTTAAGCATAAAAAATATAATCATACCTCTTATAGTACTTATTATTATGGTTCCGGGAACATTTATCCTTGTCGGGCCTGTGGGCGGTTATATGGGAGAAATACTGTCAAAATTATATCTGAATGCTTATAATCTGAGCCCGATGATTGCAGGTCTTATAGTAGGGGCATTCTGGCAGGTATTTGTAATATTCGGAGTACACTGGGCTTTTATACCGATTATGATTAATAATCTGGCAACACCGCCGGCAGGTCTTGGATATGATACTATGCTTCCCATGCTTCTTGCTCCGGTTTTGGGACAGGCGGGAGCTGCACTGGGAGTATTCCTTAAAACAAAGGATAAAGGAATGAAATCATTAGCAGGTTCATCTATATTATCAGCAATATTTGGAATTACTGAGCCTACTGTTTACGGTGTTACCTTAAAGCTGAAAAAGCCATTTATATATGCCTGTATAGGCGGAGGAATAGGCGGTGCAATAGTAGGATTCGCAGAGGTAAAGGGCTTTGTTATGTCATTGGCAAGTGTACTTTCCATAGTTACATATATAAAACCGGGGACAATAACAGATCCTGCCATAACATCAAATGTGGGAGCCGGAGCAGCAGGAGCGTTTATTGCCATGATAATTGCATTTCTGCTTACTTATATACTTGGTTTCGATGATATAGACAAAACAGAAGAAAATAACCAGTCTGATGAAAGAGAAGAAGTAAAGGACAGCTTTAAGGATAGTATAAATAAAGAAACAATATACAGTCCGTTAAAAGGGAGAGTAAAAAAACTTTCAGAAACTGAAGATACAGTGTTTGCTTCGGGAGCTTTGGGAAAAGGTGTGGTAATAATACCGGAAACAGGAGAGCTGAGAGCACCTGCCGACGGAGTAATAACAAGTATTTTCACTACAAAGCATGCAATAGGAATAACAACTGTAAATGGTGCTGAAGTTTTGATACATTTAGGAATAGATACAGTACAGCTTGGAGGAAAGTATTTTGAAGCTGTGGCAAAGGAAAATGATAAGGTGAAAAAAGGAGATCTGCTTATAAAGTTTGATATGGAAAAAATAATAGATGAGGGATTTTCTATGGATACACCTGTAGTAATCAGCAATTCCGAAGAGTATATGGATGTACTTGCAGCGGATAAGGATGAAATTGATATGGAGGAACAGCTTTTGACTTTGATAAAATAGTAAGTTAAAATAAATATAAATAAACCCTGAGAGGAGAGATTAATATGTCAGAAAAGCAGTCTGTCTTACCTGAAAATTTTTTATGGGGAGGTGCTGTTGCGGCTAATCAGTGTGAAGGTGCATATCTTGAAGACGGAAAGGGATTGTCTCCTGTGGATATTCTTCCTGATGCAGCACACGGCAGATGGGAAGCACTGGAACATCCGATGAAAACATTGGAAACAAAATATGATTTTTATCCCAGTCATGAATCTATTGATTTTTATCACAGATACAAAGAGGATATAAAATTATTTGCAGAAATGGGATTTAAATGCTTTAGAACGTCAATCTGCTGGCCGAGAATATTTCCAAACGGAGATGATATGATACCAAATGAAAAAGGACTGGAATTCTATGATAATTTATTTGATGAATGTAAAAAATACGGAATAGAGCCTTTAGTAACAATAAATCATTTTGATACACCTGTAGAACTGATGAAAAAATATAACGGCTGGAAGGACAGAAGATGTATTGATTTTTATCTGAGATTCTGTGACGTTATATTCAAAAGATATAAGGGAAAAGTGAAGTACTGGATGACATTTAACGAAATAAACATGATACTTCATATACCATTTTTTGGCGGAGGAATAGATGTAACAAATGAGGAAAATCCTCTTCAGACAAAGTATCAGGCGGCACATCATCAGCTGGTAGCATCTGCTATGGCAACTAAGCTGGGACATGAAATAGATCCTGAAAATAAAATAGGATGTATGCTTGCAGCAGGACAGACATATCCATATACATGCAATCCTGAGGATATCTGGAAATCAATAGAAAAAAACAGAGAGGGTTATTTCTTTATAGACATACAGTCAAGAGGATATTATCCCAGTTACAGTAAAAGATTTTTTGAAGAAAATAATATAAAGCTGGAATTGCATGAAGGGGATGAAAAGGTATTAAGGGAAAATACAGTGGATTATATATCATTTAGTTATTATTCTTCGCGTCTGACAAGTGCTGATCCGCAAAATAACAGCAAAACTGAGGGTAATGTATTTTCAACAATGAAAAATCCATATCTTCAGGCTAGTGAGTGGGGATGGCAGATTGACCCGCTGGGATTAAGAATTACAATGAATGAGATATATGACAGATATCAAAAACCTTTATTCATAGTGGAAAATGGTCTGGGAGCCGTGGATACCGTGGAACCAGACGGAAGCATAAATGATGATTACCGTATAGAATATTTAAGAGAGCATGTACGTGAAATGAAGGAGGCAGTCCTTGACGGAGTGGAACTGATGGGATATACTCCATGGGGCTGTATAGATCTTATAAGTGCCGGAACCGGTGAAATGAAAAAACGTTATGGTTTTATATATGTTGACAGAGATAATGACGGTAACGGAACACTGGAACGAAGCAGAAAAAAATCATTTGAATGGTATAAACAGGTTATAGCAAGTAATGGGGAAAATATAAAATAATCGAAAAAATACAAAGGATGGTGTGGAAGAAAATGAAAAAGCTATTGGTTTTATTAATTATACTATTTTCCTGGGGAGTAATGGGAGAGAGTGTAAAAAATAAAAATAACACGGTAACAATTTATTTTGCCAGACATGGAAAAACTTTATTTAATACCTTTGACAGAGTACAGGGGTGGGCTGACTCGCCCTTGACTGAGCCGGGCATTGAAGTAGCAAAATATCTCGGTGAAGGATTAAAGGATATAAAATTTTCCGGATATTATTCCAGTGATGCCGGACGTCAGAGGGAAACGATGGAAGTAATACTAAATCAAATGGGAATAAAAAATTATAAATTGGTGGAAAAAAAAGGCTTGAGAGAAGTATTTTACGGAGGATTCGAAGGAGATTTTAATTCTGCCGCCAAAGAAGCTGCTGCAAAAGGAATGGGAATGAGCACTGAGGAGTATCTGAAAAACTTTGATAAAATAGATATTTCCAGAGTAGTAGATGCTATAGCAAAGGAAGATCCCAAAGGTCTTGCGGAAAATTACAGCCAGGTAAAGGAAAGAACACAAAGAGCATTAAAGGAAATAGCTGAGGAGACTGCTGCAAAAGGCGGAGGAAATGTACTTGTTATTTCATCGGGAATGTCTATTCAGGTTATGATTTCTGATATGACAGATAATCCGCAAAAAAATAAAGGACTTTCAAATGCTGCTGTAGTAAAAATCATATACAATAACGGGAAATTTACTGTAGATGAAATTGGAAGCATGAAATATGTAGAAAAAGGAAAAAAACAGTTAGAAAATTAATTAATAAGAAAAAAATAAATTTTGTGCTTGATTTTTGTAATATATGTGGTATAATTAACACATGAGTTTAAAACCTCATAACCCCCCCTTTATGAGACAGAAATAATGTAGTATTTCTGTCTCTTTTTATATAACAAAAAAGGACAGTATAAACTGTCCGTACAATAACTGTTAATGAATTTTTATGGATATAAAAATTCCAGAGCATGATCTATTGTTCCCAAAAGTCCCAAATCTTTACTTTCCATTTTAGTTATGACCGGAAGATGCATTTTATCAATGAAAGTCTCAAGGAGTGAATTTATTTCATAAATTTCTTCATGTGAAATTAACTTACATTCTATAAACAAAATTTCCGGGTTTAAAGTAGGAATCAGTTTCAGAATAAGTGAAGAAACAAACTTTATTTTTTCATCGGGAGTCTTTATTTTTTCCAGAAAATACTGCTCCATACTTTCAAATGAAATTCTGCTTTTAGAATCAAAAAGATGATCGTCAAAAGCCAGATATGAAAACTCGCCGATAAAGCTTGATTTTCCAGTATAAAGCTTATCGTTTAGAATAACACTTCCACCAACAATACTTTTATTTTCATCTCCGATATGCAGATATATTAAATTATTATAATCCTGATATTCTCTTTTATTATGGAGATTTTTTACTACAAGATTAATGTCATTTTCCAGAATTACCGGGATATCCAGTTTAGATTCAAGATATGAACCCAGTTTCTGATTGTTAAGTGAAGGTGTTATTGTAGTTTCCACTATTTTAGATGCATTTTCTATAATTCCCGGGATACCGATAGAAATAAATTTAATATGATTTTTCAGATTATTTTCTCTTATATATTTAGAAATAATCTCGCCAATTTTTTCTTTTGTAAAATTTTTAGTAGTAGAAATTCTTTTTTGGGTCTTTTTTTCAATATTTCCGATTATGTTAGTTACTAAAAAAATGATACTGTTTCTGTGAAAGAAAACTCCCAGCAGTTTACCGTAGTTTCTGTTCAGACGGTAATATGTCGGCGGCTTTCCCTCAGTACGTCTTCTTGAAGTAGAATCAACCTCTAAAATTTTTTCATCAATAAGATCATTTACATACTTATTGATAGTAGGAAGGCTTAATTTAGTAAGCTTTGAAATTTGAGGTTTGGTTAATACTTCATAAGTTTTGATCAAATTAATGATATTTTCCTTATTGTTCATTTTCTCCCCTTTCCCCTACAGTCTTTTAATATAGGGGTGATAAAAAATAATAAAAAGCTAAAACCATATTTAAAATAAAAATGTCGATCATATTCTATTATAACTTATAAAGTACTAAAAATCAATATATTAAGCTGTTTATAAAGTAAAAAACGTTGAATTAAAAATAAACTAAATAAACAGGCTAATTAAATAAACACTAATTACAGAGATCAGTATATTAAGTCCTAAATTGACTTTTTTATATGCCAGCACAAATGCTATAAAAGCTCCTATGACAGAAGTAACAATATTTCCTGTAGACGTAAAAATATCGGGAAAAATGAGAGAGCTCAATGCAGCAAAAGGCAGAGCTTTAAAAAAGGTTCTCACCTTAGGCGAAGAAGTATCCACTTTTATAAATAAAGGAATAAGTCTAAGAAAAATTGTAGAACATGATAAAATAACAACAATAAAAAAGATTTTCTGGTTAGTCATTCTCTTCACCTGTTTCTTCCTTGTAGAATAAATTCGTGTATATAACAGCTGCTAAAAGTATGGAAAGAGTTATTTTCCAACCGTTTGAAAGCAGGCTTATTACAGGAACATACATAAACATCAGTTTTATTATAATAACTAATATTACTACACGTATATACTTTATTTCCTTTTTCAGGGAAGGTACAATAAGCCCGAGAAATAATGCATATAATATTATATTAAGGCTGTTTGACAGAGTCTGCGGCAGTACGTCTCCGAATAAAGAACCTGCAAGTGTTCCAAACCCGAATGAGAGGTAAGGCAGTGTATTAAGCCCCAGCATGTAGTAAGGGTTATTATTGGAATAAAAAGAAAGATAAGATATAGTTTCATCTGTAAGTCCCAGCCCTATAAGGGCCTTAAATTTAAATGATGCTTTATTTTCCAGTTTTTGATAAATTAGCAGGTTTAAAAGAGAATATCTGGAATTCAGTATAATAACTGCCAAAATAATCTCAAAAATTCTGGAAGTACCATCAAACATCAGCTTTGTACTGATGAATTGTGAAGCTCCTGCATAGTTAACCAAAGACATAAAAAAAGACAGTAAAGAATTCATACCGGAATTTTTAGAGAAAATTCCGAAGGAAACCCCGAGAGGAATATAACCAATTGCAATACTGCTGCCAGTCAGAAGACCGAGTTTGAAATTTTTTAAATTAGTAGTTGACATATACTCCCTTTCAATATTAAAATCTATATGTACATTATAAAGGTTTGGTGATAAAATGAAAAGATTTTTTTTATTAATGATCTCATTAATAACAGTAATACTGCTGGTAGTTTCCTGTGAAAAAGGGGAAAAAACGGTAAGAGTACCTTTGTTTTTAGTAAATAAAGCTGTTGCCAAAGAATTTCCTGTGGATAAAAATCTGGTTCTGGCAAGAGCTCTTCTTGAAAATCCGAAAGTATCTTTTAGTGATGAGAGACTTATTATGGATCTGGATTATAAAATTTCACTTGCCGGAAACAAGTCAGAGGGTAAAACAAAAGTAAGCAGCGCAGTGTCATATGACAGTGCTACAAGAGAAGTTTATCTTACTAATCTGTCAGTAGATGAGATCAGAAATAAGGATGGTTCACTTGTAGAAAAGGGGAGAATTTATGATGTAATAAATGAGCTTCTGGCAAATTATCTTGCTAAAAAGCCTGTTTATGAGATGGAGGAAAAATATAAAGATTATGAAATTCTTGGTATAAAAATAGAAAAAGGAAGTCTTTATGTAACGGTAAAAAACTAAGAGAAAGACCATATGAATCACAAGAAGGATTTATATGGTCTTTCTTTTATATAAATAATTGTGTTTCTGGATTAAAAGAAATACTTTAATTTCTCTTCAGGCTCTTTTTTACCAAGAAACGATCCGATTATAAAAAATAATATAGAGATCAGAATAGCAGGTACAATCTGGTTTGTTTCAAAAACAGTTATTTTCTTGTATGAAAGATAGATAAAGGAAACAACACCGCTTAGCATGGATAATACAGCACCTGTGGAATTTGCCCTTCTCCAGTAAAGTCCGAAAAGTATAGGGCACAGAAAAGATGCTTCAAGTCCTCCGAATGCAAAAAGATTAATATAAACCAGCAGCTTTGGAGGGTCAAGAGACAGAAAAAATACAATTAACCCAATAATAAGAGTAGTCATAGTACTGATAGTTCTTATTTTTTTCTCATTTATTTTTTTTGATTTTGAAAAATAGTTAAGGTATAAGTCTTTTACTATTGCTGATGAAGCAATAATAAGCATTGTATCAATAGTGGACATAATTGCCGCAAGCGGTCCTCCTATAAAAATACCTACTAAAATAGGATTCAGATACTTCAGGCTGACCATAGGAATCAGCTTATCACCGACCTCTGCTCCGGGCATCAGCGGAATAGACATAAATCCTATCATATGTGTAACAATCATAAGAAAGCCTACTACAAGTGTTCCTATAAACATAGCATTATGCATAGATTTTGAATCTTTAAATCCCATACATCTGACAGTAGTCTGAGGCAGTCCTAAAATTGCCACTCCTACAAGCACCCAGAATGAAAGAAGATAAGGGATAGGAAGATTTCCGCCTGAATCAGGTCTCAAAAGATCAGGATTTATTTCAGCTATATTTTTTACAATATTTCCCATACCTCCGCCTACCTGGTACAGCTTTAAAAACAAACATACAGCGGCAATAATCATAACCACGCCCTGTATGGCATCCGTTATGGCTACAGTTCTGAAACCGCCGAAAGCAGTGTAAATAATAACAATAAGGCAAAATAAAATAAGTCCGGTAGTATAGTCATATCCGGTAACAGTTTCAATAAGACGTGCACCGCCTATGAACTGCGCAATCATCGAGGCTATAAAAAAAACAAGAGTCAGCAGAGCGCCGCTTACCACTACAATATCACTGCTGTACCGTGCTTTAAGATAATCTATTATAGTAACGCCGTTTATTTTTCTTGATATAATAGCCAGTTTTTTTCCAAGTATTCCCAAAGTCAGAAAAGCTGTGGGTGTTTGTATACAGGCAAGAAAAACCCAGCCGAGTCCTATGTTATATGCAATAGCCGGACCGCCTATAAACGAACTTGCACTTACATAACTTGCTATAATGGTCATGGCAAGAACAAAACCGCCCATGCTCCGGCTTCCCATGTAGTATTCTTCAATAAAATTTAAATTTGAACGTTTTTCCATCCGTTTTACCCTGTATGCGATATAAAGCATGATCATCAGATAGATTATTATAGGTAATATGATAAGTAATTTATTATTTGTCAATTTTTTCACATCCCTGCTCTTCATTTTCAAAATTTTCATCTAAAGGTATATCTTTAAAAAAGTATTTCAGAGAAAAGTAAACCAGAGTGGAAAAAACCATAAATCCCAAAATACATGAATAGAAAAACCAGCTCGGAAGTCCGAAAATATAAGTATATTCCTCAGTCTTTCTGTTCCCCAGTCCGAAGCCGAACAGACACCACCATAAAAAATAAAAGATATACAATATACACGTAATAATTACTTCTTTTTGAATTTGTTTTTTTATACTTTCTTTCAAAATACACCTCCGCTAAATGTAATATTTTAGAAAAAATATTGTTTAAGTGATTATACATGATATAATCCAAGATATCAAGTATATTAAATCTCAGGGTATATTATGGCAAAATGAAGTGATTTTATAAAAATGACAGCTACAGTAAAAATATCAGGAGATATTAATAAACATACTGTGAACACTGATATCTGTTAATTTTATTTTTATAAATCAGATGTGCAAAATAAATAAATTTTATATAAAAGAATTGTCATGGAACAGAAAGTATTTTGTTATTATGATATTCCAAGTGTAGTTTTTATTCTTATATTATTTCATATTCTGTTATCGGCAGTATTATTATCAGCCATATCTGTAAAAGGGGCTTTGGATATCTGACATTGCTTGATATTACATCAGTAAAGCTTGCAAATATTTGAAAAATGAAATAAAATAATATATGAAATTTTGATATCCTGATTATAAAAAAATATAATATTAACAGAAATCAGGGAAACTGTAAAATTTTATAATTTAAACAAAAAGTAAAGTGTACCGGAAAGGATAAAATAATGAAAAATATCTTAATCGGGGTAAGCGGAGGTATTGCAGCATATAAGGCTGCGAATATAGTATCAGGCTTGAGAAAAAGGGGATATGACGTAAAAGTAGTGATGACTGAAAATGCAGCTAAAATAATAACGCCGCTAGCATTCGAATCGTTATCAAAGCATGATGTAGCAGTGGATATGTGGGAAAGAAATTTTAATGTGAATGTGGAACATATTGCTCTTGCTGACTGGGCTGATATTATACTGGTAGCACCAGCTACATATAATATAGTGGGAAAGGTAGCCGGAGGTATAGCAGATGATATGCTTTCCACTGTAATTTCAGCATTTAATAAAACTGTTTATTTTGCACTGGCAATGAATGTAAGAATGTATGAAAATCCAATCTTGGCTGAAAATATAAAAAAATTAAAAAAATACGGTTATAAATTTATAGAAGCAGATGAAGGACTTCTGGCTTGTAATGTAAATGCTAAAGGAAGATTGAAAAACGAGCAGGAGATTATAAAGATAATTTCAAAAGAACTGGAAGAAACTGAAAAAATCAGTACAGATAAGCCTTTGGCAGGGAAAAAGGTATTGATAACAGCGGGAAGAACTGAGGAGCCGTTAGACCCTATAAGATATTTTTCAAACAGATCTACAGGAAAAATGGGATATTCTCTCGGTGAAGAAGCTGAAAAGCTGGGAGCTGATGTTACAATTGTGAGCGGACCGACAAATATAGACAAGCCTGACCGGGTAAATATAGTAGAGGTAAGAACAGCGGAGGAAATGTACGGAGAAGTGATGAAATATGAGGCGGAGCAGGATATTATCATTGCAGCAGCAGCAGTAGCCGATTACAGACCTGAATATACTGCAGATAAAAAGATAAAAAAAGGTGATATGTTAACAGTTAATTTTATAAGAAATAAAGATATTCTTCTGGAATTAGGAAAAATAAAAAAGGATAAAATTCTGGTGGGCTTTGCTGCTGAAAGTGAAAATTTAATTGAAAATGCAAAAGAAAAGCTCCAGAAAAAAAATCTTGATATGATTGTAGTAAATTCTGTCGATAATTTCGGAACTGATGATAATACAATTACTTTATTGGGAAAAGATTTTGAAACAGATTTTGAAAAAATGGAAAAAAAGAAGGTCTCGAAAGAGATATGGAAAACTATTGAAGAAAAATTTTTATAAAATCATATAATTAAGAAAGTTACTTCCACCTGATCTGTGGAAGTAACTTTTTTTGTACTGTTATTTCACTTTAAGAAAGATTTTTAAACCATATATGATTTATTTCAAAAACCATCTGTGCTGATCTTAAAATTTGATTTTGCGATTATACTATTTAGAAAATTTGACCCCGATAATTCAAATACATCTGTTTTTATTTATTTAAAGTTTCTTGCAAGCGGTGGTTTTATAATTATATATTATCATGAAATTTTGAGGTATATGCGGGGTTATAACTTATCAAAATTAAAAAATATTATTTCCAAAACTCTTATTCCACTACAATGTTTAATATACTAGTTACTTTAATAAATAATACTGTGACGAGTATTTCAAAAAAAATTATAACAGATTACAGTAAACAGTCTGGATAATTCTCCGGTTTTGAAAAAATCTCTGTATAAGCATATGGTTTTAAAATGTACTAAAGTAAAAAATGTAAATTTATATATTTTCACGGGGTATATTATTACATGAATATTCTATTTATAGTATAATACAAAAGATGTGGTCTAGCTGCTAAATATAATACTTATTAATTTATGCAGACTGCTTTTTGCACTTAATATAATCCGTTATACGCTGTTACATTTTCATTGGAAGGTAGTTAAAATCAAAACTTTTGTTTCAAGATACTCCTTTCTCAAATTTTTTAGTTAACATAATTATATATTATGTTAACTTACCTAATAGAATTAATACTTGACAAACTAAATGATAAAATTATACAATATCGTATATATAAAAAGTTTTGATTTAAAGATTGATATTTTAAAGAAAAGTTTATAAAACAAAAAATGAGTATAATTGTAAAAAGATTAAAAAGTATAGTTGATAAGCTAAAAATATTTTTCTTAAAAAATTAGGGCTTTTTATTTTTTATTTAAATAAGTTAACATAATATATAATTATGTTAACTATTTTGTAGTTTTGTGTTATAATCAAAAAATAAGGGTTTAGAGAAGCTATTAATAAATTGATACAAAATTTTTTTTTTCTGCAAAATAAAGGAAAAAAGCTTCTGTAATATTTGAAAATAAATTATTTGAAATACTTTTTACAGTTATAAAGTTTTTCGAAATAAATAAAACAAATTAATAAATAACTTTAATTATGAAGATAACACATTGGGGAAAATATTTATGGATAAAATTATAGAAGAATATAAAAATACTCTTCAGATGAAATTTTTTTCGCAGACTACAATTAACGCATATATGGCGGATATAAAAAAGTTTTTGGAATTTCTTCCTGAAAAAAATCTGGAGATTATTCCAAAAGAGATTCATAATTACAGAAAATATCTGAAAAACAATTATAAAGTGAGTACAATAAACAGAAAAGTAACTACTTTAAATAATTTTTTTAAGAGTCTGGGTATAGATGTAAGATTAAAAGCAGAGAAAGTGCACAGAATGAGTATTAAAGATGACTTTCTTACGGAAAGGGAGTATAAAAGACTTCTGAAATTTGCTATTAACGAGAAAATCAGGATTACTATGGTGGTTCTGGCTCATACTGGAATAAGAGTATCCGAACTCAAGTATATTCATGTAGAAAATCTGAAAACAGGTATAGTGGAAATAGAGAATAAAGGAAAAATCAGAATTATAATTCTTTCAAAAAATTTGATAAATATATTGAAAAAATACTGCGGAGAAAGAAATATAAAAAGCGGAAGCATAATCGAAGTAAGCAGGATATACATACATAATTCACTGAAACAAAGTGCAGCCAATGCACGCGGCGGTTTGAAAAAGAGCAAGGTACATGCACATGCTTTCAGGCACTTATTTGCTGTTCAGTTTTTGAAAAAGAATAATAATATTGCTGCACTTGCAGATATACTGGGACATTCCTCACTGGAAACCACCAGAATATATACAAGTCTGAATAAGAGACAATTTCAGGAGATGCTGGAGGATATAATATAAAAATATAGACATGCAAAAGTTTATATGAAACAAAATGTTTTTATATTAAATCAAAGAGCAGAAACCTAAATATAGGCAACGGTTTTATAAAACTGTTGCTTTTATTTTTTATAACAAAATCACCTGATAGAAGAAAATACAGGTGATTTATTTCAAAATTTATTTAATTATACAGATTTTTTAAGTATTTCAAAAATATCTCTTTCTTCAAGCATATGATAGTAGCCGAGTGTTCCTTTTCTGGCAGCACCTTTGGCCATGACATCAATTTTGGAATCATCCACATTTTCATCGGAAAGCTTTGACGGCATGTCCAGTGTATCAAAGAAATCCCTTATTTTTTCAATAGTTTTCAAAGCCGCTGCTTTTTCATCATCATTGGATATGCCGAATACATTTTTCCCCAGATTCAGGAATTTTGTAAGCGGAAGAGATTCAGCGATGTCTTTATTCAGATAATATTTCAGAACATTCGGGAAAAGTATGGCAAGTCCGGCACCATGAGTAATATCATAAATAGCACTTACTTCATGTTCAATCCCGTGTGAAGCCCAGTCCCCGTGTTTTTTTCCATATGTAACCAGATTATTCAGAGCAAGAGAGCTTGTCCACATAAGGTTTGCTCTGGCTTCATAATTATCCGGTTCTAAGACAGCTTTTTTTGCATAATTAATAACATTTATCATCATTGCCTCGGTAAGTCTGTCAGGAAGTCCGTCATCATTATGGGATGAAAAATATTGTTCCAGAAGATGACTGACTATGTCAGTAGCACCGGCAGCAGTCTGGTATTTTGAGACACTAAATGTAAGTGTAGGATCTTCAAATGTAAAGACCGGTACAAGAAGCGGATGACCAAAAGCCAGTTTTTCCTGTGTCTTTTCATTTGAAATAACAGAGCCGCCGTTCATTTCAGAGCCTGTAGCGGCAAGCGTCAATATAGAGCCTATAGGGAGTACATTTTTCACCTTTGCTTTGCCAAGAAGAAAGTCCCATGGGTCTCCTGTATAATTCGCGCCGGCTGAAACAGCCTTAGCACAGTCAATAGTGCTGCCTCCTCCCACAGCGAGTATAAAATTAAGGTTATTTTCCTTTATTATTTTAATTCCTTCTCTTACGCTGGATATGTCAGGATTAGGCTTTACGCCTGAGAGCTCCTTAAAGAATATGCCTTTATCATTTAAAAGTGAAACAACTTTATCATATAGTCCGGTCTTTTTTATACTATTTTTTCCATATAAAAATAAAACTCTGTTCCCGTGAAGAAGAATTTCTTTCGGGAGTCTTCCTAATTCATCTTTTCCAAATATTATTTTAGTTGGAATATTATAAGTAAAATTTAACATTTGCTGCCTCCTGTTATTATTTTGATAATATAAAATTATATTATTTTTTTGACTTCTGCCAATCAATAGTACTTTGAATGACTATGATTTTTCTGAAATTTGTATAAAATTAATCTGTAATATATAACCAGTATACAAAACCAGTTAAAAAAATATGTTAATTTACAAGTTCCAAAGCTTTTCTCAATTCATCAACTTTTTTATGAGTGTATACTTTTTTAGTTAAAGCAAAAGATTCATGATCTATCATTTTCTTAATTGCTGTGGAATTTCCACCTGTATCGTTTAATCTTGTCGCAAATGTATGTCTACAATCATGAGGGGTATGATCCATATTAAGAGTTTCCATAATAGGTGTAAATAAGCGATTTAAATAATTAACATAGATTAAAGGTTTTTTATAGGTTGTTGATGAAACTAGATTATCAATGCAGGAATATTCATACCTACTTTGTATTAAATCTTTCAATCTTGGATGTATTGGCATGATTCTATTTCTTCCAGCGATAGTCTTACTTTCTTTAATTGTAATAGTCTGCTCGACTAAATCAATATCTTGCTTCCTCAGAGTCAATAATTAGCTGATTCTCATGCCTGTATAGATCATAATGAGGATTGGGACGGCATATTTGAAATTTTGCAAATTAGCCCACAATAAATCGATTTCGTGATCTGTGAATATAGTTCTTTATTTAATGACTACATGTTTGCCAATTTTTATATATTTACTATAGTCTTTTTTGGATAATATCCATTTCCATAGCATATTTGAAAAATAAATTTAATAAACTTTTCAGAATTTTTAGAGTAGCGTGGTTTTTACCTAAACTATCAATTAAATTCTGCATATGTATTGCTTTTATATCTTTTATTTTTAGATTTAAGATGGACTTGCAGTGATTGTAGCTTGTCTCATATCCTTTGATAGAATTCTTACTTAAATCTTTAAAATGTCTTTCTTTCCATTTTTCATATAATTCACCAAAAGTAACATTGTTTTCATCAACATTATATGGGGTTGTATTGTATGCTGCAAGTGCTTGCATGGACTCCCTTCTTGTATTATGATAGCTTAAATATTTATAAATTTGTTTTCCTTCATCGGTATATCCTTTTGTAATTCTAACAGCAAAAGGCTTTCTCCGATTCCCAGATAATTTAAAAATGGATCCGTATCCATTTGGGTTACGCATAAAAAAATCACATCCTTTTATTTTTAGTAAAAGTGTGATATAATTCCAATGTCAAAGGTGGTATTTATATCACGTTTTAAGTCTCTTTCTTGGTCGGGAGAGATTTTTTTATTTAAAGTCCTAAATCAAAACTAGCATATTTGATTCCCTCATCAACAATTACTAAATTTTTAGATTGCCCTTTTGGAACCATATAAACTAAAGTTTGTTCTATTTTGTTGCCAGATGGTATAGCCTCCTGATTATATTCTCCAAAATCATAGATGTATATTGGCTTGATTAAGATGTTATCTTTGGTTTCAATTTGATATTCACCTCTTGGAGTTCCAGGAATTATATCTTGTGTTATATTTTCTTTTAATAATTTTATTACAACAAATTCATAACCTTCACGTAATTTTTCATATTTTGCATTCTCATAAAACTCAACACTTAAAACAGTTTGAGCTGATAAAGTTAAAACACCTCTTTCACCTTTTTTGAAATATTTTGTTTCAACTTTTTCATTGTTAGCAGGTTCTCCATTATTTAGTTTATCGAGTCTACCAATAATAATAGATGTAAATTCTGTAATATCAGGACTATTTTCATCTATTATCCATTTCCCATCCTTTTTTAGCATATTTAAAATAAGTTCTTTCTTTACATATTTTAAATTATTCTTTTTTAATATTTCTAAATATTCATTATTCATTGTTTTAGTAGCCATTTCTTGAGTAGTTCCTGCATATGATGCAGCTAGTACTTTTTGAAATACTTCAGGAGCATATTCGAATAGATTTGGAGCTTCAATTGAAAATTTTATAGTACTAGTATTATTTTCTTCTTTTACTTCAATTATTTTATACTTTATCTTTTTAAAATGTTCGAGATAAAATGGTAGCTGCTCAAGATAAGATGCTTTAAATGTACCACTAGATAAATCTTCATTTGAAACTTTAGTTACATGCTCAGAATTACCAGATTGCAAAGCTGCCATTATACTTTCAAATGCTTTTTGAGATTCGGGAGTTTTACTACAACTCATTAAAATCAATAAAAATAATAATATTATTATTTTCTTCATGTTATCTCCTTGTATATTTGATATTTATTACTAAACTTGAATTCTCTTAATCTTTCCAACAATATTTCATCATTAGATACCTCATCACAGTAACAGTAGTAGTATTCAATATTATCTGTATCATATCCATTCAATAATAATTCTGCAGCGAATTTATTAGCTTCATTTTCCATTATGTTACTATATTGCAATATATGTCTATGCATTAAAGCCACTGTAGAACCTGAATATAAAATAGCATGTCCAAGTTCATGTGCAAGGACTATTATTTGTGCAAATTTGCTGAGTAAAGAGTTGACCACTATTACTTTTCTACCTTGTGGGTGTTTAATATCCTTTTAAGTATCCTAAATCATCATATAGTACTATAATACCTAGTTTTTTACATAATATAGCAGGATCAGATGTGTTATATTTTTTGATCTAACCTGTAATAATTTTAAAAAGATGTTTTTCGCTCAATAAGAACAGCAACAAATTCTATAAAATCAGGACTATTTTCATCTATAACCCATTTGCCTCTTTTTTTCACAATATTTAAAGAAAGCTCTTTTTTAATATATTTTAGGTCGTTTCTAGCTAAAATAGATGAGTAAGCAGCATTAGTTGCTTGAAAAAGTATCTCTTTTTTATTATAACCTGAAAATGTTAATTGACTCGTTGATAATTTTAGATACGGTTCAATACTATACTCAGATAAATTTGGTGCTTCAATTAAAAATTTTATAGTAGCGGTATTTTTATCTTCTTTTACTTCAATTATTTTATATTTTATCTTTTTGAAAGATTGAAGATAAAACGGAGCTTCCTCAAAAAAATATTGATTAAATGGATTATCAGAAAAATTTCTTTCTGAAATTTTAATTATTTGATCCTCATTGCCGGATTGAAATGTTGACATTAAGTTTTCAAATGATTTTTGTGAACCGGATTCTTTGCTACAACTCATTAAAATTAATAAAAATAGCAATATTATTATTTTCTTCATGTTACCTCCTTGTGTATTTTAATATTTATTACTAAACTTGAATTCTCTTAATCTTTCTAATAAGACCCTGTCATTTTCATCATTAGATACCTCATCACAGTAACAGTAGGAGTATTCAATATTATCTGTATCATATCCATTCAATAATAATTCTGCAGCGAATTTATTAGCTTCATTTTCCATTATGCTACTATATTGCAATATATGTCTATGCATTAAAGCCACTGTAGAACCTGAATGTAAAATAGCATGTCCAAGTTCATGTGCAAGGACTATTATTTGTGCAAATTTACTGAGTAAAGAGTTGACTACTATTACTTTTCTACCTCGTGGGTGTTTATAATATCCTTTTAAGTCTCCTAAATCATCATATAGTACTATAATACCTAGTTTTTTAATAAAATAGCAGGATCAGATGTGTTATATTTTTTGATCAGGTTTTTAATTCTCAGTCTAATTTCATCTTCCCATCCCATTAAGTATGAAGGTGTTGTTTTATATATAACTGCCAGTTTTCAATTTTATCAGAGGGTATATTTGTAATATCAAGATTTTCATATGGAATCAAGTTCAAAAATTCCACGAAGAGCATATATTTTACCTGCATTAGATTTAGATTTATAAAATAAAGATTCGAGTAAATCTAGTCGCTTATTTTTAACCAAGACGTATAGATAAAGGTCATAATTATCATCGCCAAATCCTTTGGAGTTTTTTAAAATTTTGTAAGATTCTAGAATATCATTATATTTATTATCTAGAATTAAATTTTTAAGATATTCTCTTTCTAAAGCAGATTTTGAGAGAGATATTTCAAAATCAACATTAAAATAAATACGACATGGAAAAAGATAAATGCTAAAAATAAAAAATAAAATAAATTTTTTCAAAAAATCACCTCAAATTATTAATTTAAAGAATATCATAAAATTTCAAAAAAAGAAAGAGGATTGGAGAACGTATTCTATTTTTTTAGAAAAATAAAAAAAGACCTCCGAAGAGGTCAGAGAAATTATATTACATAAATTCAATAATTAATTATAACATTATATTAAGAAAAAATAAAGTAGGAGTGATTGAAGTGGAAAATCCAAATTATTATGGAATATTACCTGCAAGTGTGAGGTATGATAAAAACTTAAAACCAATGGAGAAAATATTGTATGTGGAATTAACAGCACTTTCAACTAAAAATGGATATTGCAATGCACAAAACTCTTATTTTGCTAAATTATATGAAGTACATAAAAATACAGCAGGTTCTTGGATAAATAAGTTAGAAAAATTAGGGTATATAAATTCAAAATTGATATATGCTAAGGATAAAGAAGGAAAAACAACAAAACAAGTAATAGAGAGAAGAATTTATATAATAAGCAACCCTATAAATGGAAAAATTGATAGCTATCAATCAAAAGAGTGCGAGCCTGTCAATAAAAATATTGATACCCCTATCAACGAAAAGACGGAGGAAATAAATAATAATACAAGTAATGAATATTACAAGAATAATAGTAATAAAGAAAAAAAATATGACTACCGACGACATTCTCAGAATGAAAATATTCAAACTAAAGAAATAGAAAGCATATGGAAAGAAAAAAATCTAAAGAATTTTGAGTATTCACCTATAGAAGAAATTAATAAAGCAATAAAAAAGTTTGGTATAGGTAAGGTTATTCATGCAATAGATCAAATTAGTAAAAGTAGCTACTGGAAAAATAAAATTGGAATAGGTAGTTTTTTCAATCCTAATGATGGATTTAGAATGATAAAGAATACACTAAATGGAGACTACAGTGATTTTAAAGAACAGTTATAGGATCAGAAGTTGAAGTTATAAATTCAAAAGAAATATCACTCGAGGATTTGAAAAATACATTTAAGCAGGAGGAAAAATGGCGGAATTAAGGAATGAAAAGCCAATACTAGGGAAATTGATAGTATTTCCTAATATGCTGGAAAGTGCTATTGAAAACGGACTGAAGGAAAAATATTTTATAAATAGGGAAAATAGAAGCTTATATAAACAAATGCTGGATATATATGAAAAACATGGAGTATTAGAACGAAGTTTTTTAAATTTGAAGTCTGATAAACAAATAGAACTTGGTGAACTATCGGATAAAGTGGTATATATGCCGACGGCAATAAAAGCTCTGAGAGAAGAATATAAAAACTTATATTTAGATAAAAAAATAAATGATGCACTTGTTGCTGATAGTATTGATACAGATGGAAAAAGAAAACAAATACTTTCAATTTTGGAAGAAGCAGGAGAATTTGAGCAAGAAAATAATAAAATCCTTAGTCCGAGGGGACTCATAAACGAATGGTGGGAAAATCTTGAGAGAAGAGAACTGGATGGAATAAGAACCGGTTATAGTGAATTAGACAAATATATATTCTTTGAAAAAGCTAGTTTAATTACAATAGGTGCCAGACCAGCTATGGGGAAAACAGCTTTAGGTTTAAATATGGCATATAAAAATTCAATAAATCATAATGTTATGTATGTGAACTTAGAAATGAGTACAAGGCAGATAACTAATAGAATATTAGCAAGTATGTCTGGAGTACCATTATGGAAAATTAAGCATAAAAAAATAGAAGATACAGAGATACAAGAAATAATAAAAAACTTGGAGAAATTTGAAAAATTGAATTTGAGTATCCTTGATTGTTCAGATACAAATTTTCATACTATCATTCAGGGAATCAAAAGAGTACATGAAAAAAATAATTTAAATTTGATAGTCATTGATTATTTAACTTTGATGCAGGCCAGAGGGTTTTCAAATAAGAATCTTGAAGTTGAATATATGGCGAATAGATTAAAAGCATTATCAAAAGAACTGAATACATGCATAGTAGTATTGGCTCAGCTAAGCAGAGAAGTAGAAAAGCGAGCTGATAAAAGACCAATATTATCAGATTTAAGAGACTCTGGCGGAATAGAACAGGCAAGGAAAAGGAATAGAGATAAGTGGAAAAATAAAAAAGGATAAATGGGTGGATCATGAGGGAAATAAGAGAAGTAGATTAAAAGTGCTGGTAGATCAGAAGGAATTTCCAAAGTCAAATAAGCCAAAAACAGACAAGGCTACAGAACCTCATAACTGGGAACCCGGGGGCTCTGATAACAATGATATAAATGATGATGATTTTCCATTTTAATAACTGAGAGGAGAAAAAGAATGTTAAAAAGATTTTTATTATATATTGTAAAAGTAGGAAGAAGTGCGATAGAAGAAGATAGAGAAATTAGTTCGAATACGATACATATACTTAGCTTTCCAGTATGTTATAGCATAACAGAAGTAGAACTTGAAGTTCTGAGACAGGGGAATAAAGATATTCAAATTCATGGAAAAGCTGGAGATACAACTTTGAAATTAAAAAAGAGAGTAGACCGTGTATTGTATAAGCGGGAACTGGAAAATGTGAATGCAATACTAGGAGATGTCAAATTTGAAGAAGTAAACGGGAAATTATATTTAATACGTTTTGTAGATCTACCAGTAAAAAAATCATTTCTGGATGTAAAGGAAGCTATAGAAGATTTTAAAAGAAAAGGATTGATAATAAAAGATTTGTACTGGAGTTAAGAAAAAAATAGAACATAAATTTGCTTGCTTATTAGATATTGACAGGAGGAAGAATGAGATTAGTTAAAACCGGAAAAAGCATAATGAATCTGGCAGAAGAAGCAAATAATTTAATAAAAATGGTTTATGGGCCTATAGGTAGAAGTCACATTTTGAAAGTAATAGACATAGGATTAAATGACGAAGACGATTGCAATATGCTTGTTACATATTCAGATGGAATAACAGAAAGTAAATATATATTTGATCAAGATGAAATAACAAGAATAAATGGACAAGAATATATACCTTCCGATACAAAAATAGAAGAATAAGAGAATAAAATATGGAACAGTGGACCATGACAAGTGAATATTTAGTCTTGAATGAAAATATGTTATAATAGTATAAATATTTATATGGAGGATGAAAATGAAAAAAATATTAATAGTATTATTGGTTATGATAACAAGTTTAGTCTATAGTAACAATCTAAACAAGTATGAATCTAAAAGAGTTTTTGATAAAACTATGGATGCTATTTTTAATAATAATTTTGAAAAATATAAAGACGATCCTGAAATGACTAGAGCTTTAATGACTAGTAAAGAAAGTTTAGAAGATGAAAACTGGGACACCTATTTACAATGGTTTAAAGAAAATAAATATGAGGTTTTGGAAGTAAAAGAAGGTAAAAATAAAAGTACACTTACAGTAAAAGCAACATTTAATTCTTTTGCTGATATACCAAATGATGACGTTATGGGTATTATATTTACAGAAGTTTATAAAGCATCTAAAAATAAAATAAAGTCTCTAGATGAAGAGGATGATATCTTTGATGAAGAATTTATGATTAACGTAACAAATAAGCTTATGGATAAATCTAAAAAAGAAACTAAAGAAATAAAAGTATATATGGATAAAGTAAATGGGAAATGGGATCTTATAGAAGATGAAGATAATGATGATGATATTGTAAATATGGAGCTTATATCTACAATGACGCCACTTTTAGAAAAGTTTTTAGAAATTACTACAGAGTTTGAAGGATTTGAAGGTTTCTAAGATCTGATAAAATAAAAAACTATAAAACAAGACTAAATATAAAACAGTCTTGTTTTTTTATTGCAATAGAAAAATAAAAAAACATAAATAACTGGAGAATGGAGTATGTAATCCAGAAGGACAATGACAATTGAATATTTAGTCTTGTAAAATTCCTTTATTTTATATATAATTAAAGAAAAATTAGGAGTTATAATGAAGAGAATAATTTTATTTTTTACATTGATATTTAGTATGAATGTAGCGGTAACAATGGGATGTTATACTTATGAAAAAAGAGGTGATTCAATTTATTTTGCTTGTAAAAAAATGGAAGAAGTAAATATTGAAACATTCCAGATACTAACCCCTTTTTTATATGCGAAAGATAAAAAAAATGTATATTACAAAGATGACATTTTAATAGGAGCAGATACAGAATCAATTGAAATAGTAGCTCGATATAATGGATATATTAAAGATAAAGATCATGTTTATTATGAAGGGAAATTAGTAAATGGAGCAGATCCAAAAACTTTTGAAGCTTTAAGTTATTCTTTGTATTCAAAAGATAGAAAGAATGTATATTTTGAAAATAAAAAAATAATAGGAATAGATGTAAAAACTTTTGAGATAATTGAAAAAAATTACGCAAAAGATAAGAAGTCAGTATATTTTCAAGGGCAAAAATTGAATGGCTCTGATCCCAAAACATTTAAGCCTTGCGATCCATTCTTTTCTTTGTATTCAAAAGATAAGAGGTATGTTTATTATCGAGATGTAATAGTAAGAGGTGCGGATCCGAATACGCTAAAACTATTAGCGACACAAGTAGTAGATTCTCAAAAGTATGAATTTAGAAGTGAATACATATCTGATAGAAGTAGTGTTTATTTTAAAGAAAAAGAGATAATAGGAGTAGATACAGAGACATTCGAAGTTCTTAATTCAAGTTTATCAAGAGATAAAAATGATTTTTATTATAATGGAGAAAAATTAAATGTAGATATAAAGACATTTGAATATGCTCTGACAGGAAGTTGTATAAAAGGAGAAGATAAAAATAAAAAATATGAGTATAATTGTGATGTGAAAGGATGGGTTATCGACTAATTAACTGATAGAAAACAAGACTAAATATAAAAATAGTCTTGTTTTTTTATTACCCGAAATAAGGAGAGATAATATGCAATTTGGAAATGAGAAAATGAATAGATTAATACACTGTTTTTTTGACTGTTATGAATATCATTTGCGCGGTATAGATATAAGAGGCTTGAATAGTAAAAAAAGACCACCCACAAGCGATTTACATTTAGCAAAAGTAAAGGAATTTTTGAAAAGGCAGTATATAAACTAAATCTGAAAGAATACACTCCATTTTCTAATTTAAAGAATAGTCTGCAGGGTCAAATAAAAGATATAAGGAACTTGAGTATATCAGAAGATGAAAAGCTGGAAAAAGAACTGGAGTTAATAGAAGAAAGTGCAATAAAAGAAATACAATATTTATTATTGAAGTTAGAAGGAACATTTACAACAGCATTGTCTACTTTTAGTTATGAAGGACAGAAAAGGCTGATAAGATTCTTATTTGATTATTTTATGGAGAATGAAATACCGATATGGGAAGAAATGCATGAATTAATAAAACAGCAGGAAATGAAATCATGGATATACTGGATGTTAAAGAAAAAAGCCTGCACAATTAGCACATAATAAAAGTGCTGGAAGTATGGGAGGATAAAAATATGATGGATTAATAGGAAATTCTTATTTGCCGTTAGCCGTAGAATATTATAATGGGAATAGATCATGGAGTTGGAGGCGGAAGAAATAAATTAGAAAATTTATTGATAGAACATAATATTTATTATGAAGAAGACGGAATAATAAAAGCTTATTGGTTTGAGATAAAGACGGAACAGGAAGCAAAATTGATAAAGAAAATCTACCCACTTCATGGGAAGGCATTTGGGAAAGAATAGGTGATTGTAAGATGAAAGAGCTTAGTGCCAGAGAAAAGGAAGTATTGGATTTGACAGAGACAGGATATACTCAAAACCAAATAGCTATTAAGTTATCTATAACTAGAAACGCAGTAAAAAGTTATTTAAAACGGGCCTGTTATAAAAAAGTAGGTGGCAAAACTATTGCAAAAAATAATAAATAAGATTATACTAAGAATATAAAATGGCAGAGGATAAAAAAGGTGGGTAGAGATTGTGAAGAAACTTATTTTATTTATATTCTTATTTAGTATGAATTATGGATGTGATTTTGTAGAAACTAAAAATTTAATAGAGAAGAGAGCTATAAACTCAGTAAAAGAATTGGAATTACAAGATAAAATAGTTTGTGATGAAGAATGGAAAAAAATTATTTATATTGTTAATATGAAAGAATTCGGAAATTTATTAGTAAATGGATTTATTTTAGAAAATAATATAGAAGATAAAGAGAAATTCTTAAAAGAGTTAGAAGATAATTCTTTTGTCGCAGATAGTTTATTTAATAAGTTAGGAATCAATGATCTTAAAAATAATAATATATCAATGGTTCACTATGATTATACGAAAGATAAAAATCCTGATAATCAAATTTATACGATTATATATTTTCTAGAAGATGACGAACCATTTAGAACATTTATGTTAAATAAAAAATATGGAGAAGAAATTGATGAAATAATAAAATATTTAGAATTAAAAAATGAAATATATCAAGTATATTAATGAGGTGTAGGATGTTGAATGAAAAGGAAGCCAAAAGAAATGCATACTATGATTTAATAAACAGATATAAATGATGGAGAAATAGTTAATATAAAAATTATTCAAAATATAAAATTAAGCAAAGAATATTTGAAGAAAGAAGGATATCTAAAATAAAATATTAAAATTAGTGACTTAACAGGAAAGGCTGGAGAGCTAATACAGAATAACTATGTAAAGTAGTTATATATGTGTTAGCTCTTTTTTATTTTATATATCAAAGGAGAACTGAATGGACTTTTTCTATAAAACAATAACAACAGTATTATTAGGATGTATTTTATTTACAATCCCAAGAGAGATATATCTGTGGATATTTGTTTTAACAGGAGTTATATCTTGGGAATTTATTCTAATGGTTTTATTTGGAAAGATAGAATTTAAAATTAAATCTAATAAAAAGGATCCATTAGAAGAGGTGGTCATAAAGTTTAATGATGTAGAGAATACAGAGATATACATTACAGACATCAGGGGATATCGATATGCATTATTACTTGATAAAGGATATGTAATGGATATAGTGACAGATGCAGGACAGACAGGGCAATGGATGAGTACATTGAGGTATGGTAGCAGGAGTGAAAGAGACAAGGACTACGAAGCACTGATATACAAGCTTAAAGAGCATGGACTGTACCGAGGAGGATGAATATGCGATCAATCGCAATGAGAAAGGTACTTCCAGAGATTTAAATGACTTGCGGGTCTCGCGATCCCAAGATATGACTACTTTTTTATAAAAAAAATTTTTATTACGTTTCGTTATACGAGGTGAAAACGTGCTGCCAGAAAAAGTAACAAAAAAAGAATTAACAGGACTTTTAGATTTGTATAATAAAAAATTACAAGAGCTTGAATATAAAGGAAGAATAACGAAAAACAGTGCTGGAAGCTATGAGTTATCTAATATTACTGATTTCGTTCTGTATGAAAGATATAAAATTCCTGAGATTGTACGATTAGCAGATTTAGCAAGTTTTCTTAGTTTATCAGAACGTAGAATACAGCAGATGACAGAAGATGGTCTGATAATAAGAGCCCGAAGAGGCGAATATGAATTTATACCAAGTATAAAAAATTATATAGAAAGCATAAACAATGTCTTTGAAGAGTTTGAAGAAGAGAACGGAGAAACAAAATCTGTCAATTTAAAAGAACTTTATATCAAAAAAATATTGAATATAAAGCCAAATAAATAGAGGAAAAAGAGATAAAACTAAGGAAAATGCGTGGCGAATTATACGAAGCAGCAGATGTAGAAAAAGTCTGGTCTAAGCTTATAGAAATATTTAAAGCTAAACTGTTAGGAATGCCGTCGAAAGTGGCGGTAAAACTGGAAGGGGAAACTAGCAATGTAATAGAAGAAGAACTTTAAAATGAAGTTTTAGAGGCATTGGAAGAGTTGATGAATGTAGATCCGGAAGAATTCAAAAGCAAAGACTTAATTGATGACGACGGCGTGGATGAGGACAATGAAAATTCTGAGATCACTGAATAAAACACTTAAATTGCTGGAACCACCTCCGAAACTGACAATAAGTGAATATGCTGAAGAATATATGGTTTTAACAAGTGAGTCATCAGCAGAACCCGGAAGATGGAGACCAGACAGAGCACCTTACCAAAAAGGCATTATGGATGCTGTTTCTGATAGAGACATCAGAAAAGTTGTAATAATGAGTTCGGCACAAGTAGGAAAAACATTAATTTTACTTATGATAATAGCTTATTATATTGATCACAAAGCTTGCCCTATGATGATGGTCATGCCTGTAGACAAGCTCTTAAAAGTATTTTCGAAAGACAGACTTACACCAATGATAAAAGTAAATAAGCGAATAAGAAATAAAGTTTTGGATGAAAAAGCAAGAGATTCAGGAAATACAACATTGTATAAAAGTTTTCCCGGAGGAAGTTTAACATTAGCAGGAGCGAATTCAACATCAGATTTATCATCAAGATCAATAAAAGTGTTAGTTTTAGATGAAGTAGACAGATTTCCTGCATCTGTTGGAGGTGAAGGTGATCCTGTAAGACTCGCTGAAAAGAAAACGACAGCATACACAAAAACTATGAAATTAGTGTATGTTTCCACTCCAACAATTGCGGGTATTTCGAGGATAGAAAAAGAGTTTAAAAATTCTACTATGGAGGAATGGTCTTTAAAATGTCCTGCTTGTGGGGATTACCACATACCTAAATTCAAAGAATCTTTAAATTTTGATCCTACAGCTGCTGATTATCAGCCGATTACTATGACTTGTAGTAAATGTGGGGTAATGAGTACAGAAAAAGAGTGGAAAAAAGGAATGGGGAAATGGCTAGTTACAAATACTGAATACCAAGGAACTACAAGAGGATTTCACCTAAATGAGCTTGTTTCACCATGGAGAACTTGGCAGGAAATAATCGAGGATTTTCTAACTGCTAAAGATGATCAGTTATTATTACAAACATTCGTAAATACATCGCTAGGAGAAGTATGGGGGGCCAGAGGGAAAACTGTTGATGATATGGTTCTTTTGAAAAACAGAGAACACTATGGCTGCGAGGTTCCTGATGATGTGCTTGTACTGACAGCAGGGGTGGATACTCAGGGTAATAGACTTGAAGTAGAAGTTGTCGGTTGGGGGTTAGGACAGGAATCTTGGGGGATACAATATGCAGTATTTGTAGGAGATCCAGCACAGGATCATGTATGGAAAGAATTGGAAATGTTCCTTGATAAAAAATTTAAATATTCTAATGGAACAGAAATAACAATATCTTGTGTATGTATTGATTCAGGAGGTCATAACACTGATAGTGTATATAAATTTGTGAAACCTAATGAATTTAAACGTTGGTTTGCGATAAAAGGAAAAGGCGGTGAAAGAATACCGTTAACAAGTAAGCCAAGTAAAAATAATAAGGCAGGAGTTAATCTGTTTATGGTAGGAGTTGACGGCGGGAAAGCAAATGTATATTCAAGACTTAGTATAGAAAATCCCGGACCGAAATATTGTCACTTTCCGATTGAGGAAGAAAAGAAATATAATGCGGAGTATTTCTTATCGCTGACATCAGAAAAAATGATAATACAGGACAATGGGAAAATAATATGGAAAAAATTAAGAAAAAATAACGAGGCTTTGGATTGTAGAAACTATGCGATGGCAGCGTTTGATATATTGAGTCCGCAACTGGAGAGATTATATCAACTGCCAAGAGGAGATTATTACAATACTAGAAAAGTAGTAGCTAAAGTAAAAACAAGAAGAATATTATCGAAAGGAGTGATGGTTTAATGGTGCACAGTATAGAATTTTGTAAACGTCGTTTAGATATGTGGCTAGAAGCAGAAGAAGCGTTGGCGACTAGCCAAAGTTATAAAATGGGAACACAGGAATTAACAAGGGTAAATCTATCACAAGTACGGAAAATGATAACTTACTGGGAAAATGAGTTGGAAAAAGCCAAAAATGGAGGGAAAAGGTATAAATCATTAAGGGCAGTTCCAAGAGATCTGTAGAAAGGAGAGTATGATTGAATGTTATCGATAAAGCAGTATCAATAATAAGTCCCAAAAAAGGTCTAGAGAGAATAACTGCGAGAAAAGCTATTGATGTATTTAATACTGGGTACTCAAATCATGGTGCCAACACTTTTAAAAAATCAGTGATAGGTTGGTTTTTTCGAGGAGGGTCTGTAAAGCAAGATGTATATAAGAATAGAAATATATTAGTACAGAGATCCAGAGATTTATATATGGGGGCACCTTTGGCAACAGGTGCTTTGAAAACAATAGTTAAAAATGTAATAGGATCGGGTTTAAAGTTAAAATCGACATTAGATTTTGAAAGTTTAGGTTTGACAAGAGAGAAATCTCAAATTATACAACAAAAAATTGAAAAAGAATTTAACTATTGGGCTGAGAGTAAAGTAGACCAACAGGGAGTTTTAAATTTTTATCAGGTACAAGAATTAGTATTTTTAACAACTTTGTTGAACGGAGAATGTTTTATAAAGCTTAATTATTTTAAAACAGAAAAAAATCCCTATGCTTTAAAATTGCAGATAATAGAGCCCGATAGGATATTTACACCATTGGGAAAAGAGAAAGAGTATACGGAAGGAGTGAAATTTGACAGCAATGGTAGGGTAAAATCATACAGAATAACTAATAAACACCCATTAGATACAGACTTTTCAGGGAATGAAGAAGTAAAAGACATTAAAAGATATGGAGAAGAAGGACAACTTAATTTAATCCACATACTTTAAATGATAGAGAAATAAGACCATTGACTGATCTTGTGAACATCAAAGAGCCGGATATAAAGGAATATAATGTTGAAATAAAATATTATATAGAAAAGTCTGATGAAAGCAGATCATCTGAAATAGGAAATAATGTTAATGCAGCTGTTCAGGAATGGGTAGATTGGCAGAAGGCTAAATTAGGACGGGATATAAATACAGATGAACTTATTCATAGACTTAAAGTGGCAGGAGTAAAAAGAGTAACTATAACCAACCCAGTATTTACAGAAATAGCAGAAAATACGATTGCTGTAGCTAAGGAACCTTATATTATAAAATCAGAAGGGACTGAGCAAGAATGAAAAAGTTTATTTCTGATGTAAGTTTATTAGACTTAATACCTTTTAACTTTAAAGATGATGAAGACACTTTGTATATATTAAAATCTATAGATCATATATTAAGAAAATTTATTGCAAACATTCCTGAAGTAATACTTTTAGACAGAATAAATGAACTGGAAGAATGGAAAGTCGATGAACTCGCCCTTGATTTACATGTAGATTATTATCGGGAAGACTTAGATATTGAACAGAAAAGAGAACTTATCAAAACTTCCCTTCTTACCCACAGGACAAAAGGGACACCGTTTGCAGTAGAAATGATATCAACTATATTATTTGGAGCAGGAAAGGTACAAGAGTGGTTTGAATATTCCGGACAAGTAGCAAGGTTTAAAATTACAACAGCAGGAGATCTTAAAGATGAAAAAGATTTTCAAAAAGTAATAGAAGTAATAAATATTTATAAAAATCTAAGATCATGGCTGGATAGCCTTACGTTTAAAAGAGATGATCAAAGTAACTTATATTTTGGTCATATCTCAAAAAGAAAAAATGTATATATTTTGAATAGTGCAATTATAAATATTCCGGATGAAGTAATAGAAAATAATCTAGGAATAGCAACACAAGAATTAAGAAAAATAAGATTGAAATAGAAAGGAGCAGATAATGGCAAGTTTTAACGGGTTTATTCTTACTAACAAGGGAAGGGAATTATTGGCAAAAGCAGTGGAAGGGGAGCAGCTTACTTTTACAAAAATGGAAGTAGGAGATGGAACTTTTACCGGAGATATAAAAACATTAACTGCATTAGTAAGTAAAAAAGATGATTTTAATATAAATCAGATAACAAATCAGGGAAATGGTCAAGTGGTGTTAAAAGCAATAATAAATAATCAAAGCACGACTACAGGATATTACATCAGAGAAATAGGAGTTTTTGCTCATGGTGCTAATAATATAGAAATATTATATGCATACAATAAAGCAATAGAAGCAGATTATTTTCCGGCTTTTAATAGTTCAAATGCTGTAGAGTTTGAATATAATAATATTATCATAGTGGATCAGGCACAAAATATAACTGCTGTGATTGATCCAAGTATGACTTATATAACAAAGGAAGAAGCTGCTGAAAAATATGTAGGGAAAGATCAGATTGCTACTGAAAGTGGTAGAGGTATAACGTCAGGTCTGGATATTAGAGAAGGTAAAACTGCATATGTTCTGGGGGCTGAATATGGCGGAAAGTTTGGAAGTGACTTAACAAGTATAGAAGCAAAGAAAGTATATTATTACTGGGACAATGTAAAAGAAATATATATTCCTTATAAAGCTTTGAACAGTGATATAAAAGAAAGTGGATTTATAACACCCTCAATAGCTAATTTTGTTGATGTCAGTAACGCCAATAATTCTGATATAGTCTATACAGATGGTCCGTACACAATATCATTAAATTTAAAAGAAAGCATTCTTTGTGTACACATTGATAAGCAAGAAATAACATATTCGATTCAAAGCCTATTAGCCATATTAAGTAACTTTTGTAAGGTGTTTGGCTATGGATACGGACCAGCAACAATTATTTCTGATTTTAAAGTATTTCAACCGCCAGACTACAGGGTTTTAAGCTGCTTTGGCTTATACGTCAATCCGAATTGGGTTTTTTGGGCTGGGGAAGCTAATACCCCTGTGGAATCTACTTTATATCATCTGCATTCGGGAACGGTAAGTATAAAATTAGTAAAAGTCTAAGGAAAGGAATGGGAGAAATGTATTATATATATGATAAAAAAGGTATTTTGATATCTACACAACAAACTGGAACAGATAAAGAATTTAAGCAAGAGTTTTCAGAAAATATATTTATATCTAATGAGTATTTGGGCGAAAAAGCAATTGTTGAGGGAGATTAGATCAATGATAAGACTTGACAGAATAAATGAGAAATTAGAAGAACTGCAAGATGGCGAATGTATCAAAGATAATGAAATTATCATGGTAGAAAAGCCTAATAATTTCCATTTCTGGGATACTAATTTATGATCAGGAATTAGAAATAAATGCCTTAGAAGAAGAAATTGGAACTTTAGAAGGGGAGATATCGGGACTATATGATGAACTGGACAAAGCAACAGCAAGAAAACTTAAAATGAGAGAAAAGCAGCTTAATGAAGAGATAGAGAAACTTAATGAGAAAATAGAAAATAAATATAAAAGATATGAAGAACTGGAGGGATAAAATATGTATAAATTCGGAAGTAGATCATTGAATAATCTAAAAGGAGTTCATCCTAATATGGTAAGGCTCATGAATGAATCAATAAAAGATAGCCCGTATGATTTTACCATTACTGAAGGACTGAGAACAGCAAAGAGACAGAACGAACTATATCAGCAAGGAAGAGCGAAACCGGGAATAAAGGTAACAAGCCTAGATGGATATAATAAAAAGTCAAATCATCAGGCAAAATCAGATGCTTATGGTTATGCAGTAGACCTTTATCCATATATAAATGGAAGTGTAAGGGTGGAATATGAGAGATACAAAAAAGAAACAAATGCAATAGCAGAGCATATATTAAGTACTGCTAAAAGATTGGGAATAAAAGTAGAATGTGGAGGATATTGGAAAAGTCCTTTTGATCCACCACATTTTGAACTAAAAAAATAAATTATAGGAGAGTGAAAATTATGGAACTAATGGCAAAGATGTATATTGTAGGAAAAATCAACGAATGGATAAGAAAAAGAATTTTGGAAGAAGAAATTGTAAGTAAAGGAAAAGCCGGAGCAGATAAGCTTCAAAACATTCTTGACGAACATGTATGGGATAATATAGAAAAGTTCATTAAATCGGCAAAATCAAAGGATAATAAGTTTATTCCTAATTTTATAGAAGATTTTTCAGAAGATATCTTTGGTGGGGTATTTACTGAAATTAAAGGAATACTGAATCTGAGAGAGTTATTGGAAAGCATATTTTCAGATGAGAAAAAAGCAATAGGAATATAATATACAGGGGGAGTCATGAATCCAACACAAATAAATATAGAAGAAGTAGAAAGATTGACACAAATAGCAGCAAGAGAAGGAACGGCTACATTAATAGCAGTAGTATTCATAATATTAGTAATGCCATTCTTATGGATTCAGTTTAACAGGATAAATAAAACTCTAATTAATATAGACCGGAATACAAAAGGTTATATATCTGATGAGGCATTAAAAAATGTATTAGAGATTTATATATCAGATATACGGAATAAAGAACAGAGTTACATATATAACAAAATAGAAAAGAATCAACTTGCTGAATACTACGAAGGATATATTGAAAATAATATACTGAATAGAGGATTGGCTCAGGTAAATGAAAAACGGGAAGCTCTGATCAGTCTAACTACTTACAATAATGTAAATCAGTTTAGAAGTATAACAGAAAAAAACCTGACATACCATATAAGTAAAATAAAAAAAGTATTTTCAGAAGAACTGGCAAGAGAAAGTATTGATTATGAGAATCTGAAAAGTGTAACAAATAGAGAAATGGAACTATTTGAATAAGAAACAATAAATCAATTAAATAAAATATTTTGAGAACCTGTGAGGGTTCTTTTTTCTTGTAATTATTATTATTTTATGTTATATTAATTTATGATTGAGAAGTTTTAATAGGGAGGGGTGTATTTAAATTAGCAGGGAAAATAAGGAGTATTTAATTCTTGAAAGTGAGCTTACTTGCGATAAAGGAGAATTTGAAAGTAAGTTTGAAGTATCTCCTAAGAAAATATTAAATTACAGGGTTATCATGTAGCAAGTCAGGCAGATAATGTGGCAGGAAAACATATAAAATCATTTGGCAGCTGTAGTGTTATGGGAAAATGTAAAATGGAATCAGATTTATATGGTCAGTTTTTAATTTGGTTTGAGACTTATTCAAAAGTAATATTTGCAGGAAGTGAGGCATTACTTGAGGATAGTTATTGTTTTTGCCCGTATGGCGGGAAGATAACAGTATCAGACAGTAAACAGATTGATTATGCTTCAGCAATGACAGAATTATTTGGAGATTTTGCAGACACAGTGGAGCAGATGAAAGATAGTATAGAAGGTTTATCTGATATGGCTGTAAAGTCTTTGATAGGAATGTTTGACGGGGCAATGACAGAATATTATGCAAATGAGGAAAACAGATTAAAAAATGCAGTTCGCGATATGGAAAGAAATAATACAGGAAATTCTTATATGCATATGCAGACAGGCTATAACCCAAGGGAAGAACTGGCACAGTTACAGAGGAGCAAAGCAATCTATGAATCTAATAACTGGCAGGATATTAAAAATGTGAATTTAAGAGATGTTTATGCTAAAATGCAGGAAAATCCTAATAAAGTAGATCTGGGACCGCGAAAGATATCAGGATTAATGGCTTTAACAAATCCTTTATTTGCAGCAGGTTATTATATAGAAACAAAAGTAAGGGATATCCGTTCAGTACTACCTGATATGACAATAGGTGATTTCTTTAGCAGGGGAACAAGTAAAGAAGGAATAACAGAGCTTTGGGAAAAAGGAATGGATTGTCAAAACAAAAAAATGCTTCCTGGGGTGTTAGGTTATCATCCATTGCAAGCAGCATATTCAGGAGGGTATACAAATTATGACCCAATGGAATCAGCTCAGATAGTAAATTCATTAAGTGATGATGGAAAAGCGGCATATATGTTAAGGAAAACGGCGAATGACGGGATGTCAGCATATAACGAGGTTTATGGATATTATCAAATGGTTAAAGCTATAGATATGGCAGGAAAAGGAAAAGTTAAAACTGGAATCAAGGAAAAAGAAGTAAAAAAACCGACTTTAAGGCAAGAAGAATTAGTAAAAAATACAGCGATAGAAATAGCTCAAGATATTGTAGATGGCAAAATAAGAAAGACAACTGGCGGAAGGCTTCCCGCAAAATCCTTAACAGTTGCTATTGACCTTGATACAGATGAAATTTACTATGGTGTAAGTGGAAAAAATAATAATCCAACAAGATTAAAACCGTATAATGCAAAAATGAGTAAATTTATGGAAAAGGTAAACAATGAATCTTTAACAAATTATACGCTAGATAATTGTGGAGAATTTTGTGCTTTAAATAATGGATATAATTCTGGCGGGAAAAATTTTGCTATATATAGTGTAAATATAGTCAAAGGAACATATAAAGCCCCATGCCCTAATTGTGTACTGATGTATGATAGCGAAGTACATTTTATATTTGGTGTAGAATATTGGAATTGGTACTATAATAAAAATGATATTAGCGTAGAGAGGAAGTAACATGTATAATTTTGATAAAGATATTTTAGAGACACTGAAAAAAAGTGGATGGCAGGAGAATAGAGAGATTCCCATTCATAATATTCTTGAATATTATGAAAAAATAAGATATGTTTGTAATGATATGCAATTAAAATTTTTAAAGAATTTTTCTTATTTGGAAATTACTTTTGAAAATCCACATGTTAAAAAATTCCCCCGTTTAAAAAATATACCAGTTAGATTTATGCTGTATCCGTTAGATGCAGCAGAAAGTGTTTTTAGAATGAGAGTTAGAGATTATGAAATACATTTTAATAAAAATATGATTCCAATAGCAGAAGTTCCAACAGAAGAGATGACAGTATTTCTAGCAGAAGATGGTGTTTTTTACGGTGGATTTGATGAAAGTGTTATAGAATTTGGAAATAATTTGAATACAGTTCTGTATAATTTGAAAAATGGGATTACTTCGCCAATTATAGAGGTTGAAGATTATGATGATGAAAATTATGATTTGGATAGAGAATTTATAAAAGAAAGATTGAGAAATATGAAGTTGTAATCTATTAAGTAAAGAATGGAGTTAAATGATGTCAGAAAAGGCATTTGAAAATTGGTTGTTATTAGCAGCGAAGGTTACTGAAAATCTTGATAGTACAGAAAAATTAAAATGTCCAAGATGTGGTCATAAAGATATCGATTATTTGTATATAGGGAATTTTAAATCAAAAGTTGGATACTTGCAGGTATGGTGTAATTATTGTAATCATGGAATACATATTAGTAGAGTTTTAATCCCAGAAGGAGCTAAGGCACTATCCTTTGAAAGTGATATTGAAGTAATAAATAGTATTGTTCCTAATTATATTAAGGTACATCCTTGAGAATTGGTGGGCAAGATATAAAGCTAGAAATAGGTTGAAATAATAGGCTTAATAAAGAAAGGGGCTGTATCAAAATAGATATGTTTTTTAATGCTGATACAAGATATAGTAATTAAAAAAATAAATTTATCAATATCTTGTTACTGATTTATGTATAATTCTATTTTAATGCAGTCCCTTTTTAATATATATTTTTGAGGTAGCCGAGTAAAAAAATATTCAAGTTAATTAACTTTATAATATCAGAAAAACTTGATGAGAGTAAAAAAATATAGAAATAGAGATGGAGCAGTTCGAAGAAAGAGCTGTGACAGATTTAAAAAGAATTATTTTAAGAACCTGAGAAGGTTCTTTTAATATCTTTAAAAATAAGATATAATTGATAAAAAAGGAGGGAATGGATGAAAAGACCTACACCATTAATAGTAATAACTGTGTTGATTTTATTATTTGCATTGATAAAAATGGGAGCTTTGATAGTATATTTTTTTACGAAAGGGGTAGGAATAAATTATATGCTTTATTTTTTTATAGAGTTTTTGTTTGGCCTATTATGTTTTGTTTCAGGAATTCTAATATTATTAAGAAAAAAATATGGTTATATATTATATAGGGTTTTGATTATAGCAATGTTGCTTGTATATTATGTTGTAGCTAAAACTACTGATTTATTAGATAGCTCAAAATCTTTAGACCCTATTTTAATTCCTGCAATTCTATGTTTTATTCTGATGGCTATAGTGAAAAAAACAAAATATTTTGAACCTGAATAATTAGGTTCTTTTTTAAAATAATAATGTCTGTATCTATCAAGTACAGACATTATTATTTAGTAACCTAAATTTTTATCTTTTCGATAGAGATAAGCAGAATCAAATACAAGTTTACAATTTGAACCGCCTTTAGCTTTACATTTTTTGATTAAGTTATCAATTCTTTTCTCATATTGTTCCCAAGTAGAACTTCCGAATGATGAATATGTTACCATTACACCGTTGGATGAAACTGCCGCAAGAGAAATGCCACCAGGGATTTTTTGTGATTTTTCAATTTTACACTCAGATGTTCCGCAATTTTTTAAAGCTTCATTTTGTGCTGTTTTTTTATCATAACCAGTACCGACTCCATAAATGTTTTTATTTTTGTCATAAGAAAAAGCATACCATTTGGTTAAAACTGGCTGACTAGGTGTATTATTATTATAAACAGGACAATATTGACCAGTAGTAACATAGCCACCACCAGGACATGTACATATTTGAGCACTGCAGCCATTAGCTAAAGATTGCACGCTAAGAACGCCAAATAATATTAAAATAAAAAACAATAATTTTTTCATATATTTTTCTCATTTGAATAAATTTAATTCCTCTTTGAATCATGAATAAATTATAATTTATTAGATGAAAAAAACAATATATAAATTAATGGAAAAAGATTAAAATATTAAGTTAGAGGACAAATTGAATGGATCTTTTCTACTTTGTATAAATAGTGTATATTTAATTTTAAAAGGATTTAAAGGGAGTGTATTATGATAGAAAAAATATTGTTCGAATATTATATTGATGGTAGTGAATATGAAATGTTTTTATTAGCGTGGGATAAGGTGACGATAACAAATAAAAATATTTATGTATGCGGAACAGGCCGCCATGCGTGGCGTGAAAAGTTTGAACGTTATTTAAAAAAAGCCGGAAAGAAAAATCGAATATGCCTTTTGGATGATTTATCTGAAATATATAATGAAAATTTGGAGATTATAAATAAATATGAAGAACTGAAGAATAAATTTCTTGAATATCTAAATTATAGTAGGTAAACATTGCTGTTGAAAAATTACTAGAAAGTTTTTGTAGGACTAAGAAGTGTCTTTTTTATTTGTAATAAATTAAACTTATAATATAATAATTTATAAAATATTTTATAGGGAGGTTTATGTATTTATGGAAAAAGGCAAAAAGAAAACAGGTCTTATAGTAGGATTAATAGTTTTTGGAGTTTTAGCTTTAGGTAGTATTGGGATTACTGCGATATCTGATGATTCTAAAACTACAGAAACTGTTTCAGCTAAACCAGAGGAAAAGAAAGCAGAACCGCCAAAACAGGTGGAATCTCCGAAAGAAGAGATTAATCAGGAAGAAATAACGAAAAAGAAAGTAAGTGAAGAAAAGAAAAATTGTCAGAATATGAGGATGCTCATTTATCAACATGGAATACAATGAGTGAAAGTATGCAAAAATCAGACGTTTTCGCATCATATGAATATGCTGATAAAGCATTGGAACAGGTAAAAGCGATTTGGTTAGATTCTGACAAACAAAGTTGGGGAAATACGGGTGATGCAGAATTTGATAAACTGTGTAAAGAGTTGAAAAAAGAAACTAACATGGCTTATTATCTCAAAATGGAATCTCTGAAAAAGTAAAACCTCAAATATTGGCTTATTTTGATGATTTTATACCTGAAGCAGATAATAAGCTATCAGATGATATTCCAGATCAAAATAAAAAAGCAGAATTACTCCTGCAGGTTCTTCCGTATATAGATGAAAAAAGTTTAAGAGATCATTTAGTGGCTAAGATAATAAGACTTGTAGATGACAGAATACAGGGAGAATATAAATCTGATAATTTACATATGAGATTTATAGAGAGTTATACATAAAAGCGAAAATGAAAGTTTTAGATCAATTGTAGTTGATGGAGATGCTAAGGATATAGAAACTCCACCTAATACGTATATTACAAATTGCATGGGATATAAAGTGATGATTCAGAAGAAATAAATTATATTTTTTTTGTTCATCATAATATGAGACCGGATTTTTCTGGTCTTTTTTATTTATAATTTACGGAATTATACCACATAATATAAATATACACATAATATACAAAATGGTGTTGAAAGCCTTATTTATAGGCAGTTATATTATATAATTATAACATATAATAAATAAAATATATATAAAAGTATTAAAAGAATAATTCAGAATAAACAGGGATTTTTCATAATAAGAACAGTTGAAAATTATGCGAAATAAAGTTATAATTACAGGGTGTATATTTATCAGAGAAAACTTTTCTCCGGTGAATACAGAAAGAAAGGAGAATGAAAGAATTAAAGCTGATTTTCTTATATTTCTTTGTATTTTTCTCGGCTATGCCCTGCAGAACCGAAAAGACAGACCGGGAAACAGCATTATAAACAATAAAACTATGTGATAAAAACGGGGTATCTGGAAAAAATAGAGTAGAGATGTAGCAGGAAAGGGAATAAAGTATAAATATGAGAATATACACATATGGAAATTCTGTGGAAAGAGAAAAATGTACTTACAGCAGATGAAACAGAATACAGAATTTTTATAACCAAAAATAATAAAATTTATTATTTACAGTTAAGTTAAGGAAGAAAATTTAAAATTTTTTGGAAAAATCCAAAAAGAGAAATAAAAATTTGTAAAATATTCAAAAAAGTACTTGAAAAAAATGAAAAAATGTATTATTATGTTTTTAGCACTCAGAGTTAGTGAGTGCTAAAAAAGAAAAAAACTATGATAAGGAGGGTTAACATGAAAATAAGACCATTAGGTGAAAGAGTGTTAATCAAACAGACAAAACAGGAAGAAACTACTAAAAGCGGGATTGTTCTGCCTGATACGGCATCAAAGGAAAAACCCATAATAGGAGAGGTCACTGCAATAGGTGAAGCTATAAAAGAGATAAAAATAGGGGACAAAGTAATATATGAGAAGTATGCCGGAACAGAAGTAAAGGATAATGACGATGTATATCTTCTGCTTGAAGTAAAGAATGTTTTGGCAGTTGTAGAATAATAAAAACGAGGAGGATAAAATGGCTAAGCTGATAAAATTTAACGAAGAAGCTAGAAAAGCGTTGGAAAAAGGAGTAGATGCTTTAGCTGATACAGTAAAGATAACTTTAGGACCAAAAGGGAGAAATGTTGTATTAGATAAAGGATACGGACTTCCAACTATTACAAATGACGGAGTTACAATAGCTAAAGAAATAGAACTTGCAGATCAGTTTGAAAATCTTGGTGCACAGATAGTAAAAGAGGTAGCGACTAAATCAAATGATGTGGCAGGAGACGGAACAACTACTGCCATAGTACTTGCACAGGCTTTGATAAAAGAAGGACTGAAAATGGTTTCATCAGGAGCAAATCCTGTATTCCTTAGAAAAGGAATGGAAAAAGCAGCTAAAAAAGTAGTGGAAGAATTAGGGAAAAGAGCTAAAAAAATAAACAGCAATGCTGAGATAGCTCAGGTTGCTTCTATTTCAGCAGCAGATGAAGAAATAGGAACATTAATAGCACAGGCTATGGAAAAAGTAGGAGAAAACGGTGTAATTACAGTAGAGGAAGCTAAATCTCTTGATACTACACTGGAAGTAGTGGAAGGAATGCAGTTTGATAACGGATATCTTTCTCCATATATGGTAAGTGATGCAGAAAGAATGGTTTCTGAATTAGATAATCCATTTATTTTAATAACAGATAAAAAAGTAGCAAGCATGAAAGAACTTCTTCCTGTACTTGAAAAAACAGTAGAAACTGGAAGACCTATGCTTATTATTGCTGAGGATGTAGAAGGGGAAGCACTTGCTACATTAGTAGTAAATAAATTAAGAGGTACACTAAATGTAGTAGCGGTAAAGGCTCCGGCATTTGGTGACAGAAGAAAGGCAATGCTTGAAGATATCGCAGTATTAACTGGCGGAGAAGTAATTACCGAGGAAAAAGGAATAAAGCTTGAAAATGCAGATATTACTTCACTTGGGCAGGCTAAAAAAGTAAGAGTAACAAAGGATCATACAGTAATAGTAGATGGTGCCGGAGATTCTGCAGTTATAAAAGGAAGAGTAGGACAGATACAGGCTCAGATACTGGAAACTACTTCAGATTATGATAAAGAAAAATTACAGGAAAGACTTGCTAAATTATCTGGAGGAGTTGCAGTGGTAAAAGTAGGAGCTGCTACAGAAACAGAAATGAAAGAAAGAAAATTAAGAATAGAAGATGCGCTGAATGCTACAAGAGCAGCTGTAGAAGAAGGAATAGTTCCTGGAGGAGGAACAATCCTTGTGGAAATTTCTAAATCTATAGAAGAATTTAAGCTTGACGGTGAAGAAGGAATCGGTGTGGAAATCGTTAAAAAAGCACTGTTTGCACCATTAAAGCAAATAGCAATTAATGCAGGAGCAGATGCGGGAGTTATTCTTGAAAAAGTAAAATCTTCAGAACCTGGAACAGGTTATGATGCGGCTAAAGAAGAGTATGTGAATATGATTAAAGCCGGAATAGTAGATCCTGCTAAAGTAACAAGATCAGCTATACAAAATGCTGTATCGGTTTCATCGGTATTATTAACTACTGAAGCAGTAGTGGCAAATGAAAAAGAAGAAAAAGCAATGGGTGGCGGAATGCCTGGCGGGATGATGCCCGGAATGATGTAATATAAAAAAATGATGACTGTGAAAGCAGCCATCATTTTTTCTTAAATATCTTTATGCTCTTTTCCCCGTCATCAAAATACTGCGCCTGAATTTTCAGAATATCATCCTCATACTCAAAATTTTGGTTTCTGTAAATACTGGAGATATCATTCCACATAAATAAAAATGAATTATTTAATGCATAAGAGTTCTCAAATATTAATGATTTATACTGATTAAAAGAATCAATTTTTGTGATATTCGTGATAAGTGTATATTGATTTTGGTATTTTGATATATTTTCTTCCATTTTTTCAATGAAATAGGTTTCAAAAGTAGTTTTGGCCCCTTGGAGTTCATTCTCATATTCCGAAAGCATTTTTCTGATTACTTCCAAAAATTCTTCATATGATATGGAATTCAGTCCGAAAAGGATTTGATTAAAAAGTGTATCATAATTATCCACTGTATCAAAAAATCTCAGAATATTATTTATCTTCTCAAATTTGGCTTCTGTAAGTGAAAAGAAATCAAAGCCTGTAACTTTTGCATTTCTCTTATTGCTTTTCTTGACTTTATTGTAAAAAAACTTGGTTTGGGAAATTTTATTGATTTCATTCAATGATGGCTGCAATACATATTTTTCAAAATCATATATTCTTTTATAGCTGTTTTTGAGATGCAGGACTTCTTTAAGCTTGTCTATTTCTATCTTGGTGTACGGGAAGTCTGAAAGTTTGTTAAGTAAAAAATTATATAAATGTATTGATGAAAATGAAGAAAATGAAAAGAATACATTTATATTGATCTCTGATAAAAAGTGCTGATTATTAAAGGTATTAATGAAATCATTGGAAAAAGTAAGCTCTATTTTCTCATTATTAATGACTTTGTAAGAGGATATTATGGAAAAGCTTCCTAAATATTCTGATTTGGAAGTTATGATATTATAGCTTATATTAAGATTTTTGAAATCATTTAAGATATTAAAGATTTCATCATTTGAAAATAAGTTTGTTTTATTTTTTAGGTTTACAATGGAACAGTTAAAAATTTTTTGGTTTTTGAATTCATTATTATCTAAAATGAATTTCATAATTTTTTTGTCATAAAAGTTAATTGTCCTGTTTAGATCAAGAAAATTTATCATAGTTTTATCACCTTTATATAGACGAATACGAATATGAATTAATTCGTTCAATGTTATTGTACTATATTTTAAAGGCACTTGTAAAGTAAAATAAAAAAAATTAGACGAATGGCAAAAAAGACTTATTGTATAAAGGTAAAAGGGATAGTAAAATATTAATAGTAAAATAAATATCTTCTGTTTTGAATATATAAAAAAAATTTTAAAGGGGTGAAAATAATGATTAATGAAAATATGATAGCTTTGAAAGAAAGCTGTAAAACACCGGAAGAAGCAGTAATTAGAGCTGGGGAGCTCTTGCTGAAAAACGGTAATGTAACACAAAATTACATAGATGCGATGGTAAAATCTTATAAAGTAAACGGAGCATATATAGTAATAGCACCAAGATTTGCAATGCCTCATGCAAGACCGGAAGAGGGAGTTTTGAAAGCAGGTTTTTCTATTCTTACCTTAAAGGAAGGTGTGGAATTCGGGAGTGCTGAAAATGATCCGGTGGATCTTATTATAGGTCTGGCAGCCAATAATAGTAATGAACATGTAGAAGTAATACAGAAAATAACAGAGATTTTTTCTGACAATGAAAAAAGAGAAACAATATTTAATGCAGAAAATAAAGAAGAAATAATGAAATTATTTAAGGAGGAACAGTAATGAAAGTATTGACAGTTTGCGGATTAGGTATGGGAACAAGCCTTATCTTAAAAATGAATGTGGAAAGCATATTAAAGGACAATAATGTAAAGGCAAATATAGAGCATATGGATGTATCGGCAGCAAATAGCACTGATGCAGACCTGATAGTAACAAGTAACGAACTGGCCGGAAATCTGGAAGGACACAAGGCAAAACTTGTGGTAATAAAAAACTTCTTTGATAAGGAAGAAATAATCGCGGCCCTGAAAGAAGCAGCAATTATTTAATATAAAAAAATTTGGAAAGGGAGAGTGAAAAATGTTAATACAGATTTATGATTCAATCATCAAGCCGCTGTCATGGATTGCTACCAATATTTTTGGCGAAGCATTTATTTTAGTGGGAATAATAGTTTTACTGGGATTAGTTCTCCAAAAAAAGTCAATCAGTGCTATAGCGAGCGGAACAATAAAAGCGATGATCGGGTTTCTGATAATAGGTGCAGGAGCCGGAATAGTAGTCGGAGCATTGGTAATTTTTCAGCCTATGTGGCAGGAAGTATTTAATTTACCGCCGCAAAATCTAGGCTCATTTATTGGGCAGGCAGGTTTTATTGATAAATACGGAAGTGTGGTAACTTTTTCCATGGCAATGGGATTTTTGATAAATATCTTACTGGCAAAATTTACCAAATTTAAGTATATTTATCTTACAGGACATATGATGTTCTGGACAACAATGATATTTGCAGGAATAATGGTTAACACAGCACCTGAAATAGCACCATGGAAATTAATCTTGGTTCTATCTGTATTTATGGGGATATACTGGACACTCCAGCCAGCATTGGTACAGCCTTTTTTGAGAAAGATAATGAACAGCGACAACATAGCTTTAGGTCATACATCAGCATCAGTGGCAATACTGGGTGCAATATTTGGTAAATTTCTCGGGAATAAAGAAAGAGATTCAGAACACATAAAGCTTCCTGAAAAGCTGGAATTTTTGAGAGATTCCAATATAGTAACGGCATGTACAATGGGACTGTTATTTCTGGTAGGAGCAGCTATACTTTCTACTAAAGATACTGAAGGAGCTAAAGCTTTAATAGCTCAGGCAGGACAGACAAACTTTTATGTTTATTCCATAAAGCAGTCATTTATGTTTGCCGGTGGAATAGCAGTAGTACTAATGGGTGTAAGAATGTTTATAGGAGAAATAGTTCCGGCATTTAACGGTATCGCGGAAAAACTGGTACAGGGCGCAAGACCGGCTCTTGACTGTCCGGTAGTATTTCCATATGCACCAAATGCAGTAATACTAGGTTTCCTAGGAGCATTTATAGGAGCATTATTCTGGCTTGTGGTACTTGGAAAAACTGCAGGTTATGTATTTGTTCCGACAATGATAGTTCTCTTCTTCCATGCAGGTACAGCAGGAGTATTCGGAAACTCTACCGGAGGAATAAGAGGAGCAGTAATAGCAGGTTTCATAACAGCAACAATAGTAGCAATAGGACAATATTTAATGGTTACTTTCCTTATTACACATACTATACCGGATACAGCAATGTGGGCAGCGGATTCTGATATGTTTATTTTAGGAGTTATATTTAAGTTCATTGCTCAGATAATAGGATAGCAATCAAGAAGAGGTGAAACATGAGTTTTATAAGAACTTTTTTTAAAGATATAGATCCCGAAGATTTGGGATTTACATATTCACATGAACACATAGTATGTATACCGCAGTATTGGAAAGAAAAAAACGCAGATGACTTATTACTTGATGATCCTGAAAAGTCAAAGCTGGATGTTCTTGACTTTAAAGAACTGGGCGGAAAAACAATAGTAGATGCCACAGCAATAGATTATGGAAGACAGGTAGAAGAAGTAGCAAAAATTTCAGAAGAAACAGGAATTCAGATAATAGGTACAGCAGGATTTAACAAAAGCTTTTTATGGAAAGCTCATTTAACAGATCATTTGAAAAAAGTCGTAGGTAATTATTCTACCTATGGTGATTGGATAGAGGATAAGAGTATAAATGAACTTGCAGATTTTGTAATCAAAGAAGTGGAAGTAGGACTGGAAGGGACAGGCTTTAAGGCCGGTCAGGTAAAATTCGGAACATGGTATAATTCTATTTCACCTCTTGAGGAAAAGACAATAAGGGCTGTGGCAAGAGCACATAAAGCTACAAAAGCCCCAGTACATTCACATACAGAAGCCGGAACAATGGCTTTGGAGCAAATAGAAATTTTGGAATCCGAAGGAATAGATATAGGAAATGTATCTTTCGGGCATATGGACAGAAACCTTGATCCATATTATTATCAGGAGATATTAAAAAAAGGTGCATATCTGTCTTTTGACGGAATAGGTAAAATAAAATATGCTCCTGAAAGTGCAAGAATATCAGCAATTATAGAACTTTGTAAAAAAGGTTATTCTGATAAGATTTTGATAAGCGGTGATACTGCAAGAAAATCTTATTACAAGCATTATGATTATGGTTTAGGTCTGGAATTCATTATAAAAAAATGGATACCGAGATTTATAATAGAAGCAGACAACGCCGGATTAGACGGCACAGGTCTGATTAAGAAATTTTTTGTCGAAAACCCTAAAAATTGTTTTACTTTTAAAGTATAAAAATGGTAATACCCGCCTAAAATTTTGATATAGAGAAAGAACAGGAGAAACGGTGGTTTCTCCTTTCTTTGAATTCAGTACTTTTATCAGGAAATGGAGTGAAATATGAAGTATCAGGAACAAAACTCAAAAGAAATAAAAGAAATTATAGAAAAGGTAAAGGTAGCAATCCTGCCTTTGGGAGCAGTAGAAGCACACGGACCTCATCTTCCTTTGGGAACAGATAATTATCTTTCGGAAAAAATTGCTGAAAAGCTTTCTGAAAATGTAGAATGTCTGGTTTTTCCGACACTCCCTTATGGACAGGTATGGAGTCTTGAGGAATTTCCGGGAAGTGTAAGTCTAAGTAATGAAACTCTGATAAATATGCTTTATGAGATCGGAAAAAGCATGTATAAAAATGGTTTTAAAATATTTGGAATAATAAACGGCCATCTTGGAAACGGAACCGCAATAAAAGAAGCACAAAGAAAATTATTTTCAGAGTTCTCAGATTTTAAAACATTTAACTTTTTTTATACAGGGACTGATAAGGTCATACAGGAAGTAAGGGAAACACAAAAGCTTCATAAGAATTATTTTCATGCAGACGAACTGGAGACATCTTATATGCTTTATCTTGCAGATGAGTATGTGGAAATGTCAAAAGCAATTAACGGAAATCCGGATTATCCGGAATATATAGATATAACGCCTGTAAGATGGACAGAATTTACAGACACGGCAGTTATGGGAGACGCTACCCTTGCTACAAAAGAAAAAGGGAAAAAAATAGTAGATACCGCGGTAAAAAATATGAGCGATATCATAAAAAAAACTCTGGAAGAGATAAAATAACAGGAGGTTTAACTATGTTAAAATATAAGAATGAGATTTTGAAGATTATAAATGAAGTTTTTGGTACACAGCTGGAAAATATGGAAAAGGCTTCAGATATGCTTGTAGAAGCTGTGGAAAATAAGAATTCCATATATATTTTCGGTTCATCACATGCAGGAATTTTATCAGAAGAGGCATTTTACAGAGCAGGAGGATTTGCACTTATAAATCCCATATTTTCACCTAATTTAATGCTCAATGTAAAGCCTATTACTTTTACAAGCGAACTGGAACAGCTGGAAGGCTACGGGAAAATTTTTTTTCAAAGTCAGAATTTAAAAAAAGATGATGTGCTGATTATTCATTCTGTTTCAGGCAGAAATCCGGTTTCTATAGAAATGGCAGAGGAAGCAAAAAAAGCAGGAGTAAAGCTTATTGTAATAACAAATATGAAGTATAGTACATCTGTGACTTCAAGACATAATAATGCAAAGAAGCTTTATGAATATGCCGATGTAGTTCTGGATAACTGCGGAGTTCTCGGAGATGCAACAGTAAAGCTTGACGGACTTGAGCAGAAGGTAGCGCCGTCTTCTACTGTGATAGGAGCTGTGATATTAAATTCGATAATCGTGGATATAACGGAAAAACTGCTGGCTAAAGGATTGGATGCTCCTGTATTTTTCAGTGCAAACAGAGACGGCGGAATGGAGCATAATCAAAAAATATTTGAAGAATATAAAGATTTGATTCATTATATGTAAATAAAATAATAAAGAAACACAGCGATAAAAAATATTAGTATAAAAAAATATATTCTGTGCTATAATAATAAATATAAATTATGAAAGGTAGCAGAATATAAAAATGGAAATGAAAGATATTATTGAAAAAGTAAATCACTATTCTCAGCTTTCGAGAACAAGAGAACTTACAGAAGAAGAAAAAGAAGAACGTATAAAATACAGAAATCTTTACATGACTAACTTCAGAGCTAATTTCAAGAATCATCTTGACAGTATAAAAGTAAAATATGTGGATGAAAACGGAAATGAGATAAAAGGAAACTAATGCAGTAAAAGCTGGATAAGTAACGAAAGGTGAGGTATATGAAGAAACCACTGTTGTTAAATATTATTAGTATTGTGCTTATGATGGCGGGAATATTTTGTGTAGGTGTTACATTGCTGGCTTTGGGAAGACTTTCTCCCGATCAGCTGGCGCAGACATATCACACAAGTAATCCGGCAGTTTATATGGCACATATCGGGTATACCATTGTTTTAGGAATATTGCTTTTTACTTCCGGTTTTTTACTTTTCAGAGGTAAAGAAGCAGGACGAAAAGTATTTGTAGTTTCAGTTGTGATAATGGTAGTATATGCAGTAGTGACACAGGGAATCAAGGGAATACAGTCACTGGGAATTCCTGTTTTGGTTATTATTTTTCTTTATCAGTACTGGGGAATCAAGGATTATTTAGCTAAAGTCAGTGAAGATAAAGCAGAAAATACAATAAAAGGCAGTAAAAAAGCAAATAAAAAGAAAAACAAGTAATAAGAAATATAGAACGTAAAAAATTCACTTTTATATATTTAGAAAATGAAAGTGATTTTTTTATGAATAAATACAGAACATTAACGTTGCCGGAGAAGTGCGGAAATAAAATTTTGACTATTTTATAGTGGAAATTACAGCTTAAATTGTGCTATAATAATTTTAAAACAATAAAAAAAAGAATTTTGAAAGGAGTTTTATAATGTTACTGGAAATTAGGGAAATATACAAAAAACATGCTGAATTATTAAATAAAGAGCTAGAATTAAACGGATGGATAAGAAAGAGAAGAGATCAGAAAAATTTTGGTTTTCTTGAAGTAAATGATGGAACTTTTTTTAATGGAATTCAGGTAGTTTTTGATGACAGTCTGTCAAATTTCGATGAAATATCAAGACTAAGCATATCATCATCGGTACATGTAAAGGGAGTTTTAGTGCAGTCAGAAGGAAAGGGACAGACTTTTGAAATAAAAGCAAAGGAAATAACTATTTATAATAAAGCTGATCTGGATTATCCGCTTCAGAACAAAAGACACACACTGGAATATCTACGTACTATTGCTCATCTGAGACCTAGAACAAATACATTTATGGCAGTATTCAGAGTGAGATCTCTTATGTCTTATGCAATACATAAATTTTTTAATGAAAGAGGATTTGTATATGTTCATACTCCGATCATAACAGGAAGCGATACTGAAGGTGCCGGGGAAATGTTCCAGCTTACTACATTGGATCTTAAGGATATTCCAAAAAATGACAAGGGAGAAGTGGAGTATAAAGATGACTTCTTTGGAAAACAGGCTAACCTTACGGTAAGCGGACAGCTGAACGTAGAGACTTTTTGTATGGCATTTAAAAATACTTATACATTCGGACCTACATTCAGAGCAGAAAAGTCAAACACTCCAAAGCATGTTTCGGAATTCTGGATGATGGAGCCGGAAATTGCATTTGCCGATCTGGATGTAAATATGGACATTGCTGAAGACATGATGAAATATATAATAAGATATGTATTGGAAAATGCTCCTGAAGAAATGCAGTTTTTTAACCAATTTATAGATAAGACGCTTCTGGACAGATTAAACGGGCTTGTGAATTCTGAATTTGGAAGAGTTACTTATACAGAAGCTATAGAAATTTTGAAAAAAGCGGATAAAAAATTCGAATATCCTGTGGAATGGGGAATAGATCTTCAGACAGAGCATGAAAGATATCTTGCTGAAGAACATTTCAAAAAACCTGTATTTGTTACTGATTATCCAAAGGATATAAAAGCTTTTTATATGAAGCTGAATGAAGACGGGAAAACTGTAAGAGCTATGGATCTTCTTGCTCCGGGAATAGGAGAAATAATAGGGGGAAGCCAGAGAGAAGATAATTTTGAAAAGCTGGAACAGAGAATAAAAGATATGAACCTAAATGAAAAAGATTACTGGTGGTATATGGAATTGAGAAAATACGGAAGTGTTCCTCATTCAGGGTATGGTCTGGGATTTGAACGGGCTATTATGTATGTAACAGGAATGTTAAATATAAGAGATGTAATTCCGTTTCCAAGAGGACCTAAGAGTCTGGAATTTTAATATGATGTTCAAATTTTAAAATTATAAATTAGAGGAGTTCTTTATATGTCAAAAAGAGAAGATTATATATCTTGGAATGAATATTTTATGGGACTGGCATTATTATCGGGGAAAAGAAGCAAGGATCCTACCACACAGGTAGGAGCCTGTATTATTGATGAAGATAAAAAAATAGTGGGGATCGGGTATAACGGTTTTCCGCTCGGAAGCTCCGATGATAATATGCCGTGGGGTAAACAGGGGGATTTTCTGGAAACAAAGTATCCTTATGTAGTACATGCAGAATTAAATGCAATATTAAACAGTATAAAAAGCCTGAAAGGCTGTACAGTTTATGTAACACACTTTCCTTGCAATGAATGCGCCAAAGCAATAGTTCAGTCAAAAATAAGCAGAGTTATCTATCTTTCAGACAAGCATAAAGATAAAGATTCTTTCAAGGCTTCCAAGAGAATTCTTGAGAATGCCGGAATAAAAATTGAAAAAATCAGTTTTGGGAGTAAAAAAATAATTTTAGATTTTGATGAAACAAATTTATAAATTTATTTGATGGGGAAAATATATGATAAGACTACTTAGGAGCAAAGATGTGGATGAGGTCATGAGGATATGGTTGGAGTCCACTTTGAAAGCCCATCCTTTTATATCAGAGGAATATTGGCTTGAAAATTATAAAATGGTGAAGGATACATACATACCGTTATCAAAAACCTATGTTTTGGAAGATAATTCCAGAATCAGAGGATTTATTAGTATAATTGATGAATTATTTATAGGAGCCTTATTTGTGGAAATATTGCATCAGGGCGAAGGCATTGGAAGAAGATTAATAGAATTTTCCCAGAAGAGACATAAAGAACTGGATTTAACAGTGTATAAGGAGAATGAAAGAGCAGTTTCTTTTTATAAAAGAATGGGATTTAAAATAAAAAATGAACAAATAAATGAAGACAGCGAGAAAGCGGAGTTCAGAATGTACTGGGAGATGGAAAACAAACAGGAAATAAAAGCAGACCCCGGACTGGTATATATGAATATTGAAAGGAAAATATGAATAAAGATGAATTGTACAAAGATCTTGAACAATATTTTTTAGAAAAAGGTATCAGTGAAGGCAGCTTTAAGGAATTTTCCGAACAAAGAAAAATATCACGTACAAGTTTAAATTATTATTTCAAAAATAAAGACTATATCTATACAAAAATTCTCAGTAAAATTTTAAAAGATTTTGAAAAAAAATTTTTTGCGATTATAAATAATGAAAAGTTGTCTTATTATGAAAGAATCGATGTCATATTGGATATGTATTTTAATATAACAAAAAAGAATATAAAATTATATCCGTATATACAGCATTTAAATGAGATAGAAAAAAAAGTAAAAAATAAAAAAGATGTAAATACTGATGAGGTAATTGAGATTATTAAGAAAATATGCGATAATTTTATTGATATTACAAATAAAGAAATTCAAAATGGGAGCATCAATATAAACTATCCGAAAAATTATTTGTTTCTGATCATTTCCACATGCTTATTTCCTTTTACGACGCCTTATATAATAGAGTCTGTCATAAATATGAGTATGGAAGAATTTTATGAAAAGCATTACGAGTATATGAAATACATTTTATTGAAAGAAATAGAGATATTAAAATAAACAATAAGAGTACTTTCCCGGTATTCTTATTTTATTTTTGAAAAATACCTGACTTTAAGCAAGTCAGGTATTATCTATTATATAATTTTACGTATTTCCGTTCAAAGCTCCGCGTTTGGATCACCGTATTCTAGGCGGCGGCCCCGGCGGTATCGGACGAGGTACTGGTCTAGGTGGTGGTCCTGGCGGTCTAGGCGGTCCCGGTGGTCTTGGGGGTCTAGGCGGCGGCGGCGGTACAGGTCTGTAATCAGGTCTGTAATATGGATAGTATGGCCTTGGGCCATAATAGCCGTTATCACTAACAACGCACCCAACTAACAGAGAAAAGACCAAAATCAACGTAAATAATTTTAAAATCTTTTTCATGCTATTCCTCCTTAAAAGTCATTATGTTTATTATAATATTTTCAATGTACTAAAGTCAAGAATTACCATATTTACCGTATTTTTACTTCTGTAATAACTGAAAAATAGATATCAGCACAAAACCAGACAAAAAATCAGAGAATTTAAGAGTTTCCAAATAGCTTGTGTTTCGTATTCAAAAGGTGCCATATATTTCAGAGATGAATGATGTCTTTTTTTATTATAGTAAATTTCTAAATAATGCAGTATTTCCATAGTAGCTTGTGACTTGCTGCTTAAAGTCTTCTTTTTCAGCACTTCCCGTTTGAAACTCTTATAAAATGATTCCATTACAGCATTATCATAAAGCATTCCCGGACGACTATGATTTATGATAAATCTATGAGACTGGAGAAATTCTATATATGTACTGCCAGTATATTGATTTCAACGGTTATTGTGAATAATCAACCCTGCAGGTGGCTTTTAACAGCCTGTTGCAAATTTTCAATAACCTTGCATACCTGTTTCACTGTGAATTGTTCTATTAATACTAGTACCATTTCGTTTATATTTTCTTGTATACATTTTTCTCATAAAATAGATATCTAACACTTCCTTTCATTTTATATTTTTTGCTTATATGTTATAAATCTTATAAAACTACAAAGGGGTTTCAGTATGGATGATGATAAAGATATTAAAGAACAACTACAGGAGTTAAAAGCTGCTCAAGGACTTCTGGAAAAGCGGGTATCAATATTAATAGAAATAATTGATATGCAAGCTGCCGAATTAGAACTCACTAAGAAGGCGCTTAGTGAGAATATAACTGCTGTTAAGAAAATACGTAAAATTGCTAAAAGTGCTGCTAATGACATTAATTTTCACCATCATCCTATTTTATATTTTTTAAGTATGTTCTCTGATGATAAAGATGAGTAATTTACATGTTCTGGCTGTCATAATGCCAGATTTTTTATTGCTTATTTCTTCATCTTCTCATTTCATGTTATAATTATAGTGAGGTTAGCTCTGGGAGGTGGTCACTATGATTAAGTTATTTAATAAATTAATACAGAAGCTGTGTGCATGTATTTTAATTCTGCACATGCTGCTGTTTAAAGAAGTAGACACATCCAGACTCGCATTAGCTTTAGCATAAGCTAGCAAAATCTTACAAAGAGGGGCGACTCTCTTTGTTTTTATATACTTTTCACATTCTTTCATAATTTTGGAATGGCAACAAAAATTTAGACAGTTTTTTTAAGTTTGTTTTTCAAAGATTCTATAGGACTTAAATAGCTAGTGTGAAGTGTATTCTATATTTGTTAAAACAGTTAATATAGCGATCCAATTCTACTTCTAATTCATTTAAAATACTAAATATACTATTGTTGATTAATTTTATTTTAAATATTTTAAAAGTAGATTCTGCTGTTGCATTGTCATAGGAGCTTCCTTTTCTATTTAAAGACCTTGATATTCCAAAGGTATCAAAGTTTCATCAATAACATGATTATTGAATTCACTTCCACGGTCACTATGGAATATTTTTATCTTTTTCAAATTTACCTTTGTTCCTTCAAGAGCTTTATATACTAATTCTGCGTTCTTTTTCCTTCCTACACTGCTGTCCGGTTATTTGTCTATTGAAAACTTCAACAAAAAGACAAATGTAGTTCCATTTGTCGCTTACTCTCATATATGTGAGATCACTTAGCAGTATTTTAAAAGATTTTTTCCGGCCTTTTTCTTATGATCTACAGAATTATACTGCAAAACTTTAAGTAAATGTACAGCAGGTAAAAGTGTATTTTAACCTTTGAAAATAAGCAATAGAATATTATATTTATTGTAATAATTATTTTGGTATAATTTTAATTCAGTAAACTTTATAAACAGAGAAATATAAAAAAATAAAAAAAAGCTTTGAAAACACAAATAAATGTAGTAATAATAGATATTATTAAGGTAAATTTTGTAAGTACATATATGGGGTTATATTTTAGTAGTAAATTACTCTGATTTTAAGGAGGTTAGAATGAAATTCACAGAAATACTGTTATTCGTCGTTTTTGGTATATCAGCGTTTTCTGCACAGGAGTCTGTAAGAAAACAGGATGATTTTTATGACTCGGTAAATGAAAAATGGCTGAAAGAAACTAAAATACCAAAAGGTTATTCTTCATGGAATAATTTTAATGTTCTTGATAAGATGGTTTCAGATAATTTAAGGGGAATCGTAGAAGAAAATGTCAAAAAAAGAAACACATTGAAAAATGGGAGTAATGAACAAAAACTGGCAGATTTTTATATAAGTGTACTTGATTACAAAAATCGGGATAAAGATGGAATAAAACCCGTGAAATATCTGTTGGATGAAGTAAATAAACTGTCTGATAAAAGGGAAATGGCAACGCTTGCAGCTTATTTATTTAATCAGAATATGGAAGTATTTCTTTCGGTTTATATAGGACCTGACTATAAAAACAGCAGTAAAAATATATTATATCTGGATTCTGTAGGCTTGGGCATGATGGACAGAGATTACTATCTGGAAAAGTCGGAAAAAAGTCTTGAGATACAGAAGGCGTATAAGTTATTTTTGAAAAAATTGTTTATTATGAGCGGATATAATGAAAATGATGCTGTTATAAAAGCGGAAAATGTTTTTGATTTTGAAGCAAGGCTGGCATTTGCCATGTTAAAAAGAGAAGATACAAGAGATCCTGATAAAATATATAATCCATATACGATAGCTGAGCTGGAAAAAGAGTTTCCTGATTTTAACTGGAGGACTTATTTGGGCAACACCAAGCTTTTGAAGGCTGATAAGATAGTAATAACAGAGCCGGCATATCTCAGAGCCTTAAATAAAGAATTCAGAGAGGGAGATATAAAGATAATAAAGGATTACATGGAATCTATTATTTTACGTGAAAATTCCTCACTGCTATCAAGAGATTTTGAAAATGCAGCTTTTGAATATTCAAAGGTATTTTCTGGAATTGATGAAATGCTTCCGGATGATGAAAGAGCTTTTGATCTTTTGAATAATATGCTTGGTGAGCTGCTGGGAAGTATTTATGTAAAGGAATATTTCTCTGAGGAAGCCAAAAATGATGTGATATCTATGATAAAGGAAATAATATCTACATATGAAAGCAGAATAGAAAATCTTTCATGGATGTCAGAGGCCAGTAAAAAGCAAGCTGTGAAAAAACTGGAAACTATGACTATAAAAGTGGGATATCCTGATAAGTGGGAAGATTATTCAAGTATTCAGATCAAAACTTATCAGAATGGAGGTTCACTATATTCAAATGTAAAAAATATAGGAGATTTTGAAAGGGAAAAAGCTCTGAAAGATCTTAATCAAAAAGTGGACAAAAGCAGATGGAGTATGACTCCGCAGACAATAAACGCCTACTATAATCCTACAGCCAATGAAATAGTATTCCCGGCAGCAATATTACAGGCTCCGTTTTATGATTATGAAGCTTCAAAGGCTAAGAATTACGGAGGAATCGGAGCGGTAATAGGACATGAAATTACACATGCATTTGATGATGAAGGTTCTAAATTTGATGAAATGGGTAATTTGAAGGATTGGTGGACACGCGAGGACAGAAAAAATTACGAAAAGCGGACAGAAGCACTGGCAAAACAGTATTCCAGATATAAATCAGGAGACGGCAAGCTAAACGGCAAGCTTACTTTAGGTGAAAATATAGCTGATTTGGGCGGAGTTTCAGTAGCATTGGAAATAGTAAATAATGAAAATTCTGATAACCTGGAAGAATTTTTTGAGGCATATGCCGTGATATGGAGAAATCTGGTGACAAAAGAAAGAGAAAGCTATCTGGTAAAAATAGATCCTCATTCTCCGGGAAGATACAGAGTAAACGGAATTCTTACCAATATAGATGATTTTTACAAAGTATATAATGTAAGAAGCAGTGACGGAATGTATACTAAGCCCGAGGACAGAATAAAGATATGGTAAAATAATATTATAATCAAAAAAGAGAAAATAGCTGACTACAGTATATTTTCTCTTTTGTTTCTGATATAAATTTATAAAATAAAATCTTCAGACAAAAAGGCTAAGTTTTTATAAGAACTTTATTTTTTAAAAAATCTGGTTATAAATATTGTGTATAAAATGAAAAACAAAATAATGACCAACAGCATTATACTCTTGAAAAATTCGCTTGCAAAAGTTCCTATAATGATACCCAAAAGCAGAAAAACAGCTTTTATTAGTCCGTAATCAACAATTGTAAATCTTTTAGCTCTTTCCAGAAAAGTTTTAAACAAATCTGTCACCTCATTCCCAGTATTATATATAACTATTTATTATATTCCTTCATTAATCATAAAAACAAAAAGCTTTTGGAATAGTAAGTGTAAATATACCGTTAAAAAGTTTGCTTTTCATATTATTAATATCGGAATCTTCAGGAATTTCCATTATTTTTTCAAAAGATTTCGAATATTTGGTATAAACCTTATCTTCATTTTCAGAATTATCCCGGCAGTTTATAATTAGTTTTTTATTTTTAACATTAAGCGTAAAACTCTTTGTATCTGTTTCTGATGTAATAATTTTAACATAATGATTAGTGTTGTCTTCAGATACAACTACAGAAGGGATAGAATATTTCAGATTAAAGAAATCCGGCTGTTTATATATTTTCTCAAAGAATATTGAGTTATCGGTTATATTTTTTTTATTCATATTGCTCACCTCTTAAATTTATTATAGCCTTATACGGCATGTTCAAAAAATTAATTTGGATTCTTTTTTACATTTTTAAATTAATTATAGCTTTGGTTTCTTAAGTTAACCTTAGATTTACCATTACATTCTATTTGGAATTCTTGGAGCTATGGAAAATACTTGTGAATATTGAAGAAAAAAAATAAGGATTGAATATTTTAATATATTTATATGTGTAGATTATAAAAAAAGTCTAAATATGGTAATATATAAAAATAAGGAAAGGAGTGAAAAAATATGAATATAGATATTTTAAGAATAATAGCACTGCTGGATATAATACTTATACATACTCTAAAATCCCAGAATAATTTTGATATTCTGAATTTTATGTTTACCTTTGTGTCAATAGGGATAAATCTTTTTATAATGATAAGCGGTTATCTGCTTTTGGATAAAGAGGAGAATATCTGGGTTTTTTATAAAAAAAGATTTTTTTCAATAATTCCGCTTTTTGTAATGTGGAGTATTATCTATATTATCTACTATAAGGAAAATCCTTTATATGTAATAGCAGGCTACAGATATGCGGCAGGTCATTTGTGGTATGTTCCGATGATCACAGGACTTTATATTATCACGCCGTGGCTTAGAAAGGTATTGAAATACTGCGAAAAAGAAACCAGAATGGTAATATTAATGTGGTTTATCATAAATATACTTAATCCCGCCCTTATTTTTTTCAAACTTCCGTTTCTGAATTTATCAGCATTTCCCATAACAGGTTTTTTGGGATATTATCTTTTAGGATATTACATAAGAAAGTATAAAGACAAAATACATGTGAATTATTATAAAGTTTTATATATTGTAGGATTTATTTTTACATTTACAGTATCATGGTATTTTATGAAAATAATAGGTAAGAAAAACGTATTTTTTTATGATAAAAATTCTATAAGTGTGTTTTTTATGAGTGTAAGTTTTTTTGTAATTATTATAAAAATGAATTTTACTTATATAAAAGGAAGAACAGCAACAATAATAAAATTTTTGTCAGGACATTCGTATTTTGTATATCTTGCACATCTATTGTTTTATGAAACAGGTATGCTTATAACCAAGAATTTTTATCTGGTAACTTTATTATGTATAGGTGCAAGCTATTTTATGGCTTATATATACGGAGAGGCTGAAAAAAAAGTAGGAAAAATTTTCAGAAACCGCAGAATTCAGAACAAATAATAAAATAAAATATATAAAAACAAACGTTGATATAGTATAATATAAAATAAATACATTTTTTGAGGAGGCATATATGAAAAAATTAGTCATACTATTTGCAGTTATGTCAATACTTGCATATTCTGACACATACAAAAAAGAAAACAAAACTATAAGAAATAGTGCCGGTACAGTAAAAATAGACGGAAAAACATATAATTCAGTAGCACAGGACAGAAGGGTAAGATTTGTAATACTGCATTATACTGCTGTAGACAAAGACCAGTCTGTTAATATACTTACAAAGCAGCAGGTAAGCTCACATTATCTGGTAACTGATGATTCCTCAGATCCTGTATATAATCTTGTAAGTGAAGATAACCGTTCATGGCATGCAGGAGAAAGCAGCTGGGGAAGATTAAGCAATCTGAATGACAGCTCTGTGGGAATAGAAATAGTTAACATGGGGTATACTGGAACAAACGGAGAGATGTCATTTTATCCATTTACAGATGACCAGATAAAAAAAGTGGCCGTTTTACTGAAAGATATAATAGCAAGGTACAATCTTGAGCCTACAAGTATTCTGGGACATTCAGACATAGCACCTCAGAGAAAACAGGATCCGGGTCCTTTGTTTCCGTGGGAAGAGCTGTATAAGGATTATCAGATAGGGATGTGGTATGATGAGGATGCCAAAAGCAGTTTTATGACTTCTTATTCTACACTGACTACACCTTTTGAAGTGCAGACACAGCTTGAAAAATTCGGATATAAGGTGGATAAGACGGGGCAGTATGATAAACAGACGACAAATGTAATAAGAGCTTTTCAGTTTCATTTCAGACCGGCAAAATATGACGGAATAATGGATAGTGAAACTTATGCCATACTTCTTGCACTAAATACAAAATATAAAAAATAATATAAGGTGCTGTATCGAATTTGAAATTTATTTTTGATACGGTACTTTTTTTATTTGAACAGTTTTCAGGAAAAATTGACCATTATGAAAATAAGAAAATTAATTAGTAAATAGAAAAAGGTGTTAGAAAATTTTGGAATTGAAATAAAATACAGAAGTTTTTTACTTATTTTAAAAAATGAGAAAATAATTTTCTAAATGAAATAATCGTAAAAAAATCAGTTTATACAGCAGGGGAAAATAAACTGATTCAAATAATATTTAATGTCAGATAGCAGAATATACAAAACAAAAACTTATTTTTTTAAAAAAATTATGATATAATATTCCGTACGATAATTTACGGATTATAAAACCATAGGATGGCAATTCCTTTTCTCGCTTATTTTTTACTATATGAGAGAGATGATTTTATATATTCAAAAAGGCAGAAAGGAAAAAAATGAAAAAGATAAAGAATATAGCTATAATAGCACACGTAGATCATGGTAAAACTACATTGGTAGATGCGCTGCTAAAACAATCAGGAACTTTTTCGGCACATGAAAAAGTGGAAGAAAGAGTAATGGACAGTAATGATTTGGAGAGAGAAAGAGGTATTACAATATTTTCAAAAAATGCTTCGCTGAACTATAACGGATATAAGATAAACGTAATAGATACTCCGGGCCATGCTGATTTCGGGGGAGAAGTACAGAGAATTTTGAAAATGGTGGATTCTGTTCTTCTGCTGGTAGATGCTTTTGAGGGAGTAATGCCGCAGACAAAATATGTTTTGAAGCAGGCGCTCGAACATGGTTTATGTCCTATTGTTGTTATTAACAAAATAGACAGACCGAATTCTTCACCTGATCAGGTAGTGGACATGGTATTTGACCTGTTTGTAGATCTCGGGGCAAATGAAAAGCAGCTGGATTTCCCTATAATATATGCTTCTGCTAAAAACGGCTTTGCCAAAAAAGAGCTTGAAGATGAAAGCAAGGATATGAAACCGCTTTTTGAAACAATACTTGAGCATGTAAACGATCCTGAGGGAGATGAAAATGAACCGCTTCAAATGCTGATAACAAATATAGAATATGATGAATATCTGGGAAAACTGGGGACAGGAAGAATATATAACGGCTCATTGAAAAAAAATCAGGAAGTAACCTTGATAAAAAGAGACGGCGGACTTGTGAATTATAAGGTAACAAGAATTTTTGGATATGAAGGCTTGAAAAAAGCAGAGATGGAGACGGCTGTATGTGGAGATATTATTACAATAGCAGGTCTTGATAAAATAGATATAGGTGAAACAGTAGCTGAAAGAGAAAATCCGAAAGCTTTGCCGGTAATAGATATAGATGAACCTACTCTGGCTATGACTTTTTCGGTAAATAATTCACCATTTGCAGGAAAAGACGGTAAATATGTAACTTCAAGAAATCTTGTGGAAAGACTTGAAAAAGAACTTCAGCACAATGTAAGTATGAGGGTAGAGCCTACAGATTCTCCTGATTCTTATATAGTAAAAGGAAGGGGAGAGCTTCAGCTTTCTATTCTTTTGGAAAATATGAGAAGAGAAGGATATGAAGTTCAGGTATCTAAGCCGGAAGTAATAATGAGAACAGTAAACGGTGTGAAGGAAGAACCTATAGAGCTGGCAATAATAGATGTGGCAGATGAATTCGTAGGTGTAGTAATAGAAAAAATAGGAATCAGAAAAGGTGAAATGATAAATATGATTCAGGGAACTGACGGATATACAAGACTTGAATTTAAAGTTCCTGCAAGAGGTCTTATAGGATTTCGAAATGAATTTCTTACAGAAACAAGAGGAACAGGTATTTTGAATCATTCATTTTATGATTATGGTGAATATAAAGGCGAGCTTACGACAAGAAGAAGAGGAGTCCTTATCTCGATGGATGCCGGAACAAGTGTCGGGTATTCATTGAATAATCTGCAGCCCAGAGGAATTCTGTTCATAGCTCCGGGAGTGGATGTTTATGAGGGAATGATAGTAGGAGAACATTCAAGAGAGAATGACCTTGTGGTTAATGTGTGCAAAGGGAAAAAGCTGACTAATACAAGGGCAGCCGGAAGTGATGATGCATTAAAGCTGGCGCCGCCGAAGGAATTCACGCTTGAGCTTGCTCTTGAATATATTGATGATGATGAATTGGTAGAGATAACGCCAAATAACATAAGGCTCAGAAAAAAAAATCTTACAGAAAATGAAAGAAAGAAAGCTTCAAAAAATAAAGATTAATAAAAAAAACCGGTATTGCTGTAAAAACAGTCATATCGGTTTTTATAATCAGTATTTTTAATTTTTATTATTTCTTTTTGAAAAGTCCTCCGAGTAAATCCATTGCATCATCTACGATACTTCCGTCTTTATCGGCATCAAGAAAATTCGTAAGCATACCCATAAGGTCGCCGTTTGATCCGCCAAGAAAATTAGAAGCCATGGAAGTAAGATTAGAAATCCCGTCAGCATCAAGATTCTGTTCTTTTTTATTCTTTCCGAGAAATTCCAGAACGAAAGGGGCAAGCATACTCATCAGGTTTGAAGTAGAGTTCATGTCAAGTCCGCTGCTTTTACTTACAGAATTTATTATATTTTCTTTTTTGTCTCCGAACATATGATTAAGTATTGCAGAACCATTTTCTCCTTTATAATTAGAGATCATAGATGTAATATCATTAAGCTTGGAACCGTCATGGTCTTTGTCCAGCGCATTAGCCAAAGACTGGGCACCTTCCTTTGTATTTGTATTTTTATTTAGTGCTTCCAACATAGCAGGCAAAGCTACAGATGCTGCAGTCATAATTCCCTTTTTATCGTTATTTCCTAATGAGTTCTGTATCTGATCAATATTAGTTCCTAAGAGCCCGGAAAACATATCAACTATGTTACTCATTATCGCACCTCCAATATTTAAATTTGTATATCTAAAATATATTACTACAAATTTTATTATTTTTCAATAAAAATAATAAATATTTTGGAGAAAAGAATTGAAAAAAAATTATATATGAAGTATTATTTTAAGAGGAAGTAAAAAGATAAAGGGAGTGTGTATATGTATGGATATAGTAAAAAAATGGCATGGAGAAAAAATAGCGGAAAAATTAAAGAAAAATCTTGAGAAGAGAAATATTGAAATGTTCTATCTGGAAAAAAAAGAAGACCTTACAGAACTGATAAAATCTTTTGTTAAAGAAAATGATACTGTATCTTACGGAGGTTCTGTTACTTTGAAAGAAACAGGAGTTTTGGATTTCTTTAGAAGCGGGAACTATGTTTTTTTAGACAGAGATGCATATGAAACAAGAGAGGAAAAAGATGAGATTTACAGGAAAAGTTTCAGTGCAGACTATTATTTTTTAAGTGCCAGTGCTGTAACTATGGATGGTGAGATATTAAATGTAGACGGAAACGGAAACAGGATAGCGGCTATGATTTTTGGTCCGAAAAAAGTCTTTGTAATAATAGGTATGAACAAGCTGACTGCTGATATAAAAGAAGCAGAGGAAAGAATAAGACTTTATGCAGGGCCCATGGATGCCAAGGTACTTTCCAAACAGACACCGTGTACTGTTACCGGAGAATGCTCAGACTGCCGGTCTCCTGAAAGAATATGCAATAAATACCTTGTATACAGAAGAGAGATGAATCCTGACAGAATGAAAGTAATTCTTATAAATGAAAATTTGGGGTACTAAATTAATAAGTGAAAGGAAAAATTTTTAAAGTGCAGAAAATAAAAGACAAAATATTGATCGGAAATATCTGTGCGGTAGTAACTTTATTTGCATGGGATTTTACATATATAATAGGAAAGTTTTTATTAAAAGAGCTGGAGCCGGTTCAGATTTTGATTTTCAGATTTGTGTTGGTAGCACTTTTGAGTGCATTGCTGAATATAAAAGAATATCATAAAAAAAGCTTTAAGGAAGAAAGCCGATTTATAATAGTAGGTTTTTTGATATTTTTATATTTTATTTTGGAAAACAGCGGTCTCAAGCTTACCAATGCATCTAATATAGGTTTTATACTTGGGACTTTACCGTTTTTTTCATCAATAACAGCACATTTTTTTACAAAGGATGAAAAAATGGAAAAATCGCTTATTATAGGATTTCTTATTTCAATGTTTGGGGTTGCAGTCATTTCGTTTTCAAACGGGATTTCAGTCAGAATAAAAGGAGATATGCTAATGCTGGGTGCAGTAATTATATGGAGCTTTTATTCACTGGCATTAAAAAAATATAAATTCGGCTATTCTATTTATTATGTAACAAAAAAGACATTTACCTATGCTTCTGTTTTTCTTATATTATATATTCTGGCTGCCGGAGAAAAATTCCCCGATTTTCATAATATGACTCTCGGATTATTTTTTGGGATAGCATATCTGGTAATAGTGGCTTCATTTCTTGGATTTATATTCTGGGGAAAGGCAATAAAATATATAGGGATAGTTAAAACTTCAAATTATTTATTTTTTTCACCAATAAATGTAATGATATTTTCGTATATTTTTCTGGGAGAAAATATCGGAATAAGGCAGATATTCGGCGGAGGCTTTATATTATTGGGAAGCTTAATGCTTAAATATAAAAAGAAAAAATAAATATACCTTGTTAAAAACAGCAGACTTTTTGAGTCTGCTGTTTTTTATATACAGTATAAAAAAGTTTTTTAGGCAAAACTAAAATATAAATAATATTAAGTAGAATATAAATTTAGAATCTAAATATAAGACAAATATTTGAAAAAATTCTGAATTTATTAGAAAAAAATTGACATTTTAGTCTTAATCTAAAAAAAATGATACATTTGTAAACAAAAATGTTGACAATTTTAAAAAAAAATAGTAAAATGGAGTACTAAGAATTTTCTAAGGCAAATCGAGAGCATTTCTATATTTTTTGGAGAAAAAGCATGGGAGATTATGAGTGAAAGGAATAGGGAGAAAATAAGATGAAAAACAAAGACAAACTACTGTTATTTTTAGCATTTAATGCAATTGCACCCTTTGTGAATGCAGAATCAAAGTATGACAAAATGTATGATAAGATGGTTAAGAATCTAACAGAAGGAAAATCGAATGAAAGTTCATACAATTTATTGACTCGAGTACTCGTTCAAAGAAATAAAGAACTAAAAGATTTATACGCGCAAAGCGATTACATAATAAAGCCAGAATATTTAGAATGGCAGGTATTTTTCAGCGGTTTATACAGTAATGTAAAAAGAGGAGATAACACGCTAAAAAATGCAGAATATTATTCTATGCCGAAAACAAGCATGGGAATAAATACAATAGAAGAAAATTTATATAATTCTATTATTAACAGCGGAATAAGCAATGATACGCTGCAAATGATATTAAACGGAAATGTGGATGCCTATAATAATCTTACAGAAGGACAGAAGGCTGTACTTACTGGTATATTTGGCGGAAGTGGAGTAAACGGAAACTTTAAACCGTTTCAAAATTTACAGGATAATAAGATAATAGACCTGGGAATAAGCATGAAAATAAACGGACCTACTAAGAATATCTCAGATATCAATATTTCTGGAGTGAACGTTCCTTCGATCAATCTAAATCAACAGGCTTTTGCAGAGCCTGATGTACTGAGTGTTCCGGAAATTGAAATATTATCGTTTAATCCGACCATTCCCCATATAACAACATTGAATTTTAATTCTATACCTGTACTTACATTGAACGGTACAGGAGGAGGAAACGGAGGGACAACTGGATTCTTCCCTTATGGAGATGACAATGGATCAAACTCAATAATATCACAGATGGATATTACAAGCGGAACTATAAATGTAAGAACGAATACTAACCCGCCAATGACTGGATCAACTACAAATCCGGGATTTTATGACTATACATTGGACAATGTAATAGGAGCACCATCTGCCGGTCTTGAATATAATCAAAGAGGAATTTATGATCCTGTATCAGGAACATGGACCTATGAAGATGCACTGCTTCCAACAGGAATTTATACAGACTCTATTAATAATAATCCGCAGGGTTATGTAAATCAGGTACAGGGATTGTTTAAAGTAATAGATAATCCGATAACAAGATACGGAACTGCAGGCGGAAATGTAAATGATCTGAAAGTAACACTTGAAGGAGATGTAGTAAATGCTGAATATCTGGTACAGATTCTTCACTATGATGAACATTACAGCGGTATGCAGGATCCTGTTACAGGAGAATGGAAAAATTATACACTTGACGAGCTGGAGGAAAGGAACTGGATTACAGCTGCTGAAAAAACAGAGCTGGGGAACAAATTTCTGGATACTACACTTGGGCACACTACAGATAACAGATGGTTTCAGTATGTGGAAAATAACAGTTCATGGAATTTGAAAGGTTCAAATGTTGTAGCAGTAAATATTCAGGCACACAGCGGATGGCAGGATGCCAACAGTATATTTATGAACAGGGGAGAAATAATAGGGCTGAATGAAGCAAGCAGTACCAATAATCTTATAGGAAAACATGTTGCCTTTATGTTTACAGAAGGCGGAAGTATGAGAAAGCAGGAAGGCTTTGATAATACAGGATTAATAGAAATGAGAGCACCTGAAAGCGTACTGTTTCTTATGACAAATAATGCATATTCATATAATTACAGTGAATCAAATGATAGTAATGGAAATCATTATTTAGATGAAAATCCGGGGAAACATATATTGATGAACAATGGTGATATGAAGCTGTACGGGAATAATAACATAGGAGTGTATACGCATAATGCCCCGATGATGAGTAAAAGTGAGTATGCATATTATTATTCAAATGGAACATGGCATGAGTCAAAATCAATGTACAATGGTCTCCAAAGAACAGAAATCAGGCTTTATAATCCTATAACAGTACTTGGGGATCAGAGCATAGGGGTAGATATAGAAAGAGAACTTAACTTTGCTAATTCCAAAATAAAGGTAGATATAGGAACAGAAGATCCAAGACAGACAGCAGCCAGTTCTTCAGGAGTAAACGGTCTTGAAAACAGCGGTAATATCACTGGAGGAAATTCTGCTTACACAGACAGTGCTGCGGGAATATATACTAATATGAAGGGAAATATAATACAATATTCCAAAAATATAACTGATCAGAATAATCCTGCAAATAATGTAAATATAAGCGGATATATGGTAGATAATCCTCAGTTTATATTATCAGACTATCTTCTTAATGTAGGTGAATATTCAAGAGGAGGAGTAGGACTAAGAGTAGAAGATTACGGAGATGTTATTTTAGGAAGTTCCTCGGATACTACGACGAATCATGAAATAAATTTACTGGCAGGGAGTGAAGGAAATGCCGGGATATATTTACGCGGTTCTAATTTAACAACAGTAACATTTGAACCGGATCCGATCTGGAGTCCGGGATATACTGAAACAGCGGAGCTGCTGGGGTCAACAGGTGCAAGGGTGACAACTGACGGCATGTCAATGAATATCGCAGGAAATAAACAGGTTGGAGTTCAGATAGAAGAATATGGATATTTTTATCATAAAAACGGAAATATAAAAGTAAACGGAACCAATAATACAGGAATTGCAGTGAGAACCGGTGGTACAGGAGAAGTGAGCAATACAGGGATATTAGAAGTTTCAACTGGAAATCTGGGTGTGTACAATGAAAACATATTTAATATGACAGGCGGAAGTATAACAGCAAGCGGAACAGAAGCAGTGGGAATTTACAGTGAGATAAATAATACAGATACTAATCTGAGCGGCGGTACAATAAGAGCTGAAAACGGAGGAATAGGGCTGTATGCAGGTGCCAATTCAACAATAAATCTTTCTGAGGGCGTGAATCTGGTAGCTGGAAATAAAGGTCTGCTGTTCTATAACTATGACGGCGGCATTGCATCAGGGAAATACAGCGTAACAGGAAATGTAAAAGCTACAGTAGAAGAAGGCGGAATAGCTTTTTATCTGAAATATGGTACAAATCTTGAAAACTATCTGAATACTTCATTTACAGGGATATCAGGCGGAAGATTAGGACTGACAATGAAATCGGGATCTATTTTATATATGCTTGAAGGAACAGGAAGTACACTGTCACTTACGACACTTGACGGAATGGTAACACCAGTAATGGATCTTGCAAATAATGTAAGTATAAATACAGACAGTGCCAGTGATTATATACCAATATCAATGAATAAAGGTGCACTAATACTTGACAGAGATATCAATATGGACGGTAATGATCTGTATGAAAAAGCCCAGTTTGCATTATTGTCTGTAACATTAAACAGCGGTAAAACAATGACAGGAAATCTGGATAAACAAATAGGTATTGCTCAGAGAAACTACGGAGGAAGTCTGGGAAGAAATGAAATAACACTTACAAATAACGGGACAATAGCTTTCGGCGGGGAAAAAGCCGTAGGGATGGCTGCTGATTATGGTCACATAATTAATAATAATGTAATAAAAACTACAGGGAATGAATCAGTAGGAATATACTCAGCCAACGGATCACTGACTGAAAATAACGGGGAAATATTAATTGCCGGTAATAATACAGCCGGAATTTATGGTGTTAATTATCTTGACGGAGTAACAACTTCAGCAGGACTCGGGTATGGGGACGATAAAATAAATATAACAAATAACGGAAAAATAACTGCTTCAGGTCCGGGGAAAGTTTATGGTATATATGCATCAAACAGAACCGGGACGCAGGGAGATAATACAGTGACTCTTAGTGGCAGTTCGGATATAAATCTTCAAAATTCATCAGGCGGAATAGGAATTTATGTAAATAACGGAATTCTTAACGGAACGGGTACATTAAGCGTAGGTTCAGACAGTGTAGGAATATACGCCAAGGATAGTACGGTAAACCTTTCCGGGTTAACGTTAAATATGACAGGGAACAATATATTAGGATTTTATCTGGATGGAAATACGAATTTCAGCGGTTCGGGGAATATAAATATTTCGGGAAATAATATAGCAGTATTTAATATATTATCAAACGGGACATTTAACCAGAACTTTAATATAGCATCAACGGCAGGTTCTACATATACAATAGGAAATGTAAAGAATGGTACATTCCATTATAACGGAACTGCTAATCTGGCAGGAAACGGAAGCCTTATAAACGGGAAAGATTCTGCTGTACTGCTTGATACAGGATCAACACTGGTATCATCAGGGGATAATACAATAGGAGCAGTACTTGAAGGACAGTATAATTCTACTCTTCCCGGAGGATTTACAGCAGGAATAGATGCTGAAAACAGAGGTACAATGGCATTTGGAAACAGCTCGGCAGGTCTTTACGGAAGTAATGGAACAAGACTGAAAAATATTGGTTCGATATCTTTGGGAGACAGCTCTATGGGTCTTCATACTAACGGCAGCGGATCATACGCCTTAAATGACGGAAGTATAGCTATGGGAAGTCTTTCTGTAGGAATTTACGGACAAAACAGCTCTAATCTTGAAAATCTGTCAAATGGTGTAATTACAGGAAACGGAAGAGAAACTGTAGGAATCTATGGTGAAGGTTCGGCACCGCTTGTAATAGCAAATGACGGAAGAATAGAATTGAACGGGGATAAGTCAATAGGAATTTATTCAAAGGCAAACGGCGGAACATCTATAACAAATAACGGAACGGTAATAATAGGAAATTCATCTGATAATAATAATCCCGGAGTAGGTATTTACAGTGAAAATTCAGCAGATACAATAGTAAATAACGGAGCTGTATCAGCAGGAAACTCATCTGTGGGTATATATATAAACGGTGGAATTTTAAATCAGAATAATACAGTAAATATAGGAAACAACGGAACAGGTATATATGCAGCAGGCGGAACAGTGAATCTGAATGCCGGTTCATCATTAAATATATCAAATGATCAATCAGTGGGTGTTTATGCACTAAATGGAACAAATATATTAAATGACGGTACAACAGTACTAGGAAATAACAGCTTCGGATATGTACTCAGATCAGGTTCTGCACTCTTGAATAATGCTGATGTAACAGCAGGTGGCGGAAGCATTATTGTCTTTGGAGACGGAGCAGGAAGCATAACGAATAACGGAGCGGTAACACTTGGCGGATCAAGCGGAGTGGCATTCTATACTGTAAACGGCGGAAATATACAAAATACAGGAGATATTACTGGAACAGCCGGAACAGCAAATGTAGGTATTTATAATGAAAACGGGATCATAAATAACACAGGAAAAATACGTGTGGGAGATTCTGTAATCAGAGATTTTGAGGACTCTTCAAAAAACAGCTATGCAATAGGAATATACGGAGACAGAACAGGTATTACAAATACGGGAGATATAGAACTCGGATACTACGGAGTGGGAATTTACAGTAAAGATAACAAAGAATCTGGATTACCGACTGTAAATTCAGGAAAAATAACATCAAGCTCTGAGGGGGCTATCGGTATTTTTGTGGAAAACGGAGTTCTTCAGAATTCAGGAGATATAGAACTTTCAGGTAATAATTCAATAGGAATTTATGCAAATAAAAAAGCAGAAATCAATAATACAGGAACTATAACAATGAATGGTAATGATTCAACAGCAATTTATATGAATATATTATCAACATTAAATAATACAGGAACTATTAACATAAACGGGAATGACAGTGAAGGAATCATAATGAAGGGCGGTTCGCAGATTCTCAATCAGGGAACGATAAATATCGGAGCCGGAGCGAGCGGTTCAATCATGGTTTCATACGGGGAAACAAGTTATCCCGTACCAAGTATTATAAATGCCGGAGTTATAAATGTATCTGAAAACTTTGAGTTAAAGGGAATAGATATATCAATAAAGGTAAATCCGGATACTATATCAGAAGCTACAGTATCTGAGGATCTGGGAGCAGCATTTGTATCAGATGCAGTACAGTTCAATGCACCGTCGTTTAATACAACAGAACCTATAGGAATTCTGGGAGGATTTGCAGAGGGAACACATGCAGAAGTTTACAAATTCAAAGATGTATTTAATCCGATGACAACAGGCGGAGGACCGGATTCTGGACTGGTAAAAGTCAGAAGTAAATCGCTGACATGGTCTGCAACTCCTGTGCTAAATGAAAGAGGAAGTGTAGATATATGGATGCAGAAAATACCATATGATAACTTTACAAGCGGATTATGGTATCAGGATTTCGGACTTGCACTTGACACAAAATATGTAGGTTCAAAAGGAAACATGGGACGTATATTTGATAAAATAGATCTTATAGAAACAGAAATGGATTTCAGAAAGACTATGTCAAGTCTTGCCGGAGATGTATATTCTAATATGAATCAGAGAGAAGAAACAATAGCAGACATATTTGAAGACTCGCTGGGAATACTTCAGAATTCCAAAAATAATACTAAAGAAAATGTAAAAGTAAATATAATAGCCGGAAAAGGGAAATTAAAAGAAGAAACTGAAGGAGTTCAGGGATTTGATTATACATCGACAGGAGTACAGCTGTTAAGAGAAGTGGAAAGAACTTACAAACATACATTCGGATATTCAGCAGGATATCTTCACACAGGATTTGAATTTTCAGACAGTAATGACAGTGAGGAAAAGGTAGATACTTTACAGCTGGGATTACATAATAAATACAGTACGAATAACTGGGTATTAAGAAATGATCTTACAGGAAGAGTAAGCTTCCATAACATGGAAAGAAATATAGACTGGACACATTCGGGAAGATCTGAAATGACGGCAAAATATGAAAGCTACAGCCTGACAAGCAACAATATACTGGGGAAAGAGCTGGAGCTGGGAAAAAGAGCAAGTATAATGCCTTATGGAGGAGTAAAGGTAATGTACGGTATAAGACCGACATTTAGTGAGAAAGGTCTTGAAGCACTGGAAGTAGACGGTAATGATGCATGGAGTGTAAAACCAAAAGCCGGAGTAGAGCTGAAAGGGGAGTATCCTTTGAACAGCAGAGAAAGCTGGAAGCTGAAAGGAGCACTTGATTTATCATATGAATATGAACTTGCTGACTTTAATGAAAGAGAATATGCAAGACTTACAGCAGTAGAAGATAATTATCACAGACTGGCAAAACCGGAAGATGAAAAAGGAGCTTTCAAAACAAAAGCAACTCTGGGAGTAGAAATAGAAGACAGATACGGGATATTCCTAACTGGGGAATATAAAACAGGAGATGTAGGAAAAGATGACTACAGAGCGGGTATTAATCTGAAAGCAGTGTTTTAGTAAATAGAATAAAAACAGGGACTGTTGTATTATTATGTACAGCAGTTCCTTTTTGAGAAAAAAATATTTTTATCTGTGAAATCCCAGAAAGGTATGTTTTTTATATAAACAGAGCTGCTGATAAAATAGTTTTTTAATGCTTAAGATAATAAAAATATAAAATAAACATGGAAATAAATAAAAAAATATAGTATAATAGATGGTAAATGATAAATTTTTATGAAATGCATATCAGGTGTTTTGTCCGAGTTGTGTTTATATAACTAGGAGCTTTTAATGTCAGAACACTTGTACCTCAGACTTATTTTCATTTTTAAAATATTAAATAAGACAAAGCACTAGATCGACATCGGGCAGTTACATGAATACAAATAAAAAATAATATATCTAAAATATTTTTATATTCCTTGACAAAGCTATGTTTTTTTATTATAATGTCTTGTGAATTATATAAAAATATTTAAAAGATGTTGATTTATATATATGTTTTATAGGAAGGAGAAGATTAAGAATGGCAGTACCTAAGAAGAGAACTTCTAAAGCTAAAAGAAATATGAGAAGATCACATGATGCGATTTCTACACCTAATATTATAATAGAGGCTGACGGAACAGTTAGAAGACCTCACAGAGTTAATCTTGAGACTGGTGTATACAAAGGTAAACAAGTAATTGAAATCCAAGATGATACTGAGTAAAATATTGAAAATACACGAGGCAAGATATTAATCTTGCTTTTTTAAATATATGAATGTATAATAAAAAACAAGTGTTATGCTTTATTTTTTAATTATTTAAAGAACACATGAAGCAGGAGCCGGTATTTTGTTTGATTTTGAAAAGTGTATAACAATATTGGAGCACTTGGATCTGTATAATCAATAACCAATGTTGTGCATAAAAAAAAATTAGTAGGTGATAATATTGAAAATAGGTATATTAGGAATAGGGTCTTATCTGCCCGAAAGAATACTGACAAATAAAGAGATGGAATCTATCGTAGATACTACAGATGAATGGATTACTTCAAGAACCGGAATAAGAGAGAGAAGAATAGCCGCAGACGACGAAGCGACTTCTGATCTGTCATATAAGGCAGCATTAAAAGCAATAGAAGATGCAGGAATTGATAAGGATGAAATAGAGCTTGTAATAGTAGCTACTACGACACCTGATTACTCAATGCCTTCTACAGCTGCAATAGTTCAGGATAAAATAGGGATAAGAAAAGCTGCCGCCTTTGATATGGAAGCGGCATGTACCGGATTCGTATATGCGTTAACTACAGGATACAGCTTTATCAAAGCCGGAATTTATAAAAAAGTACTTGTAATTGGAGCAGATGTTTTTTCAAGAATATTGGACTGGGAAGACAGAGGTACTTGCATCTTATTCGGAGACGGGGCAGGAGCAGCAGTACTCGGTGAAGTGGAAACAGGCGGGTATCTTGGCGGAGATCTTCAGGCTGACGGAGCAGGGGCACAGGAACTGATAGTTCCTTCAAGCGGTTCGAGAAAGCCTTTTAGAGAAGAAGTACTTACCAGCAGAGATCAATTTGTAAAAATGAACGGAAGAGAAATTTTTAAATTCGCAGTAAGAGCTTTTCCTGAAACTACAGCAGTTTCTTTGGAAAAAGCCGGTTTGAAAATAGAAGATATAGATTTATTTATACCACATCAGGCAAATATAAGAATTATAGAATCTATAGCAAAAAGATTTAAGCAGCCTATGGAAAAATTCTATGTTAATCTGGATAAATACGGTAATACTTCAGCGGCTACAATACCAATTGCTATTGATGAAGCAAGAAATGAAGGGAAAATCAAAAAAGGTGACAGACTTCTTCTTGTAGGATTTGGAGGCGGACTGACTTACGGTTCGTGTATCTTAGAATGGTCTAAGTAATATTTTGCAGATTTGGAAAATTAGTTAATTCATATTATGGTAGGAAATTTTATCATAAAAATCTGACTGATGTTTAGACATATGAATAATATGAAATAATATTCAGCATGAATTTTTAGGAGGAATGTATGGGAAAGAAAATTTTTTTTGGAATAGGTTTGATACTATTAGGAATACTGTATGGATTACAAGCGTTTGGTATGATAAACGGAGAGACAGTTAAGTATATACTTAATTATCAGATAATACTTATTTTGGTTGGGATGTTTGTAGGTATAGCCAAAAAGAAAACATCTGGTTGGATAATAACAGGCGTAGGAGTATATCTTTATATAAAAGAATTTTTTGAAGGATTTACTAATATAGGAATTACTGCTGGATTACTCATAATAGGAACTGCTATTACAGTTTCCGGAATAATAGACAGAAAAAACAGGAACGAAAAAGCAAATGAAAATGTGAATATCAATATAAAAAGCGCTAAAGTAAACAATGATGCGGAAGATATCGAGGACATTGACAATACCAAGGAGGAAACATGGGAAAAATAGCATTTGTATATCCGGGTCAGGGTTCGCAGCAAGTAGGAATGGGACTGGATCTTTATGAAAATGCAGAGATAAAAAAAAGCATGGATAATATTTTTGATTCAATTGATAATAAAGATTTGAAAGAAGTCATGTTTAACGGACCTGAGGAAGAATTGAAAAATACCAGAAATGCCCAGCCGGCAATAGCATTGTTATCTGTGATTCTTACAAAGCTGATTAAAGAAAAAGGAATAACTCCTGATTATGTGGCAGGTCACAGTTTGGGTGAGTATACAGCATTGTATGGAAACGGAATTCTTAATGAAATTGATATAATGAAGCTGATCTCTAAAAGAGGGGAAATAATGTCCGTTTCGGGAATAGAAGGAACTATGGCTGCTATTTTGGGGCTGGAAGCTGCTGAAGTAGAAAAAATCTGCAGTGAAATAGACGGAGTTATAGAAGCAGTGAATTATAATGATCCTAAACAAACAGTAGTAGCTGGGGATAAGAGCATAATAGAGGCAAATCTGGAGACCTTTAAGCAGAAAGGTGCCAGAAGAGCAATTCTTCTTGCTGTATCAGGACCATTTCACAGTTCTCTAATGAAACCTTTAGCAGAAAAAATAAAAGCTGAATTTTCGAAATTTGAGTGGAATACTCCTAAGTGTCCTCTTATTGCCAATACAACAGCAGCTGAGCTTGACAATACAGAAAATATACAGAATGAATTATTTAATCAAACTTTCGGACCTGTAAAATGGGTGGATACAATAAATAAACTTGCTGAAAACGGAGTAGATAAAATATACGAGATCGGACCGGGAAGTGTATTAAAAGGGATGATCAAAAAAATAAACGGCAATATAGAAGTAATTAATATTTCAAAACTGGAAGATTTGGAAAATTTATAATAAATAGGTAACTGCATAAAGCACAATATTGTTTTATGCAGTTTTTTTTATAATTTTTTTAAATATGATATAGAATAAATTTAAATATATGGTTTTATTTAAAAAAAATTACGATGATTAGAATCAAAAGTAAGAGTATATTATATAGAGGATTTTTATTTTTATCTATAAAAATCCAAGGAAATTATTTGTAAAAATAAAGTGGAATATATACTTTTAAATATATTCCATAAAATAAAAAATAGATAAATAATGAAAAAGTTTGACATATTATAGATAAAATGATATTATATCTATAATTAGAAAGAAGGTGAAGAAATGAAGGAAGAAGTTTTCTGGAATTCGGATATAAAAGATATAAAAAAAGGATATATTGACAGCGGTGAACACTTTGAATGTCTTCTCTGCGGAATGAATACTGAAAAAGGAGTAATATATAAAAGAGAAAATACACTTCTGGATGCTGAAAAAGAGATGAAGTCTCATATATCAGAGACTCATGTTTCAGTTTTTGATTATCTTATCAATTTAAATAAAAAGTTGACCGGGATATCTGAACAGCAAAAAAAACTTTTAAAATTATTTTATCAGGGAAAAAGTGATAAAGAAGTACAGGAAGAAACAGAAACAGGAAGCATGTCAACTATAAGAAACCATAGATTTATGTTAAAGGAAAAAGAAAGACAGGCAAAGGTATTCTTATCGGTAATGGAGCTCTTGAGAGAAAGAGATAAAAATGCCGCCGAATTTATTGAACTGCACAAGACGGCAAGATTTATAGATGACAGATACAATATTACACTGTCGGAAAATCAAAAGATGCTGGAAAAATTCTTTGAATTCGAGGACGGAAAAGCAGTAAAGCTAAAAAGATTTCCCGGAAGAGAAAAACAAAAAGTGGTGGTAATAAGAGAAATTTCCAAAAGTATAGAATCAGGAAAAAAATATTCTGAAAAAGAAATAAACAGTGTGATAAAAAACTTTTTTGATGACTATGTAACATTAAGAAGATATCTTATAGAATACGGTTTTCTTGACAGAAAAAAAGATGGAAGCGAATATTGGTTGAAATAAATATGTAGAAATGATATAATCTTTCAGTACAAATTTTAATGTACCAAAAAAGTCACTTTATGTGTCAGGAAATTATAATTTCGGAATAAGATTTGGAAATATGCGGATGAAGGCAGTTTTATCCTGTAACACCATATATTTTTTATATATTATCCGGATAAAATATCTCTTGATTTATTAAAATGACTTTGCTATAATGCTATCATGGAGGTGGATTGTATGTTAGATAAAATAAAAACAATAGTTGCAGAACAATTAGGTGTTGATGAAAGCCAAGTAACAGAGGATGCATCTTTTATAGATGATTTAGGTGCGGATTCATTAGATACAGTAGAATTGATTATGGCTTTTGAAGAAGCATTTGACGTGGAAATTCCTGATGAAGATGCACAAAAAATTAAAACTGTAAAAGATGTAATTGATTATATTGAAGCAAAATAATATAGTTATCTAAAAGTAGAGGGGAAGAATAAACCCCTTTTTTTAATAATTGTACATTTGGTATTTTTTAAAAATGGAATTTGTTGGTGAAAAATATGCCGTTATGTATTTTAAATTTACAAGAGTTTAATAAACATAGTGGCTGCAGGTTATTTTTAGAATAATGATATTATAAAAAGATTATTTTATTTGAAAAAAAACCCAAAATAAAGTAAAATATAGTGAAATATAATTTTTGGTGAGGTGAAAAATGAGAAGAGTAGTTATTACCGGAGTTGGGCTAATAACAGCTTTGGGAACTGGTACGGAAAAAACATGGAAATCTTTGTTGGACGGTGACTGCGGAATTAACACAATAGAATCTTTTGACACTAGTGATCAGTCTGTTCATATAGCAGGAGAAGTGCGTGATTTCAATCCGGAAGATTACATACAGAAAAAGGAATTAAAAAAATTGGGAAGATTTTCTCAATTCGCAATTGCAGCTTCTAAAATGGCACTTGATGATGCAAAACTGGATATAAACGAGTCAAACGCAACAAGAGTTGGTGTTATTATAGGTTCCGGTATTGGAGCTCTTGAAGTTATAGAAACTGAAATCGGAAAAATGATAGAAAAAGGACCGAAAAGAATCTCTCCTTTCTATATTCCGGCAGTTATTACAAATATGGCGTCAGGAAATGTATCAATATATACAGGAGCAAAAGGACCTAATAAGGCAATAGTAACAGCATGTGCATCTGGAACACATTCTATAGGAGACGCTTTCCAGACAATTTTACTCGGTAAAGCAGATGCTATAATTGCCGGAGGGTCGGAAGCTACAATAACAAGAAGTGGAATCGGAGGATTTGCCAGTATAAAAGCATTATCAAATAATCCAGATCCTAAAAAGGCTTCAAGACCGTTTTCTGCTGACAGAGATGGTTTTGTTATGGGAGAAGGAGCCGGTATACTAATAGTAGAAGAGCTTGAGCATGCATTAAAAAGAGGTGCTAAAATATATGCAGAGATCGTAGGCTATGGAGAAACAGGTGATGCATATCATATGACAGCACCTGAGGAAAGCGGAAACGGAGCAGCACGTGCAATGCAGATGGCTATGGAGCAGGGGAATATCAACCCAAATGAAGTAGACTATATAAATGCACACGGGACATCAACACCGCTGAATGATAAAATAGAAACTCGTGCTATAAAAACAGTATTTGGAGATCATGCTAAAGAGCTTGCAGTAAGTTCTACAAAAGGAGCCGTTGGTCATCTTTTAGGCGGAGCAGGCGGAGTAGAAGCCGGATTTTTAGCACTTGCAATTCATGAAGGAGTAATGCCTCCCACAGTGAATTATGATAATCCGGATCCTGACTGTGATTTATATTATGTACCGAATAAATCAGAAAAGAAAGAGATAAGATACGGACTGTCAAATACGCTTGGATTTGGCGGACATAATGCAGTAGTAGCATTTAAAAAATATGAAAAATAAAGAGCAATAGAAGTAAGTTTTTTAGAGAACCGAAATATTTTATTTCCGGTGTGAGGTCACTTTTTAGATCTGGCGGAAGATATCCGGGTTTAACATATAAGGTTCTCTGATAAAACTGTTTTTTTATTAATAAACAACACAGGAGGTGTAATAAAATGGATGATTCAAAATTAAGAGAGCTGATGGAGAAAATCGGATATGAATTTGATGATATTAAGCTTTTGAAAGAAGCATTAATCCATCGTTCTTATGCAAACGAGCATGGTGAAATAGAAAATATAAATAATGAAAGGCTTGAATTTCTGGGAGATGCAGTACTGGATCTGATATCGACGGAATATATATATACAAAAGAAAAGGATGATAATGAAGGTGATCTTGCCAAGCTAAAGAGCAGAATAATCAGTGAGCCGATATTTTCTGCCGTTTCAAAGGAAATAGCCCTGGGAGAATATCTTTTTTTAAGCAACGGTGAGGAAATAACCGGAGGACGTGACAGAAAATCTATACTCGGAGATGCTTTTGAAGCATTGATAGGTGCTATATTTATGGATTCGGGATTTGATGAGGCTAAAAGAATAGCACTCAAATATCTGAAAGATAAAATAGACAATATAGATGATCTTGAAGAACTGAAAGATTATAAAACACTCCTGCAGGAGCTTTTCCAAAGTAAATTTCACATTATACCCAATTACGAAATTCTATCGGAAAAAGGGCCGGATCATAATAAAAAATTTGAAATAGCAGTAAAATTAAAAGAAGAAATAGTGGGCATAGGAACAGGAACAAGCAAAAAAGAAGCAGAAAAAAATGCCGCGAGAGAAGCTTATTTTTTATTTAAAAAATAATTTATACCTTTATCTGTGTGTATGTTCAGATATAGAGTTAAGGGCATAAAACCAAATAAGGAGATTTCCATGAAAAAGATAGCAGTATACCCTGGGAGTTTTGATCCGATTACAAAAGGTCATACAGACATAATAAAGAGAAGTGCCGGATTGTTTGATGAATTAAAAATAGGAATCTTGATTAATTCGTCTAAAAAAAATTGGTTTACAATAGAAGAAAGAATAGAATTGGTAAAAAGAATATTAAAAGCCGAAAATATAGAAGCCGAGGTATTGAGTTTTAAGGGGCTGACAGTAGATTTTATGGCAGAACAGAATGCCAATATACTGGTAAGAGGATTAAGAGCAGTTTCTGATTACGAATATGAACTGCAGTTTACTCTGACAAATACTATATTGGCAAAGCAACCATTTGAAACTTTATTTTTTACGGCACCGAGAGAATATCTCTATTTGAGTTCCAGTCTGGTAAAAGAGGTAGCTCTGAATAACGGAAAACTGGATAGATTCTTACCTGAAAATATAATAAAGGATATAGAGGAGAGAGCCGAAAGAATTAGAAAAGGATAGGATATGGCGTCAAAATCAGGATATATTTGTTCCGAATGTGGATATACAAGTAAAAAATGGCTGGGAAAGTGTCCTAATTGTGAGTCATGGGGTACTTTTGAAGAAGAAGTGGATATAAAGAAAACACTTTCAAAGATCTCGGCGGAAGATGTGGAGATAGTGAAGCTCGAAGAAATAGAACTGGGAAAGGAATTTCGTATGGTAACGAAATTCAGCGAGTTCGACAGAGTTTTGGGCGGCGGTCTGGTTAAAGGAGAAGTAGTACTTATAAGCGGAAATCCCGGAATAGGGAAGTCCACTTTTTTGCTGCAATTAATTGATGAATATTCCAAAACCGGAAATGTCTTTTATATATCCGGTGAAGAATCACTAAGACAGATAAAACAACGCGCGGACAGACTCGGGGTAAAGAGTAAGAGCCTGTATCTCGCCAATGAAACAAATCTGGAAAAGATAGAATCAATAATTTTAAAAGATAATCCTAAGATAGTTGTGATAGACTCTATTCAGACACTATATTCAGAGAATGTAAATTCAATACCGGGAAGTATGACACAAATCAGAGAAACAACACTGAAGATAATAGAGATGGCCAAGAGCAGGGAGATATCTTTTTTTATAGTAGGACATATAACTAAAGACGGAAAGGTAGCCGGACCTAAGATGCTGGAGCATATGGTAGATGCGGTTATTCAGATAGAAGGCGAGGAAAACAGCTTTTACAGAATTATAAGAACTCTAAAGAACAGATTCGGCTCTACGAATGAAATATCGATCTTTGACATGAAAGAGGACGGGATAAGCGAGATAACAAATCCGTCGGAATTTTTTATAGGAGAAAGAGAAGAAAAAAATGTCGGGAGTATAATAACACCTATATTGGAAGGAAGCAGGGTATTTTTATTTGAAGTACAGTCACTGCTTACCAATACTACATTCGGTCTTCCGCGGAGAATAATCGAAGGCTATGATAAAAACAGAGTGGAAATATTAGGTGCTGTTTTGAGTAAGTTTCTGAAACTGGATCTGAGTTCAAAGGATATTTTTATAAATATTCCCGGAGGACTTACCCTAAAAGACAGAAGCTCTGATCTGGCAGTGATTTTTTCGCTGATTTCTTCTATAAATGCCCTTGCCGTAAGCCAGAAAATAGCAGCTGTGGGCGAATTAGGGCTGAGAGGTGAGATAAGAAGGGTTGCATTTATAAAAAACAGAATAAAAGAGCTGGAAAGACTGGGCTTTAAAGGTGTCTATCTTCCTACGGCAAATAAAAAAGATTTAGAATCAGAAGATTTTAAGATAAAACTTATTTACCTGAAGAATATTGAGGAGTTGATAGAAAGGGTGAAAAAATAATGACAAGAAAAGAAATATTGACCGGAATATTTTCCTTAGTCGCACCTGGGACATTATTAAGAGACGCTTTAGGCAGAATACAGGAAGCAGGATTGGGAGCGCTGATAGTAATAGGAGACGAAGAAAGTCTGAAATATATGATAGACGGAGGATTTAATTTAAATGTAGATTTTACTCCCCAAAAATTATATGAACTTTCTAAAATGGACGGAGCATTAATGGTATCCGAAAACCTGAGAAAAATTTCGTATGCCAATATTCAGCTTCAGCCAAAGGCTACCATACATACAGATGAAAGCGGAACAAGACACAGAACAGCGGACAGAGTAGCAAAGCAGACGGGTAATCTTGTGCTGGCGGTATCTGAAAGAAGAAATAAAATAACTATATATAAGGGAAGCTTTAGGTATGAGATTCTGGATATGAAGGATATACTGGCAAAAACAAGTCAGGCATTGATGGCTCTTGAAAAATATGCGACAGCAATACACCATCATTTAACTAATCTTACAATACTTGAATTTGACAATATGGTTACTGTTAACGAAGTGGTGGAGGGAATAAAAAAATACGGTCTTTTATATAGAATAACCGACGAGCTGGATGAGTATATACTGGAGCTTGGAAGTGAAGGACGTCTGATAGTACTCCAGTATGAGGAGCTTATGCAGGGGATCAAGGAAGATCTTTATGATCTTATAAGAGATTATAATAACAGTGAAGAGACTGTGGATAAAATATTCAGCGATATCAGAAAGCTAAATAAGGAAGAATTGCTGGAACTTGGGAAAATTGCCCATATAATGGGATTCGGAAAGGCATACAGCAATTTTGACAAGAGAATAACACCAAGAGGGTACAGAATACTAAGTGAAATTAAGAGAATAACTAAAAAAGATATAGAATTATTAATAAAGGCTTTTAATGATTTGCCGGAGATTCTGGATGCAACATCGGAAGATATAGCAAAAATAAAAGGAATAAGCAAATTCAAGGCAAGTTCCATTGTAAGAGGACTAAAGAGACTGAGAAATACACTAATAATGGAAAGATAGTTTAGGAGGAAAAAGTGGATAATAAAGTAGTAGTCGGCGGGCAGGCAGTAATAGAAGGAGTTATGATGAGAGGGCCTAAAGCAATAGCAACCGCTGTAAGAAGAAAAGACGGAACAATAGTATACAGAAAAAAAACACTTGACGAAAAAAAGAATAAATGGTTTAAAATGCCTTTTATAAGAGGTGTTCTGGCATTATTTGACGCAATGGTTATAGGGACAAAAGAACTTATTTTTGCTTCAAATCAGGCTGGGGAAGAAGAAGAGCAGCTAAGTGACAAAGAGGTAATGGGAACAGTTTCTATGTCTCTTATTATAGGAATAGGAGTATTTATGGTTATTCCGTCACTTGTAGGCGGACTTGTATTTAAAGATAACAAATTAATGGCTAATATTATAGAGGCTGCGATAAGACTGATAATGTTTCTCGGATATATCTGGGGAATTTCATTCTTTAAGGATGTAAGAAGAGTTTTTGAATATCACGGAGCCGAGCATAAATCAATCTATAATTATGAAATGGAGAAAGCTCTGGAAGTGGAAAATGCTAAGACATGCACAAGATTTCATCCCAGATGCGGTACAAGTTTTCTGCTTTTAGTTATGTTTATAAGTATACTTGTATTTTCAATTGTAGATTTTATATTTCCTGTACCGGATAATAAATTTCTTCTGATTGTTTATAAAATATTTACAAGAATCCCTTTTGTGCCGGTAGTAGCCGGAATTTCATTTGAGATTCAAAGATGGACAAGCTATCATCTGAATAATATAATCGGAAAAATGATAGCAGGACCCGGGCTTCTTCTGCAGAAAATTACTACAAAAGAACCTGATGAAAGTCAGCTTGAGGTAGCACTTGTGGCTTTGAAGGTAGCTTTAGGCCAGGAAGTAACTAATGCTGTGGAAGTGGAAAATTAAATCCGTCCGCAGTATTGAGGAGAACATATGAAGAAGAGAAGTTTGTATTTATGTCTTTTAGCAGGGATTATATTAACGTTTACGGGATGTGCGGTCTTAAAGACTGCTTTGCATCATGATTATAAGATAAACAAATATGATGAAACAGAAAATATGGAGTATATAGTACTGTTTCACGGAATATACGGAACAGAAAAGGATATGAAGCCGATAGCAGAAATGCTTGGAAATAAAAATTATAACATAATAAGTATACAATACCCGACAAACAGTGACAGTGTGGAAATGATATCGGAAAAATATATAAAACCTGTTATAGACGGGCTGGATAATGATAAAAAGGTTCATTTCGTGGTACACTCCATGGGAAGTGGAATATTAAGATATTATTTGAAAAATAATAATATGGATAATCTCGGGAAAGTGGTATTTATTTCGCCGCCGAGTCATGGAAGTGCACTTGCAGATCATTTTATATCAAAGATGCTGAAAGATCCGCTGGGAGAGGCAGTTCTTCAGTTCAGTATAAAAGAAGACAGTTTTGTGAATAAACTGGGGAATCCTGATTATTCATGCTATGTATTGATTGGAAATAAATCAAATAATCCGCTGTATTCTGTCATAATACCGGGAAAGGATGACGGAATGGTACCGCTTGACGGTTCAAAGCTGGATTCATGTGCTTACAAAGTCGTAGACAAAGCATCTCATACATCAATACTTAAAGATGAAAGAACATTTAATGAAATAGAAAATTATCTGAAAAATTAATAATATAAATACTGAAAGTACTTTTTCACGGAAAATATTCCATACTGAAAAAGTATTTTTTTGTATAAAAATAAGTCGTTATTTTTGCAGAATTACAGTAATTGACAGATTTTCGGATAATACATATAGAAAAATTCTGGAAATATTCAAAATATATATCATTCGACTTATTTATTGACAAGATAGATAACAATATGTTATATTTATGGAATAAAAGTAAAAGGCTTTTGCCAGTATCCAAGATTAGGTATTTTTTTTCGGGAAAATTCCTATGAGCATATTGTAAACTAAGTTTAGTTTACTCATTGAGACTGGTTAAATCAGTCTTTTTTTATAAAATTATATATAGGAGAGGGTAGCACATGACTGGTAAAACCAGAATTTTGATAAAAATGCTGATATTTATAATATTATTAGTATTGATATTTAGAACAATTGATTTGAGCTTCCTGAAAAAAAGCGACTGCATCTTTTTGCTTCAGGGATTATGGGTAACTGTACAGATAACTTTTTGCGGGGTACTTCTCGGAGTAGTACTGGGAACTCTGCTTGCATTTTTGAGGTATCTGAATAATCCTGTTGTTGATACGATTATAGAAGAATATGTGGATATACTGCGTGGAATACCAGTAACAATCCAGCTTTTGATATTTGCTTATTTTATTTTGAGCGGAGTTGTTCAGTCAAAATTTTTGATTGCAGTAATAGGTTTTGGTATAAACAGCTCGGCATATGTTTCGGAGATAATCAGATCAGGAATAGAGAGTCTGGACAAGGGACAGATGGAAGCTGCAAGAGCTTTGGGCATGCCTTATTCCATGTCGATGTTTGAGATAATAATCCCGCAGGCAGTAAGGAATATACTTCCGGCATTAATAAACGAATTTATAGCTTTATTTAAGGAAACATCAGTGGTAGGACTGGTACTTATAAATATGTATGATCTGACTTTTGCAAGTAAGGCTCTGCAGAGTAAATATTATAAACCTGAACCGTATATTCTCGCAGGAATAATATATTACATATGTGTAAAATTATTTTCAATTTTTGCAGGGACTCTGGAAAGGAAGTTGAAAAAATGATAGAAGTAAAAGGTTTGTATAAAAATTTTGGAAATCTGGAAGTATTGAAGGATATAAATAAAACAATAAATAAAGGAGAGGTAGTGGCCATTATAGGTCCCAGCGGAAGCGGGAAATCTACTCTTCTAAGATGCATAAATCTCCTGGAAACACCAAGTAAGGGTGAAATACTGATTGAAGGAGAAAATATACTTTCTTCAAAAACAAATGTAAATAAAATAAGACAGAAAGTAGGAATGGTTTTTCAGCATTTTAATCTTTTTCCTCATAAAACGGTATTGCAGAATCTTACTATGGCACCTGTAAAACTGAAAAAAATGTCAAAAGCTGAAGCTGAGAAAACGGCAATTGATCTTCTAAGAAAAGTAGGGCTTGAGGAGAAAAAGGATGTTTATCCAAATACGCTGTCAGGAGGACAGAAACAAAGGGTGGCAATAGCAAGGGCACTTGCTATGAATCCGGAAGTAATATTATTTGATGAGCCGACATCTGCACTGGATCCCGAGATGATAGGAGAGGTTCTGGATGTAATAAAAAAACTTGCTCATGAAGGAATGACAATGCTTTTGGTAACACATGAGATGGGATTTGCCAGAAATGTGGCAAAAAGAGTAATATTTATGGATGAAGGAAGAATCGTAGAAGACGAGGATCCAGAAAAAATATTTACAAATCCAGGGCATGAAAGAACAAAAGAATTTTTGAACAAAGTATTAAATCATTAAAAAAATATAATATAAAATTTTGAGAGGAGAAACAAATGAAAAAAACATTATTTTTATTAAGTCTTATGCTTTTATTTGTATTAAGCTGCGGTTCAAAGAATGAGACGGCTGCTGCAGACGGCGGAGAAAAACCGGCAGAAGGACAGGAAAAGGTACTGCGTGTAGGTACTAATCCGGAATTTAAGCCGTTTGAATATGTAGGTGAAGGCGGGAAGACAGAAGGTTTTGATATAGACCTTATGAATATGATCGGTGAAGAGCTTGGTTATAAAATCGAATGGAAAACAATGGCATTTGACGGACTTATTCCTGCATTAAAAAATAACGAGATAGATGCAATAATAGCAGGTATGAGCGTTACTGAGGAAAGAAAAGCAGCTGTGGATTTTAGTGATGAATATTATATCTCAAAATTTGCATATGTGAGATTAAAAGGTGATACATCATTAAACAGCATTGATGACATGAAAGATAAAAGACTCGGAGCACAGCTGGGGACTATTCAGGAACAGGAAGCTAAGAAAATAAGTGAAAAAACAGTTGTTAACGAGGCTATTACATCATTAATCCTTGAATTAAAAAATAAGAATCTTGATGCCCTTGTTCTTGAAGACGTAGTAGCAAGTGCTTATGTAAGTGAAAATCCTGAATTGGAGATTTTTGCTACAAAAGATATGACAGATAACGGCGGAACAGCTATAGCTTTTGATAAAGGGAAAAATCCTGAATTAATTAAGCAGGTAAATGAAACTATAATAAAATTAAAAGAAAACGGAAAATATGACGAATTACTAAAAAAATATAATTTGAAATAGTTTTTTTTAGATAAGAAGAGCCCTAAAAATTTTTTAGGGCTTTTTATAATTTATAAAAGTTTTTAGAACTCTTTACAATTAGAATAAAGAAAATTTCTTACAGTCATAAAATTACTGCTGTCAGATTTTTTATATTCCTTGATATATTCGCTGATCAGTTTATTTTTTTTAGCACTGCGTGTATAGAAGCTGCATTGTTTTATTGATTTATTTCTCAAGACCGGCAGAATATCTTCCGGTTCAAACTTAGACGGACAGCAGGAAAAAGAAACGCTTTCCAGATTTTTTACATATTCAAGCTGGGAAAGATCATTAAGAGATTTCATGTCGTCAAATAAAATATGCTTTAAGTTACCATGTGCCGAAAGATCAGGTATATGATCAATATGTCTCAGGCAGGAAAGCTCTGCAGCAATGAGATTTGGCAGATTAGCAAGCAGTTTTATATCTGTAAATTTAGTAATCCTGAATATTTGCAGTGCGTTGATACTTGTATTGCCATATAAGTCTGAAAAATTTTCGGTATTACCCCAATGAATTTTCAAGGATTTCAGAGCTTTGATATTATTCAGGAATGCCGCGCTTTTGAGCGTGATGCCTTTTAGCAGGAGGCTTTCAAGCAAAGGAAGATTTTCGACAGACTCAATATTTTTTTTACAGCCGGAAAGATATAAAATTTTTAATTGTTTAAATCTGTTTAATAAGGAAATATCAAAAGAATTTTTCTTTGTTTCCAGCGAAAACTGCTCCAGCTTGTCAGAAAGCTCTGTTATAAAACTAAAATTATCCAGTAAATAAATATTTAGGCGCAGACTTTTTAAATTTTTCAGATAGCTTAACGAGGAAATATTATCTGTATTTTCTGTATAATCAATACTAAGCTTTTCAAGGTTTGACAAATATTTCAGGAAGGATAAATCCAGACTTTTTTTACTGTAGCTATACAAGCGAAAGCCAGTTTCTGGAAATCTGGAAAAATAATTATCATTCAGAGCTATAAGTGTCTCACGGGAAGGTATGTCATTAGTCTGGATTCTGTCAAAAACGCCCATCTGTATGATTTCATCAAGCTCTTTATCGGTGATTTTTTCCTTTAGATCAATAAAATTTATCTTATCTCCTGATGCAGTATAAGATATTGAATATCCCATAAATTAATTTTTCCTTTCTTAAATATGATAAAAGTCAAATATAGAATCAATAGAAATAAAACATAGTATCATCAATAAATATCTGATATTTTTAAATTTATTATATCAGGAAAGTCAAGTGAAATAAAGCAGTAATATTTTTATAATAAAGAAATTGAAAATTTATGATATAATAAACTAATTAAGTATTGTCAGTTTTATTAGCTATAAACTGGACACTGCACTGTTTAAATTATAATAAAATAAATTTTTTAAGCAAATATATATAAAGGAGATAAAAATGGAGAAACCTGTAATAACAAAGATAGTAGGAGCAATAACGCTTTTACAGCTGGGAATGAGTATATTTATAGGTCTGGTCGGCGGCTTCAGCGAAGAAAATACCGGGGAAATAAACGGGGGTTATATGGTTTATGCATTAATTTTAATTTCCATGATAATCATGATTACAGCCTCTGTATTATTGATAAGAGGAAATAAATACAGCAGAATACTGTATCTTATAGGAACCATTACAACTCTTGCGGGAAATATAATAGTGGCAGGTATCGTCTGCGGACTTCAGTCTTCATTTATACCGTTATTATTTACAGTTTTGCTGTATGTGAAGAAATCAGCAAGAGAATATTTCAGAGAGATAAAATAAATATTTTGCAGTTAGTGTAACACACGGCAGCAAGCTAATTGTTTATTTGTAAAAATGCCTGATTTATGATATAATTTTTAGGTTAAAAATAATGAAAATGAAGGAGCAGGTAATGTTTCAGAAATTAGATGATGTAGTAAAAAAACACGAGGAACTTACGCAGTTATTAATGGATCCTGTGGTAACAAGCGATCCTAAAAAAATAATGGAATATAACAAAGCACTAAACAGTATAAATGATGTGGTGGAAAAGTATAAATACTATAAGGATAAAAAAGAAGAACTGGCTTCATTAAAAGAAGATCTGAAAAATGAAAAAGACAACGAAATGAAGGAAATGATTCTGGAAGAAATAAAAAATGTGGAAGAAGAGATACCTAATATAGAAGAGGAATTGAAAATACTTCTGTTACCTCAGGATCCTAATGATGAGAAAAACGTAATTATGGAAATAAGAGCCGGAGCAGGAGGAGATGAGGCAGCATTATTTGCTTACGATGTCTTTAGAATGTTTTCACGATATGCAGAAAGAAATAAATGGAAAGTGGAAGTAATAGACAGAAATGATATAGGAGTGGGCGGACTAAAGGAGATAGTATTCCTGATAAAGGGAAAAGGAGCATATTCCAAGCTAAAGTATGAGAGCGGCGTTCACAGAGTACAGAGAGTTCCTGACACAGAATCTTCAGGAAGAATACATACATCGACTATTACTGTGGCCGTACTTCCGGAAATTGATGATGTAAGTCAGGTAGAAATAAATCCCGGTGATTTGAAAGTAGATACATACAGAGCAAGCGGAGCCGGAGGTCAGCACGTAAATACCACTGATTCAGCAGTAAGAATTACTCATATTCCCACTGGTATAGTGGTAACTTCACAGGATGAAAGATCACAGCTGAAAAACAGAGAAAGAGCAATGAAGGTATTAGCTTCAAAGATTTATGAAATGGAAGTGGAAGAACAAAGAAAAACTGTAGAAAGCGAAAGAAGATTACAGGTAGGCTCAGGTGACAGATCAGAGAAAATAAGAACATATAATTTTCCGCAGGGAAGAGTAACAGATCACAGAATCAAGCTTACATTACATAAATTAGATCAGGTTCTGGACGGGGATCTGGTTGAGCTGATAGATGCATTAACAGCATATGCACAGGCGGAACTTTTGAAGGCAGTCGGTGAGAATGAATAAGTTAATTGATATATTGGAGAAATCCAAAAAATATCTTGAAGACAATAAAGCAGAAAATCCAAGAATAGAAACTGAGCTAATCCTATCACAGGTCTTAAATCTGGATAGGATTATGCTTTATGCATATTTTGACAGAATTCTGACTGATGATGAAATGTCTGAAATAAGGACTTTACTGAAAAATAAAATAAGCTCAGAAGGAACTTCAGAAAAAAATGAGGATATAAGCATGAAAACACTAATGGATCAGAGCATAAAATATCTCGAAAATCATCAGATAGAAGAAGCAAGACTGACTGTAGAGCTTATTTTTTCCCATGTACTTTCTATTGACAGAATGATGCTTTTTACAAAGTATACTATGCAGCCTGAAGAAGAGAAAAAAAATAAAATAAGGAATCTGCTGAAGCTAAGGGCAAAAGATAAAATACCGCTGCAATATCTTCTGAATGAAGAGGAATTTTACGGGAGACCTTTTTATATTAATAAAGGCGTATTAATTCCGAGAAATGAAACTGAAATAGTGGTGGAAAGAGCATTACAGGAATTAAAAGACACTGCAGCTCCTAATATTCTGGACATAGGTGCCGGCAGCGGAGTAATTTCCATAACCATTGCGAAAGAAAAACCGGATTCCAAAATTCTGGGAATAGATATATCAGATAATGCTCTGGAAATTGCAAATAAAAACAAAGGACTGCTAAAAGCTGATAATGTAAAGTTTTTGAAGTCAAATTTATTTCAGGAAGTAAATTATCACAGCTTTGATATGATAATTTCCAATCCTCCGTATATTCCAAAGTCAGAATATGAAACACTCAGTGATGATGTAAGAATGCATGAACCGGAAGAAGCTTTGACCGCTGAAAATGAAGGATTGTTTTTTTACTATGAAATAAGCAAAAATGCCTCAGATTATCTGAAAAACGGCGGAAGGCTCATATTTGAATGTGGGTATAATCAGGCGGAAATCATAGAAAGTATAATGAAAGAAACCGGATATAAAAATATAGAAATATTTAAAGATTTGAACGGAATAAACCGTGGAATTACAGGAATTTTTCTCAAGGAAGAATGATAATTTTCAAATGGTAAAGGATAATATTAAAAAAAAATAATCATATTTTAATTAGATAAAATTACAGATTTTTTCTGTTTGACAGTAAGTTATGACTTATAAGTCATAAAGTTTATTTTTTTATTAAAGAATAAAAACAGACTAATCAGTCATTTTTATGATATAATGTATAAACAGAGTAGAAATATAGTTTAGGAGGTACAGATGAAAAAATTGTTTATGATTTTTGGCTTATTTGCTGTTGTTTTATGCTTTCCGGTAAAATCATATGCTATCACGAGATATATTATAAATAATGGAAAAGTTTATTACCAGCGTCTTAAATACAGGGATGAAATGACCGAGGCAGATACTCCGACATTTAAGAATTTAGATTATTTTTATGCAAAAGATAAAAATAATGTTTATTATGAAGGTGACAAGCTTCCCGGGGTAGATCCGCTGACTTTCAGAATACTGGATTACAGCTATACCAAAGATAAGGACAAAGTTTACTATTACAGAACAGCTTTAGCGAATGTAGATCCGGCAACATTTAAAATATTGGACTATTATTATACCAAAGATAAGAACAATGTATATTATTTGAGAGATATTTTGAACGGAGCTGATATAGCATCATTCAAAGTATTGAGATTTAGTTATGCAAGGGATAAAAATAATGTTTATTATCACGGGAATAAAATAGAAAGTGCAGATCCAGCTACTTTTAAAATACTGGATATAGATTATGCAAAAGATAAAAATCACGTATATTATACAGGAAAAATTATTCAGGATGGGAATCCTGCTGATTTTGAGCTGGTAGATCCAAGCTGGTATTTATTTTACAGATAGATTTTATCAGATATAGAAATTTTTTTAAAAATGCACCTCAAAAGTCGCTGAACTGACAAATGATGGTGCATTTTTACTTTATAAAGCTTATTAAGACTGATTTATAATACTTTATATATTATTAGATTGTCTATGATTCTTATTAATATATCCTTGGAGCAGAACTTGCCAATGCTTTACATTATCTATCCCCGAGGTTATTCCTGCATTTTTTCAGCCCGTATCTATTAAACTCTTGTCTAAGCAGCAAAATAAATTTTATGGGATTCTCTCTTGACCAATATTTTATAAAAATGGTGAAAAACATGAAGCTGCAAATTATATCCTTTTTTCAAAAGAGCTGAGTCTTTTCGAAGCTTATTAGAGCCTTTTACTGTAAGTCCCATAAGTGATATGCAGTATCATTCCAATAAATATATCTTCTTTTCTGCCGTACACATAACAATTTTATCTGATTACTAATATATGGAAGCTGCTTCTTTTCAGGCATTATCATAAGTATCAGAAGAAGTGCAGCAACAGTTTTTTTATCTTCTGATATTCTATTGATTTATTCAGATTGTCATATAGAGGTTAGCAATGCTTTTGCCTATTTATAGTTTCACAAGTATCATACTGAATAAAAAACCTTTTGCCGTCCTACATAATGCAATTTCTCAGAAACTGAATATTTAAAATATCAAATAATATCACAGTTTAAAAAAATTATAGAACATGTAAAATATAGAGTTGTCTGAAAACTCAAAATTAAAGTATAATCTTTAGTAATTGATTTAATTTTAAATTGAAATACGTATTTAATCATATTGTTTAAATTTATTTTAGAGTATATATAAAAATTAATAATACGATATGCTGTAAGGTTAACAGATGAAGAAATTACCTAGAATTATTCTGTATATAAATCGGCTGAAAATATTGATGAAATGTACTTTTGAAAAAGAGGGATTTTTTTGAAAACAGAAATAATAAATATATTAGATAAAAAAACATAGAGCTAAGTATTTCTATAAATAAAAAGGGAATAATTTTATAATTAATATTTAGAATAAAAAAGTAATTATATTTTTGAAAAATTTAGAAATCGTAAACTAAATTTCCCGGAGAGAAGTCTGACATTTTATTATTTTATTGTTTTTTTTTCATTAAAATTGACTTTAAAGCTTGAATTTAGTAAAATATTCATAACAGATTATTTGTGAGATTTAAAATAATAATCTTGAAATTTAATTAAAATATAAATGTTTTTGAAAGGCGGATCAATAAAAAATACAAAATTCAGGAAAAATTGCAGTCTAATATAAAACAGAATATAGCAAAGTTTCTAAAAAACCAAGAAAAGGAGGTATAAATGAGGAAAATAATTTTTGTGTTATTGTCAGTTATATTATCATTGAATATTCATGGTGTGAGAGCAGGCATAACTGAAGAATAAAAGTGAAATTCCCGGGAGAAAGAAGTTACTGACAGTATTATTTGGCAGAACAAAGGCAGAAGATGATGAATTAATGCCAAATGAGGAGAAATATCAAGAGGGATGTCTTAATATTAATCAGCAATACAGTATTCAGCCCTACCGATGAATACAGATAACAGGAGGGAAGTGGTACAATTTAAAGAATGGCTAAACAGTGGTGAGAGAGTGGGGAAAGCTTACAAAAGAGGAAAAATAGACAAAAAATAAAAAACATTTTATTTTAGAAGAGAACAATATAAAGCAGAAAACACTATAAGATAAAAAATAATTTGGAGGAATAATGAAAAGAAATAAAAAATTATTAGTATCGTTTCTGGCAGTAAACTCGATACTATCAGCTTATACAGCAGGAGCTGAAACTACAGTAAGCCCTAAATATGAGCGAATGTATAACAGTATAGTTAAAAATATAGAAAAAGGAAGCTCTAATCAAAAAACGTATCAAATAATAGAAAGAATACTCAATCAAAAAAATAAAGAATTGAAGGATTTATATTTACAGAGTGACTATATAGTAAAACCGGAATATCTGGAGTGGCAGGTATTTTTTACAGGCTTTTATGATGAGTACAGCGAGGGAAAAGACAATACCAGAGAAAATGCACAGTATCATTCAAAAGTATCGGGATATCATGATGAATATGGTAATTATGTAATGACAAGCGGAATGATAAATGGAATGGCCGGAAAGCCGTATAAGGAACTGCAGCAGCCGAAAGAAATAGACCTTGGTGTAACTGTACAGGTAAGAGAACCAAGCAGACAGCCTATATCACTTGGAGTAGCCAAGCCTTCACTGCCTTTGGTAACACCGGTAGCACCGGGATTACCGTCAGTGGGAGCAATAACACCAGTACTGCCGCCGTTGGCTTCATTTACAGTACCTAATATAGGGACATTGACACCGCCAAGCAGCGTTTCTGTGACACCGCCGACTATTTCTCCTATTGATATAAGCAGCTTTAACCCGGTAACCCCAAATGTAACACCGCCAGGCTTATCAGCACCGCCAAACTTTTCAATATTACTTGGGGCAGACTGGAACAGCTGGGCAACAAGCGGAGGAGGTAACGGAGGATATTCTCATGCCCGTGCCACTTATACTGACGGCAGCGGATTTGTGAACCGGCTGCATTACACATGGGCTAATAACAGCGGGGCAGAGATGAGATATGCTTTCAAATTAGGAAATGATGAAGGGACTATGAGCGCACCGTATACTTTAGCAGGTACATATAATTTTGATTCGTTTAACACTAATTCTTTGGGAGTTTCTGTTAATGCATGGAAAAACGGAGCTACAGTTATTAATGTGCAGGCTTCACAGGGAACAAATTTGAATAATCAGAGATTTTTTATAGGGGGATCCAGATTTTTTGAATTTGATAATGGTTCAGGAAATTTATTGCTCAGCGGAACATTAAATTTAAAAGGTATCTTGACATTAGGACTGGTTACACAGGGAAATAATGCCGGAGATGTAAAAAGTATAGAAAATTCAGGATTAATTACAGATAAAACAGAAAAAGATGATCCGTTTATACAGGATTCGAGTATAAGCGGCACTATTACAGGTCCGCTTGGTGCACTTTATGATATAAATAAAACATCAGATGGCTATGTAGGATATAAAGTGGGAATTGCACTTGTGCAGGAAAATGCAAATTCAGGAACTGAAAAACTTGATTTACTAAATACAGGAACAATAGATTTTAGAGGTAAAAATTCAATAGGAATGTATGTTTATCTGCCAAGTATCACTTCCGGATCAACACGTCTGGAAAATAAAAATACTATAAGTATAAGCGGAAAAGAAAGCTACGCAATGAAATTCGGGGCAAGCAGCAATGCTAATTTTAAAGGAGTCATAAACAGCGGTACCATTGAATTAAGAAAAAATCCTGATGGAACGGATAAAGCAGATTTATCAGCCGGAATAGCAGTGATGGATGATGCTACAGTTACATCGAAAGTTAACGGGAGTACCGGAAAAGTAAAAAATACAGGAAACATAAACCTTAAAGATAACATAGAAGACAGTATAGGTATGTATCTTAGAATACTTGGGAATAATGATATAGAGAATACAAGTACCGGGATAATTAATGTCAGCAGTACCGGAAACGGAAATACGGGTATGCGTGTGGATATAGGAACAATAAGTCTGGGAGCGGGAAATCCTGTTGCCAAAAATTCCGGGAAAATAAATGTAAGCGGCGGATCAAATTTTGCAATGATTGCAAATGGTAATTCAGGAGCTCAGACAGCAACTATTCAAAATCTGGCAGGTGCAAATATCAGTATAAGCGGTGCAAGTTCGGCAGGAATGTATTCGACAAATGGAGGAATGGCTGAAAATACAGGAGCAATAGTTGTTTCAGGTGATGATTCCATAGGGATATTTTCTACTACTTCGGCAGCGAATAAAATGACAACAGGAACTATATCATTAACAGGAGAAAGATCTGCAGGAGTGTATAATTCCGGGACATTTGCATTATCAGGAGGGACAATTACTTCAGGCGGTGAAAATTCCATAGGAGTATATTCTACAGGAACAACTAACACAAATATAAGCGGCGGAAAAATAGTAGCCCAAAATGGCGGAATAGCAATGTATTCGGGTGCAAATTCCACTATTAATTTATCAGGGACAAATATAGCAGAAGTGAGGTCAGGAGGACTTTTATTTTATAACTATGCAAATTCCGGAGTATTTACAGGAAAATACAATATAGCTCCGGGAACATCTGCAAGTGTGGCATCCGGCGGATTGGCCATGTATGTAGATGTAAGCAGTATCAGTCAGATAAATACTATGGTAACAGGACTTCAGTCAGCTTTTACCGGTGCGGGAAATTTACAGTTAAGTATGGCGGCAGGTTCAAGTCTTCTTTATGTTAATGGAGTATCAGGAGCTGCTGATATTTCAGACTTTGCCGGTCTTAATGACCTGACCACTATTTTTAATTTAGGAGCTTCATCTGGGTATAACCAATATGTAATGAAGGGTGTAGAACTTGCATTAAATAATACCGCAGAATCTAATTTAGATTCCGGATCATATGGTAAAATTCAGTTCCTTGATTCCAACATAACGGTAAATAATGGTATAACAGTATCCGGACCGACTCTGGCAAAACAATATGTTGCCATAGCACAGAAAAATACTCCGTCAGGTACGCTTGCTGGAAGATATATTACAAATAACGGTACGATTTCATTAGCAGGAACCGGGTCTACAGCAATTGCCGGAGATTATATAACTATGAAAAATTCGGCTTCAGGGAAAATAACTCTAGGTGCAAGTTCTGTGGGAATATACACAGCTAATGGTTCCAAAGCACTGAATGAAGGATTGATAGAGCTTGGAACTGGTTCTGTAGGAATGTACGGAAGAAATTATTTTGACGGGGTAAATGCTTCGTCAGTATTAGGGTATGGAAATGATACAATAGATATTACAAATGATAAAGACATAAAAACTGTGAGCGGAGGAGTAACAGGGAATGTAACCGGAATTTACACAAATAATGTACTGGCGCTGGCAAATTCATCAGTCAATCTTACATCTGCTTCAAACATAGACTTAAAAGGAACAGGAAATATAATAGGAGTATTTGCAGGAAAAACTAATCTAACCAGTGCAGGAACAATAAAAGCAGAATCTGCAAGCGGCGGAAATGCAGTGGGAATATATGGAGAAGAAAGCACATCAACCTCAATAACAGGTAGTATCGAAGTTACCGGCGGAGACGGGACAGGAATTTATCTGAAAAATTCTAATATGAGCAGCGGTGCAGCAGTAAAAATAGACAGTGTGGATTCGGGAATAGGAATGTATGTAGAAGCTACAGCCGGGAATACTTCATCAGGAACAAATACAGGCACAATATCCGTCGGAGATAATGTAACAGGAATGTATGGTATCGGAGCATCAGCAGGTAATACAGGAACTATAACAAACAGCGGAAATATACAGTCTCTGCCGCTATCTGCAGATAAAGCAATAGGTATGTATGTAAGCAGTCATGGAATAGGTATTAATGCCGGAAATATAAGGCTGACAGCTGTGGGAACTGATAAAGATCAGGTAGGTGTATATAATCAGTCAGGAACTTTCAGTATGGGAAGCGGTAATATAGAAGTATATTCGCAAAACGGAGCAGGTCTATATGCCAAAGCCGGAACTGTAAATAATCTGTCAGGCGGAATAATAAAGACAGGAAGCGGAGCAATAGGTCTTTATGCAGATAACGGAGCAACAATACAGCTGTCGGGAACATATAAATCAGTAGTGGATAACGGAGGTATATTTGCTCTGAATAATGGTTCAGGAAATATAAATATACCTGTAGGAAATAATATAGTAGTAGATGTAGAAGCAGGAGGAATGGCATTTTCATCCACAGGAGCCCTGAATACATATCTGAGCAGCTTAGTAACAGGCGGAGGAACACTGGAAGTAAATCTGAAGGATCCTACTTCAAAACTGGCGATACTTGATACACCGGGAACAATACTGCTTAGCTCACTGGGAGCGGCATATGCTCCGGGAGCAACGATAACACCGCAGGTAAAGATATCATCATCAAGTAATCCAAACTATACACCGTTTTCTATAACAAAAGGAACTTTGATAGTAGATCAGGCAGTAAACCTGAACAATGCAGCAGATTCATATAATAAATCAGATTTCATAAATTCAAGTGTAGATGTAAATTCATCAATAACAGGATCAAATGCCGGACAGCTGGGAGTAGGACAGGTAAACTACGGAACAGGAGCAGCTCCTGTTGATAGAGCAAGAATAACAATAAACAATAATAATGTAATAGATATGTCAGGAAATAAATCTACAGGGATATTGGCAGATTTTGGAGATATAACAAATACAGGAGCCGGAAGCTTTATAAAAGTAACAGGAGAAGAATCAGTAGGAATATACGGAGCAAACGGAACTGTGATAACAAATGCGGGAACAGTAAATATAGGAAATAAAAGTGTAGGAATATATGGGGTAAACTATTTAACTACTCCGGAATTATATGGAAACGGAACAATAAATATAAATAATAACGGAAATATAATCTCAACAGGGACAGCACATGGAGGATACGGGATATATGCCAATAATACAGCACTTCCGGCAGCGAATTCATTAATAACACTTGGAACAGGCTCAAATATAGATGTATCAAGCGGTGCGGCAGGAATAGGAATATATGCAGTAAATTCGACATTGAATATAGACGGAAATATAACAGTGGGAAAAGACGGAGTAGGAATATATGCAAGCGGAAGTACAGGGAATATAAACGGCGGAACAATGTCACTGAATGGAGATAACGCAATAGGCTACTACCTGACAAACGGAAGCAGCTTCACAAATCTTGGAGGAACGATAGCAGTAAACGGGCAAAACATAACATTAATGATAACAGATTCAAGTTCAAGTATAAATCTGTCAACACCGTTTACAGTAAACTCAGCGCCAGGCTCAACATATGTAGTAGGAAATATGATAGGCGGGGATTTCTATAATAATACATCTGCAACATTAGGTTCAAACGGATCGTTAATAAACGGAATCGGGACAGCAGCATTATTTGGTTTATCTTCAAATATAAATTCAACAGGAACAAATGTATCGGGAATGGTATTAAGCGGACAGCATTCAGGAGTACCGGGTCATGTGGTGTCAGGATCAGGAATAACAGTAAATGAAGAAGGAACGAACTTAGGATCAATAACACTTGGAGATTCATCAGCAGGAATGTATCTGACAGGAGGAGCAAGAGGAAGAAATGAAGGAACGATAACATTAACTAATAATTCAGTAGGAATATATGGAGAAGGAGCAGGCTCGCATATAGTCAACAACAACGGAATTATTACAATCGGACAGGAATCGACAGGATTGTTCCTAAAAGACGGAGACTTTATTTTGAATTCAGGTATATCGGAAATAAACAGCGGAAGTCAGAAAGCAGTAGGAATATATTCGGAAAATTCAGCGTCAATACCGACAACAATAATAAACAGCAATAAAATAAGCTTAACCGGAGACCAGTCAATAGGGATATACACAGCCGGTGCTAATAGTATAGTCAATGCAGGTACAATATTAATAGGTAATTCTGCAAGTCAGACACAGCCGGGTGTAGGAATCTATGCTGATAACATAAACAGTAATATTCATAATATGACAGCAAGTGCAGTAAATGTAGGAGATAATGGAGTAGGAATCTATAATAAGAACGGAAATATAACAAATGACGGATCAATAACAGCAGGAAACGGTGGAACAGGTATATATTCAGAGGGAGGAACAATAATTTTACACCCCGGATCATCAATAACAGTGGGTCAGAATGACGGAGTGGGAGTATATGCAGTAAATCAGACAGGAATGGTACTAAATGATTCTACAGTATCAGTGGGAGACGGATCATACGGATTTGTATTCACAGGAAGTACAGCCCCGTCATTTATAAATAATCAATCATCAGTAATAGGAAATAACAGTATATTTGTATTTGCTGATTCTGTATTGGCAGCGGATAACAGCGGAACACTGACAATGACAGGATCAGATAACATAGGGTATTACCTGAAAAACGGCGGATCTTTTATAAACAATGCAGATATAACAGGTAATACAGGAGTTTCGAATATAGGAATATATGCCAAAAATGCAGGTATAATAAATAATGCAGATATAATATTAGGAGATTCAAATTTAGTAGAACACATAGATTCAAAGGGAGAAAAATATAAAACGGGCTATTCAGTGGGAATATACGGTGAAAATTCTAATATAACGAATAATGCAGGCAAAACTATACAGGTAGGAAAAGACGGGATAGGAATTTATGTAAAAGGAGCAGGTTATACAGCGGAGAACAGAGGAATTATAAATGGTTTCGGAGATAATGCCAAGGGAATATTTGCAGCAGAGAATGCAGTAGTAAATAACTATGGTACAATTAATATGACTGGTGAAGGAGTAATAGGAATAGCAGGACAGAGCGGAGCCCAGATATACAATCATACCGGATCAATAATAAATGTAACCGGTAATGATGTGGCAGGAATATATTTGGCTGGAGATGATACTAAGCTGGTAAATAACGGAATTATAAATATAACGGGAACAGGAATGGGAATACTGTATACTTCTACTGTAGACAAAAACAATGTAAAAGATAGTACTGGCACAACACAAGGATATACATCAAAACAGTATGAAGCTGACAGAATGCCGACTTTAACAAATACCGGAGTAATAAATGTGAATGTTGGAGGGAACTTTAATTATGATGGAATAAGAGTAATAGTAACAATAGATCCATCTACAAATACACCAACAACAAATTCATCAAGCCAGGTAGGGTTCGGCGGTGTAATACCGGACAGACTGGAAGTAGCTCCTGATTTTGCCACTGGAACAGCTTCAGACAGATATGTATTTGAAAATATATTCAAAGGAGCAACAGGAAAAGGAGAGTACATATCGCAGTCATTAACATGGACAGCAACAGCAGACGGATCAAATATGGTAATGACAAGAAAAGCATATACAGAATTTACAGACGGCTTGTGGTACGAAGACTTTGGAAGAGTGATGAATGAGAAATATGCCGTTACTTATGGTGAGGGAAGAAAAATATTTGATAAGATCAACTACATAACAAATGAATCTGACTTTAGACATATAATGGCAAGTCTTGCAGGAAATGTATATGCTAATATAAACCAGAGAGAATATGACATAGCAAAGGCATTTGAAGAATCACTGCACTTATTGCAGGATTCTGCAAACAACACAAAAGAAAATGTAAAAATAAGTGTAATAGCTGGAAAAGGAAAGAACAAAGAAGAAACAGACGGAGTAGTGGGTTATGATTATACAACAACAGGAGTACTTGCTTTAAGAGAAGTGGAAAGAACATATAAGCATACATTTGGCTATTCACTGGGATATGTTCATACAGGCTTTGAATTCAAAGACGGAAATGAAAGTGAAGAATGGGTAGATACAATCCAGCTTGGAGTGCATAATAAGTATAGATCAAATGGATGGAAAGTAGTAAATGATCTGACTGGAAGAGCAAGTATTCATAATGTAGACAGAAATATAGACTGGCCAAGTCCTAACAGCAGATCAGAAATGAACGGATCATATGAAACATACAGTATAACAAGTGACAATATACTCGGAAAAGAATTTGGCTTAGGTAAAAAAGCAAGCCTGATGCCGTATGGAGCATTCAGAGCAATGTATGTGACAAGACCTACATTTAATGAAAGCGGACTGGAAGCACTTGAGGTAGAAGGAAATGATGCATGGAGTGCGAAGCCGAGAGCAGGGGTAGAGCTGAAAGGAGCACTACCTTTAGGAGCTAACACAGCATGGCAGTTAAAAGGAATATTCGATTTTGCATATGAATATGAGCTCGCGGATCTTAATGAAAGAGAAAAAGCGAGACTGATAGCAGTAGAAGATGGTTATCATAAATTATCAAAACCTGAAGATGAAAAAGGAACATTCAGAACAAAAGCAGCAATAGGCTTAGAGATAGAAGACAGATATGGAATATTCCTTACAGGAGAGTATTCAACAGGAAATGATAAGGAAGATGATTACAGAGCAGGAGTAACATTGAAAGCAGTATTTTAATTTACAAAAATGTTAAAGCGGAGTGTTTCCGGGAAATGTTCAATCCGGAAACACTCATTTTTTATTACAGTAAATATAGTGTGACCTAAAAAGTCAGCTTGAATTTATTTTGAACAGATTTTTTCTGTTGAAATAAATAAATGCAAAAATATATTTTTAATATATTTTAATAAGGAAAATGTGTTATAATATAAAAGATTCAAAAATAAAACAATGTAGATGAAACACAAGGAGAAAAAATGAAACTATCGGATTTTGATTTTGACCTGCCAGATAATTTGATAGCACAGAGTGCTATGGAACCGAGAGATCATTCAAAGTTAATGGTACTTGAGAAGAATAAGCAGGTCATAGAGCATAAAAAGTTTTATAATATATCCGACTATCTGAAAAAAGGAGATGTTCTTGTAGTAAACAGAACAAGGGTTATTCCTGCCAGATTATTCGGAAAGAAAGATACTGGAAGTATTCTTGAATGCTTTTTATTAAAACGTATTGATTTAAATACATGGGAAGTTCTTTTGAAACCTGCCAAAAAACTGAAAATCGGACAAAAGCTGGTTTTTCTTGAGGGAAAACTGGAAGCAGTTTTGAAAGAAGTAAAAGACGACGGAAACAGAATACTGGAATTTATATATGAGGGAAATTTTGAGGAAATACTTGATGAATTGGGTGAAATGCCGCTTCCGCCTTATATTACTGAACAACTGAAAGATAAGAACAGATATCAGACAGTATATGCTAAAGAGGGAGAGTCAGTGGCGGCACCTACAGCAGGACTGCATTTTACAAATGAGCTTTTGGAAAAATTGAAAGATTCCGGAGTAGAGCTGACAGAGATATACCTTGATGTAGGGCTGGGTACATTCAGACCTGTACAGACAGAAAATATATTAGAACATAAAATGCACCATGAAAAATATCATATTCCGGAAGAAAGTGCAGAGATTATTAACAGAGCCAAGAGAGAAGGCAGAAGGATTATTGCTGTGGGGACGACCACTGTGAGAACACTGGAATCCTCTAATAACGGGGCAGAGGTGATTTCGGGCGATGGTGAAACAGATATATTCATATATGGAGATTATAAATTTAAAATAGTAGATGCCCTGATTACGAACTTTCATCTGCCGAAATCAACTCTGCTTATGCTTATATCCGCATTTGCAGGAAAGAATTTTATTTTTACGGCATATGAAACTGCGATTCAGGAGAAATACAGATTTTACAGTTTTGGAGACGCAATGTTTATATATTAATTTTTTTATAAAAATAAAAAATTATAAGGTGTTTTATGACTAACATTAAAAAAATAATTTTTAATATAAAAAGCAGAAAAATAATAGAAATATCAAAGATAATTCTGAAAGAGAAATATCATGAATTTGAAAAATATATATATTTATTTTATGATGATAAAAAGAAATATACAGAGGAGATTTTTAAACATAAAGAAGTATTTGGAAATAATACTGATAATACAAATATTTATGCAGTTTTGAAAAAATTTGCCGTATACTACAGCTTGGGAGTTCTTTATTACAGAGAAGATATATTTGATAAAGAAGCAGAATGGAACAGAGCAGCAGAAATGTTTGATATTTTATTTCAGGAGATACTTACTCAGGAAGTAATATTGGAAATATTGAGGAAATGTTTTTTTACTGACAGGAGATACAGCACGGAATTATTCTTTGACTTTATTTCAGAGGTATTGGAAGCAAATAACCTGAAAATGTATTTTTTAGATGATGGTTCAGAGTTATTTTTATTTTTTGTTTTGAAAAAGGATGTAAGGATAAAATATGGAAATTTTTCGGAATTTTTATTGAATAATGGGAAAAAAACTGAAAATTTGATATATTTTATAGGAAAACAATGAAAATAGAAACAGGGAGGAATTGTGAAAAAAGTAATTGTATTTTTATTATTTTCAGTATTGTGTTTTTCTGAAAATACTATTGCAGAATCTAAATTTATAAATGTTGGAAATTTAAAAATAGTACGTGAAGAAAATATAAAAATAGCAAAAGAAATTATAGATATAAAATTTTTGAAAGATAATAAAATATCAGTAAAAACAAGGTATATTTTAGAGAATACAGATAACAGGGATATAAAGGAAACATATATTTTTTCGCTGGATCAATATCTTGAAAAGACACCAAATAAGTATATTGAAAAAATAAAATATAAAATCGGAGAAAATGACGTTCCGAATTTGCGTGCAGTAATAAATTTTGAAGAGGACGGCAGCAAAATACAGAGAGAATGGTTCGGCATAGGAGGAAAAATTCATACAGGAAAATCAATAGTAATGCAGATTTCCTATATATTAAAAAATATAGAGGAGAATGAGCTGAATTATAGTTTTAATATAAAGAATAATTTTTTGGAAAACAAAGCTGATGTTCTGGAAATAAATATAGACAAGGGAGACAAAAATATAAGCTCAATTGCTTACGGAGTATATGAATTTTATGAAAATTCCGATGGAACTTATTATATGAATGCCAAAGATGTATTACTGGACGGAATACTCACGATAAAATATGAGTAGACAGGGAGAATTTATGAAAAAAAAAGAGACAAAGTATTCTCTTGAGAAAGAAATAAGGGAAGCACTTGCTTCGGGCAGAAGTCAGAAAAGCATTTATAACACTCTGAAAGACGGGAATGATGATAGTGTTCTTGCTGATAAAGTGGCTGAGTACCTTCCGCTAGAGGTAAGAAATAAGACAAAATATTATAACTATATAATTATATTTCTGTTAGTAATAAATGCAGCATTAAGCATGAATTTTCTGGTAATTATACTTGCCTTTTTTCTGTTTTTTTATCTGAAGGAAGGAAATGGCTTCGGTTACAGAATTATGTTTTTATTTTCTCTTTTGAATATAATGTATGCATTTTATACAGATAAAACAGGTCTTGTTCTTGTGAAAACAGTATTATGGAGTTTACTTGGAATATCAGGAATATTATTTTATAAACTCGTATTTAAGAATAAGACAATATCAGGAAAAGTAAAAAAAGATAAAAACGATAATTATATATTTTTAGATTAAGGTGGTATTATGAGAGTAGTAGCTGGAAGTGTTAAAAATAAAAAACTGAAAACCAAAGAAGGAAGAGAAACAAGACCTACGCTTGAGCGTGTGAAAGAGGCTATTTTCAGCATAATAAGCGATGAAATAACAGACAGCAGCTTTCTGGATCTGTATGCAGGTACCGGGAGTATAGCAATAGAGGCTTTAAGCCGCGGAGCAAGAAGAGCAATATTAATAGAGCAGGATAAAGAAGCACTTAGAATAATTATAGAAAATATAAATAACTGTGGTTTTGAAAATATATCAAGAGCATATAAGAATGATGTAATTCGTGCATTGGAAATATTACAGAGAAAAGGCGAGCTGTTTGATATAATATTTTTGGATCCTCCATATAAAGAAAATATATCTTTTGATACGCTGAAAAAAATTTCAGAGTGCAAAGTCTTAAAAAAAGAGGGGATTATCATCTCGGAACATGGAAATTATGAAAAGCTTCCTGATGAGATAGGTGACCTTGTTAAATATGACGAAAGAGATTATAACAAAAAAATTCTGTCTTTTTACAGATATAAATAAAAATTTGAAGAGGTGATTTTATGTCAGCAAAGAAAAAAAATTTTGAAGAAAGAATACTGGAAATTGATGAAATAATAGAAAAGCTTGAAGCAGGTGAATTATCTCTGGATGATTCTATAAAAGAATATGAAAAAGCAATAAAGCTCATAAAGGAGTCAGAAACACTTCTTGAGGCTGCTGAGGGAAAAGTAATGAAGGTATTGGAAAAAAATAATGATATAGTATTAGAGGAGTTTGAGTAATGCTGAAAATATATTTAAAAGAAAAAAGAGAGATTTTTGAAAAATATCTGCAGGAAAAAATGACAGAGCTGAAATATCCTGAAAGATTGGCTGAATCAATGATTTATTCGGTGATGAACGGGGGAAAAAGACTGAGACCGGTTCTCATGTATATGATAGCAGATATATTTAATCAAGATTACAGCAGGATAGAAGATACAGCAGCAGCATTGGAATGTATACATTCATATTCGCTTGTACATGATGATCTTCCGGCTATGGATGATGATACATACAGAAGAGGAAAACTTACTACTCATAAAAAATTTGATGAAGCTACGGCTATTCTTGCCGGTGATGCTTTACTGACTTATGCTTTTTATGTGATCTCCGCTTCTGAAAAAATAGAAAATTCCGGAAAAGTAAATATAATCAGAATTCTGTCAGATTATTCGGGAATAAACGGAATGGTCGGCGGGCAATATGTTGATATGGAATCTGAGAATAAAGAAATATCTTTTGATACTCTAAAATATATACACAGCCATAAAACAGGGAAATTATTAAAGGCTGCAGTGGAACTTCCTCTGGAGGCTCTGGCCATAGAAGGAAAACAAAAAGAAGTTCTTCTGGAGTATTCTGAATTAATAGGAATTGCTTTTCAAATAAAAGATGACCTTTTGGATATAGAAGGAGATTTTGAAAAAACCGGAAAAGAATCAAGCGATGAAAAGAATAATAAGACTACTTATCCTAAGCTTTTCGGACTGGAAAAAACAAAGGAAATTCTGAATGATTATACTGAAAAGGCCAAACAATTAATAAGAGAAAATTTTGAAAATGCTGAAATTCTGGTAGAGCTGGCAGATTATATCAGTAACAGGGGTGAGTGACATGAAAATACAGAAAATATTTTTTCTTTCATTACTGGTGCTGGGGATAACATCATGCAGAACTGTTACAAACTATGAAAGAATAGTAAATACAGGATATAAGGAAACAAAAGAATATAATACCTATGCTGCGGGAAATGGTATAGAGCTTCTGGAGAAAAAAGACAAGGTTTATTTTAACAGCCTTTCTGAAAGTGAAAAAGAAGAAATATTTCCTGAATATCCTGAAAAACCCGGTGCTGTGAAGAAGTTTTTATATAATTTTATAAAAATTGATTTTGAAAAAGAACCGGTTTATTATAAACTTGAAAATAATATTTTTAAACAGGATGATTATGTATTTTTCTTTATCAAGGATGATAAAAATGCTGATAACAGAAAATATCTTTATCTTTCTATAAAAAACAGAAGTAAAAACTGGTTTCATATGGGTGCCGTAGATTTTAAAAGCTCAAGAGATCTGGTAAGAATAAACTTTGAAGCAATGAAGCTTTCCGGCAATTCGTTTTGGCTGGACAGAACAAGAGCTAATCTGAATACAGAAGAGTATGTAGCTTTTATTCTGGATGATAAACAGACTGATGACCTGGTGAGACTTCTGAAATCAGGAGAAAAAATAGAGGTAGTTTTATACAGTGATTATACTAATACAAAAAGAACAAGAGAATTGACCGAAACAGAAAGAGCAGATATGCTGAAAATATATGATTTTTATGAAAATGAGCTGGACAGCAGACAGTAATTTTTTCTAAACGGAGGTAGGTTATGTATAGAGAAGAAAAAGATTATTACTATGTAGATAGATTCAAGAAAAACGGAATAACAGCGGTATACACTAAAAAAAGTCTTGGTAATATGTCAGATTACTGTGAAAGTAAAGATAAGCCCTGTGAAAACAGAGCAAAATTACTTAAAATGCTGAAAATGGACGAAAGAATAGAAGTAAAATCACATCAAACGCACAGTAACAATATAAAAATAATTAATGAGCATGTAACAAGATATTCTTATCATGGTATAGACGGATTTATAACTAACAGGAAAGATGTGGCATTGTTTACATTTTATGCAGACTGCCTTCCTATATTTATCTATGACATGGAAAATAATGCTATTGGTGTAGCACATTCAGGATGGCCGGGGACATATAAGGAAATACAGAAAAATCTTTTGGAGACTATGATAAAGGAGTATGGAAGCAATCCCAAAAATATATTATTAGCTTTGGGAATAGGAATAGGTGTTTCTGACTATGAAGTAGGAACAGAATTTTATGAAAAATTTACAGAAAAATTTGACAGAGAGCTTATAGAAAATTCATTTATTTATTCTAAAAATAAATCAAAATATTATTTTGATAATGTGGGATTTAATAAAATATCGGCTTTGAGAATGGGAATTCCTGATAAAAATATTATTACAGCTTCTGAGAGTACAATGGAAGAAAAATTTCATTCTTACAGAAGAGAAGGAAAAGATTCAGGAAGAGCAACTGCACTTATAGCTTTTGAATAAAAAATAAATAAAAAACATGCTGATACAGCAGGATATCAGGCATGTTTTTTTATTATATAGGAAATTTAATTTGACAAAATAAAAAAATATGGTATAAATTAGTGGAACGAAAATTTATTTTTACAATAAAAAAAGGAGCAAATTTCCAAAAAGGAGAAAATATGAAAAATAAAGAAGTAATGGAGACCTTAAGAAAAAATCTTATTGTATCATGCCAGGCATTAGAAGATGAACCGCTGCACAGTTCGTTCATCATGGGAAGGATGGCTCTTGCCGCAAAGGAAGGCGGTGCCATCGGAATAAGAGCAAATACCGTGGCAGACATAACAGAAATAAAGAAAACTGTAAATCTGCCGGTAATTGGGATAATAAAAAAAGAATATCCTGATTCTGAGGTATATATAACACCTACTATGGATGAAATAGATGCTCTTGTTCAAAGCGGTGCAGAGATAATAGCACTGGATGCGACCCTAAGAATGAGACCCAAAGCAGCGGAATTAAATGAATTTTTTAAAACTGTAAAGGAGAAATATCCAAAACAGCTGTTTATGGCTGATATTTCCACAGTGGAAGAAGCAGAAAATGCTGAAAAGCTGAAATTTGATTTCATAGGTACGACGCTTCACGGTTATACAGAAAATACAAAAAATCAGAATATAGCAGATAATGACTTTAAATTTTTAAAAGATGTGTTAAATTCAATAACTGTTCCTGTAATAGCAGAAGGAAAAATAGATACTCCGGAAAAAGCAAAAAGAGTATTGGAGCTGGGAGTATTTTGTGTAGTAGTGGGCGGGGCAATAACAAGGCCTCAGTTAATAACTAAAGCATTTAGCGAGAAAATAAAAGAAGTATAATTTAGGAGGAAAATCATGAAGAGTATATTTTCTGTTTTACAAAAAATAGGAAGAGCTTTTATGCTGCCGATTGCAATATTGCCAATGGCAGGTATTTTGTTAGGAGTGGGAGGTGCTTTTACTAATCCTACATTGATTCAAACATATCAGTTGAATTTTTTGGCAGAAGGAACAATAATGAATAAAATCTTAATATTATGTTCTACTGTAGGTTCACTGGTATTTGCAAATCTTCCTTTGCTATTTGCAGTAGGAATAGCAATAGGACTTGCCAATATTAATAAGGAAACTGCTGCATTATCTGCAGTTCTGGGATTTTTAATATTTCATACCGTAATAAATCTTATATTAAAATTTATGGGAATAACACCTGATGTAGTATCAGTGGATTATCTTATGCAGGCAGGTAAGAGTGTGGCAGAAGCACAGGGAATAAAAGCTTCGTATGCAAGTGAGCTGGGAATATTTACTTTACAGACTGGTGTATTCGGCGGAATTATCTGTGGTATGGTTTCGGCTTATGTTACAAATAAATTTTCAAATGTTGCACTGCCTGATTATCTGGCATTCTTTAGTGGAAATAGATTGGTACCAGTAATTACAATACTTATATTTATTCCAATAGGAGCAATATTTCCTTTTTTCTGGCCGGCAGTATTCAGAACAATAGTAAAAGCAGGAGAAGCTTTTTCTGCAATGGGATATCCCGGAACATTTCTTTACGGCTTCTCAATGAGACTTCTGAATGTATTTGGATTGCACCATGCAATTTATCCGCTGTTCTGGTATACACCGCTTGGAGGAGTTATGGAAGTGGGCGGAAAAATGGTCGAGGGAGGACAGAACATATTCTTTGCACAGCTTGCAGATACTACGGTAAAACACTTTAGTGCAAATGCAACTAAGACAATGACAGGAGGTTTTCTGCCGATGATGTTCGGACTTCCGGCAGCAGCACTGGCTATGTACAAAACTGCAGATTTTAAGAATAAAAAAATAATAAAAGGTATATTGGTTTCTGCAGCATTGACTTCATTCCTGACAGGTATTACAGAACCGATAGAATTTACGTTTCTGTTCGTGGCACCGCCGTTATACCTGATTCATGCAATACTTGAAGGACTTTCATATATGCTGATGCAGATGCTTGATGTAGCAGTGGGGATCACATTTTCAAGAGGACTTATAGATTTTACTTTCTTTGGTCTGCTTCAGGGAATGTCGAAAACATCATATCAGTGGATACTCATCCTTGGACCGATATATGCAGTGGTTTATTATTATGTATTCAAGTTCATGATTATAAAATTTAATTATGCAACACCTGGAAGAGAAGGTGCGGAAAATAAACTGTATACTAAAAAGGATTATCAGGAAAAGGCCGGAGAGGACAAGCTATTGACTGATATAGTAGAATCACTTGGAGGAATTGATAATATACAAAATATAGATGCATGTATTACAAGACTGAGAGTCAGCGTAAAGGATGAAACAAAAGTATCGGATGATAACAGATGGAAAGAGCTGAACGCAAAAGGAGTAATACGTTCTGGTAAAGGGATACAGGTAATTTATGGAACACAGGCAGAAATATATAAAAATAAAATAAGAAAAAAATATAATATATAAAAAATTTAATAAATATCAGCAGTATAAAATTTTGGGCAAGTGTGGAAAGACACTTGCTTTCTGCTGTTTTACTAAGCTCTCCTGTAAACAAAAACTTTACAAATGCTGACTTTTATTGTACTATTATTTTGAGTTATCAGAATATATGAAAATAAAAAAACAGGAGGAACAACAATGAAAAAAGTATTAATTTTAACAGCAATATTATCAGCATTTTCATTTGCAGATGATATTAAAGAATTAAAATATAATACTGGTTATGCTGGAGGAAATTTGGACAATTCCAGACTACAATACAGCCAGTTTATAAATGAAGTATCCGGTAAAGTTTCCCTTGATGACGAATGGAAAGGTCTGATGTTTAATTTTGATGTGTCTAAACGTAATTTTTATGACACAAATCAAGATGCCGGCGGAGACACTTGGGATACAGATTTCAACATTATGAAAACTCAAGCAATAGGTAATATAGATATGGAATGGACTCTGGGATTTAAATATGGAAATTCGGATAATATGAAAATAGGATATCTGGATGGCTTGATACCTTTGAAGCAGTTAAACGGACACGGCTATGAATTTTATTTCGGGCCTACAATAGCTTTTAAAATTTTTGGCCAGCAGGCTTCATTTACTCCAAGAGCAGTATATTATAATGATTCTGACAAATATACAAGAGATTATAAGGATCAGGGAACAGAAGGGATAGGAGGAGACTTTGACCTTGCTGTAGGCGGATCACTGGCAGAAGGAAGATTCGGAGGTTTGACTTACGGGGTACAGTTAAATAACCATTTGAGAAAACCGACTAATGCAAAAGGAAGCGGGTCAGATAAAAATAATTCGGTATATTTGAACTATATAGCAATACTAACTTATTCTTCACCTAGATATTATGGTTTTGGATTTGATCTTAACGTATTTAACCAGTGGGAGAAATTTACCGGGGATGAAGAAAGAAATAACGGTTTTTATGTGTCGCCTAAACTGCTTTATACTCATACTTTTGACACAAAAATCGGGAAATTTACGGTAAATCCTTATGTGAGCTATAATGTGGTGGATGAACAGGACAGACAGATAAAATATAAGAATAAGTTTCTTGACTATGATGGAAATAAGGAATTAACAGGAGGTATTCAGTTTAGTCTGAACCGGGAATAAATAGAGAGAATACTGCCTTGAATTTTATTTTGAGGCAGTATTTTTATAAAAATTCTAAAAATCATCAGAATTTTATTTTTATAACTGATGATAAGGAGTTGAAGAAAATAATGAAAGCATTGGATGATAATTTATTTAATAAAATCAATAGTTTAAAAAAGAGCTTTACTGCTTCGGAAACAAAAGTATTTAATTATATTGAAAAGAATCCTGAAAGTGTAGTACGCATGAATATAAGGGAGCTTTCAAATGCAATCGATACAGGTGAAACAACAATTATCAGATTTTGTAAGAAAACAGGCTTTAAAGGATATAATGATTTTAAAATTTCATTGATAAGCAGTCTCAGTAAGGAGAAGCAGAGCAATAAGTATAAAATAGATATTCTTGCAGATGAAAACTATAATTCTATTGCAGAAGGTATTTATAATAATTCATTTAATGTATTGAAAGATACTTTAAGCCTTATTAACAATGAAATATTGGATAAATGTATAAATCTTATAAATAATGCAAAACATATAGAGTTTATAGGAATAGGGCACTCTAATCTTACAGCACAGGATGCAAAATATAAATTTCTGAGAATAGGAAAAAGTGTAGCTTCTCATTCTGATCCGCACTTATTTAAGATGGCTGCCTCTATTTCCGACAGGGAAGATGTCATTATAGGAATATCGCAGACTGGGGAAACCAGAGAGGTTATTGATTCACTGCAGAGTGCCAAAGTCAGGGGAGCTAAAACTATAGCAATTACAAATAATGACAAAACTGAGATTACCAAATATGCGGATTATGTATTACTGAACGGCTTTAACGAAGAGCTTCTTGAAACAGGATCATTTTCTGAAAGAATATCACAGCTTTTTATTATAGAGCTCTTATATTTGGGAGTACTTTCCAAGAATAAGGATAAGGCTATGGAGCTAAAGGATCTGACAATAAAAGCAGTAACATAATTAATATAATCAGGGGAAATACAGGGATATTTATAAGTTTTATAATAAAATCACAGCAAATAATAAAGAGGCTTTTGTGTAAACAGCCTCTTTTATTTATCCGCCTAAATAAGCTTTTTTAATATCATCGTTGTTAGCAAGTTCATTAGCATCACCAGACATAATTATTTTGCCAGTTTCCAAAACATATGCTCTGTTAGCTATAGAAAGAGCCATATGTGCATTTTGTTCAACAAGAAGTATAGTAACGTTGTTTTCTTTATTTATTTTTTCAATGGTTTTGAAAATCTCCTGAACCAGAATAGGAGCCAGTCCCATAGAAGGCTCATCCATAAGAAGCAGCTCGGGACGGGACATTAAGGCTCTGGCAATTGCAAGCATCTGTTGTTCTCCGCCGCTCATGGTACCTGCGAGCTGTTTTTTTCTTTCTGCAAGTCTTGGGAACATATCAAATATATTATTAAGATCTTTTTTTATTTTATCTTTATCATTTCTGATAAAAGCCCCCATTTCAAGATTTTCCAAAACAGTAAGATTGGTAAAGATTCTTCTGCCTTCAGGGACATGTGCCATACCAAGTCCAAGAAGCTTATGAGCTTCCTTATTGGTAATATTCATTCCGTTTAATGATATTTCACCGGATCTGGGTGTAATCAATCCTGAAATAGCATGAAGCGTAGAAGTCTTACCGGCACCATTGGCACCTATCAGAGTAACTATTTCACCCTTTTTTATTTCAAATGATATATTTTTTATGGCATGTATTGCGCCATAATAAACATTTAGATCATTTACTTCTAAAATATTCACTTATTTTCCTCCTAGTGTTTTGTCTAACAGATATTTTACTGAAAATACCTGCACCTCATCAATATTAAAAGCGACAAAATGGAAATGAGATAAGGTATTAATAATTGTATTATTCCCCAAGATAAGCTGTAATTACTTCAGGATTATTCTGAATTTCCACAGGTGTACCCTGTGCAATAATTTTTCCAAAATTCAGTACATACAGCCTTTCACATATTCCCATTACCAGATCCATATCATGTTCAATAAGTAAAATAGCAATTTCAAATTTATCTCTTATCAGCTGAATTGTTTCCATTAATTCTTTGGTTTCCTGAGGATTCATTCCTGCAGCAGGCTCGTCAAGAAGCAGAAGTTTCGGATTCGTAGCCAGTGCTCTTGCGATCTCTAGTTTTCTCTGCTGACCGTAAGGAAGATTCCCGGCAAGCAGATCTGATACTTTATCAAGATCAAATATTTTTAAAAAATCCAGAGCTCTTTCATCGGCACTTTTTTCTTCCCTCCAGTATTTCGGCAGTCTTAAAGTAGCTGTGACTACAGAATATTTCAGGTTACTGTCAAGAGCGAGCTTAACATTATCAAGAACTGAAAGATTCTTAAATAATCTTATATTCTGAAAAGTTCTTGCCAGTCCCAGATTAATAATCTGAGGAGTGGAAAGCTTTTCAGTATCGATACCGTTTACATTGACACTGCCGCTGGTAGGTTTATAAACACCAGTTAAAAGGTTAAAAAGTGTAGTTTTACCGGCACCGTTTGGTCCGATAAGACCGATCAGCTCTCTGTCATTTAGCTCTATATTAACATCGTCGACTGCTTTCAGCCCTCCAAAGGATATACATAAGTTCTTGGTTTCTAATAAAGACATATACTACCCCTTTCTCGCTTCATTATTCTTTTTTCCCGGAAATAATTTTTTTATGATACCATTAAGACGGAATTCACCTGTACCGAGAAGTCCGCTTGGTCTGAATATCATAATAAAGATCAGTACCAGTGCATAAAAAGCATATCTTCCCTGCTGTACATACATTCCGATGTTTGAAGGAAAAAAGTTAGCAAAACTTCTTAATGATTCATTCAGAATCGTAAGAAGCGAAGCGGAAACAATAGCACCTGTAATACTTCCAAGACCGCCCAGAACAACCATAACAAGTATATCAATAGAAAATACAAAGTTAAACTGCAGAGGCTCAAGAGTAGGATAGCTGTGTGCCAGAAGCGCACCTCCCACTCCTGCAAACATTGCAGATATAGTAAAGCCGAAGAGCTTTATTTTATTAATGGGAATTCCTATATTTTCTGCGGCTATTTCATCTTCTCTGATAGAAAGAACAAGTCTCCCGTATCTTGAAGTCATTATCATTGTTATAATAATAATACAGATAACTACAATCCAGTATATTGATGTAAATGTAGTAATCTGCGGGATTCTTCTGATTCCAGCTGCTCCTCCGAGAAAATCAAGGTTTTGTATAGTGAACTTTATCATTTCACCAAATGCAAGTGTGATTATCGCAAGGTAATCTCCCTTAAGTCTTAATATGGGAATACCTACAAGAAATCCAAAGAAAGCTGCAAATAATCCGCCTATAATACAACCGAGAATAAGTCTCACAGCATCATTAGGCACAGAGGTAAAGACATATTTAGTGAACATGACACTGCTATATGCTCCGACAGCTATGAATCCTGCATGTCCCAGACTCAGCTGTCCCATGAGTCCCACAGTGATATTAAGACTGACTGCAAATAATACATAAATAAATATATTACACAGGATCGTAGAATAGTAAGAATTAATCTGTACTATAATCTGCAGGAGAAAAAATAAAATGACAATAAGTATAGCAGAGAGTATATATGTTAGTTTTTTTATATTTTTTTTATCCATTTATCTCACCTATACTTTCTCTTTTATATTTTTTCCAAACAATCCGCTTGGTTTGAATACAAGGATCAGAATAAGAATTCCGAAAACTATAACATTAGCCCATGTTGATGAAATATAAGCCTTGGAAAAATTTTCTATTAATCCCATAAGATAGCCGCCGATCATAGCTCCGGGAATACTTCCTATACCGCCGAACACTGCTGCGATAAATGCTTTAAGTCCCGGCATCATTCCCATATACGGTTCTATCTGAGGATAAGTAAGGCTGTAAAGAACACCGCCCAGTGCTCCAAGTGCAGATCCGATAGCAAAAGTAATACTTATAGTGGAATTCACATTGATCCCCATAAGTCTTGCCGCATTATGATCTTCGGAAACAGCTCTTGTAGCTTTTCCTAATTTTGTATTTTTGATAAAAAAATTCAATACAAGCATACAGATAATAGTGGAGAAAATAGTTACCAGTGTAAGATAACTGACTTTCAGAGATCCGATGCTAATTGTGGCACTTGAAAGATAAAAAGGAATTTTATCCTGCGGTATAACTTTGGAATCAGCACCCTGAAATACAAGGAAAACACTTTCCAGAAAGAAGCTCACACCAATTGCGGTAATAAGTGCGGAGATTCTCGGGGAATTCCTAAGGGGCTTGTATGCAAGACGGTCAATAAGCACTCCCAGCAGCGAGCAGACCATTACAGATACTAAAATAGCTGCAATCAAAGGCATGTTATATTTAGTTACGCATGTAAAAGCCGTATAGGCGCCGACCATTAGTATATCGCCGTGTGCAAAATTTATTAGTTTAACTATACCGTAAACCATGGTATATCCAAGAGCAATAAGGGCATATATGCTTCCAACCTGCAAACCGTTTATCACCTGCTCAAGGAAAGTTTTTAAAATACTCACGTTATTAATTCACCTCATTTTAAAAAGTATAAAAGAAGATAGCACAGCTATCTTCTATAGTAATACCCAATAATTAAATTTATTATTACAATGTTTTATTCAGCTTTTTCTTTTAGAGTCAGCTTACCATCTTTAATTTCAATAATATCTGCTATTTTTTTAGGATCATTATTTTCGTCAAAAACAAGTTTACCAGTTACAAGATCTAAATCAGTAGCTTTAAATGCTTCGATTAATGAATCTGCTGAAGAATCCTTAGCAGTTTTAAGTGCATTGGCAATAATTTCTACAGTGTCATATCCTAAGGCAGCAAATAAAATAGGATCTTTTTTATATTTTTCATTATAAGCTTTTATGAAATTCTGAACAAGCGGACTTTCATCATTAGCAGCATACTGACTTACAAATAATGCCCCGTCAGTAACAGCAGCAAAGTTAGTCTGTACTCCGTCCCATCCGTCTCCGCCTAAAAACTGTGCATTAATTCCAAGCTCTTTTGCCTGTGTAGCAATAAGACCTATAGTTTCATAGTAATCAGGAATATAAATAGCATCTACATTAGCATTTTTAATGTTAGTAAGGATAGATTTGAAATCCTTGTCTTCTTTAGTATAAGAATTCTCTATAATTTCAGCTCCGCCTTTTTTAGCTTCTTCTATAAATGACTGTGAAAGACCTGTAGAGTAATCATCTGATTTATTAGTAAGTACTGCTATTTTTTTGAAACCTTTAGCAGTGGCGTATCTTCCCATAACAGCTCCCTGAAAAGGATCTGTAAAAGTAGTTCTGTATACATATTTTTTTCCGCCTGTGATATCAATATTAGTACCAGTCGGAGTGATCATAGGCATTTTATCCTTTTCTGCAAGTTCTGCAATTGCATTCGACGGAACAGAAGTAACTGCTCCTATAATCATATCCACTTTGTCATTGGAAACTAATTTTTTATATGCATTAACGGCTTCTTTAGCGTCCCCTTTATCATCTACAGTGATAAGTTCAAGTTTTTTCCCGTTTATTCCACCCTGTGCATTGATTTCCTCAATTTTCAGTTCGACACCCTCTTTAGTGGCTATTCCATATTGGGCAACACCGCCTGTGAGCGGACCGATGAACCCGATCTTAACAACAGTTTTGTCCTCAGTTTTTGTTTCGGTACCGGCAGCGGCTGTATCAGCATTTTTCCCGCAGCTGACTAAAGTCAATGTAGCTATAGCCAGTAATGAAAATAGCTTTTTCATATAATTCCTCCTCATTTGAATATATAATTTTATTATAATCTGATAATTTTAACAAAAGAAAGTTTTACTGTTTAAATTTATCTGAAAACATTAACATAAAAATTCAATTTGTTACGTAATTATAACATTAGTTTATGTATAGGAAAAATATTTAATATTTATCCTAGTATTCATTTTTTAAATGATTATGCAGTTATTAGATTTTAGCCAGAGATTTTGAGTAATTATAATACTTTCTTTATAAGAAAAAATATCAGTATAAAAAAATAAACATAAGTTTTATTTATGCTTGGATTCTATAAAATATGTTTTTGAGATTGTTGACTTTGTAACAGCGTATATGCTAATATTTATTTATGATTCTAATGTGGAACTGCATATTTCAAATGACACAGTCAGAGATACATTAAAATTAATTATTGAGTAGGATAGTAGGATAGTAGGTAATTGCAGAAAATTTTTAAGTAGTAAGAATGTAGGATTGCATCAGATTAAGTTATTTTTAGATCTGGGCACATTATAAGTAGGTACTTAGAAAGAGGGCTTGATTTTATGTTTTTTTTAATAAGCCTAAGATTATGTTAATTACTCAAAAATATTAATTTAGTTAATAAATATCCTAGCTCTCTATATACTGCATTAGAGAGTTTTTTTAAAACAAAAAATACTAAAACAGGAGGCAATTATGATTTTAAAAGTGGACGGAAAAATTCCGAGAGAAATACTGGAAAGACTGATAAAAAAACTGGAAGAGGACTTAAATGTGGAGGTATATCCCACAGTAGGCAAAGATTTTACTATACTGGGATTAGTGGGAGACACAAGTGTGATTGATATAAAACATGTAAGTTCTTTTGAATACGTAGTTGACGTACAGAGAATTCAGGATCCGTTTAAGAGAGCCGGGAGACATTTTAAGCCTGAGGATTCTATAATAGAAGTAGGCGGAAAAGTAAAAATAGGTGGAAAAGATCTGGTAATGATGGCGGGACCGTGTTCGGTGGAAAGCGAAGAGCAGCTTCTGACTATAGCAAAAGCGGTAAAAAAAGCCGGAGCAAATATGCTGAGAGGCGGAGTAGTAAAGCCGAGAACATCACCATATGCATTTCAGGGAATGGGTATGGAAGGTATAAAGCTTATGAAAAAAGCCAAGGAAGAAACAGGACTTCCTATAGTATGCGAAGTTATGTCTATAGAACAGCTTCATGAGTTTGGTCCGCATCTGGATATGATTCAGCTTGGTGCAAGAAACATGCAGAATTTTGATTTACTGAAGGAAGTAGGAAAAACTAATATACCTGTCCTGCTTAAAAGAGGACTTTCAGCAACAATAGAAGAATGGTTAATGTCAGCAGAATATATAATGGCAGGCGGAAATGAAAATGTCGTATTATGTGAAAGAGGAATAAGAACATATGAAACTGCATACAGAAATGTCCTTGATCTAAATGCCGTTCCAATGCTGAAAAGCAAAACGCATCTTCCTATCGTAGTAGATCCTGCACACGGAACAGGAAAATGGTGGATGGTAAAAGATCTGGCAAATGCCGGGGTAGCAGTAGGTGCTCATGGTCTGATGGTAGAAGTGCACCATAAACCCGAAGAAGCTTTTTCAGACGGACCGCAGTCATTGAAACCGGAAAAATTCGAAGAGCTGATGACAGAAGTTCAGAAGGTAGCAGAAATTTTTGGTAAAAAATTCTTTTAGATTTTTAGGATACCTCTCTCATTAAATATTTTTTTGAGGGAGGTAAAAATATATATACAGGACAGGAGAAAGAATGAGACTGGAAGATATTGCCATAACTGTAGTGGGATTAGGAGTTGTCGGCGGTTCGTTCGCTGAAGGACTGAAAAAGGCCGGTGCAGGAAAAGTATACGGAATAGACAATAATTTGGAAACTTTGAAAAAAGCAAAAAAATCAGGAATAGTAGATGAAGCATTTGAAAATGGAAAAATTCCTCTTCCTAAAACTGATCTTGTAATTATCTCGTTATATCCGGAGCTTCTTGAGACATTTATACTGGAAAATAATGAATATTTTAAGGAAAACAGCATTATTACAGATGTAACCGGCATAAAAGGAAAAGTTCTCCGTGAAGTAAAGCCCAAGCTGAGGAAAGATATAGATTTTATTTTAGGACACCCCATGGCCGGGAGAGAGAAGAGAGGAATAGACTACGCTGACAGCGGTGTATTCAAAAATGCCAATTATATTCTTATAAAAGCTGATAATAAAGAAAAAAATATTAATCTGATGAAAGAAATAATAGAAAAGCTGGGATTTAAGAATATAAACTTTCTGGATACTGAAGAACACGACGAAATAATAGCTTTTACAAGCCAGCTTACACATGCTATAGCTGTATCACTAATAAACAGTGATGACAATAAATATGATACCAATAAATTCATAGGAGACAGTTACAGGGATTTAACAAGAATTGCAAAAATAAATGAGGATTTATGGGCTGAATTATTTTTGGGAAATAAAGATAATCTGCTTTTTATGATAGAAAAATTTGAAAAAAGACTTGATGTTTTGAAAGAAGCAGTCAAGAGTGAAGATATAGAAACTCTGAAAAAGGAATTTAGGGAATCATCAAGAAGAAGAGAGCAGATTACCTGATTTCTAAAAAATGTATTTCAGAAACTTTTGAAACAATCAGGGATAAAATTTTTAAACAGTATGGGTTTTGTGATATAATAAAATCGTAAATCATTATCTTGGGCAATTATGGAGGTTAATATTTTATGGCTGAATTTTATAAAAAAATTATCGGGGAAAGATGTTACCTTAGTCCGATAAGCATGGAGGACGTACCTAAGTATACAAGCTGGCTGAATGATTTTGAAGTAGTAGTTTCTACTACTTTATACAGCAGAATTGTAGATGTGGAAGCTGAAAGTGCTGCACTGGCAGAACTGAAAAAGGGTTACAACTTTGCAATAAGGCTGAATCAGACAAATGAGCTTATAGGAAACATAGGACTGAATGATGTGGATTTTTTGCACAGAACTGCGGAACTGGGAATTATTATAGGTAACAAAACATATTGGAAGCAGGGGTACGGTAAAGAGGCAATTGAGCTTTTACTGGATTTTACATTTAATATTCTAAACATAAAAAATGTTTATCTGAAAGTTTATGAGTTCAATGTTCCGGGAATAAAGCTTTATGAAAAAGTAGGGTTTAAGATTGCCGGAAGACTGAGGAAAGCACTGGAAATAAACGGAAACAGATATGATTTGATATTAATGGATATATTAGCCGAGGAATATAAATCAGTTTATGTGGATAAAGTATTTGCAAAAAGATTTGGAGTTGTGAAAGAATGAGAGAATTGCATGTTAATCTGGGAGAAAATTCTTATGATATTCTTTTTGGCAGTGGACTGCTGAAGAACCTTCCGGAATATATAAAGAGAGTTTATAAAGGAAAAAAATTATTTATAATAACAGATAATAATGTAGAGAAATATTATAGAGAACAGCTGGAGACCATACTGAAAGACTATGATTTCACTTTTTATATTCTGGAAGCCGGTGAAAAATCCAAAACTTTGGATAATGTAGCTAAAATCTATAAGGCAATGATAAACAGCTCTCTTTCCAGAGATGATCTTGTGGTCGCATTTGGCGGGGGAGTAACGGGGGATATAGCAGGATTTGCAGCAGCTACTTATATGAGAGGGGTTCCGTTTATTCAGATTCCCACTACATTACTGTCACAGGTAGACAGCAGTGTCGGAGGAAAAGTAGGTGTGGATCTGGTAGAAGGGAAAAATCTTGTAGGTGCTTTTAATCAGCCTAAAATAGTGCTGATTGATACATCTGTACTTAAAACACTCACAGACAGATATTTTTTTGACGGTCTTGCGGAAGTGGTAAAGTACGGCTGTATACATGACGAAAATCTGTTTTCACTTTTGGAAGGGCTGAAAAACAGGGAAGAGGTAATGGAACACATTGAAGATATCCTGTTCAGATCATGTGATATAAAAAGGGAAGTAGTAGAGGAAGATGAAAAAGAGCATGGTCTCAGAATGATATTGAATTTCGGACATACTGTCGGACACGGACTGGAACAGTACTATAATTATGAAAAATATACACACGGGGAGGCAGTTTCTCTGGGGATGATAGAAATACTGGAAACAGGCGAGAGGGAAGGGATAACAGAAAAGGGTACTCTTGAAAGAACAAAAAAACTTCTTATGCAGCTGAATCTGCCGGTGGAAGATAAATATAACAGAGAAGATGTCATCAAAATAATGAAAAGAGATAAAAAGAATAAAAAAGGCGAAGTAAATTTTGTAATGATAGAAAAAATCGGGAAACATAAAATAGTAAAAATAAAAGAAGAAAAAATGTATGATTTTCTTTATAAAAACAGATAAAACGGAGGAAAAAGCTTGGAAATAAAGATTATACCCACAAAATTAAAAGGAGAGATTAATATACCGCCGTCAAAAAGCTATTCTCACAGAGCAGTAATAGCAGCATCACTTACAGATGGTGAAAGCCGTATAGGGAATCTGAATTTTTCTGTAGATATTCAGACAACAACAGATATAATGAAAAATTTCGGGGCAGTAATAGAGCAGGGGGAGGATTACCTGAAAATAACCGGGAATCAAGGAAATGTAACAATAGAAAATAATTATATCCAGTGTAATGAATCAGGGTCTACGATAAGATTCATAATACCGATAGCTTTAAGCCGGAATAACGGTCAGCTTACAATTGACGGAAAAGGAAAGCTCATAGAAAGACCTTTTGATACATATTATAAGATATTCGACAAACAGGGAATAAGCTATAAAACTACTAACGGAAAGCTTCCTTTATATATAGAAGGCAGTCTTAAAGCTGATACATTCGAGGTAGAGGGGAATATAAGCTCGCAGTTTATAACAGGTCTTTTATATACCTTGCCGCTATTGGACGGAGATTCGGAAATTGTGATAAAAGGGCCTCTGGAGTCCAAAGGGTACGTTGATCTGACGCTGAAAATACTGGAAATGGCAGATATAGAGGTAAAAAACAATGATTATAAAAGTTTTCTTATAAAAGGAAACCAGACTTATAAAGGATTCGACTATACAGTAGAGGGGGATTATTCTCAGGTTGCCTTCTGGATAGTGGCCGGTATATTAAGTGAGGAGATAAACTGCAAAAATGTATATAAGGATTCCCTTCAGGGTGACCGGGCAATAGTGGAGATAGTACAGAGAATGGGTGCAAATCTTGAGATAAATGATAAAAATATAAAGGTTTTTCCCGGGAAAACTAAAGGAACTGTAATAGATGTATCCCAATGTCCCGATATAGCTCCGGTGCTTACAGTACTTGCAGCACTAAGCGAAGGAGAGACAAGAATCATAAATGCCGAACGTTTGAGAATAAAAGAATCGGACAGAATAACTTCCATGAGAACCGAACTGAATAAACTCGGGGCTGATATAAGAGAGGAAGGAGATACTCTGGTAATAAACGGCGTAGATGAATTAGAAGGCGGAGTAACTGTAGATTCATGGAATGATCACAGAGTAGCAATGGCACTGGCAATAGCTTCTATAAAATGTAAGAACCCTATTCTTATCACAGATGCAGGTGCTGTGAGAAAGTCTTATCCGAACTTTTGGAATGATTTTGTAAGTATGGGCGGAAAAGTCGGAGAAATTTAATAAAAAATATAAGGGGTAATTTATATGAAAAAAGTATTGGCCGTGTTATGGTTAATAATTTCTGTTATAAGCTTTTCTGCTGTGAGAGAAAGTTCCGAAGTTAAGGAAATAATAAATAACAAAGTAATTGAAGATTTCGGGAAAGCAGGTTTATTTGACGTGGTAAGAAATGCTACATTCTCGGAAAAAGAAAAGAGAATCCTGAAAAATTATTATTATTCATTTCTTCTTGAAGATCTGGATGAAGAGAAAATGAATGTTAATCCTGACTCTGTAAAAAAATACAGAAATCTGGCAATAGCAGAAGATAAGGACGGGAAGTACGAAGAAACTGCTTATGAGCTTTTTGTTTATGACGGATTACTGGGTGCAGCGGGCGGAGATATGAAATATTATAAGTGGATGGCTTCATATATGGAAGCATTTTATAAAGAATATCCGTTTTTGATAAATTATTCTCTGGTTAAACCTAATATATACACTATTTATGAAAAAAATCTTGATGAAGCTTTGAGATTATACACACAAATGGAAACCGGATATCCGATTCCGGAATTAAAAAACTTCTATCTTTTTATGGCATATTCAGGGAAAAGTATGGCTTATCTGCAAAAAGAAGATTATGAAAAATCACTAAGTGAATTTTATAAACTGACGGAAATTACTGATTATCTTAAGGATGACGGTTCTATGGCACTTTATTCATATTCATACACAAATTTAAATAAAGAAAAGCCAAAAAAAGCTCAGGAATTTTATAATAAATTAAAAAAATCCGGATATGAACTGTACTTATTAGATGATGAAGCACTAAATGAAATAAAAGACGGTTTTGATCTGATTTATAAAATTAATAATTAACAAAATTATTTAGTTTAAGGGGATAAAACATGAATAATTTAAAAACACTTGTGGAAAAAAGCAGAGAAAAGAAAGCACTTGATGAATTTATTGGAGCAGTATATAAAAAAGACGGTGAAATAAAGTTTCGTTTTAGAAAGGATTATGAGAATCTTTTTGTTCCTGCCCCGTTATATAATGAATTTTTGGGCGGGAAAAATTATAACGGAGTGATAGCCTTTATAATAGAAAGTCCTCATATATACGAATTTAAAATAGATATAAATCTTTATCCTGAGGGAAGATACAATGCACGGCCGCTTAATAATCCCAGTACGAAAAAATATCTGAAAAAAATGGTAGAGGGGCCTTTGAAAAGTTTTTTTTCTGACAGGATAAAAGAGGGGGAAATATATTTGTTTCTTATAGTAAATTCAATACAGTATCAATGTTCGCTCGGAGAAAAAACTGATAATTACAGAGATTTGCTTTTTGTGGCAAACTGGATAAAAAACTGTAAGGCAGACTTTTTAGGGAGAATAGAGCAGTATTCACCGGACTTATATATAAATTCATGTACCAAAGGGAATATAAATAAAAAATTTTTAATGGATAATTTTAAACTGGATGTTTCAGAAGAGAAAAACAGCTTTTTATGCGCAAAGGAAACAAGAGGAATCCTGACACTGCAGGATATAGTAGAGTCTGCTTTGGAAATAGAAGGTATGATAAACAAGGGGAATTATTTGAAGTATAATCATCCAAGTTACTTTGTATATCAGGAAGCAAGGGGAAATGGAAATGTATTTTATCCTGCACCAAAATTTCTTGATGAAAACAGTATAATATATTTTGGGAAACAGAAAAAAACAGGCAGTAATCAGGGACTATTCTGATAAGAAAAATAAACAGGAGGTAATAGATGAGTACAAACTGGGGTAGAAATTACAGAATTTCTATTTTCGGAGAATCACACGGGAAAGCCTTAGGTGTTAATATAGACGGAATACCGGCGGGAACTAAGCTGGATTTAGACTTTATCAAAGAGGAAATGCAAAGAAGGGCACCGGGAAAATCAGAATTTTCTACACCGAGGATGGAAAAGGACGAATTTGAGATACTAAGCGGATATATTAATGAACTTACTACAGGAACTCCTTTATGTATGATAGTAAGAAATACAGATCAGAGATCAAAGGATTATTCTGAACTGGCTCAGAAAATGAGACCCGGACATGCTGATTACAGCGGTTTGATGAGATATAAGGGCTTTAACGACATAAGAGGAAGCGGTCATTTTTCCGGAAGAATAACAGCATCGATTGTATTCGCAGGAGCAATCGCAAAGCTGATTCTTAAAGAAAAAGGAATTCATATAGGAGCACATATAAAAAGTATTTTTGATACAGAAGACAGGGGATTTGAAAATAAAGACAGAAATCCAGAAGTTTTTGAAAGTCTGAGACAGGAATTTCTTCCTTTCCTGAATAAAGAAATAAGAGTTCCTCTGGAAAATAAAATAAGAGCAGTAAAAGATGAAGGGGATTCTGTAGGCGGAGTGGTAGAGATTTCTGTAATAGGTATGCCGGCAGGAGTGGGAGATCCGTTCTTCAATTCTGTGGAAAGCGAGCTGGCTTCTATGATGTACTCTATACCGGCAGTTAAAGGACTGGAATTTGGAGCAGGATTTGCGATAGCTGGAATGCTGGGCTCTGAAGCAAATGATGAAATGTACTTTGATGAGGATGAAAACATTAAAACATATACAAATAATAACGGCGGAATAATAGGGGGAATAACAAACGGCGAGCCTGTTAACTTTAAGGTGGCAATAAAGCCTCCTGCCTCAATCAGCAAAAAACAGAAAACAGTAAATATAGTAACTAAAGAAAACACTGTTCTGGAGGTAACAGGAAGACACGATCCGGTAATAGTTCCCAGAGCTGTAGTAGTTCTGGAGTGTGCTACGGCAATAGTAATGCTGGACTGTCTGCTTGAAGCTGAGAAGAATAAGGGATTATAATAATTTAGTTTTTTAATGTATAATAACGATTGGGGAATATTTATTTAAGATGATTTAATTGTAAATGGTCACTGTATTGGTGTTGTATTTCTTTGGATAATCAGCTTAAAACATCACTGCATTTCTTTGCTCTTCCAGATTAGAGCAAAGAAATATTCATTATTATCTGCCGATTATCTATGAATTTAGCACTGGAAATCTATTTTTTGAAGGGGTAAAAAATGAAAAAAAATACCATATTGGATATAGCCAGACTGGCGGGGGTCAGTAAGTCAACGGTTTCCAGAGTTATTAACAATGAATCAGGTGTAAAAGAGGAAACTAAGATAAAGGTTTTGAAAGTAATTAAGGAAAATAATTTTTCACCTTCCAAAAGTGCAAGAGAATTAAGGGGAATAAAAGTAAAAACTTACGGAATTCTTGTAACTAGACTGGATTCCAATTCTGAAAGCCAGGTAGTAAGAGGAATTACAAAAGAGCTTTATAAAAATAACTGTGATTACCTGATTTTGGAGAATCAGTTTTCCGTGGAAAAAACTAAACATTTTGTTGACACCCTTGTGAAAAGGGATGTTGATGGTTTTATAGTATTTGCAATTGCTAATGAAAAATATGATTTTTTAAGAAATACTGGTAAAAAGGTAGTATTAATCGGACAGGATGTAGAAGGCTTTAACTGTATCGTATATGATGATTATAATGCCGTAAAAATGGTACTGGAATATTTGTGGAAAAACGGAAAGAAAAAAATAGCCTATGTAGGTGTAAATAGAAGTGATCCTACAACAGGTGAAAAAAGATACAAAGCATATGAAGATTTTATAAATCTGAAAAAAATGAAAAATATTTCAGGGTTTGGAAATTTTGAATATTATTCCGGATATGAAGTAGCCAAAGATATTATTAAACATGATATAGATGCAATAGTCTGCGGAACAGACAATCTGGCACTGGGAGTAAAAGAGTATCTGAGAAGAAAAAATATAGACAACATAGTGGTTACAGGAATTGGAAATAACAGTCTGCTTAGATTTCTTGATTCAAACCACATAAGCATAAGTTTTTCATATGAAAAATCCGGAGAAAAAGCAGTTCAGACGGTAACAGATATGAAAACAACCAAAGTGAATACTTATATGTATAATGCTGAATTAATTTTAAATAATGTACTTGACAAATCCTGAAAATCAGGGTACATTATTATTGCTTAATGAGAACGTTCCCGAAAAAATAAGGAGGATGAAAAATGAGTAAATATAATGAAGAATCAAAGAGATTATTGGAATATATCGGCGGAAAAGAAAATATTATAAGTGTGACACATTGTGCAACAAGACTGAGGTTTGCACTTGTAGATGACAAAAAGGCAGACATAAAAAAAATAGGAGAACTGGACACTGTAAAAGGAACATTTGTTAATGCAGGACAGTTTCAGGTAATAATCGGAAATGACGTAGCAGATTTTTATAAAACATTTATAAGCACAGCAGGACTTGAGACTGCTTCAAAGGCAGAAGTAAAAAAAGAGGCTTTGAAAAAGCAGTCATTTATTCAAAAAATGATAGCACATCTTGCAGAAATATTCGTACCTCTATTACCAGCTATAATAGCCGGAGGTCTTATACTTGGATTCAGAAATATTCTGGGAGATATGAAAGTATTCGGAAACGGAACACAGAGTCTCACAGAACTGCACACCTGGGCAGCAACATTAAATGATTTTCTATGGTGGTTTGGTAATGCTATTTTCCCGTTTTTACCGGCATTGGTAGCGTGGTCTACGGTAAAGAAGTTTGGCGGAACAGAAGTATTAGGGGTAGTTTTGGGAATTATGCTTGTCTCACCGGAATTTTTTATGAATGCATACCAGTACGGAAGTCTTGCAGCTGATCATGCAGCATTGGCTGAAGCTCTGGAAAAAGGAAACTATATCTGGCACATTTTTGGTCTGAATATAGCTAAAGTAGGCTATCAGGCACAGGTACTTCCCGCAATATTTTCCGGAATAACACTTTGTTATATTGAAAAATGGTTTACAAAACGTGTACCTGAAATACTGAAACTTGTGGTGGTACCGTTTATGGCACTCTTTATTACAGGGATACTTACAGTTACAATTATAGGACCGGCAGCAAGAGAAATAGGAAACTATATTGCATTGATATTCAAAACATTAATGCTTACACCAGGATTAAAATATCTGGGTGGCTTTGCATTCGGACTTCTGTATGCACCACTGGTAGTAACAGGACTGCATCATACATTTCTGGCTGTAGACTTCCAGCTGATAGCAGACCCGGCTTTGCAGGGAACTATGATATGGCCCATGATTGCATTGAGTAATATAGCACAATCAGGAGCAGTAGCGGCAACATATTTTATATATAAAAAAGATAAAAAACAGGAATCACTTTCGGCTTCAGCAACAATATCAGCATGGCTCGGCGTAACAGAGCCGGCAATGTTCGGGGCGAATCTGAAATATATGTATCCTTTCGTAGCGGCAATTACAGCTTCGGCAGTGGCAGGATTGATTTCGGCAGCTTTCGGGGTACTGGCAGGCGGAGTGGGAATAGGAGGATTGCCAGCTATTCTGGCAATAAAAGCACAGTATTGGCCTGGGTATATTTTAGCTATGGCTGTAGCACTTTTTGGATCATTTTTTCTTACTTTTGCTTTCAAGAAAATATATGACAAAAAACATGGTTTAAAATAACTAAATTTTTAAATAAGATAGTCTGTATAGCAATTTGCTGTGCAGGCTATTTTTTGTCATATAATAATTGTAAGACATTAATTGTTTAGTTGTGTAATTTTTTAAAAATAATATAATAATTTATAAATATAATAACATATTATATATTTTGAAAGATACAAAATTATTTTAAAAGAAAAAAAATATGATTTTTTGAAATTATTTTTTTTAAAAATATTAAAATCAATAATGTTATACAATTTTTGAAATTAAAAAATAAATAAAAAAACAAAATTATTTTTTATAATTATATTACTTTATATAAGTATTTTAAATGTTTTTGTGATTTTTTGTAAGTTAATATATAATTATTATTTTAAAAATAATGTAGAAAATACACTAAAAAAACCTCGATATAAAAATTTAAAATAAATTGATAAAATATGTTGAAAATTATGAATTTTTTTGATAAAATCAATATACAGTTTTAATGTTAAGCTGTATTTATATAAATTTACCCATGTTTAATTATAATAATTTTATAAATATAGTTTGATAAAATTAATTAAACAAAATTATTTAGGAGAAAACAGGTGCTTTTACTCATTAAAAGATAGAATTGATTTTGTCAGATAAAAAGGAGGGAAGGTACCAAAAAAATAGGGAGGTATTATGTTAAAAAATAAAAAGAGAGTGCTTTTTTTATTAGCAGCTAATTCTATACTGTCTGCAGGAGCATATAGTGAGAGTATTTCAGATGCAAAATATGAAAAATTATACAATAATATGGTAAAAAATATCCAGACTGGAAAATCAAATGAAAGCAATAATAAACTTATAGAGTCAATATTAAAGAAAAGAAATAAAGAATTAAAAGATTTGTATGCACAAAGTGATTATATCGTAAAACCGGAGTATCTGGAATGGCAGATATTTGCTTCGGGATTTTATGCTGAAAAAGACAGAGGATATGACAGTGATAAATATGGCGACGGAAGCAGCCAAAAAAACTCAATGCAGGTTGACGGGACAGATCTGAGAACAGCAAAGCAAATACAGATAGGTGCTACTATTCCTATAAAAACAGTTAATGACTTTGCATTGGAACCAGAAATCAGTATAAATAAAAAAGAAATAACAGTTGATAGTATACAGGCACCATCAGTAATTCCGAAAACTATACCTACAATTGTGATTCCAAATGTGAGTATTCCTGTTATTACAGCACCAACAGTTCCATCGACAGCAATATCTACAGTTACCGCTCCTGATATTGATGTTTTGAGTTCAGTTAATATTCCGTCTGTTAATTTAACTTCTGTTACTACTCAAAATCTTAGAATTAACAGTTCAAATGTGAATATAATTTATTCTAGTGCAGGTATTTATAACAATAATATCCCGATCACTCTTAGCACCAGTAGTTCAGCAGCACTTGGAATTACTGCTGTTAGTAATTCTTCTAATGAAATTATAAATAATAGTAGTATTATAGGAGCAGCGAATCAACAGGGTCAAGTAGGCTTTGGATATATTCCTGGGAATGTTTCCGGTGCGTTTCAAAGTACTTTCTCGACACTAACTAATAATGGTTCTATAACAATGAATTCCAAAAACAGTGCAGGTATGATTTTAATACCAGACATTGATACCGATCCTGGGGTTAATGGAGCTTTAGCTGATATATTAACAGGTGCTTCAACACCGGGAGATACAAACAATGTTGTTCAAAAAGCAATAAATAATGGTTCCATCACAATAAATGGATCAAGAAGTTATGCATTCTTAACTTCTCCATATTATGACGGAACTGGTAGTCTGGACTGGAGTTACAACTTTGGTATCACAAACAATGGCAATTCCGCATATGTAAGTAATACTAATACTGGAACAATTCATGTTAATGGTGACGAAGCGACAGGTTTCACTATTTTAAAAGGGATTCATCAGGTGTATAATTTTGGAAGTATTTTAGTAGGTGTTTCTTCTTCAGATAATGCTATTGGTTATGATACTACAATTAAATCATTTACAACTATTAATGGAACTTTTGTTTCTCAATCGAGTGATGGCAATTTAAGCGGAAATAACATTAGTATGGTTGAAGGGGCATCTGCATTATATGCTTCGAAAGCTCCTTTAGAATATGGCTGTGATCCTTCTATTTGTACAGGATATTATAAATATATAGGTGACGGTCAGGTTTTAAATGCTGCTGGTGCTGTTATTACAATTGGTAAAAATGCCGTAGAGAGTAGTGGCATACGTGTAGAAGGTACAGGTTCTATACAAAATAGAGGGATAATTAAAGTAATTGGTACTGGTAATTATGGTATGGTTGCTACTGGAAATGGGAATGTCATAAATTTACGTGATAAAAATGGAAATATAAATGTCGGATTAGATGATAAATATATAGGGATTTTTATCCAAAGTAGTAGATCAGTGGGGACATACGTTCAAGATAGTGGTAATATAACTATACAGGGTGGAAAAGTAGTGGTAGGTATAGATGAAAATGGTACTAAAATTAATGATTTTAATAATAATATAATTAAAGATTCAGCAGGAATATATGCTAAGAATGGAAATATCTCTATTTTAGATATATCGTTTTGGGATACAGAAAGTGATTATGGAAAAGTGATTACTAATGCTGAAAATACACACGCAGTAATACTTACAAGGGAAAACTCTACCCTTTCTACCAATTTTTACAATCAAGGGTTAATTAATAATCAACATGTAAATACTATTGGTGTCTATGTCTCAGAAGGCGCAGAAGTTAAACAGGAAAATCGAGGTTATGTACAATCTTCAAATGGCGGGCTAGATGGAATTACTACAGGGACATATAACAATGCCCAGATTATTTCTGGAGATGGAGCAATTGGCGTGTATGCAGTAGGAACTGGACTTTCCGCAGAAACTAGAGTAAATATCATTTCAGGAAAAATAATCGGCGGGAACAGCATACTGTCTCCGACTACAGCTACAAGTATTGGTGTTTTAGGTAAAAAAAATGCAGAAATAACATTAGGAAACGCTGTTAATTCACCAGATATTATTATGGGAACTAATTCTGTATCACTACTCATACAAGATAAAATAAACTTAAATATAAATAATGTTATTAGCCAAATAGGAACTGACTCAGTATTCGGTTATTTCGACAAAGCTAATGGTGACTTAAAGAATATAAATAAAATAAATTTTCAGAATGTCGGTGCGAATTCAATATTATTTTATATGGCTAATAATTCAGATGTAAATGTTGATAGTGATTTTACATTAACAACTGGGGGAGTATTTCCAGGAACAACAGCAGGATTTATTTCTGAAAATAGTAAAATTTCTTTAGATACCGGAAGAATTTATACAACAAATACTGCTGTAGGGCTTACTGCACAGTCAGTAAATGGAAAAACTTTCAGTGATGGAACTGTTGTTAATATAAATAAAAATAAGACAGGGGCTGAAAACAGGGGAACTATTATAATGACTTCCGCAAGTGCAGTTGGAATGTATACAAAATATGGAACTTCACTAAATAATTCTACAGGACTTATAAACATAATAGGTACTGATGGAATAGGAATGTATTCGGAAGAAGAAGCAGACATTAAAAATTCTGGAAAAATAACTCTTAATAATACAGGAACAATAGGGTTATTTGGAAAAGGAAATTCAGGAACTCTGTTAGGTACTTCAACTGATACTGTGAATATTGTTAATAATGGAATAATAGAGCTTAACAATGCAAATTCTGTAGGAATATATATTAATAATAATAAAAACGGAGCAGTTGTTACTGATGCTATAATCTCAAATAATGCAACAGGTACAACTTCAAGTTTTGGGTCAACAGAGAAAAATACCATTAATGTAAAAGGAGATAATTCTATTGGTATATACGCACCATTTTCAATCGTTTTACAAAATGGAAATATTGATTTGGTAGGTACAGGTACAGTAGCGATTTATGGTTCAAATGGATCAAACATATCAGGTGGTGGAAATATTGATCTAAATACTGCTAGTCAATCACAGGTGGCTTATTATCTTAAAGATTCCGGCACTAAACTTACGAACTCGCTTGGGGACATAACAGGACATGGAGTGGTTGTTTTTCTTGAAGATGCAGAAATAGATGATACTATTCCTACGCTAGACTTGACAACCTCAAGTGATTTAGGAAATGGGAAAATAGTTCTTGCACTAAAAGGAGCCTCAATATTTAATTATACCAAAGACATTAAAACTGGGGATTCTGTAAGTAATCATTATGCAGTAGCGTTATATACTGACAATCAGAATTTATCTTCCGGAATTGCTAATAATCTTACTGCAGGAGCAAATGGAGTTGGAATATATGCACAGAATGGAAGTAATATAAAATATTCCGGAACTATAAATGTAGGAAATAATACAGTAGCAGGAACCGGAGTATATATAGGGACTAATTCAGGTATAGGTTCAAGTATTACTTTAGATAATGCCGTAATTAATTTAAACGGAGCAGGCGGAATCGGAGCATATGTTGATAATCTTTCCACTTTAACATTTCAGGCTAACAGCGTAATGAATTTTTCCGGTGACGGTGTAGGGATTTACGGGGTACAGGGAGCAATAATAAATGATAATGGCGGAGTAATAAATTCAAATGGCTATGCAGTGGAAAGAACAAGAATACAGGGCGGAATTATAAATATTAATTCTAATATCAATGTTTCCGGAGGAAGCATACTCGGGCATGCAGTTAACGGTGAGATTAGTGTACTGCCGGGAGCTATTGTCACAGCATCGGGAGATGATGTGATAGGAATATTCGGTGATGGATTAAAAGGAGCAGGAACATGGACACAGGCTTATGAAGCAAACAATCTGGGGACAATAGATTTTTCATCTTCTAATAAAGCTACTGCAATATATTTGAATAATGCAAGAGGAGAAAACAAAGGAACAGTAAAAGTAAATGACAGCTCAATAGCGTTTTACGGTCAGGGTAACGGTTCCGAAATATATAATAACGGAGCAGTAGAAATTGGAAATAACTCTGTAGGGCTTTATGGAAATGATATAGATATTATAGAAAATTTATCAGGAGCAGTAATAAAAGATAAGGGAACGTCTAATACAGGTATTTACAATATAAAAACAACATCAGGAGCTACAGCAATAAATAATAACGGATTGATAGAATTAGGAAATGATGGGGTAGGTATTTATGCAGAAAATTCTGTTATTACAAATACAGGTAATATAATTGTCGGTGATAAAGTAAATAAAAATTCTCTTGGTATTTATGCTAAAGATTCTATACTAAACGATATCGGAAATGTAAAAGTAGGAAATTCAGGTATAGCATATTATGGGGATAATAGTACCCTAAATCTAAATGCTGCAAGTGTAGATATTGGAAATGACGGTGTTTTAGCATATGGTATAAATAATACCTTTATTGATTATAATCTGGGAAATAAAACTACAAGTGAAAATACTTTTGTGTACCTTATTAACAGCAATGTAGATTTTAATAATGCTGAGATAACAGTTGGTAAAAATGGACTTGGGGTGTATCAGGATGGTGCATCATCGACATTAGGTTATAAAAAATTATACGTAAAAGAAAACGGAGCTGGTATATACGGTTACCAGACAAATCTTTTCAATGTCGGGGATATAGAATTGACAGAAAAAAACAGTGTCGGTATCATAGCAGAAGACAGTGATGCAACAAATAATGCATTAAAAACTATTAAAACTAATGATTCTAATTCTGTTGGCATATATTCTGTATTAAAAAATGCTCTGCCGTTAAAAAGTGTAATTAATAATGGTGAAATCAATGTATCAGGGGATAAATCAATTGGAATATATGGAAATACATTAAACAGTGCAGGAGCTAGCCTGGGAACAATAGAAATATGGAATAACAATTCAATAAAATTAGGAAATGCCTCAAATATAAATAATGCTATAATTGGTATTTATGGAACAGAAGGTACTGAGATTAATACTAATGCAGTAAGTACAATATTCGGGGGAAGCAATGTAGTAGGGATTTATTCTGATAACGGGATAATTGACCATAAGGGATTAATAGATGTTCAGGATAATTCAGTAGGTGTATATGCTTCGGGAGGTACTGCAAATATTGATAATAATTCTGCTATAAAAGTAGGGAATAACGGGGCAGTAGCTCTTTACGTAAATGATGGCGGTGTATTGACTAATAATTCATCTAATATCACTGTAGGAAATGAAAGCATAATAGGTTATTCAAAAGATAGCGGAACATTACTGAAAAATACAGGGAATTTATCAGTAGGTACAGAATCGGTGGCATTTTATTCCAGCAGCGGTGAGATAGAGAACAGCGGAACTTTGACATCAACAGGAGACGGAGTAATATTTTTCTATGGAAATTCCGGGAAAATTACAAATTCCGGTGTGATAAACGGATCAGGAAATGGTTATGGTGTTGGAATTTATGGGAAAGCAAGTGAGATAATAAACACAAATAACATAACTCTTGGAGATTCAAAAATAGTAAATGCTTCGAACCCTTCTGATTCCAATAACAGATACTCAGTGGGGATTTACGGGGATAGTTCAAAAATTTATAATGACGGAAATATCAGTCTCGGTGAAAGCGGGATTGGGATTTATTCATACAGACAGAGTGATGATCTGATTAATGACAGTAATGCCTTGATAACTTCAAATAAAGATAAGGCAATTGGAATATTAGCAGAAGTGGGTAACGGAAAAAAGGTAATAAATAAAGGTGAAATAAATTTAAGCGGAAAAGAATCAATAGGAATAGCTTTGAATAATGGGGTAATTTTGGAGAACACAGGTAAAATACAAGTAAGCGGAGATAAAAGTATAGGTATTATGGCTACTAAAGATTCCGAAATTTATAATTCCGGAGTAATAAATGCCTCTGGAAACGAGTCTATAGCAGTGCTGTTAAGAAGTAATTCAAAACTTGTAAATACCGGTATAATAAACCTTGGAAGCGGGACACTCGGAGTCGTGGCAGATAATGACAGCAGCGTCAGCGGATATGCAGTTACGCCTTTGGAAAGTACATCTGTGCAAATTCCAAGTATTGCAAATGTACCTACTTATAAACCGCCTACAATAGTAAATGCAGGTATAATACAGGTGGGAGAAAAATTTGAAGTACCTTATGATGGTGTAGTACAGGTTAAAGTTGATCCTGATACATTAAGAACACCAACATCAAGTGAAGTATCAACAAGTGATCTGGCAGCTAAATTTTTAGTATCAAGTTCAGTAAAATTTATTGCTCCGGAATTTAACGTGAATGATGTAACTGTTACATCTGATTTCACACAAGGAACAAGTTCCAAGAATTATAAACTGGCTGATGTATTTATTCCATCAACTCCTGGCGGAGGAATTAATTCAGGAATTGCTACTATTCTGAGTCAGTCGTATACTTGGGATGCAACTCCTGTAACCAATTCTAACGGAAATGTTGATATATGGATGCAGAAAATAGAATATGCTGATTTACTTGATGGTTATTGGAATGAAGATTTTGGAAAAGCTCTGGATGAAAAGTATGAAAATGCGAGTGGAGATGCACTTAAAATTTTTAACAAAATTGACAGACTGGAAAATGAAAAAGATTTTAAACATATTATGTCAAGTCTTGCGGGGAATATTTATGCTAATATAAATCAAAGAGAGAATGATATAGCAGGTGTATTTGAAAATTCACTTGATTTATTGGAAAGTTCAGAAAATAATACAAAAGAAAATGTGAAGGTAAATATTATAGGCGGAAAAGGAAGAACAAATGAAGATACTGACGGAGTAGCAGGATATGACTATACAACAGCAGGGGTTTTAGGTTTGAGAGAGGTAGAAAGAACATATAAACAGACATTCGGCTATTCACTTGGATATTTACACACAGGGTTTGAATTTAAAGATAATAATGAAAGTGAAGAATGGGTAGATACAATACAAGTAGGAATACATAATAAATATAAATCGAATAATTGGAAATTACGTAATGATCTGACAGGAAGAATAAGTTTTCATAATATAGACAGAAATCTGGACTGGCCTTCACCTAACAGCAGATCTGAAATGAACGGCACTTATGAAACTTACAGTATAACCAGTGATAATATATTAGGTAAAGAAATAAGTCTGGGGAAAAACAGCAGCTTAACTCCTTATGGCGGATTAAGAGCTATGTATGTAACAAGACCGACGTTCAGTGAGAGCGGGCTTGAAGGACTAGAGGTAGAAGGAAATGATGCATGGAGCGTTAAACCAAGAGCCGGTTTGGAGCTGCAGACAGCTATTCCTTTAGGTAGTAAAAACGGATGGCAGTTAAAAGGAAAGCTTGATTTTGCATATGAATATGAGCTTGCGAATTTGAATGAAAAAGAGAAAGCAAGATTAATTGCTATTGAAGACGGGTATCATGATTTGGCAAAGCCGGAAGAAGAAAATGGTCAGTTTAAGACAAGAGCAGCTTTGGGATTAGAAGTAAATGAGAGATACGGAATATTCATAAACGGAGAATATACTTTCGGAGAACATAATCAGGATGAATACAGAGCTGGTGTGACATTAAAAGCAGTATTTTAAAATATAGTAAATATTAAAAAGGCTTTTTATTGATTAATATCATAAAAAGCCTTTTATTTCTTATGAAGAGCACTTTACTGTACATATACTCCTAAATCCTTATTGTCAATTAAAATTTCAATATTTTTTTTGTTGAGAAGCAGAGGATATTTTTCAGTTAAAAACCACTTCACAAGTTCCTCGTTCCTTGTTATTTCAGTATTATTATTGATAAATACGTTAATAGTAATTTCTTTAAAGTATTTTAAAGCTGTTTCAATATCATTGGAAATCTGTTCTTTTGTCTGGCCTTCAGTACAAATTAAGAGACAGCAGCTGTAAAAATTTGATAATTGAGTGTAATCGTTTAAAAGAAAATTTTTCTTTAGAATTTTAGTACGGTAGTTATTATCAAATGTTTCAATCCCTACTTTAAATCGAATTTCCTGATTTGGAAAGAAATTTATTATTTCATTCAGTCTTTTAATATATGAGAAATATACTTCAAAGTATATTATTTTTATATTTTTTTCATCAGCAGTTTTTCTAATATATTCAAGGGTTCTTAAAGGGAGTTCAAAAACAGAAGCTGAATTTATTATTTCAAGACATCCGAATTCACCTGTTATTTTATTTAAAAGATCAATGTTTATTTGGTTTATTTCATTTTCATCATATGAGTTATCTAAAATATAATTACAAAATGCGCATTTTCCGTAGCTGCATGCAAATGATTTTAGTAATAATATTTCTCTTTGGTTTTTATCAGTTATTTTATTATATCTTTCCATAATAACACCTAAATTTCTTTGACTTTATTTTTAGTTTTTAATAAGGCTGCAGCATATACAAACGGAGTATCAAATATCGAAACAATAGTTTTGAGAATATATGAGGTTATAAAAATTTTTATCATATATGAAACTTCGAAAACTCCGTAAAATGCAATAACTGTGAATATTATGCCGTCAATAAACTGACTGGCAAGAGTACTGAAATTATTTCTGATCCAAATATGCTTGAATTCAGGAAATTTTTCCCTCCAAAACTGATATGCCCAGACATCATAAGTTTGTGATATCAGGAAAGCTGTAAGGCTGGCTACAGTGATTCGCGGCAGGAAGCCAAATATAAATTCAAGGCTTGACTGTGATGTATCATAAGAATTTGGGTGTATTTTTAAGGATAATAACATTATTACCGTAGTGGAAATCAATGAAAAAAATCCTATATATATAGTATTTCGAGCCATTTTTTTTCCATAATTTTCTGAAAGAATATCAGAAACAAGAAAGATTCCGCAATATAATATATCACCCATTGTTCCGTGAAATCCAAATAAATCGACCTGTTTTATTACCTGTACATTTGCCAGTATAGTAGATATAGGAATGAAAATGAATAATCCTGTTTTCCCCCATAATCTGTATGCAAGCAGAATTAGTAAAAAATTAATAAGCATTGATAAAAGCCAAAGTGTTTCATTGTAAAATAAAATGTGCATTTTTTCCTCCTGTAAAATAAAAAGCATAAGAAAAACCTTATGCCTAGGTTTTTTTTATAGATGGGGTATCCCAAACATCTTTATTAATTATTTAATTTTAATTATTGATTTTCTTTAATGTCTTTCCAGTTTATTGTTTTCAGGAATTCTTTGATAAAGGCAGCTAAAATACCTATAGCAAAACCTAAAAATAATGACAAAACTAAAATTAACTTTTTATTTTTTGAAGCTTTTGTCTGGTAATCAATCAATTTTAGCAGAGGAGTCTTGTCCTTGTCAAGAAGTCTGTAATATGACAGTTTTGATATTGTAGAATCAATAAGTGGATCCTTTGTTTGAGAAAGATCAATATTTTGCTTCAAATATAAAAACTGTTCGTCAAGTGCCTTGATCTGGCTTGAAAGATATATATTTTTTTTATCATAAAGATATTTATTTGCCAGATCTGTAAATTCTCTTGCGAATTCTTTACCATCATTTTTAACTTCAGTATTAAACTGAATTTTTACATTCGGACTGTTATTATCGCTTTCAAGAGTAATTTTTTTTGAGATACTTGAATAAAAATTATCGTCATCTATATTTAATACTGATAATTTTTTTGAATTATCTTTCAGGTATTTATAAAATTCAAAAGAATTTAGTGAAAAAACAGGCGGTTCGTTTATTTCTTTCAGAACTCTGTCATTACTGTATAAATTCAGTGTAGTTTTAAAATCCTTTTTCATCATGAGGTAAGCTAAGGTACAAATAACTGCAGCAACAGCAATGATAAGGATAAGTAGCTTATTTCTATATAATATTTTGATGACCGTCAAAAAATCCAAACTGTCATTCATGTTTTGTCACTCCTTTTGGAAAAATTATATGATAAGGTATTTTAGCAAAAAAAAGGCAGGAATACAAGTAATAATATGAGATATTCAGAGTTTTTAACAGATAAACTCTGTTTTAGAATAAAATTATTATCAATAAAATTGAAAATATATATTTTTAATGTTACAATATATGAGAAAATTTTTTGAAATTAGGGAGCATATATAAATGAAAAGTTATTCAAATGTAATGATTAGAGTAGTGTATATATGGATATTATATATAGTTTATAAATATTGTCTGGATACCTTTGTATTTGGAACAAGTTTTACAGCGAAGTTAATATTTATATCAATGTTCATTGTAGCATACATATTTGATTTATTAGATTTTACGGAACAAAAATTCAGAATAAGACATATTATATATTTTTTTGTGATAGATGCCTTTTTTGCCGGAATGTTTTACTCATTGGTAAGAACAGTAGGAATGTTTATAACGTTCGGAATTTTATTTCTTGCACAGATTTCCTTGAAATGGATAATTCAGCAGTTTGTCGTAAAAAGATACAAAGTTGTAATATACGGACAAACAAAAAATAATTCGCAGATAATTCGCTCGCTAATAGCTAATATTCAATATGAATATGTTGGGTTTATTTCAAATGCTAAGATAGAAGAAAGTCAGTATTTAGGTACTATAGAAGACTTAGAAAGAATCATTAAAGAAAATAATATTGATAAAATTATTATTACAATTGATGAATTAGATGAGTATGAATTAGACACACTAATTAATTTTAAAGTCAACGGAATTGATATGATTACTTATAAAGAGTTTAATGAGCAGATCGAGCAAAAAATTGACATCACATATATAGATAAAAAATGGCTTTTAGAATCAATGGGATTTGAAATTCTTCATAATACAACTCAGCAAAAAATAAAGAGATTATCGGATATAATATTTTCAGTTGTTTTGTTAATTGTCACTTTTCCTATAATACTCATAACAGGAATTATAATTAAAATGTCATCAAAGGGGCCTGTTTTTTTTAGGCAAAAACGTTTGGGTTTAAAAAATATGGAATTTGAAATTATTAAATTCAGGTCAATGAAAATTCATGATCAAAATGAATTCTCGAAATATGCGGATGAGAATGATCCTCGTGTAACTAGATTTGGAAAATTTATAAGAAAAACAAGAATTGATGAGCTTCCACAATTAATATGTATATTAAAGGGAGATATGAGCTTTGTTGGTCCGAGACCTGAATGGAATGAATTATGTTATGGATATATGAAAAACATTCCTTATTATAATTTACGTCATTTAATTAAACCAGGAGTTACCGGATGGGCTCAGGTAATGTACCCTTATGGAATTTCTACAGAGGATGCATATAGAAAGCTGGAGTATGATTTGTATTATATGAAGCATCAGGATGTAATGATGGATTTAAAGATAATTTTTAGGACGATAAAAATCGTAATATTTGCGAAAGGAATGTAAAATATGCTTACTTTTTCTTTAAATATTGAAATTATTTTTCTATAATGATATAATAAATGATATTTGTTGGGAGATAATAAATGTTTAAAATAATTGCATGTATCGTGGTTTATAATAATTCTTTTGAAGAAATAAAAGATATGGTGAAGGAGTTCTATAAAGAAAATATTAACCAAAAATTAGTTATAGTAGATAATTCAAATACTGGGTATTTGAAAGATAACTTACTATTAATAAATAATGAGATTGAATACATAATATCTGAAAATAAAGGGTATGGTCATGGAAATAACTTAGTAATAAAGAAGTATGAAGGGCAAGCAAAGTATTTTTTAATAATGAATCCAGATATTTTTATCAAATTTGAAGATTTAGTAAAATTATTAAACTATGCGGATAAAATATCAGAATTTGGTATAATTATGCCTAAAATAATTTTTCCAGATGGAGAATTACAATATGTATGTAAATTATTTCCAAATCCTTTTAATTTATTTGTAAGAAGGTTTTTAGGGAATACCCCTTTAGCTCAAAAAATGGATTATGAGTACGAACTAAGATTTACAAATTATGAAAAAGAGATGATAGTTCCTGTTTTATCAGGAAGTTTTATGCTTTGTGACTATGGGAAATTGATTAAAGAAAACGGCTTTGACTCTATTTTTTTCATGTATATGGAAGATGTAGATTTAAGCAGACGTATGTACAAACACGGGAATTATTTTTATCCGGAAATTAGCGTTATACACAAACATAATAAAGAATCATACAGAAGTTTAAAAATGGTCTTTATTCACATATTATCTGCAATAAAATATTTTAATAAATGGAACTGGTTTTCAGATAAAGAGAGAAAAGAAATTAATAAAAAAATTATAAAAAGTTATAAGAAAGGGAATGTATAATTTATGAAAGGAATAATATTAGCAGGTGGTTCAGGAACAAGACTGTATCCATTAACTAAAGTAATATCAAAACAAATAATGCCAATTTATGACAAACCAATGATATATTATCCGTTATCAGTGTTAATGCTAGCTGAAATAAAAGATATTTTGATTATATCAACAAAAAGAGATTTACCTTTTTTTGAAGCTTTGTTAGGTGATGGGGGCCAGTTTGGTATGAGGTTCTCTTACCAAGTTCAAGAGAGTCCTAATGGATTAGCAGAAGCATTTTTAATAGGAGAGAAATTTATTGGAGATGATAATGTAGCATTAATATTAGGGGATAATATATTTTATGGACATGGTCTGTCAGAAATGGTAAAAAAAGCAGCAAAATTGAAATCAGGAGCTAAAATTTTTGGATATCCGGTAAAAAACCCTGAAGCTTTTGGAGTAGTAGAATTTGATGAAGCAGGAAATGCTATTTCTTTAGAGGAAAAACCAAAAAATCCAAAATCTAATTTTGCTATACCGGGTCTATATTTTTATGATAATACAGTAATAGAGAAAGCTAAAAAAGTAAAGCCTTCTGAAAGAGGTGAATTGGAAATAACGAGTATTAACGAAATGTATTTATATGAAAATAAATTAACAGTAACAAATTTAGGGAGAGGGACAGCATGGCTGGATACTGGTACACATGAATCATTGCTGGAAGCAGCGACATTTATAGAAACAATCCAAAAAAGACAGGGATTTTATATAGCATGTATTGAAGAAATAGCATTTACAAATAAATGGATAACTAAAAAAGAAGTTTTGGAATTAGCTAAACCTTTGTTAAAAACAAATTATGGGAAATATCTAAAAAATCTTTCACAGAATTATAAATAAACTAAAATTAGGATGGAATTTAAAATGATAAATAAACAAAAGGCTACTATATATGAATTTTTTAAATATATTTGGGTTCAAAAAAAATTGATATTACTATTAGGAATAAATGATTTTAAACAAAGATATTCTAAATCTTATTTAGGATTATTTTGGTCCTATATCCAACCAATGATAAATATAGGTGTAATGTGGTTTGTATTTTCTGTTGGTTTTAGAACAGGTGATACAGAACCTGGAATTCCTTTTATTCTTTGGCTTATATGTGGACTGGTTCCGTGGTATTTTTTTTCAGAGGTTTTTCCAACTGGAACAAATGTATTATTTGAGTATAGTTATATGCTGAGACAGATGACTTTTAAAGCAGAAATACTTCCTTTTATAAAAATAATATCAGGTATTTTCACACATATATTTTTCATTTTTATAATTTTTATAGTGTCATTAGTCAGTGGTTTTAATATAGATTTTCATGTCTTGCAGATAATTTATTATTTGTTTTGTACATGCTATTTATTAATAGGGCTTTCATGGCTATTTGGTGGAATAAAAGTTTTTCTTCCAGATGTTGGCGAAATTATAGCAGTTATATTACAGCTTGGATTTTGGATAACTCCAATATTTTGGTCTTTTAAAATGATACCTGAAAAAATGGTGTGGATTTTTAAAATTAATCCAATTTTTTATATAATACAAGGATATAGGGATAGTTTTATTTATAAAATATGGTTTTGGGAAAAACCTAATTGGACATTAGTCTTCTTTTTTATAAGTTCAATAATCTTTATATCAGGAGCTATAATATTTAGAAAGTTAAAACCACATTTTAATGACGTGTTGTAGTTTTGAAAAATACTATAGGATAGAAGGATAAATTAGGGAAGGAGACTGTGGTGGTAATTTTAGAACACCATAACTAAAAATGAGTAATATTATAGAAGTGAAAGAGCTCAATAAAATTTATAAATTATATGATAATAAAAAGGATAGATTAAAGGAAGCACTTAATTTTTTTTTAAAAAAAAAGAAATATCATAAAGATTTTTATGCATTAAATAATATAAATTTATCTGTTAGAAAAGGAGAAATTGTCGGATTATTGGGTAAAAACGGCGCTGGGAAATCTACATTACTAAAAGTGATAACTGGAGTATTGACTCAAAGTTCAGGAACTTTGGATATAGAAGGGAAAATATCAGCTTTGATAGAGCTTGGAGCAGGTTTTAATCCGGAATATACAGGACGTGAAAATATATATTTATATGGAACATTAATGGGATACTCTAAAGAAGAAATGAATAATAAAATATCGGATATTATAAAATTTGCAGATATAGGGGATTTTATTGAACAGCCTGTAAAAGTGTATTCAAGCGGAATGTTTGCTCGTCTGGCTTTCTCGTGTTCGATTAATGTTAATCCGGATATATTGATAGTTGATGAAATACTAGCTGTTGGTGATATGAGATTTCAAATGAAATGTATAACTAAAATGAAAGAAATGATGAAAAAAGGGGTAACTATACTGTTTGTTTCGCATGATATAAATACGATAAAACGTTTTTGTACTAGGGCAGTATGGCTAAAAGATGGAAAGGTAGAGTTGGACGGAGATATTAACTATGTAACAGACAGATATTTAGACTTTTTGAAATTTGAAGAGGCTACTCAAGGAATGGAAACTCAAGAAGAAATTGAAAAAAATATAGAGGAAATTAATGTCAGAAATATAGCGGAGATAAAAAGTTTTAAAATGCTTAGCATTGATGGAATTGAAAAAGAAAAATTTAGAAAATACGATGTTCTAAAAGTAGAAGTCACATATGAAGTATACGATGAAGATATAGAAGATCCGGTTTTAGGAGTCGCAATAAAGAGCATAGATAATAAATATATATGTGGTTTAAATACATTGTTGGATAAAAAAGAAATTCCTTGGAAAAAAGGGGAAAATAAATATTATTTAACATATGAGATGGGAGTATTAGTATTTGGAGGGATGTACTATTTTGATTGTGCATTGTTTGAATCAACAGCAACAGTTCCAATTCAATATATCTCAAAAGTGAAGGAATTTATGATAGAGAGTAACTATGATGGTGAAGGAACATTTATGATACCGCATAAATGGTCTGAAGATAGTAGACTAGGAAATTCGTTAGGAGATTAATAAATGGAAATAAAAAATACTTCAGCTTTTATAAAGCCTAAAAAATTAGATTTTAGAGGAAGTTCATGGATAGGTCATGTGCCCTTTGGTTCTTGGTTAATAACAGAATTAAATCCAAAAGTATTTGTTGAATTGGGGACTCATAAAGGAATGTCATTTTTAACTTTTAGTCAATCTATTCTGGAGAATAATTTGCAGACGAAAGCGTATGCGGTGGATACTTGGAGTGGTGACCATCAGGCCGGTTATTATGGCGATGAGATATATATTGAATTAAAAGATTATATTGATGAAAATTATCCAGAGTTTACTTTTTTAAAAAAAATGACATTTGATGAAGCTGCTGAAAGCTTTGAAAATGGTTCAGTAGATTTATTACATATAGACGGACTTCATACATATGAAGCTGTAAAACATGATTTTGAAGTGTGGTTTCCAAAGCTGTCAGATAGGGGAGTTGTTATTTTCCATGACACATTTGAGAAAAAAAAAGATTTTGGAGTTTATAAATTTTGGGAAGAAATATTAAAAAAATATCCGGGATTTGAATTTAAATTTTGGCATGGTTTAGGAGTTTTATTAGTTGGTGAAAATAGAAATGAATATTTGCTTGAACTTTGTGAAAATAACGGAGAAAATGAAAAATTTAAATTATTTAATTCTTTTTTTGAAAAACTTGCGAATGATTTAAGAATAGTAGCAGAAAGGGAGATACTTGAAGAAAATCTAAAGCAGGAAGTAGAATATGCAAAAAGTTTGGAAAAAAGAATAAGAGGAGACGAAAGAACTTTAGAAGAATTACAAAGTCTTAGACAAAGACTGGAATCTGATGTTAATTCACAAAGTGAAGAAAAAAATCTTATAAAAAAAGAATTAAAGATTTTAACTAAAAAATTAAAGATTTTAACTAAAAAATTAAATGATTTAGAAATTATAAAAGATGATTTCAAAAAAATTAACAGAGAAAATGAAGAACTGAGGAATCAACTAAATAGGGTATACTTATCAAGATCATGGAAGTTCAGCCGGGGAGTCAGAGCTCTTGAAAATATAATACACGGTAAAGGTATCAGAGGAAATAAAGAAAGATTTAAAAAGAACTGGTATTTGAAAAATAATCCGGATGTTTTTGAAAGTGGTGGGGATCCTTATGAGCATTACATGAGTCATGGAAAACATGAAGGGAGACTTGGAGCTCCTGATACTTTTTTAGTGAGAAATTATAGAAGACTTCGTATAGTAAAAACAGCATATAAAACAGCTAAAAGCAAAGACATAAAATTTAGTTATATTATAAAAAAAGGTTTTGAAACTTATAAATATTATGGAATATCAGGAGTAAAGGAAAAAATAGTTTTTTCAATTAATCCTAAAATTACTAATAATGAAGATATGTATCAGAAATGGGTTGAGCTTTATGATGAATTATCTATTGAAGATATATTTGAAATGAAAGAGAGTATAGAAAATTTTCAGTATAAACCTTTAATTTCTGTGTTAATGCCGGTATATAATACAGATATACATTTTTTGAAACAAGCACTAGATTCAGTAATTGAACAAACTTATGACAATTGGGAATTATGTATAGCAGATGATAATTCGCCTAACGAAGAAGTAAGAGAAATACTTAAAGAATATGAAAATAAAGACAGCAGAATAAAAGTTATATATAGGAAAGAAAATGGTCATATTTCTCTTGCAAGTAATTCGGCACTGGAATTAGTAACTGGAGAATTTACAGCGTTAATGGACCATGATGATTTAATTCCTAAACATGCATTATATATGGTTGTGTGGGAAATAAATAGAAAAAAGGGATTGGTAGATCTAATTTATACTGATGAAGATAAAATAGATGGAGAAAATATAAGATATGATCCTTACTTCAAGATGGAATGGAATGAAACCTTAATAAATTCACAAAATTTTGTTGCTCACCTGGGAATCTACAGAACTTCAATTTTGAAAAAAATTGGCGGATTTAGAAAAGGTTTTGAGGGTAGTCAGGATTATGATATATTACTTAGGTTTTTAAGAGAAATTTCTTCTGACAGAATTTCACATATACCTCATGTCTTATACCATTGGAGAATTTTTAAAGGAAATCATACTTTTTCTACAGATAATCATAATATTTCAGATGATTCAGCATATAAAGCACTGAAAGAACATTATGAAATATTAAAAGAAGATGTTCGTATTCTTCCGGTAGATAATTTTCCGGGTTGCTGGAAAATAAAAAGACAACAAAAAACTATTTTACCTAAAGTATCACTGATAATTCCAACAAGAGACAGAGTAGAAATACTAAAAAATTGTGTGGACGGATTACAAAAAAATACAGATTATGATGACTTTGAAGTTATTATTGTAGATAATGATAGTAAAGAAAAGAAAACTTTAGAGTATTTTGATAAAATATCAGCAGATTCCAGAATAAAAATATTAAAGGTAGAAGGAGAATTTAACTATTCTAAATTAAATAATTTGGCAGTAAAAGAGGCTAAAGGTGAGTATTTAGTCTTTATGAATAATGATTTAGAGATTATAAAGAATGACTGGCTTAAAGAAATGATTTCCACTTTTTCAGAAGAAAATGTCGGAATAGTGGGTGCTAAATTATATTATAGCAATAATACAATACAACATGCTGGATGTGTTACAGGAGTTTATGGTGTTGCTGGACATATTCATAAACATTTACCTAAAAACTCACCTGGATATTTTGGAAGATTAGGTCTAATACATAATGTCTCTGCGGTAACAGGAGCATGTCTTGCGATATCAAAAAAGATATTTGAAGAAGTAAATGGTTTTGACGAGGAAAAATTGAAAGTAAGTTATAATGATGTGGATCTTTGTTTAAAAGTTAGAGATAAAGGTTATAAAATAATATTTAATCCGGAAGTTGAGTTATATCACTTAGAATCTATAAGTCGCGGTAAGGACGAAAGTAAGTATAAGAAAGAATTGAACAGGAACGAAAGAAGAGAAATGATAAGCCGATATGGGGAAAAATTAAAATATGATCCGTATTACAGTGTTAATTTATCATTGGAAAATGAGGATGTAACGTATTCTTTCTCACCAAGAAAAACTAAGCCATGGAGAGATTATATAGAATTTGTATGTCCATTTCATAGAGGTGATGTACTAATAGGTATACAAGTTGCTAATTATTGTGTTTCAATTGGAAAAAAAGTAAGATTTCATGTATCTGAAAAACTTGTAGACTGGGTAAGAGATTTTTCACCAAATTTTGAAGTATTGGAAATACCGATAGGTATACCACAAGCTCATGAAACAATGAATTATTTTGAAAAAGCAGTAAACTTTGTAGAAAAAAGAAAAGATTTTTCTGGGAAAATAGCAAGAAGTCATCCAAAAATGGATTTTGATTTTATGGGGTTAAACATAGTAGAACATATGTTAAATGAATTAGAAATATCTATTGATACAAAGATAGAACCATTGAAGCCATCTGTAGATGATGAAGTGGTCAGAAAAGCAAAGGAGATACTAGAAAAGTTTGGAGATGGGAAGATAGTATTGTTACATCCGTTTGGTGGCTGGAATTTAAAGAGTATTCCTAGTAAAATGATACATAAACTGATTGAGATATGTAAGAAAGAGAATGTAAAGTTAATCCAAATCGGTGGAAAAAATGATAAAAAAGTAGAAAAATTAGATGGATGGATATTGGAAAATTATTCCCTGAGTCAATGGAGATCTATATTTGAACAATCGGAAGCATTAATAGGCATAGATTCATGGACGTCGCATTTAGGTGCTATTCTTGGAATAAAACAGATTACCTTATATGGGTCAACAAGAGCCAGAGATGTTAATATAAAGAAATTTTTAACTAATCAAAATGAAAAAAATATAATTTTAGATACAATAGTAGATTGTTCACCCTGCCATTCATTAAAATGCAAGTATAGTCATAAATCTTGTATTGGTTATGAGCTTAATGAACAAAAAATAAAAGGAGTAATTGGTTAGGTATATTAATGATCATTAAGGAGTGAAATGTTAAAAGTAGAAAGAGTCGTAGAGCTTATAGAAAAATTTAAAAATTTAAAAATAGCAGTTGTTGGTGATATGATGATTGATTCATATTTATTGGGAGATGTAACAAGAATATCACCAGAGGCACCTGTACCAGTGGTAAATGTCAATAAAGAAAGGTTTGTTCTAGGAGGAGCAGCCAATGTTTCAAATAACCTGAGAAATTTAAATAGTCAGGTTATCACATATGGTGTTATAGGTGATGATGAGAATGGACAGAAATTAATAAAAAAATTGGAAGAGACAGGAATAGAAGTTTCGGGTCTTGTGATAGACAGTGAAAGACCAACAATAATAAAAACCAGAATTTTAGCCCATAATAATCAATTACTCAGAATAGACTGGGAGAAAAATGAAGTTATTAATGAAAGAATACAGAAAGACATAATTGATAGACTGGAAAAAAACATAAAAAACATAGAGGCTATTATACTGTCAGATTATAACAAGGGAGTACTATCAGAATATGTATCAAAAAAGATCATAGAGATAGCCAGAAAAAATAATAAAATTATTACTGTAGATCCGAAGCCTAAAAATTTTATTAATTATGTTGGTGCAACTGCAATCACTCCTAATAAAAAAGAAATACTAGAATATCTGGGATTAAACAGTTTTACTGACGAATCTGATATAGAAAATAAAGCAATGAAAATAAAAGAAGACTTGGATTTGAAATATTTATTATTAACAAGAAGCGAAGAAGGAGTCTCTATTTGCAGTGAAAATTATAATAAAGTATCGACAATGGCAAAGGAAGTCTATGATGTAACAGGAGCCGGAGATACATTAATTTCAGTATTCACACTTGCACTTGCAGCTGGAGCAACAAGTCTTGAAGCAGCTAAAATTGGAAATATAGCAGCTGGGATAGTTGTAGGGAAAATAGGAACGGCAACTACTACAAAAGAAGAAATAATTAAATTTTATGAAGATATGTAAAAATTATAGAAAGGTGTGGAATATGGAAAGAGAGATAAAAAACTCGTTTCTTACTGCGTATGAAACAATAAAAAACTTTGTTGAAAATGAGGAAAACATTTTAAAAACTGCTCAGATATCAAAAGAGCTTGCAGAGGCGTACAATAAAGGAAAGAAATCACTTATAGCAGGTAATGGAGGAAGTAATTGTGATGCAATGCATTTTGCCGAGGAATTTACCGGAAGATTTAGAAAAGAGAGAAAAGCGCTGCCTTCATTAAGTATAAGTGATTCATCACATATAACATGTGTTGCTAATGATTATGGTTTTGACTTTATATTTTCTAAAGGGATAGAAGCTTTTGGTGAAAGTGGTGATTTTTTCTTTGGTATTTCAACTTCTGGAAATTCTAAAAATATAATTGAGGCAGTTAAAGTTGCTAAAAATAAACAGTTGAAAACAGTTGCTTTATTAGGTAAAGATGGCGGGGAACTAAAAGGGATGTGCGATTATGAATTTATAATTCCTGGTGAAACTTCTGACAGAATTCAGGAAGTACATATGATTATTTTACATATTATAATTGAAGGTGTAGAGAGAGTTTTATTTCCTGAAAATTATTAAAAAATAAAAAAAAGTAATAGAATGACATTTCTCAAAAACTAAAGGGGGGACTGGGAAATAATATAATTAACAAGTAAAAATATTTTATATTTTGGAATTTGTACATAAATTACTGTAACATTTTTTTTATTTGAAGATAAGAATTCAGGCAATAAAGCATCAAAATAGAATTACTCTGAATTATAATTTTATTTCATTTTTTTAAAATATAAAAAAATATTGATTTTAATGTTGTAAAATTTTAATTATAAAAATATAGAAGGTCTAAAATGCTAAATACAGATGATAAAAAAATAGATATATTAATGGCAACATATAATGGAGAAAAATATATAAAGGAACAAATTGATTCAATAATCGGTCAGACTTATCAAAATTGGCAACTTATAATAAGAGATGACTGTTCAAACGATCAGACGAGAACGATAATAGATGAGTACTTGAAATTGGATAATAGAATTAGATTGATAGAAGATAATAAAAAAAATTTAGGGTTTGTCAAAAATTTTGAACAGTTATTAAAACATTCTAAGGCTGATTATATAATGTTTGCTGATCAAGATGATTTTTGGGATAAAACAAAAATTGAAAAACTTTATAATGTAATTATTAAAGAAAATAAAGAAATTCCACTATTAGTACATTGCAATTCAAGTGTATGCAATTATAGATTGAAAATAATTAAAAAAAAATTCATTAAATCTATAGAAAATAAAGCTAATACGTTTTTATTTTCTTTTATTGTACAAGGAGCTTCTATAATTATAAATAACAAAATGAAGGAAATATGTATCCCATTTTTGGATGAGGTTTATCTGCATGACAGATATTTACATCTGTTAGCAGAGCTATTAGGAAAAAGATATTTTTTGGATGAATCCTTAATGTATTATCGCCAGCATAATAATAATCAAATAGGTACTAAATCAAATATAATAAAAAAAATATTAAACAAAAGATATTTTGAAATACGGGATAGAAATTTATTGTATAAACTATATTTAAAATATGGAGATGAGATTGAAAAAGAAAAAAAGAAATTATTAGAAACATATTTTCTTATTACAAATACTAAAAAAAGCAGGTTTATCAGATTTTATTTGTTACATAAGAATAATATATATATGAATATAAAAAAACAGATTTTTTTAATGTTTAAAGGATAAATGTCAAAATAAAAATTGATAAAGGAATTTTAAAAAATAAATTAGGATATTTTTATAAATATTCAATAATTTGGTAAAGACAAAAATTAGATTATAAAATTAAAATATTAAACTCAAATAGACTTAATAAATTTATGCATGATCATTTTTTGGCTTTATTTTTTTATTACATTATAAATATATATTATGAAGTTGTAATAATATTATTTGAAAACTTTAAGAAAGGTGATGGAATGAAGAAAATTATCATATTACTATGTTCAATTGTTTTATTGGTTTCTTGTGATTTAAGTAGAGAATTATCAACAGCAGCAGAATTAAATATTTTAAGTTATAAAGAAGAGGAGAAACTAGAGAAAACTAATATTATTACAATTTATGGCGGTGAATCAAAAGAAGAGTATAATATAAAACTACCAAAACAAAATAATAAGTTTGTTTTAGTAGATATATCAGTAAATACAGGCAGTAAAGAAAAAATAAAAATTAAGGATTTTAAATTAAGAACAAACGAAAAGGAATTTTTGGCACTAGAAAATATAGCATTTCTTTCAGTATATGGGTATAAACCTTTTTTTGGTTCAGAAAATGGTTTAGGTGACGGAACGCTTATTTTTGAAATTGATAAAGATATAAAGCTAGATCCTCAAAGTACACAGCTTGTTTATAAAGGTCATGCCCAAACTTTTGAGGAGATAAAGGAAGTAATCTATGAAGATAATTTCTTTGATTTAGCTAATACAAATATAGAATACGAAGAAAGTTTTACAAATGAAACAAAAATAAAAGAATATAGAAATAAACATTATGACATTGAAAGTCCTTTAATACTATTGGATCCGTATAATTTTGCGCCGTTAACAGCACTGGTAATGTTTGATACAGGAGAAGATACTAAAATAGAGATATTCATTGAAGGGAAAGATGGACCAACATCAGTAAGATATGATTTTAAAAAATATAAAAAACACCATGAGATTCCTGTTTATGGTCTTTACGCTGGGAAAAATAATAAGGTGATTTTGTATTTAGAAGATAAATCCGGAAAAAAGTTAACAAAAGAGATTTACATTCAAACAGAAGAATTACCAGAAAATTTTTATACTATAAATTTAGTTCAGTCAAAACCTGAAAAAATGGAGCCGGGATTTACATTTCTATCTACAGTGGGAAAACATAATAATTCAATTATAGATAGTAATGGAGATATAAGATGGTATACTAATTATAAATCAAATTTGATATTTAAAAGACTTAGAAATGGAAATATAATTATGAATTCAGAAGTGAAAAATAAATTTTTAGAATTAGATTTATTAGGAAAGATATATAACATTTATTCAATCGCATCAGAAAATATCCATCATGATATTTTGGAAATGGAAAATGGAAATTTCCTTATAACAACTCTGGATGAAAATGGATCTGAAGACTCGTTAATAGAATTATCACGAAATAGTGGAAAAATTATAAAAAAGATAGATTTAAAAACTGTATTAGATCAGAATAGATATATAAATAAAAAACTTTTTAAACAAGATTTTTTTGGTGCAAGTTTTGATGATTGGTTTCACTTAAATGCAATATATGAGCATAAAGATGGTATAACTCTTTCGGGAAGGCATCAAAGTGCAGTTATTAAAATGAGTTATCCAGAATTAGAATTAAAATGGATTTTGGGGATACATGACCAATGGAATGACAGTTATAGAAATTATTTATTAACACCAATAGAGACTGAAGGATTTTTTGAGTGGCAATATGGACAGCATTCACAAGAAGAACTTCCAGATTTTGATAATAATGTAGACACTATTGATATTTTACTGTTCGATAACGGAAATGGACGTGGTGTACCAAATATAAAAAATTACAGTCGAGCTGTGCAGTATAGAATAAATGAAAAAGAAATGACTGTAACACAAATTTGGGAATATGGAAAAGTAAGAGGAAAAGATTTATTTTCAGCTTCTGTAGGAGATGCAAACTATCTTCCTAAAACTGGGAACAGACTTATATCATTTGGTAGTTTGGTAAATGATGTTAATTTTGCTAAAGGGTTAAATTCACCAAGAATTGTAGAAGTAACTTATCCTGATTCTGAAGTAGCATATGAAGTAGAACTTAAATTTAGCGATATGACAAGTGTTTATAGAATAGACAGAATGTTCATATATCCGGAAAATTATGAAACTGAAAACTTACAAGCTGAGGCAAAAGTATATTTAAATAAAGAGGAAATTTTAGAAGAGGATAAAAATAAAAGAATTTTACCTGAGACAGAACATGCCTGCATAGATAAAATATCTTTGGATATTGAAAGTAAGTCATTGTCCATAGATGGATGGGCCTTTTTAGAAGAATATAATTCAGATACTGTTAAAAAATATTTGGTTTTATATAATGAAGATAGAAGTTACAGTGTACAATTAAATAATACTATAAGAGGAGATGTAACAGAAGTTTTTAATAAAGTATTGGGGAATAATAAAAATTATAGCAAGTCAGGTTTTAATGACTGGATATCTTTGACAAATCTACCACCAGGAAAATATAAAGTAGCTGTAAAAGTGGTATATGGAGATATAGAAAAAGAATATAAAACAGATTATTATTTAGCTTTAAACAGTATAGACAATACTAAATTAATAAAAAAGCAAAAAAAAATAGAAGAAAATATAAAAAAAGACTTTGAAAAGAAAGTATACACTCTTGACGATCCTATGATAGTAAAGGATCCATACGGATTATCCCCTTTAACAGCGTTAATATTATTTAAAACAGATTCAAAAATGAATATTGAAATAGAGATTCCAGGTAAAAATAAAGAGGGAACTTTGAAATATAAATTAGAGGGTTATAATAATCTTCATATAATACCAGTATATGGCTTATATCCTGATAAAAAAAATATTGTATTTATTTCAGCTTATGATGAACACGGGAAAAAAATAAGAAAAAAAATAAAGATAAAAACAGATAAAGTGGAAATAGATATGCCCAAAGTAAAAATTTTGAAGAAAGATCAAGAAAAATTAAAAAAAGGATTTTTATTTATTTCATCATTTTCAGGGATGTATGCGATCGATTTAAATGGAGATGTGAGATGGTATATTAAGGATGGTATCGGAGGAACAAGTCCTATTACTCAGCTGGAAAATGACCGCTTTCTGGCAATAAATAATGAGATGACGAGACCACCTTATTATAAAAGCGGTTTTTATGAATTAAATATAATGGGAAAAGTTCATAAAGAATACGATGTAGACGGAGTACATCATGATATTGTTGAATTACCAAACAAAAACTATATTGCTTTAATAAATAATCCAGATGGAGATTTAGAAGATTATATGGTAGAAATTAACAGAGAAACTGGCAGAGTAGTAAAAAGATGGAATATGAAAGAAATTTTTAATATTAAAGAAAAAATTGCAAGACCCGAATATATCAATTATGACTTAATGACAAATAAAGAAAAAGAAAATAAAGTTCTGGAAGAAAAAATAGTAAGTAAATATAAAGAAGACTGGTTTCATCAGAATGCAGTCTGGTATGATAAGGATACAAACTATTTAATCATATCAAGCAGACACCAAAATGCAGTAATAGCAATAGATTATAATAGTTCAGAAGTAAAATGGATATTTGGCGGAGAAAAATATGAATGGAACGAAAAAAGGGATCTGACAAATAAGATATTAAAACCTAATTCTTCAGATTTTGATTATGCATACGGACAACATGGAGTAAAATTGATAGATGGATTATTATATGTATATGATAATGGAAATTTTAGACATGGTATTTCAGAAGAAACGAACTATTCAAGAGGGGTTATCTTCAGAATTGATGAATCTGACATGAAAGTAAGTAAAGTCTGGGAATATGGAAAAGAAAACGGGAATAGTACTTTTACTCCTTATATAGGAAATATAGAGGTGCTTGATAATGATTACTATTTAATAAATTTCGGTGGGATAGTAATAGATTCGAATGGTAAAATTACAGGTGATGTATCTAAGGTTTTTTCACCAACTTCAAAAAGTGAAACAGTTATATCAGAAATTAGGAATGGAGAAGAAGTGCTAATCGTAAAGTTATATGATAAGGCATATATATCTAACTCATATAGAGTAAATCATTTTGAATTAAATCCTAAAAATTTAATATGGAATTTTTGAAAATAAAATTATGAGAAAATATATTAGTATGATAAAATAAGGAATATTTTTGAATTAAAGAAGGTGAATAGTTTTGTCAAATTTTAAAATTATAGAAACAGGGATAGCAGATTTAGTAATAATAGAACCACTAGTTTTTGAAGATGAGAGAGGCTTTTTTTTAGAAAGTTATAATAAGAACCATTTTGAAAAGTTAGGTTTAAAAATGGAATTTATTCAGGATAATCATTCAAAATCTAAAAAAGGAGTTTTAAGAGGATTACATTATCAGAGTAAACATTCTCAGGGAAAATTGGTAAGAGTAACAAAGGGGGCGGTTTGGGATGTCGCAGTAGATTTAAGAACAGAAAGTCCTACTTTTGGCAAATGGTATGGTCTTGAATTGAACGAAAAAAACAAAAAAATGTTTTATGTTCCTGAAGGATTTGCACATGGTTTTTTGACATTAGAAGATGAAACAGAATTTCAATATAAATGTACTGATTTTTACTATCCTGAATATGATTCTGGAATTTTTTGGAATGATGATATTTTAAAAATAGAGTGGCCAATTAGTGATTATGGAATATTGATCAATGAATTAGTTATTTCGGATAAAGATAAAAATTTAGAAAAATTTGATTATGAAAAGTACTATTTTTAAAAAGGAGACTGATTATGAAAATATTATTAACAGGATCAAATGGACAATTAGGCTATGATTTTCAGAATCTGTTTGATAAACTGGAAGTGGAATACTATGCAACTGATTATAATGAACTGGATATTACAAATGATAATAAGCTGGAAAAATTTTTTAATGAAAATAAAAACTTTGATATTATAATAAACTGTGCTGCCTATAATGATGTAGATAAAGCAGAAACTGATAAAGAAAAATGTTACCTACTTAATTCTGAAGCTCCGACTAAATTAGCAGAAATATGTAAAAAAACAGGAGCAGTATTTATGACATACTCCACAGATTTTGTCTTTGATGGAGAAAGAAAAAGTCCTTATACAGAAAAAGATACTCCAAATCCGCTGTCAGTGTATGGAAAGTCTAAATACAAGGGTGAGTCAGATGTTTTAAATGCATATGAAAAATCATATGTAATCAGAACTTCATGGGTTTTTGGGATAGCAAATAACAATTTTAACAAACAGGTTATAAACTGGAGCAAAGCTAAAAACAAATTAAATATTGTAGATGATCAAGTTTCTGTTCCTACTTACTCAAAAGATTTAGCAGAATTTTCTTGGGAGCTAATTAAAACTGGTAAATTTGGATTATATCATATAAGTAATTCTGGTGAATGCAGTAAATTTGAGCAAGCTAAGTATGTTTTGGAAAAAATAGGGTGGAATGGTAAATTGGAGACTGCTAAAACAAAGGATTTTAAGCTACCGGCTGCAAGAGCAGAATATACAAAACTCTCATCTGAAAAAACCGAAAAATTGCTAGGGAAAAAAATTCCAGATTGGAAAGATGCAATAGATAGATTTTTACAAGAGATGAAAGAAAAGGGAGAATTATAATGAAAACTTATCTAATAACGGGAGCAGCAGGTTTTATAGGTTCAAACTATTTAAAATATGTGCTTAGACTATATAAGAATATAAAAGTAATAGTTCTGGATGAACTGACATATGCAGGAAATTTAGGTACTATAAAAGAAAATATTCAAGATAAAAGAGTAAATTTTGAAAAAGGAAATATTAAAGATCCGGTTCTGGTGAAAGAGCTAATAAGTAAATATAATATTGATTATATAGTGAATTTTGCAGCTGAATCACATGTGGACAGATCAATAGAGAATCCACAGATATTTTTGGAAACTAATATTCTTGGAACCCAGAATTTGATGGAATGTGCTAAGGCAGCATGGAGAACAGGAGAAGATAAAAACGGCTATCCGATATATAAAGAAGGAGTAAAGTTTTTACAGATATCTACTGATGAAGTTTATGGTTCACTGGCAAAAGATTTTGAAGAACCGCAAAATCTGGAAATACCATCTGAAATTGCAGGAAAAATAGCTTCTGACAGAAAATTGCAAACATATGGAAAAGAGTTTTTTACAGAGAAAACTTCTTTAGATCCGAGAAGCCCGTATTCTGCATCTAAAGCAGGAGCTGATTTTATAGTATTAGCTTATGCTGAAACATATAAAATGCCTGTAAATATAACAAGATGCTCAAATAATTACGGTCCTTTTCATTTTCCGGAAAAATTAATTCCCCTGATGATAAAAAATGTTCTTGAAGGAAAAGCCTTACCAGTATATGGGGACGGAAAAAATGTAAGAGACTGGCTGTATGTAGAAGATCATTGTAAAGCCATAGACATTGTCCTTAGAAATGGGAAAGCAGGAGAAATTTATAATGTAGGCGGTTTTAATGAAGAACAGAATATAAGAATAGTGAAATTAGTTATTGATATCATAAAAGAGCTTACTGGGAAGAATGCAGAATATAAAAATATATTGAAAACAAAATGGGAAAATATAAATTATAATTTAATCACTTATGTTCAGGATAGACTAGGTCATGACAGAAGATATGCCATTGATCCAACTAAAATAGTGAATGAACTTGGATGGTATCCTGAAACAAAATTTGAAGATGGCATAAGAAAGACAATAATCTGGTATCTTGATAATCAAAAATGGGTAGAGGAAGTAATATCAGGAGATTATCAAAAATATTATGAGAAAATGTATGAAAATAAATAATAAAAGAGAATGGAAATTCTCTTTTTTAGTATAAAATTATGATAAAAAGAAATATTTATGCTATAATGCTTACAGATATCTTTTATATGAATAAAGAGTTAAACATATATAGAAAAATAATCTAGGAGGAACAAATGAAAAAAATAAGAAAAGCAGTAATTCCGGCAGCAGGATTAGGAACAAGAGTATTGCCGGCGACAAAAGCCCAGCCTAAGGAAATGCTGGTAATTGTGGATAAACCTGCTCTTCAGTATTTAGTGGAAGAACTTGTTGATTCCGGAATAGAAGAAATATTAATAGTGACTGGCAGAAATAAGACTTCAATAGAAAATCATTTTGATTATTCATATGAACTGGAAAAAACACTGGAAGAGACGGGAAAACAGGATTTTTTAAAAATGGTTCAAAGAATATCAAACATGGCCAACATCTATTACGTTAGACAAAAACAGCCTTTAGGTCTGGGACATGCAATAGGCTGTGCAGAGAGCTTCATTGGAGATGAGCCGTTTGTGGTGGTATTAGGAGATGATATTATTCACAATCCTATTTATCCAGCTACTAAACAGCTGGTGGATAAGCATAAGGAACTGGGAAAAGGTAATATATTAGGGGTTCAGGAAGTGCCTGAAACAGAAGTAAATAAATATGGTATTGTTGATCCTTTGAAAAAGATAGATGACAGAACTGTGGAAGTAAAAGGATTTATAGAAAAACCTGATATAAATGAAGCGCCAAGCAGACTTGCAGCTTTGGGAAGATATGTTTTGGAACCTGAAATATTCAAGTACCTGAAAGAAACAAAGCCGGGAAAAGGCGGGGAAATTCAATTAACTGATGCTATTTTTAAAATGAAAAACGACGGTCATAAATTATATGCGTATGATTATGAGGGGATAAGATATGATACCGGAGATAAATTCGGTATGTTTAAAGCAACTGTAGAAATGGCTTTAAGACATGATGAATTAAAAGAAATGGTTTCTGATTATCTTAAAAAAATTAATATTGACGAAATAAAATAAAGAAAAATCATTCAAAATAAATATATTATAATATTTATTAAGAATGATTTTTTTCTATAAAATTAAACTAGACACTTTAAGTGTCTAGTCTGAATAAAAAACTATTATTATTTTCTCTAGCAACCACATTATATAATCTAAAACTTATAGAAATCTTTCAATTATCTTTTTTTAATCTTTCAAATTAATTGAAATAAAATTAAAGAATATGTATTGGGACATATTTAGATGTGGTTTAAATATTTGCATATATTCAAATGATGAGTCTGTTTAACAACTGTAAGCAGAGCTAAACAGAAAGATATTACTTAATACTTATATGAAAATCAAGTAATATTTGACTAAAAAAAGAAAGGAAAAATAACTATCTGGTTATATGAAAAAACAAAGCTTTAAAATAAACTTATAACATAAATAAAACAAAAAATATTATATTGTTTTTTTGTTATTTACTGTTTAAAAAATAATATAAAATACAGAGAATATGAAGTGTATACACTAATGGCAATATGTGATATAATAAACAATATTTATAAAAACAAAGAAAATTCATAAATAATGAAATAAAGGAGAACACATGTTTATAGATGAAAGTATAATATACCTGAAATCCGGTGACGGAGGAGACGGAGCTGCCACATTCAGGCGGGAAAAATTCGTTCAGTTTGGCGGACCGAACGGCGGCGACGGAGGAAAAGGCGGAAATATAGTTTTTGAAACAGATTCAAATATAAATACACTCGTAGACTTCAAATACAGCAAAAAATTTGTTGCTTCAAATGGTGAAAACGGCAGAAAAAACAGAGCTGCCGGTAAATCCGGGGAAGATCTTATAATAAAAGTACCCGTGGGAACTATGATAAGAGATATAGAAACTAATAAGCTTCTTCTAGACTTAAATGAAGAAAATATGAAGGCAGTTTTCTTAAAAGGAGGAGACGGGGGAAGAGGAAATGTGCATTTTAAATCCTCTATAAGAAAGGCGCCTAAGCTGGCAGAAAGCGGAAGAGAGGGACTGGAGCTTAAAGTAAAGCTGGAATTGAAGCTTCTTGCAGATGCAGCACTGGTGGGATATCCGAGTGTAGGAAAATCAAGCTTTATAAATAAAGTATCTTCAGCAGGGTCAAAAGTAGCGAGTTATCATTTTACCACATTAAAACCGAAGCTTGGCGTGGTTCGGCTTGGAGATGAAAAAAGCTTTGTGGTAGCGGATATTCCCGGATTGATAGAAGGAGCACATACTGGAACAGGTCTTGGCGACAGATTTTTGAGACATATAGAGAGATGTAAGGTTATTTTGCATATAGTAGATATTTCTGGTATGGACGGGCGTGATCCTAAGGATGATTTCGTAAAAATAAATAAAGAGCTTGAAAATTACAGTGAGAAGCTTTCGAAAAAAAAGCAGATAGTTATAGCCAATAAAATAGATATGCTTTTTGATGATGAAAAATATAATGAGTTTGAAGAATTTGTGAAGTCTATGGGTTACGAGAAAGTTTTTCCGGTATCTGTTCTGGCAGGTGAAGGAATTAAGGATGTAATTAATGAGGCCTGGAAGCTGATCCAGCAAATTCCGAGGGAAGAGCTTGAGGAAGAACATTCACTTGAAGAAATACTGCCTGAAATAATAAACAGAAAATCTGACTGGATTATAACAGAAATAGACGAGGGTATATTTGAAGTAGAGGGGCAGATAGTGGATAATGTTCTGAAAAAATATGTATTTAATGGTGATGAAGGTGTAGTAAATTTCCTTCATATGATGAGATCTCTGGGAATGGAAGAGAAGCTTGAAAAAGCAGGAGCTAAAAATGGGGACACTATTGTAATTGCAACACATGAATTTGAATACATTGTATAAAAGGGAGAAGAATGAAAGGATTAGTAATAGCTGGACCAACAGGTGTGGGGAAAACCGATCTTTCCCTAAGGCTTGCCGAAAAGCTAAAAACAGAAATTATATCTGCAGATTCAATGCAGATATATAAGGGTATGGATATAGGGACGGCAAAAATAAAACCGGAAGAAACAAATGGTATAAAGCACTATATTATAGATATAGTGTTTCCTGACGAAGATTATTCCCTGGGAAATTTTGAAAGAGATGTAAATAAAATATTGTCAGAAAAAGAAAAAAATAGTGAAAATATAATTATTGCAGGCGGGACAGGACTTTATATAAATGCAGTGACAGACGGTATATCAGAGCTTCCTGAAAAAGATGAAAACCTGCGGAAAATCTTTTCGGAAAAAACTCTGGAAGAATTGCAGAAAGAGCTTTATGCTTTGGATCCTGAGTCTTATAATGAGATTGACATAAAAAATAAAGTCAGGGTTGTGCGTGCTTTAGAAGTTTGTATTTTGAGCGGAAAAAAGTTTAGCGTTTTGAAAAATAAAAATATAAAGAGAAATAATTTCAATTTTCTGAAAGTTCTGCTTTTAAGGGACAGACAGGAATTATATGACAGAATTGACAGAAGAGTTGATTTTATGATGCAGGAGGGGCTTTTAGAGGAAGCAGAAGAGATATACGGCAAATACAGCAGCTCTCTTCATAAAATAAGTGCAATAGGATACAAGGAATTATTTTCTTATTTTGACGGGGAGCTGTCGCTTGATGAAGCTGTGGACAAAATAAAAATGGAGTCAAGGAGATATGCCAAGAGACAGATGACATGGTTTCGCAAAGAGAAGGACTACTGTATTTATAATCTGAGTCTCCAGAGTGAGACGGAAATATTTGAAGATATTTTGGAAAAGTGGGAGAGTCATAGAAAATAAGAGGTATTATGAAAAAAGTATTTTTAGTTATGATATTATTTGGAGTATTTGTATTTGGAAATAATAGAGAAAAGAGCAGCTTTGAGATTATAAAAGACCGCATTTTGGAACACTATAAAGAACAAAAGTTTATAAATAACTATATTTTTGGGAAACTTACTGAAGGTGGAATAGAAACTTTTAATGGATATAATATTGATTCGGATGATGTTTATATTTTTTCTTATGGAAAAGATGAAAATCCGTATACAGGGAGATTTTATAACAGAATTGAAAATGGTGAGATGAAAGATGGAAAATTAACTGGTAAATATATAAAAACTTTTATGGATAACTGGATTATTACAAGAAATTATGAAAATGGTATAGTAGTAGAAATAAAAAAAGAAAAAGAATTGAAGATACTTAGATCAAAAGATGCTATGATACTTGAAAATGAATTTGACTGTATAGTTTTTATTTATCCTGATTTTACCTATAAATTTGAAAATAAGAAGTTAAATGGTAAAGTTAAGGGAAAAAAATGTTCCTTTGAACTAAAAGAAGGAAAGCTACATGGGAAATATCTTTCATATTATGAAAATAGTGATTTAAAACATTTTGAGTTAAATTATGAAGAAGGAAAGCGACACGGCTCTGTTATTAACTGGGATAAAAACGGGAATGTAATATATGAAAATACATTCGATAATGGTAACGGAGAGTTAAAGCTCATATATGACGATATGATAATTTATGGGAATTATAAAGAAAATAAACTGCATGGAAAAGCTTACACAGACTTTATAGAAAAATCTGATTTTAAGTATGACGAATATTACTTTTACGGTGTAAGGATATTGAAAGAAGAAGATTTTGAATATTTGAATAAACTGGAGCAAAGCAGAAAGATGGAAAAGATTCCAGAATATTTGAAAAAATATGGTCAAAGAAATACTTTAGAAATAATGGATATATTATTATCAGATTAATGATAAAAAAGGAGCCCAAATGAAACACAATAAAGTATTATTTCTGATATTTCATGTGTTTGTAATAATGTTTGTCCTGATACTGACAAATATTTTTACAGCCGGCGAAAATTCGGACAGCATGAAATTTTTGGAGGCAGTATTGCTTGTATTATACATATATACAATATTAACAGCAAAAATGTATTTAGACTGGCTGAATTCGTATATGATTTTTTTGTACACACTCTTTTTATTTAATTTTACCAGAGTGTTTCTTGATATAATCGGATATAGAACTTTTGGATGGGCGACTAAATTTGCAAACTATTATTTTTATTACAGTATAAGAAATGAGATTCTGGAGGTCTTCATACTGATACTTCTTTTTACTCATTTAGGATTTGCCGTATCAATATTAAATGAAAAAGAACTGCATTTAGGGGTAAAATTGGAAACAAGACCATTTTTTACACAAACAGGAATTATTTTATTTTTGATAAGTCTGCCCGGTATATTAGCTAAAATGCTGATACAGCTGAGACTGATTCTTCGGGTAGGGTATGAGGCATATTATACCGGAGTACTGAAAAATATAGATTATCCTGCATTCACCAAAGGGTCGGGAACTATTATGACAATAGGTTTCCTGATTTTTCTGATATCAATACCGTCAAAAAAGAAGTTTATTTCAATAGGTTCTTTATACCTTCTGGTAAAGCTTATAGATTCAATGAAAGGTGCCAGATCTGTATTCCTGACCCAGCTTTTATTCATAATGTGGTATTATTACAAAGTATACGGTACAAAAATAAAATTCGGAACTGTAATAAAGCTCGGGGTTTTTACCATGGTATTTTCCCAGATTTTGGTGTCTGTAAGAAGTAAAAAGGTATTTTCACTTGATTTGATAAATGGAATATTTGATTTTTTACATTCTCAGGGTGTAAGCTATCTGGTTTTGGGTTATCTTATACAATTTAAGGACTATATTCACGAAAGTAAAACATATCCGTATATTTTACAGGGACTTTTTGGATTTGCACCGCAGTCTGCGGAAACTTTGAATACGACGAATTCTCTTGCAGACAGACTTACTTACTATCTGAATCCCGGAGCATACCTCAGGGGTGAAGGGATAGGTTCCAATTATATAGCGGAATTTTATGATCTGGGATATGTATGGCTGATAATAGGATCAATATTATTAGGATATATAATTATAAAATATGAAAAGTATGTTACTAAAAGCCGATGTATGCTCTTAGTATCCGCATATTTTATACCAAATCTTTTTTATATACCAAGAGGATCATTTTTTGGAAGCGGATTGATAAAGGGAATGACATTTTATACAGTACTCTATATAACAGTTCAGATATTGGAAAATATGTATTTTAGAATAAAAGGAGCTTATAATGATAGAAAAGAAGATCTATTACATTTGGATGGGTGATAAAGAAAAGCCTGAGATTTTTCATAAATGTTACAATTCGTGGAAGAAAAACTTACCGGAATATGATATAATAGAGATAAATGAATCTAATTTTAATTTAAGTAAATATATAAATGAAAACAGATTTTTCAGAACCTGTTATGAAAAAAAGCTCTGGGCATATATATCTGATTATGTGAGAGTACTTCACCTGTATGAGCATGGCGGAATATATATGGATATAGACATGGAAATAATAAAAAACATAGACGGGTTACTGAAAAATAAATTTTTTATAGGATATGAAGATGAAAAAAATGTAAGTGTGGGGATATTTGGTACTGTAAAAGGACATATTTTTCTGAAGAAGGTAATAGAGTTTTATGATAATGAAATATGGGAAAAGCCTTTGTGGACAATACCAAAGATATTTACTTATATCCTTGAAAGAGATTTCGGACTGAAAGCCGGAGGCAGATATATTGAAAACGAAGATATGAAATTATACCCGAAAGAATATTTTTATCCTTATCATTTCAGCGAAACATATACAGATGAATGTATAACTGAAAATACATATGGAATACACTGGTGGAATGACAGCTGGAACAGCATGAAGGTTAGTATGTTCATGGAAACAAAGCATCTGCACGGCATAAAAAAAGGGGTTAAGCTAATAAAAATCTTTCTTAGATATACTTTGAAAAAGAGGTAACTTTAATGAAAAAAATAATTACAGTATTGTTTTTCTTAACATACATCCTGGAGGCAAAAAATTTGAAAATAATGACATATAATATATATGGCGGCAGACTGGCCAACGGAACTACCATAGGAAGAAACATAAAAAAGTTTGATCCGGATTTTATTTCTTTGCAGGAAGTGGACTATTACACCAAAAGAAGTAACTTTAATGATATTGTAAAGGATATAGCACAAGAACTGAATTACAGCTATTATTACTTTAAAAAATCAAGAGATTATGATTCCGGCGAGTTTGGAATAGGTTTCGTGTCAAGATATCCCATAGAGAAGATTTTTGAATATGAGCTTCCTTCAATAGGAGCGGAAAAACGTCAGGTAATTGCTGCACAGATAGATGAGAAGATTTTTTCTAAAAAAGTACTTATAATAGATACACATCTAGATTATAATCCTAATATAAAGCCTAAAGAAATGGAAGCATTACTAAATATCACGGCAGAATTTCCCGGTGATGTAAAGTTTTTGACAGGCGACTTTAATCTGCTGCCTACGACGGAATATTACCAGCAGATAATAAAAGAATGGAATGATACATATTTATTTGATGAACCAAGAATAGATTATATTTTTGGAGATAAGACAAATAACTGGAATCTGAGAAGCAGTAAGTTCATAAAGGATGAATATCTGGACTGGAGCACTTTAAGCGATCATTTTCCATATATGATAAATGTAGACATAAAATAGGAGGTTTTTAATTTGAAGATATCTTTAATAATGCCTACAATCAACAGACGTAATGAGCTGATAATATTTTTACAAAGCCTTGAAAGCCAGACTTACAAGAATTTTGAGTTAATTGTACTGGATCAGAATGCAGGAGATTTTATAACCGAGATAATAGAAGGATTTCAGAAGCATCTGGATATAAAGTACATAAAGAGCAGCGAATGGGGGCTTAGTCTGAACAGAAACGAAGGACTTATAATAGCAGACGGTGATATTATAGCTTTTCCGGATGATGATTGTGAATATCCGGAAGATATTCTGGAAAAGGTAGTTAAGTTTTTTGAGGAGAATAAAGAATACAAAATTTTTTCCTGCAGAACTTTGGAGCGGGGAAAAGATTACGGAACAGGAGTAATGGCAACAGAAGAAGCGGAAATAACTTACAGTAACGTAGAAGAAACTGTAAAATCCATAACTTTTTTTGTAAACTATAAGCTGGAAGATCTGATATTATTTGATGCAGATCTCGGAGTAGGGGCATATTTCGGCAGCGGCGAGGAAACAGACTATGTATTGGAGCTGCTTCATAAAGGTTTTCGGGGAAGATATTTTCCTGATGAAATAATATACCACCCTGCTAAAAAAGGGAACTATGATGATGTAGAGAGAGCATACAGATATGCTTTGGGTTACGGAGCCCTTGTAAAAAAAGAAGTAAAGCTCAGAAAAAATAAGAAATATTTCTCAAAATATTTGAAAAAAATGATAAGAAGTATCGGGGGTATGATTATCTCAAAAGAGAGAAGATATTATTATCATGTATTTAAGGGTAGAATGAGAGGGTATAAGGAATATAAGATCGGAGAGAGAAAATGAAGAAAATGATATTTTTGCTGAATATGATAATAGCTTTTTTTCTCTATCCTATTTTAAAATACAGATTTAAAGGACGAAATATATGGCTTACCGGGGGAAGTGCCGGAGAGCTTTATGTGGACAACGGAAAGGCAATGTTTGAATATCTGAATGAAAAGAAGGATATCGAGACATACTGGGTTATTAACAAAAATTCTTCTGCGCGAAAGCAGGTAAACGGAAAAATGCTGGACAGGGGCAGTATAAAATCATATCTTTATTTTATGAATTCAAAAGCAGTATTATTTTCACATTCAATATCTGCCGATATAGTACCGTACTTATTTGCAGTACCTTTGATAAACAGATTTCACTATAAAACAGTAAAAGTATTTTTGAATCACGGAACAGTGGCTCTGAAAAAAAGACAGCCGATGAATCCCAAACTGGAAAAAATGGTGGAACGTCTTATCACATCATATGATATTAATACAGCAGATGCTGAATATGAAAAAAATATAAAACATGAAGGCTGGAAAATAGATAACAGTAAAATTTTTATTATAGGCAGTCCAAGATATGACACACTTGATAATAAAAGTGAAGGCAATAAAATATTTTTTATGCCTACATGGAGACCCTGGGTAAAAAATGACAAAGCTTCGATAGAAGAAACAGATTATTTTCAAAATATAACAGGATTAATAAAAAATAAAGAACTGCAGGATTTTTTGAAAGAAAATAATATTGTTATGAATATATACATACATCAGCTGCTGCATGAGCATTTAGGAAGTTTTAGCAGCGGGATAAGCGGGGAAAATATCGTACTTCTGCCAAAAGAAGCTGATATACAGAATGAAATAACTGCAGGAAGTATGCTGATAACGGATTATTCAAGTATGGCATTTGATTTTTACTATCTGAATAAGCCTGTGTTATTCTTTCAGTTTGACAGGGAAAAATACGAGAAGCTACTGGGTTCTTATATCAGTCTTGAAAAGGATTTATTCGGAGAAGCGGTTTTCACTATAGAAGATTGTGTAGCGAAAATAAAAGAGATGTATTCTGATAATTTTCAAATTTCTGATAAGTACAGACAGTTAAGAAGCAGGTATTTTAAATATACAGACAAGAATAACAGGGAAAGACTGTATAAGATTATAAAAGAGGAAGTGGTCAGAAATAGATAAGGTGTCAATAATAACCCCGCTGTATAACGGGGAAGAATTCATAAAAGATGCTGTGGAGTCTGTTTTGGCACAGACATATGAAAACTGGGAGCTGCTTGTAATAGATGACGGCTCGGCGGATAACGGCTATAATATAGTAAAAGAATATTCCGATAAAGATAAACGGATAAAGCTTTTGAAAAATGAAAAAAATTCCGGTGTAACCAAAACAAGAAACAAAGGTATAGAAAGCTCGGAAGGAAGATATATAGCATTTTTAGACAGTGATGATATGTGGCAGAAAGAAAAGCTGGAAAGACAGATAAATTTTATGAAAGCACATGATGCTGCAATTTCCTGTACTGCATATGCAAGGGTTGACCGTGAAGGTAATGAAAAGAAAATAATACATGTGAAAGAAGAAATAACTTATAATATGCTTTTGAAAACCAATATGATGGGGTGTCTGACAGTAATATACGATACTGAAAAAACCGGAAAAAGATATTTTGCCGAAGCAGAAAAAAGTGAGGACTATATATTATGGCTTTCAATGGTAAGAGATATAAAAAAAGCCTACGGTCTGGATGAAATGCTTGCTTATTACAGAGTCTTAGATAATTCGAGATCAAGCAACAAGCTGAAAGTAGTAAAATTTCAGTGGAAAATATACAGAAAATATGAGAAACTGTCACTTTTTAAAACAATGTACTGTTTTATTTTTTATATTTTGGAAGGAACAAGAAAAAACCTCTGATTTATAAGAAAAAAATTATAAAATATTAATTAATAGGAGAAAAAATGAGTATAAGCGGAGTCAGAAAAAATTTTGCATATTTATTCTTTATACTAAACATAGTGGTTTATTTCTTTTGCCTCATGTTGATAGGGGATAGTCTGGGCGGCAGAAATATCGCCATTTTTATATTTTCAGCGTGTTTATATTATATATTCAATATATACGATATGAGCAGCAGCAGATACAGAAATTCGGATATGTTAATGGCTGTATTTCTGAATGCTTTTTTATTTGTACTTTCTTTATTTGCAAAGCTGTTTACTTTTAATCAGGGAATAATAGTATTCGGTCTTATCTTATTCTTTCAGATGTTATTTAAATATTTGGTTTTAAGTGTTTTTGTGGATAAATTAAAGGTACTTTTTATAGGGGTAAATGATTATCAGGAAGAGCTTATAAAAACTTTGAAGAAGGGTGAGCAGTATCGTTTTCTGGGAGTTCTTGACAATAAACAAGAGAACTTTATAGAAGCGCTGAAATCCGAGTATGGAAGACTAAAGCCTGACATAATCGTTGATTTTACGGATACTCTTTTGAATGATACAAAGCTTGTGGAAATTTTACTTAATTACAAGCTTGAAGGTCTTCAGTTTTATAACTATCTGAATTTTTATGAAAATCTGGAAATGAAGCTTCCCATCAGTGATCTTGATCAAAAATGGTTCCTTGAAAATGACGGTTTTGAAATTTACTATAATAATTTCAATATGAGGGTAAAAAGACTTTTGGATATATTAATGGCTGTGGTAATAGGAACAATATGCCTGCCGTTAATGCTCATAGCGGCAGTAATAGTAAAGCTTGGTTCAAAAGGGCCTGTTTTATTCGTACAGGAACGTATCGGAGAACTGAACAGACCGTTTGATATGTATAAATTCAGATCAATGGCACAGGATGCAGAAAAAGACGGTCCTCAGTGGGCACAGAAAAATGATGCAAGAATAACAAGATTTGGTAAATTTATGAGGCTTACGAGAATAGACGAGCTTCCTCAGCTGTGGAATGTAATAAGGGGAGATATGAGCTTTGTAGGTCCAAGACCTGAAAGAGAGTTTTTTATAAAGCAGCTGGAAAAAGAAATTCCTTACTATAATCTTAGACATACAGTAAAGCCGGGATTGACAGGATGGGCGCAGATAATGTATCAGTATGGTTCTACCATAGATGATTCATATATTAAGCTGCAATATGACCTTTACTATATAAAGCATCATAATATAATATTTGATTTTATGATAATACTAAATACAATAACTACGGTTATTTTAGGGAAAGGAAGATAGAAAATGAAAAAAGTACTGATAACAGGCGGGGCAGGTTTTATAGGATCCCATGTAGCAGACAGATTTCTTTTGAATAACTATGAGGTGATAGCAGCGGATAATTTGGTAACAGGAAATATTGATAATATCAACGGAAAAAATATAAAATTTTTTAATATAGATATAAGAGACAGGGAAAAACTGGAAGAGCTTTTTAAAAATGAAAAACCTGATTATGTGATTCATCTTGCAGCACAGGTCAGTGTTTCTTCATCTGTGGAAGATGTATTATATGATGCTGAGGAAAATATAACAGCATTAATAAATATTCTGGAATTATGTAAAAAATATAATACTGAAAAAATTGTATTTTCAAGTACTGCAGCAGTATACGGCATTCCGGAGGAAGTGCCTTCAAGAGAGGCTAATAAAACAGCTCCGCTGTCACCTTACGGATTGTCGAAGCTTACAGGAGAAGAATATATAAAAATGTATTCCAGACTTTTTGGTGTTAATTATGTGATATTAAGATATGCCAATGTGTATGGACCAAGACAGAGTGCACATGGAGAAGCAGGGGTAGTTTCTATATTTAACGATAAGATAAAGGCAAACGGGGATATTTTTATAGAGGGTGACGGACTTCAGACAAGAGATTTTGTTTATGTAAAGGATGTTTCCGGAGCTAATTATATATGTGCTACAGAAGATATAAAAAATGAAACTTTCAATGTCTCTACCAATACTGATATTTCTATTTTAAAACTTTTTAATACTATGAAAAAATATTCAGGCTATGAAAAAGATGCTTTTCATAAGGAAGCAAGAAAAGGGGATATTAGAAATTCAAGGCTGGATAATAATAAGTTACTGAAAAATACCAGCTGGAAACCTGAATATACACTGGATCAGGGTCTAAAAGAATATCTTGATAAATAAATATAAGTAATAATAATAAATTACATAAAAGGGAAAATAAAATGGAGGTTGTGGTTATGCAGAGTTACAGGGAATATGAAATAGCAAGTCAGTGGAAACCGTTGGTAATAATATCAGCAATACTTTGTATTCTTTCTTTGGCAAATAATTTTATGATGCTGATTCTGACTCCGAGAAATATGGCACTTTATTATGAGGAAATGGGAATTTATAATGTAGAGCCTCCGAATGTATTCAGGCTATTTCTTATATACTCACTGCTGAGTTTTCTGCTTTACGGATCAGGATTATTATTTGGAATTCTGATACAAAAAAGAAAAAAAGCAGGACTGTATATGTACACATTATATCTTATACTGAGATTATATCTGATTTATGATATGATGATCGAAACAGGAGCAGATATTTTAGGATGGGTAAGTGCAGTACTCTTTATTTTTGAGGCAATTATTATTCTTAAATTATGGTTTACTGAAGACGGGAAATTTTGGTTTTCCGGGAAAAGTGTACTGACAGAATAGAACAAAATAAAAATTATAAAAAGGAGCATGTTTTCTTATGGAAACATGCTCCTTTTTGCTTTTAGTTTTATATAATTTTTTCTGCAATTATGCGAAGTCTTTTGTAATCGGCATACCATACCCCGTCTTTATAAAGAACAGGTTTTACATTGTTTTCTACTTCCTGTATAATTTCATTTCTCAGGTTTTCATCAATGTCATCAAAATATGAATTATGAAACATGTTTATAAAATTTTTCAAGCCGTCTTTTCCGTTAAGTACAGTATCTCTGTCAAAATAAAGTGCATATCTAACTGTAAAGCCTGTTTTTTCAAGAAGTGCAGAATATTCTCCCACAGAAGGAAAAAACATAACCTGCTTTTCAGCATTTTTATTAAAGCCTCTTTTTATCAAAGCCTTTTTCAAATTAAGCATAATGACAGCAGTATTATCCTTGCCGCCCATTTCAAAAATAAGTTTTCCGCCAGGCTTAAGAGAATTATATATATTTTTCAAAAATTTTTCCTGTTCAAAAATCCAGTGGAATACAGCATTTGAGAATACTTTGTCAAATTTATTACGGTAGTCCATACTAAGAGCATCTATATTTAAAAATTCAATATCAGGGTAGCTCTTCTTTGCTTTGGACAGCATTTTTTCAGAAGCATCAATACCAGTAATAAAACGGGTTTTCTTTGATATTTCGAAAGTGAGTTCGCCGGTACCGCAGCCCAGATCTAATATTACTTCTCCGTCTTTAGGATCAAGAAGAGCTAAAAGATCTTTTCCATAGTCATAGACAAAAGAGTGGTTATTTTTGTATAAGTCAGGATTCCATGTGTCTTTCATATATTCACCTTTCTTTTTTATATTTTATAGTAAATAATAACAAAAAAATCAGAAACAGTCAAATAAGAGTGTATTCATAAAATCTTATATTTTATTTCAATATGAATGATATATATAATATCAGTAAAATTAAAAAGGCTGTATTCATCGGAAGAATACAGCACTTTCGGCAAGAATATACAGGTATATCATCTTTAATACAGCCAAATAAGCTGTTTGAACATATTTTAGGATGACAAATAAGGGATCCCGTATAATTCTTAAACATAATTTTCTTTAAAAAAATTAGGCTTTTGGTGAATTTATTTTTTAAAAGAAAAAACTAATTTGTAATGCTCTGTCCTGCAGAGTCCTGGTTTATAGCTAACTTGGCAAGTGCCAGTTTAACCAGAGGTATTCTGAACGGTGAACATGAGAGGTAAGTAATGCCTAATTTGGAATATAATTCCAGGGCTTCAGGATCTCCCGCCTGCTCTCCGCATATACCAAGTTTTATATTTTTATTTGTTGTTCTGCCAAGCTGTGCCGACATTTCTATTAATTTTCCCACACCTTTTTTATCAAGGGTAGAGAATGGATTAGTGCTAAAAACATCGTGATTCATATAGTCAAATAAGAATTTATTAGAATCGTCACGTGAAAATCCGAAAGTCATCTGTGTGAGATCATTAGTACCATAGCTGAAGAAGTCAGCTTCTTCTGCAATTTCATCAGCCAGAAGTGCCGCTCTTGGTATTTCTATCATAGTACCGATGTGATATTCCACGCTGTTGCTTTTTTCTTTAAACACTTTATTTATTTCATCAACCAAGTGGTTTTTTATAAATTTCAGTTCCTTCTTGTCGCATACAAGAGGTATCATTATTTCAGGATTTATATTAATTCCGTTTTCCTTGGAAATAACAGCAGCTTCTATGATAGCTCTTGCCTGCATTTTATATATTTCCGGAAAAGTGATAGCCAGACGGCATCCACGGTGACCGAGCATAGGATTACTCTCTTTCAGATTTTCTATTCTGTAGAGCATATCATTCATGGTAAGTCCCATTGAAGCTGCAAGGTTTTTGATCTCCACGTCAGTTTTAGGAAGAAACTCATGCAAAGGCGGATCCAGAAGTCTTACAGTTACCGGTTTATTATCCATCAGTTTGAAAATTTCTACAAAATCTTCTCTCTGAAACTTTAGAAGCTCATCCAGATATTCTTTTCTTTCATCCTCATAATTTGCCAGTATCATACTTCTTACAATAGGTATTCTTATTTTATTAAAAAACATATGTTCTGTTCTGCATAGTCCTATTCCGTCAGTATTAAACTGGTTAGCATGCATTGCATCATTTGGAGTATCGGCATTTGCTCTTACTCCTATTTTTCTGAATTCATCCAGCCATTTCAGAAGAATTTTAAAATTCTCATTGGTATCGAGCTTTACTTTTGGAATTTCTCCCAGATAAATATTTCCTGTGCTTCCGTCAATTGAGATAAAATCTCCTTCTTTGATAACTACATCATTTATGACAATATATTTCTCATCTTTATTAAATGCAATATCTTCACATCCGGTAATACAGCATTTTCCTATTCCTCTTGCTACTACAGCCGCATGTGATGTCATTCCCCCTTTTGAAGTAAGGATTCCTTCAGAATAAAGCATTCCTTCAATATCTTCCGGAGAAGTTTCTTCTCTTACAAGTATAACCTTTTCACCTTTATTCTTGGCAATAGTTACATCAGCCGGACTGAAATATACCTTTCCTGAAGCAGCTCCGGGAGAAGCAGCGAGACCTTTGCCTACTACTTTTGATTTTTTCAGATATGCATCGTCAAAAACAGGATGAAGCAGATTTTCAATATCTTTAGAGCTGATTCTTTTTATAGCTTCCTTTTTATCAATAAGGCCTTCACTTACAAACTCACATGCTGAATTAACCGCAGCCAAAGGAGTTCTTTTGGCATTTCTTACCTGCAGGAAGTAAAGCTTCCCGTTTTCTATAGTAAATTCAATATCCTGAATATCTTTAAAATAAAGCTCAAGTTTTTTTGAAGTATCAAAAAGTTCTTTATATATATTCGGAAATTCTTTGTTAAGTTCACTTATTTCAAGCGGAGTTCTGATTCCGGCTACTACATCCTCACCCTGTGCATTCATAAGGTATTCACCGAAAAGCTCATCATTTCCGTTTATGGGATTTCTTGAAAAAAGAACACCTGTTCCTGAAGTTTTCCCCATATTTCCAAAAACCATAGATTGTATATTTACAGCAGTACCAATATCATGTGATATCTTATGAAGATTTCTATATGTTATTGCTCTTGGATTGTTCCATGAACGGAAAACAGCCTCAACAGCAAGAAAAAGCTGTCTTGTAGGATCTTCCGGAAACTCTGTTTTTTCAAAATCAAAATATATTTTTTTGTATTTTTCAATAAGTAACTTTAAGTCTGAAATTGTCAAATCAGAATCAGAATTATAATTTTTTTCTATTTTTACACTTTCCAGCTGCTTCTCAAATTCAATTCTTGGAATTTCAGCTACAACATTGGAAAACATTTCGATAAATCTGCGATAACTATCATAAGCAAATCTTTCATTGCTGGTAAAATCTGCCATGAGCTTTACCGAAGTATCATTCAGACCAAGATTTAGTATAGTATCCATCATTCCGGGCATTGAATTTGGAGCACCTGATCTCACAGAAAGGAGAAGAGGCTGAAGATTTCTGTTTCCTAAAAATGATTTTTCCGTTTTCAATTCCAAAAGTCTGAGGTTAGAAAGAACAGTTTCCTTTAATTCCAACCAAAGGACATTATCTTCCAGATATTTTCTGCACGCCGTTGTGCTGATAGTAAAACCCGGAGGTACATTTAGTCCTAATGAAGTCATTTCTGCAAGATTGGCACCTTTGCCGCCAAGGATATCTTTCATATCCTTATTACCCTCGTTAAACTGATAAATAAGTTTCATATTTAAAACCTCCTAGTGTTTTGTCTAAATACATTCAAACTGTCAATATCCTGCCAGCATCTGTAGAAAGAAAAGTACAGAACCGCTTTTTTGTCTAATCTTCTTTATCTTTATTTATATAACTTAAAATTACATCTCCTGTTTCTTCGATGGCTTTATTTGACACATCAATAACAGGGCAGCCTATTTTTCTGATTACTTCATTCGCATATTCGATTTCTTCAAGTATAGATTCCTTGTCCGAATAAGAGGACTGCGAGGTAAATCCCAAAGTTTTCAGTCTTTCCCGTCTTATTGCGTGAACTTTATCCAGTGATATGGTAAGTCCGAATATTTTTTCCGGAGAAGCCTTAATAAGCTCCTTTGGTATCGGAACATTGGGTACCACAGGGAAATTAGCCACTTTATAGTTCTTATTGGCAAGATACAGGCTGAGCGGTGTTTTGCTGGTTCTGGAAATTCCAAGAAGAATTATATCAGCCAGCATAAAGCCGCGCGGGTCTTTTCCATCATCATATTTTACAGCGAATTCTACTGCCTCTATTCTGTCAAAATAACTCATATTAAGTCTTCTCAGTATTCCGGGCTCTCTTTTGGGTTCCATATTAAGCACTCCGGCTATTGAATTCAATGCTTCTGAAAGTAAATCCACATTTTTTATCTCATAGTTTCTTGAGAATTCTTTTATATAATTAACAAGCTCTGTTTCTACTAATGTGTAAAAAAATATGGATTTATGTGTTTTGCTTTCCTCCAGTATAATTTTTAACTCTTCAAGAGTACTGACAAATGAATATTTTTTGATTTCATAATTAGTATAATTAAACTGACATAACGCAGCTTTTATCACTGATTCAGAAGTCTCTCCGACTGAATCCGATATAGAATATATATATATTTTTTCCATGCTTCCTCCTATTTGTCAAGTAGTTCAAAAAATAGATTACAGGCTGTAGTTTTAGAAAACTGGCCTATAACTTTCAGGATATTTTTTCCGTTTTCTTCCATGCTTTTTACTATGGGAATATTGTCAATCTGGTGATAATTCAGTTTTTGAATGCCGTCATAAATAGATGATTTGGAGTACAGATAAATAATATTAGGCATTCTGGTCATAACCAGACTAACAGGAATTTTTTCCAGATCTTTTCCGTTTATGCTTATTTTTAAAAGATCTTTTTTAGTGACCACACCTACAAGGGAGTTGTTATCTACAGCATATAAAATATCTGTATTGTACATAAACAGATTTATTATTGCATCTTTTATGTTTGTATCGTGGTTTATAAGTGTAGGGACTTCCATAACTTCGGAGATATCCTGTTCTTTTATCTCTTCTTTGGAAAAATAGTGGAAGTGGCTGCCTGCCAGAGAATAACCAATTTTAGGTTTTGCTATAAGTATATTGAACTTGGTTAATACAGAAAAATCTAATCGCAGTGTAGATTTATTCATCTTCAGGATCTGTGCTATTTCTTCGCCGGTAACAGGCTGATTCTTCTCTACAATTTTAATTATTTCTTTTTGTCGGGATGTAAATTTTATAGAACTCACCTACCTTCGATTTCAATGTGATGCATTATTTGAAAATAATATAACACATTGAAAAAAAGAAGTCAATTTTTTTTGTGAATTTAAGGATATATATTCATAACAGTTATAATAAAAATAAGTTATATATCACTATAATAGATGGTTTGGGTCTAATGTGATGCATTATAAAAAAATAGTGCATTAAAAGAGCTGATACATATTTGTGATGTATAATATATTAAATATTGAAAATTAAGGTTTTTTCAGGACAGTTATATCATAATGAATGCTCATAAAAAGGTTATATTTCATTAAGCTGATTATTATTTTTCGATAATATTTATTAATATTTTAGTTATGTTTTTTTATATGGTTATTGTTTTTATTGGTAAAAATAATTGACTGAAAAGAATATTTTATGATATATTTAAATAAAAATTCAGAAGGAGTTTAACATGGAATTTGGGAAAATATTTTCAAAATCAATTAATGATTACAAAAAAAATTGGGAAAAAATGCTTGGAATTTCGGTATATTTGATTGTTTTCGGAATGATCAGCCTTTTCTTTTCAGAATTATCTGATATTTTAGGATTAATATTAGATTTTTTGAATATTATTGTATTAATAGGAGTAAGTCATGTATGTCTGAAAGCTGCCAGATATGAGGAATTTAGTATTGGAGACACATTTATAGGATTCAGGGAAAGAACTGGAAGATTATTATTACTGGAATTATTAATAGGGCTGTTCAGCTTTTTATGGGGATTACTGCTTATAATTCCCGGAATCGTAAAAGGAATAGCTTATTCACAGGCATTTTATATATATTTAGACAATCCTGAGTTAACTGCAAGTGAATGTATCAGTGAAAGTGAGGATATAATGGATGGATTTAAGACAGATTATTTTGTTTTAAGTTTATTATTAGGCTTGGCAGGAATCTTATTCTTCCTTCCTATGGTTATTTTTGCTTTTGCAATAAATCTTTTTGAATCAGCGGATATAGTATGGATAAAGATTATTTTTAGTGCATGGAATTATATTTCATATCCGTTTTTTATTCTGTTTAATACTAATTTTTATTTAAATCTGACTCTTTGGGATTTCTCTGTGAAAGCAGAAGGGGCAGGTATAGAATAAAGTATAACAGATGAGGATATAGAATTCGAGAAATGATACATTGTTACTGATAAAAAGAAGCTCGGAGAAGTAATTTGACAGCATGAATTAAGCTATACAAAGCTAACTTATATAAAAAATAAAGATCATAAAAAGAAGCCTCAAAGAAATTTTTAGTATAATTAGTCTAATCATTTCAGGAGGTAGAAAATGAAAAGAATTTTGATAATGTTTTCGCTGATGACACTGTTAGCAGTGAGTGCATTTGCGAAAACATCCATAAATAAAGTTACTAATGTAAAAACTGCAGTGTCATCTTCACAGAATTTGGATTTTAGCGAAGAACAAAAAAAACAGATAAAGCTTGTTCAGGATCAATATATGACTGAGGTTCAGAAAATAGAAAATATGAATGTTTCGCAGCAGGATAAGGAAGAAGCACATAAACAGGCTATTTTGAAAAGCAGGGACAGACTTTCGCAGATACTAACACCGGAACAGATGAAAATACTCATGAACAGCAATCTGTAATTTTTATAAAATAGATGATTATGATAAAAACCGGCATTTTAGCCGGTTTTTTTATATGAATAATATTTTTAATTGCCAGTATAAATAAGATGCCATAAAATTCCATATTTATCTTCTACAAATGCATAAAGCCTGCTCCAGAAAGTCTCCTGCAGATCCATTACAACTGTTCCGTCCTCTTTTAGAGCATTAAAGAGTTCTTTTATTTCTTCGGTATTGTCTTTATTTATAACTAATGCTGTATTATTACCGAATTTCAGCGGGATATTCGGCGGACAATCGGAAAACATGACTGTTGTACCGTTTATATTTAAAAAAGTGTGAAGTACCATTTTTTTTACTTCATCAGTAAGAGGAAAGTCTGGGTTTTCAGGCATATCAGAGTAATACATAACATTCTGCATTTCAGTTTTGAATATTTTAGAGTAGAAGCTCACTGCTTCATAGCAGTTTCCTTCAAAATTCAGGTATATTTCCAAAGCCATTTTACTCACTTCCTTATATTCTAAATTTTATATTCCATTCTGGAATAAGTTTATTTTATCATATTTCATATATAATTAATATAAAAATTCTAACTTTTCCAGGAAGAGTACTAAAATAAGATTCTAATAGATTTTATTAAGAAATTACTTTGCTATTCTCAAGATAATATATTCCATTTATAAAAGTTTTCTCTTAAATTTTTATTTTTGTTTATATAATTTTATATGGCAGATTTATTATATTAATGCTGTAAAATCTCATGTTTATAATAAAAAGAAGCTGATTTTATTATTCTTCCATTCATTTTATTTTGAAATAAATATTTTGGATATAAGAAACAGATTTACAGATAAAAAAATTGTTATTGACTTTCTAAATTATATAATTGTATAATCAATTAGTAAACTAGATATATTTTATGTTTTTTAATGTTTAGAACTAATATGAAAAGAGAGGTGAGAGCATTAAAAATAAATTTCCTGATCTGGAAAAGCTTAACAAATTAATAAAAAAATATAATATTACAGATTCAGAGCCTACAAAGACATTTTTTAGTTATATGCTGGCACATCAAAAAATTACCGGAAAGATTGATAGCTACCTCAGCCGTTTTGAAGTCACAAGCACTCAGATATCGATACTTTTACTTTTAGTTATAAGTGAAAATGGTTTTGAAACGCCGGGCAGTATTTCAAGAAAATTAGGATTATCTAATCCTACAATAAGCAATGTAATAAAAACATTAAATAAAAAAGAGCTTGTAAAAAAAGAAGTTTCAGAAAAAGACAAGAGATTCTGCAATATATGCATCACTTCAAAAGGTTTGATTTTTTTGAATGAAGTCATGTCTGAATACCATTTAAAGTATGAAAGACTGTTAATGAATTTTACCAGTGAAGAATTAAAATACTTAAAACATAATTCGTTAAAATTATTCTGCAGTCTTGATTTTTTTTAATATTAATAATTAAAAATAAAATCATTAGGAGGAAAATATGGAAATTAAAAAAAATATTCTAAAATTAGCAGTATTATCTTTAGTTTTATCAGTTAATCTGCTTGCAGCCGAAACATCTAAAGATGCTACATCGTTTACAAAAGAAAAAAATGAACAAGTTTTACAAGAGCTTCCGTTTAGTGATACTCAGGATTTTGACGATGCTAAAAAAGGATTTGTTGCTACTTTACCAAAATTAGTAATTCCGTCTTCTGATGGACATAATGTCTGGGACATAACAAGTTATGAATTTTTAAATGGAAAATCTGCTCCTTTTACGGTAAATCCAAGCTTATGGAGAATTGCTCAGATAAATAATATCAACGGATTATTTAAAGTAACAGACAGGGTATATCAGGTAAGAGGATTCGATATTTCTAATATGACAATAGTTGAAGGAAATAAAGGATTAATAATTACTGATCCTATAATGAGTGCTGAAACTGCCAAAGCCGCACTTGATCTTTATTATCAAAACAGACCTAAAAAACCTATAGTTGCTGTAATATACAGCCATAGCCACGGAGATCATTACGGAGGAGTGCGAGGCGTAATTACAGATGAAGATGTAAAATCCGGGAAAGTAAAGGTTTATGCTCCGGAAGGATTCCTTGAGGAAGCTGTCAGTGAAAATGTGTATGCCGGAAATGCGATGGGAAGAAGAGCACTGTATATGTATGGAGCTTTGCTTCCAAGAGGAGAAAAAGGGCAGGTAGACGGCGGACTGGGGAAAACGACTTCTGTAGGCTCAGTAGGACTTATTGCGCCAACTGACATAATTTCAAAAAATACTGAAACTAGAACCATAGATGGTGTTCAGATAGAGTTTAGTCTAGTGCCCGGAACAGAAGCACCGTCAGAAATGATAATGTATTATCCGCAGTTCAAATTGCTAAATACTGCTGAGGATGCTACACATACACTGCATAATTTATACACTTTAAGGGGAGCACAGGTAAGGGATGCTGCTAAATGGTGGAAAGCAATTGACATGATGCTGAGTACATACGGTGATAAAGCAGAGGTAGTAATAGCACAGCATCATTGGCCTAAATGGGGAAATAAAGAAATTAATACTTATCTTGAAAAGCAAAGAGATGCTTATAAATATATTCATGATCAGACATTAAATTTGGCAAATAAAGGTTATACAATGAATGAAATCGCAGAAATGATAAAATTACCGGATGTGCTGGAACAGGAGTGGTCACTTAGAGGATATTACGGAAGTGTGAATCATGATGCAAAAGCAGTGTACCAAAGATATTTAGGCTGGTATGACAGTAATCCGGCAAATTTAAATCCTCTGCCGCCGGAAGAAGCTTCAAAAAAATATGTTGAGGTAATGGGCGGTTCAAAATCAATAATAAAAAAAGCAAAAGAATATTATAAAAATGGTGAATACAGATGGGTGGCCGAATTAATGAACAGAGTAGTATTTGCTGAGCCTGATAATCAGGAGGCTAAAAATCTTGCTGCTGATGCTCTGGAACAATTAGGATATCAGACTGAAAATGCTACATGGAGAAATGAATACTTAATGGGCGCTTTTGAATTAAGAAATGGAAAAGTAAAGCTTCCGGCAGGTATAGGAGCAGATACACCTGACACAATCAGAGCGATGACTGTTGACATGTTTCTTGATTATATGGGGATACGTTTAAACAGTGAAAAAGCAAAGAATACAAGTATTACTATGAATTGGGATATACCGGATATAAAAAGTAAATATACCGTTACAATGGAAAATTCTGTTCTTGTGTATAGAAAAGTAGATTCATTTAAGAATAATGCTGACATTACACTAACATTACCAAAAGAAGCTCTTAATAATATTCTTGTGAAACAGTCTACACTAGACAAGGAGATTCAAAGCGGTAATGCTAAAATTGCAGGCGATGTGGAAAAATTCAAGGAGGCTTTAACTTTCTTTGATACATTCACACCGGATTTTAATATAGTTACACCTTAAAAATACAATTTAATTAAAAATGAGACATAGGTAAGTATCAAAAATAGAATAATAGAAAGAGTAAATCAGAGCTGGAATAATCAGCTCTTTTTTACATACAGCCTGTTACAGAGAAATAAGGAAGAATATAAGAAATTAATTTTATAAAATAATTCAAAAATTGATAAAAAAAGAGACTGTTCTGTCTCTTCATTAACTTGAATTTCAGCTTTGATATACGATTTTCTCATTTGAATAAAAGCTTTATATATTTTCTTATTTCTTATTTTTTGCCGAGCTTATCAGAGCCTTACACTGTTTATCACCGGTTCCTTTTTTACAGTTTTTTTCAGCCTGTTTTTCTGCATCTTTCAGGCTTTTATTTGAAGTGCCTGAATAAACTTTGTTTGACTCTCCTTTAGCTAATGCGCCGTAAGCTGTTTGAAAAGCATAAAAATAGCAATTAGGATTATAAGTACACCCGCTATTTACAAGTGATTGATTTTCAGCTGTTCTTTTTCGAAGTTCATTTGAAGTTTTTCCTGTCTGGCCTGTATCTGGATTATATGCAACTGATCCCCAATAAACATATCTGGCTTTTTCATTAGGATAGCCGACCAAAGCTACATGACATGTTTTTCCCGATTTCTGACACATACTAACTGCCTTATCCCAAGCGTCACTCTGATTATTAGAAGCACCATAACCCCAATTTTTTTCATCTTCTGAAATTGCTATTGCCATATAAGTAGAGCTTGCCCAGGTAGAAACACAGCTGTTGCCTCCGCAGCCTTTTAAGGCAGCTGCTTCTGCTTCTTCACCGTTTCGATAGTTCCATGCCGAATAAAAAGATCTTGTGTGAGGATTAATTGCAATTCCGCCGTAATAAGTAATACTGGGACCGGGACAATCCTGTCCAAAGGTAACATATCCGCCATAAGGACATGTGCATATTTGTGCGCCGCATCCTGCTAAAGACTGAAAACTTAAAATTCCAAATAACAATACTATTAATAATAATAACTTTCTCATAATTTTCTCCTTTGAATAGATTTAATTCAGCTTTGAATTATGCCTAGATTATAATTCATTTGCTGAATAAAAGTAAAGGAATATTTTAGGGACTGAGTATTATAAAAAGCCCCGGAAGGAGCTTTAATACCACAGAGTGTCAGTAATATTTCTTTAAATATATAGTATTTGAAAAGTTTCAATTTTTTAGCAGAATATTTAGAGTTTATAAATTTATTTACTTTGCGGTCTTGTTAATAAGATCAATTTCATATTGCATTTCGCCGTATTTTTTTTCATGATCAATAATAGTACCTTCTGTGAGGGTTATACGTAAAACAATTGAGTCCGGATTATCTTCTTCGCCGACTTCATCAAACCAGTCAAAAATTTTCTTGAATTTTGCTCTGATTTCCGCATTTTTCTCGTCTTTGACCCAGCCAAGATTTTCAGCTGTTCCTTGAAAGGTATACCAGTTTAATCCGCCAACAGAAACATTGTTGTTTTTTTCGATTTGAAGCATTTTATTTTTTTTAGCATCTGTAGAAATAAAAAATGCACCGTCTTCATAATATGCACAGACCATACGTGCAGCAGGACGAGGATTACCGGCAGCGTCCGGAGTCAGTGATATTGTTGCGACGGCAATAAGCTCTTCTTTGTCGTTTCCGCAACGTTCTTCCATAAGTTTCATCGCATTTTCAAATTTACTCATTCTAATTCTCCTTCATATTTAATTATTTTATGCAGTAATATTTATTGTGAAGCAGCCTGTGCAGCTTTGTTATAAGCCTTTGTGAATGTTATGATTCTTTGGCATATTTTGAATTAATTTTATTTATTCATAATAATATAATATTTTTGTAGAAATTCTGTATAAGATCAGTTTCTTTTAGTCATTTAGATCTAAAATGATACAGTGTCAATTATGAGATTTATATGAATTTTTATTCCGTCGGATATTAATGTATGAAAAATACACAAGCTTAAGACTGCGGCTATTACAGCTGCTTTTTCTCAATAAATTATAGCATAGTTATCTGCTAAATCCAATTGTTAACAGAAGAAATAAGAGATAAATATATAAGATAATTTATACAACAGGAATATTTATCTTTGATTAAATTAAAGAGCGGCTATCTTTAGCATGAAATAATCTGATTTCAAGTTTTTATATATATATAATGGAATATAAGGTTATTTATTTTTAATTAAAGACAGTAGAAAGCTCCAATTGGAGAAAGTCTTAGTTTTTCTGAAATATTGATATGTTAAGCAATGAAATATATTATATAAAGTGAAATATAATTTACTTTTTTCATTATATAATGTATACTTTTTATAATAAAATTTATGAGGTGATGTATGAGAAAGTTATTATTTTTCTTTTTAGTTTTTTTAAGTTTTAATTTTATTTCTAAAGCGAATTTTATTCCGCTTGAGCAATGTTACGGGGGAGGGCACATGCCGGTGGGACAATGTCCTGCACCGCCTGCAGCCAGAACTTACGGAGGAGTTTCCATAGATCCTGTCAGCAGAAAATACGGGGCAGCATGGAATTACAGTGATGGTGAAAGTGCAAAATATGCTTCGGAAAAAATTTGTGTGCAAAAAAGCAATTCAAACAGATGTATCAGCCACTGGGCAAGCTATTACTATACGGCAGTTGCTATTTCATCTGATGATAAAGTAACAAAATTTGGTTCTGCTGATTCTTATGACAGTGCATGGAAAAATGCAATAGCAGCATGTCAGAAAGCAGGAGGATATGAGTGCGAGGTTGTATTGATGACGAGCAGCACATCAAAGCCTGATGAAAAACGATGGGGTTCTCTGTCTTATAATATAAAAACAGGAAAATGGGGAAAGTCATGGAATCATTATACACGCCGTGAAGCAGTGGCAGCTTCGGAAAAATCTTGCGGCAGTCCAGAATGTGCATCACTCGGGTTTCAAAGTACGTATGCTGTGATGGCCATGAGTCCCGGGAAAGAATTAATAGTAGGTCTTTCTAATAAAAATATGAAAGATGCTGGAAAAGATGCAATAAAAAGATGTAAAAAGGAATTTAAGGTAAAAACATGTGAAATTGTACTGGAGGGAATGGCCGAGGGTGAGGTTAAGTAAGAAGCTGAAAATAATGAATTAATAATGTTTTTTGGAAAAATATATATTCTGACAAAATGAGCCTGATGGCTCATTTTGTTCATTCTAAGGTATTTACAGCATATAATGAATCAATTAACTGATTTTACTTCTGATTTTTTTACTAATGTTAAAAAACAGGAATTATATCAAAAATTTTTTATTTTGATACAATCCGTCTTTTACTTAAGACTTAAAAAATGGCTTTTGAAGATTAAGTGCTTAAAATACTAAGGCAGATACAGTTTTATTTATTCAGCTTATTCTCATAGTATTCCAATCCTTTTTCCAGCAGCACTCTTACCGCAGTACTTTTATTCACGCCCTCCTGCTTTACGACTATATTGATCCTTTCAAAAAGCGTCTTACTAATAGTGACAGATAATGGTATATCAGTTTTTTCAAATAATTTAAAATCTATTTTTATCCCCTCCTTATTACCTGTAATTATATTATCGTTAAAATATTATGTCAAATTAAAAAAATAAAATTTATTTATAATAAATACAGAAAGAATGTGTATTTTTTTATGTATGGAATCTTAGTTATGAAAGTCCAGACATATAATATAATTTAAGACTGCTTTTGACAGAAATTATTAATATCAGCATAATAAATAAATATGTAAAACTGCTTCTTTAATGAAATTAAAAATTCTGCATATTATCATTATATACAGACAGTGGAATATTTGGCGGAAAAATGGCTTAAAAAGAAAAATTATATATTCTGACTATATAAAAATTATATAATTAATTTCACAAAACATTTGTTAAAAATATCATATTGTTATATAATTAAGAGATAAATACAGAAAAGGGAGTAAGGAAAATGCCGGAATTAGATTTGGGAGAGATCAGGACAAGAATAGATAATATAGATAAAGAACTGGTGAAACTTCTTGAAGAAAGAATGATTATAGTAGAAGATGTAATAGAATATAAAGCAGCTAATAATATGAAAATCTTTGATGCCAAGAGAGAAGAAGAGGTAATAAAGAAGAACATTGACAGAGTAAAAGAAAAGAAATTAAAAAAATATATAGAAAAAATGCTTAACGATATAATGAGTGTAAGTAAAGAATATCAGGAGACTAAGATATTTAAAATAAAGGATAATAATTTTAATGCAGATTTTAAAGGGAAAAAAATGGGATATACTGGTGTTCCGGGTTCTTTCGGACATGAAGTCCTGCTTAATCTTGTGGATGAAAAGCATTCTGAAATAAAAAAATACAGCACTCATGAAGAGGTAGCGGAAGCTGTAGCAAGAGGAGAAATAGACTACGGCGTGATTCCCATAGAAAATTCTTCTACTGGAGAAGTAAGGGACAGTATAGATCTGATAAAAGAAAAAGATATTTACATAGTCGGAGAAATATCACATAAAATTAAGCAAAACTTATTAGGAGTAAAAGGAAGCAGAATAGAAAATATAAAAAATGTATATTCTCATGAACAGGCATTAATGCAGTGTTCTAAGTTTCTTAAGGAACATTCGGACTGGAATTCCATAGCTTGCAGCAATACAGCCATAGCAGCCGAATTCATAAAAAAAGAAGATAATAATGAAAATGCCTGTATTGCTAATATAAAGACAAAAAATATATATGATCTTGAACTGCTGGCAGAAGGGATTAACAATAATAAGGAAAACTATACAAGATTCATAATAATAAGTAAAAGCATGAAGATATCCGAAAAAAGCAACAAAATAAGTATAGTTACAACAATAGAACATAAGGCAGGATCACTTTTTAAGCTGATTGAGATTTTTTCAAAAGAAAATCTGAATATGGTAAGTATAAAATCAAGACCTATTCCTAATAAAGCATGGGAATATTACTTTTATATAGATTTTGAAGGAAATCTGAATGATGAAAATGTAATAAGAGCCTTTGAAAATATAAAAGTCCAGATGAGCTATATGAAAATACTCGGGAATTACAGATCAGACATAAAAATATAAATTGCGGAGAACGGTGAAAGAATGAGAATTGATAAATTTTTGGCAAATTCAGGAATTGGAACGAGGAAGGAAGTAAAGGAGCTTTTAAAGAAAAAAAGAATAAGTGTAAATGATGAGGTAGTAACAGAAGCAAAAACACATATTGACGAGGATAATGATTTCGTAGCCTTTGACGGTAAAAGAATTGAGTTTAAAGAATTTTTATATATAATGCTTAATAAACCGCAGGATGTAATATCAGCAACCGATGATGAAAGACACAGGACAGTGCTTGATCTTCTCGAGGAGCCGCTTACAAAAGTGGGACTTTTCCCCGTAGGACGGCTGGATAAGGATACAGAAGGGCTTTTGGTACTGACTAACGACGGAAAGATGGCTCATGAGCTTTTATCTCCGAAGAAGCATGTTCCTAAAAGATATTATGTCGAATTAAAAAAAACTCTTTCAAAAGAGGAGGCCGCAATTCTGGAAAACGGCGTAGAACTGGAAACCTTTACGACAAAGCCTGCAAAGGTGGAATTTATTACTGAGGATAAAGTATATATAATAATTTCAGAAGGAAAGTATCATCAGGTAAAACGTATGTTTAAATGTGTGGGGAACAGAGTACTTTTTTTGAAACGTACCGGAATGGGAAATCTCGGACTGGATGAAAACCTGGCTCCCGGTGAATACAGAGAGCTTACGTCTGATGAACTGGAACAGCTGCAGGGTTTAAAATAAACTGGAAAAGATTAAGGAGGAAGTATGGAAAAATTCGGATTGCTGGGTGAACAGCTGGGACATAGCTTTTCTGAGACAATTCATAATTTATTTTTTCAGAAAGCAGGAATAAAAGGGAAATATGAATTATATGAAAGAAAAACAGAGGATATAAAAGAACTGCTGGATGAAGTAAGAGAAGGAAAGCTGAAAGGGCTGAATGTAACAATACCCTATAAAATAGAAGTAATGAAGT